>CAYLRA010000042.1:0-25563 GCA_964386045.1 uncultured Verrucomicrobiaceae bacterium | reverse complement strand
TCTTGTCGATCTCGTCGAGCATGATCACCGGGTTGGCGACCTCGACCTCCTTCAGTGCCTGCACCAGCTTGCCCGGCAGCGCGCCTATATAAGTGCGGCGGTGCCCCTTGATCTCGGCCTCGTCGCGCATGCCGCCGAGCGAGAAGCGGTAGAATCTGCGGCCGAGCGCATCGGCAATGGAACGGCCGATCGAGGTCTTGCCGACGCCGGGCGGGCCGACCAGCAGCACGATCGAGCCGGAGACCTCGCCCTTGAACTTCGCCACGGCGAGGAATTCGATGATGCGCTGCTTGACATCGTCGAGGCCGTCGTGGTGTTCGTCGAGCACGCCGCGGGCGCGCTTCAGGTCGAGCTTGTCCTCGGAGTGGACGCCCCACGGCATCGACGTGGCCCAGTCGAGGTAGTTGCGGGTGACGCCGTATTCGGCCGAACCGGTTTCGAGGATCGACAGCTTCTTCAGCTCCTCGTCGATCCGCTTCTGCGCCGCCGGCGGCACCTGCTTGCCATCGAGCCGCTGCTGAAACTCCTCGACGTCGGCGGTCCTGTCATCCTTGGAGATGCCCAATTCCTGCTGAATCACCTTCAGCTGTTCGCGCAGGAAGAACTCGCGCTGGCGGGTCTGGATCTTCTCGTTGACCTGCTCGCTGATCTTGCTCTGTAGTTCCGCCACCTCCTGCTCGCGCTTGAGCAGCAGCAGCACCTTCTCCATGCGCCTGACCAGCGGCAGCGTCTCCAGCACCGCCTGCAGCTCGGGCCCGCGCGCGGTGGTCAGCGCGGCGGCGAAATCGGCCAGCGGCGACGGCTCGTTCGGGCTGAAGCGGGACAGGAAGTGCTTCAGCTCCTCGCTGTAGAGCGGGTTCAGCGGCAGCAGGTCGCGGATCGCCTTGATCAGCGCCATCGCGTAGGCACGCACTTCGTCGCCGTCGTCGCCGACCGCGTTCTCCGGATAGTCGACCTCGACCAGGTAGGGCGGCTGGCGGTTGATCCAGCGCCGGATGCGGAAGCGCTTCAGCCCCTGCACCAGGATCTGCGCGTGCTCCTCGTCGTGTTGCGCCTTGAACACGCGCACGGCGGTGCCGATCAGCGGCAGCGCCTCGGGGTCGATCTGCTCCGGGTTCTGATCGCCGGCGTAGAGCAGTCCCAGCACCGGCTTGTCGGCCTTGGTGACACGTTCGAGGGTTTCGCGCCAGGGGTCGAGCGACAGCACGATCGGCTGCACCTGGGCGGGGAAGAAGGGGCGATTGGGGACAGGAATCAGGTGCAGCACGCTCGGCAACACCGCATCGGGGATGACCAGCTCGGTCCCTGGCTCCCCCGGGTGGAAATCGAGATCCTCGTCGTGGATCAATGCATCGGCAATCAGTTCGGCGTCTGTCGGATGATTTTCGCTCATGGTCTGCGCTTGTCGGCTGAGGGAAGAGCCGCCAGCGGCGCGCTCCAGACCGCAATGTGGGGATGGGGTCGGAGGATTCCAACCCCCCTTCAGGGAGTGCCCACTGCGGCGAAATGTTCAGCGCGACCAGGTTCCGCGCCGGCCCACCACTCTGGCCGACCGGAGCAATTGCCGTATACTCGGTCGGACCGCCAGTCACCGCCGGCTGCCAGACCGCGACGGCATGGACGCAGCAATCAGGATGCAACGGCGCGGATAAATCAAAAGCGGAATTGCCCCAACTCATGGTCCCTGTCGACAAGCTCCCCACCGGCCACACCCGCGAGCAGCTGCTGCAGGGCTGCAAGGCGCTGGTCTTCAAATGGGCCACGGTGCATCTGAAGGGCTATCTCGACAAGCTCGACGACCAGCTGTTCAAGATGGCCGACAAGGCCGGCAACGATCTCGACCAGCACCGCTTCCTGCAGGCGCAGAAGGAGCTGCGCGCGCAGCGCCGCCCGCTGGAGAAGCGGCTGCTCGATCACATCCGCATCGCCTTCGATCGCTACCTCGCGCGCGAGGAGACCGCCGCGCCCCCGCCGCCGCAGGAGAGCGAACTGCGCCTGGTCGACAACGACCAGCTGGAGCGCACCATTGCCGTCGCCGCCATGGTGCGACGTTCCACCATCGACTGCGCCGAGGTGCTCTACACGCTGAACCAGCGCCTCTCGGTGCTGGCCGGCTACAAGGTGATCGATGTCGGCAACCCGGTTTCGCCGGCGGTCTTCGCCGAGGCGCTGGAAGGCGCGACCGAGGGTTTCCTGCTCGACACGCCGTCGCGGCTGGTCGCCTACAAGCTGTTCGACAGCCTCGTGCTCGGCCGCCTCGACAAGCTCTACCAGCTGCTGAACCACGACCTGAAGAACAAGGGCATCCTGACCCACCTGCGCTACCAGGTGGAGACGCAGAAGGCGCCGGTGCTGCCGGAGGAGCTGCAGGCACTGGCCAGCCCGGAGAGCGCGCGCCACCAGGGCGAGCTGATGGCGCTGGTGCGCGAGTTGCAGAGCGTCGCACTGGCCGGGCTCGGCCTGCCGGCGGTTGGTCGGCCGGCACCGCAGCTGGTGGCCGGGCTGCAGCCGGTGCAACAGCAGAGCGCACAGGCGCTGGCCGCCGCGCCGACGCCACAGGCCGTGCTCGCCACCAACTACACCCACTTTCCGCAGCAGATCGAGCAACACACCCGCAGCGCCGGCCTGATCGACGCCGAGCTGATCTCGATCGTCGGCCTGCTGTTCGAGCAGGTGCTCAACGACGACAACCTGCCCGATTCGGTCAAGGCACTGCTGAGCTACCTGCACACCCCCTACCTGAAGCTGGCGCTGCTCGACCGCGAGCTGTTCAACCAGCCCGCTCACCCGGCGCGGCAGCTGCTCAACAGCCTGGTCGCGGCCGGCGAGCGCTGGGTCGAGCCGGATGGCAAACACCGCAACGATGTCTACCAGCACATGAAGCTGCTGGTACAGCGGGTGCTCGACGAACTCGACGACGACCCGCGCCTGCTCGCCGTGCTCAACCGCGACTTCAACGAGTTCCTGGTGCAGTACGCCAGCCGCATCCGCCGCGCCGAGGAGCGCGCCCAGCAGGCGGCCAGCGGCGAGGAGCGGCTGCAGGAGGCGCGTCAGCGCGTCGACCACTTCCTGCGCGTCAAGGTCGGCAATCGGCGTCTGGCGGAGCCGGTGCGCACCCTGCTGTTCGAGCCGTGGGCCAGTTACCTGACCTTCAACCTGCTGCGCCACGGACCGCGCAGCGAGACCTGGAAAGAGGCGGCGATCGCGGTGGATCAGCTGCTCGACTACACCAGCCCGCGCCCGCCGCGCGACGAGGTCGAACGCGCCGCGCTGTGGCAGGGGCGCGACCATCTCGACGAGCTGCTGCGCCACGGTCTGGCCACAGTCGGTTACGACACCGATAACGGCGACCAGCTGATCGCCGCGCTGCACCGGCTGCACCGGGCGGCGCTGGTCGAACCACAGCCGCTGACGCAACCGCCGGTGGCGGCCGACATCGAGACGATCCAGGCGCCGAGCGAACCGATCGACGACCCGCTGCTGGCGAAGATCGCCGCCCTCGAATTCGGCACCTGGTTCGTCTTCCACGCCGACCAGCCGAAACGCGAGCAGCTGCGCGCCAAGCTGGCCTGGAGCAACCGCCGCACGCAGCACTACATGTTCGTCAACACGCTCGGCCAGCAGGTGGCGATGCGGCGCGGCATCGAGCTGGTGGCCGGCCTGCGCGTCGGCTCGGTGAAGATCGAGAGCGGCAACCCGCTGCGCCCCTTCTTCGAACGCGCGCTGGAGCGCATCGTCGAGACGCTGCGCCTGCGCCGCAGCCCGGCCTGATCTATGCTGCATGCAGCCGGTCCCGCCGGCGCCCACCTCTCCACGGACAACACTCGACCGACATGGCACGCAAACTCGAACGCCGCGAACTGAACGAAACCGTCCACGTCCACGACCTGATCAACGGCGGCCCGTTCGGGGAGCTGGTCAACATCACCGCCGAGGGGCTGATGCTGATCACCGACCGCGAGGTCGAGACGCAGGCGATCTTCCAGATGGGCCTGCAGCTGCCCGAGCTGCTGGAAGGCGGCGACCGCATCGTCATCGGCGCCGACTGCCTCTGGTGCCGGCGCGTCGAGAACTTCCACCGCTATTGGGCCGGCTTCCAGATCATCGACGCCTCCGACAAGGCGCTGGCGCAGATCGATGCGCTGATTCGCCTTTATGGCAAGGATTGACACCGGTTCGTGAGGCGCGGCTCACGCCGCGCCAAACACCCCCACCCCACGCTCCACCAACGCCACCTTCACCTCATCCAGTGCCGCCGGATCGTCGATCGTCGACGGCACCGTGTAGCTCTCGCCATCGGCCATCGCCCGCAGCACCGCGCGCAGAATCTTTCCCGAGCGGGTCTTCGGCAGCCGTTTCACCACCACCACCTGCTTCAGGTTGGCCAGCGCACCGACCTGGTCGCGCACCGCCTGCACGATCTCGCGCTCCAGCTGCTCCGGTTTGACCTCCGCACCATCCTTCAGCACCGTCAATGCCACCGGCACCTGCCCGCGCAGACTGTCGGCGATGCCGATCACCGCGCACTCGGCCACCGCCGTATTCGCCGCCACCACCTCCTCGATTTCGCCGGTCGACAAGCGGTGGCCGGCAACGTTGATGACATCATCGACCCGCCCCATCACGAACAGGTAACCCTCGGCGTCGCGGTAACCGCCATCGCCGGAGAGGTAGTAACCGGGGAAGCGCTGCAGATAACCGGCAACGAAACGCGGATGGTTGTTCCACACCGTCGCCAGCGTGCCGGGCGGCAGCGGCAATTTCACCGCGATGAAACCCTGCTGACCGGCCGGCAGCTCGTTGCCGTCATCGTCGAGGATGCACACGTCGTAGCCCGGCACCGGCAGCGTCGCCGAGCCGGGTTTGGTCGGGAACGGCTGCAGCCCGATCGGATTGGCAGCGATCGCCCAGCCGGTTTCGGTCTGCCACCAGTGGTCGAGCACCGGCCGGTCGAACCTGTCGTGCAGCCATTCGTAGGTCGGCGGGTCGAGGCGCTCGCCGGCCAGGAACAGGTACTGCAGCGCCGACAGGTCGTACTGCCGCGCCAGCAGTGCCTCGGGGTCCTCCTTGCGGATGGCGCGGAACGCGGTCGGCGCCGCGAACAGCGCTTTCACCTTGTGCTGCGCGGCAACCCGCCAGAAGGCACCGGCGTCCGGCGTCCTGATCGGCTTGCCCTCATACAGCACCGTGGTGCAGCCGGCGATCAGCGGCGCGTAGACGATGTAGGAGTGGCCGACCACCCAGCCGACATCGGAGGCGGCCCAGAACACCTCGCCCGGTGCCATGTCGTAGATCACCCGCATGCTGTAGTGCATGGCGACGGCGTGGCCGCCGTTGTCACGCAGGATCCCCTTCGGCTTGCCGGTGGTGCCGGAGGTGTAAAGGATGTAGAGCGGATCGGTCGCATTCAGCGCTACGCAATCGGCCGCCGGCGCCTGCGAAACCAGCGCCGCCCAGTCGAAGTCGCGGCCCTGTTGCAGCTCGGCACTGCATGGCGGTCGCTGCAGCACGACGCAGCAGCGCGGCTGGTGACTGGCCTGTGCCAGCGCGCTGTCGAGAATCGGTTTGTACGGGATGACGCGGTCGCCCTCGATACCGCACGACGCCGCCAGGATCGCCACCGGCGCCGCATCATCGATCCGCACCGCCAGCTCATGCGCGGCAAAACCGCCGAACACCACCGTGTGCACGGCGCCGATGCGGGCACACGCCAGCATCGCGATCGCCGCCTCCGGCACCATCGGCATGTAGATCAGCACGCGGTCGCCGCGACCGACGCCCAGTCCATTCAACATGCCCGCACAGCGGGCAACGCGCTCGCACAGCTGGCGATAGGTGAACTGCTCGACCACACCGGTCACCGGCGAGTCGTAGATCAGCGCCACCTGCTCGCCGCGACCGCTGTCGATATGGTGATCGAGCGCCAGATGGGCGGTGTTCAGCTCGCCGTCGACGAACCAGCGCTGCACCCCATTTTTGTCCGCCGCCAGCACCACGTTCGGCGCCCGATACCAGGCCAGCGACTGCGCCTGCTGCAGCCAGAAACTGGCTGGATCGGCCACCGATCGCTCGAACTCCTGCAGATAACCCATCGCCTTCTCCTTCACAATCCCGCCGTGCTCCCAACCTACCTGAGCCACGGCCGCGCGCGTATACTGTGCCGCCCTTTTTACCCCGCCCCCGCCGCTCGGCGCGGGCACGCCTCAATTTCAGACCCGATACCTGCGAGGAATTCACCGTGCAGCTCGACCAAGCCGCCCTTTCGTCCGCCTCGACCGAACAACTGCGCGAGTGGGAAGCCACGCTCGCCAGGGAGTACGCCGACATCCAGGCCGCCGGCCTGAACCTCGACCTGACTCGCGGCAAGCCGAGCGCCGACCAGCTGTCCCTCTCCAACGCGCTCGACGGCATTCTGGCCGGCGACTACAAGGACGCGGACGGCACCGACGTGCGCAACTACGGCGGCCTCGACGGCATCAAGTCGGCCAAGGCGCTGTTCGCGCAGATGATGGACGTCGGCAGCGACGAAATCCTGGTCGGCGGCGCCTCCAGCCTGACGCTGATGTACCAGGCGCAGGAGTTCGCGATGTATTACGGACTGCCCGGCGCCGCGCCGTGGCATGCCGAAGTCGTCAACACCGACAAGAAGATCAAATTCCTGGCGCCGGTGCCCGGCTACGACCGCCACTTCGGCGTCTCGACCCACATCGGCATCGAACTGGTGCCGGTGGCGATGAACGACGACGGCCCGGACATGGATCAGGTCGAGGCGCTGGTCAAGGCCGACCCGCTGATCAAGGGCATCTGGTGCGTGCCGCGCTTCTCCAACCCGAGCGGCATCGTCTACAGCGACGCCGTCGTCGAGCGCTTCGCCAGACTCGGCAAGATTGCTGGCAAGGGCTTCCGCATCTTCTGGGACAATGCGTATGCCGTGCACACGCTGAACGACGACGCACCGCAACTGGCCAACCTGATGACGCTGTGCAAACAGCACGGCACCGAAGATTCCGTCTACATCTTCGGCTCGACCTCGAAGATCACCTTCGCCGGCGCCGGTGTCGCCTTCATGGCCGCCTCGCCCGCCAACCTGAAAGAGTTCCAGAAACACCTCGGCCAGGGCCAGATCGGCCCGGACAAGGTCAACCAGCTGCGCCACGTCAAATTCCTGAAGGATGTCGACGGTATTCATGCGCTGATGCGCAAACACGCCGAACTGCTGAAGCCGCGCTTCGACGCCGTGCTGGGCCGCCTCGACGCACTGAAAGGGATCGGCGAATGGACCGTGCCGCAGGGCGGCTACTTCATCTCGTTCGACACGCTGCCGGGCCTCGCCAAAACCGTGGTGAAACTGGCCGGTGAAGCCGGCGTCAAATTCACCCCGGCCGGCGCCACCTTCCCCTACGGCAACGACCCGCAGGATCGCAACATCCGCTTCGCGCCGTCGTTTCCGACGGTGGCCGAGATCGAGAAAGGGACTGATGTGTTCGTCACCTGCGTGAAACTGGCGACTGTAAGGCAGGCATTGGCACAGCGCGGTTGATCGTCGACACGTTGATTCCCGACACCACGCCGTAGGGGCGCCGCTTGCTGCGCCCCGCCCGCCGCGCCCCGAGACCTGTATAAAAACCAGCGATTCCTATACACGCCAGCCACCATGTGTCGAAAAAACCCAACTTATTCGACACATCATCTGGGCATGTACGCCCCATCGACACAAGCTCAACTCATGTCGAAATTCAGGAGATTTTTAAACATGACATGGAGTCCGGAGGTTCCCTACAACACCCTGCCCCCACTGCCACCGGCAACGGATTTTGAGAGCCGGGAGGTCTTGAAGGCCTGCATTCCGGCCCGGGCCGCGTTGTCCGAGCTCAAGCAGGCAGGTGAGCTTCTTCCCAATCAGGGCTTTCTAATCAATACGTTACCGCTACTGGAGGCGCAAAGTAGTTCGGAGATAGAGAACATCGTCACCACCTCCGACCGCCTGTTCGAGTTCGCCCAACAGGAGAGCCAAGCCGACCCGGCCACCAAGGAGGCGCTTCGCTACCGTACGGCCCTGTATCAGGGCTACCAAGCGCTTGCACAACGCCCCCTGAGCACATCAACCGCGGTGACCGTCTGCTCGACCATCAAGAACACCGCCATGGAGATCCGCCGGATTCCGGGCACCAAGATCTCCAACGCCAACACCGGCGAGGTGGTCTACACCCCGCCAGTCGGTGAAGCCGCGATCCGCGACCTGCTGGGCAACTGGGAGCACTTCATCCACACCGAGGACGACATCGACCCGCTGATCCGCATGGCCATCGCCCACTACCAGTTCGAGGCGATTCACCCCTTCGGCGACGGCAACGGCCGAACCGGGCGCGTGCTCAACATCCTCTTTCTGATCGAGAAGGGGCTGCTGTCGCTGCCGATCCTCTACCTGAGCCGCTACATCCTCCAGCATCGCAGCGACTATTACCGCCTGCTCACCGGCGTGACCCGCGACCAGCAATGGCAGGAGTGGATCATCTACATGCTCCACGCGGTAGCCGAGACCGCCCAGTGGACAACCGGCAAGATCGCCGCCGTCCGTACGCTGGTGGAGCACACCACCCAATTCGTGCGCGAGCAGCTGCCGGGCATCTACAGCCACGAACTGGTCGACGTGATCTTTCAGCAGCCCTATTGCCGCATCCACCATCTGGTCGATGCCAATATCGCGCAGCGTCAAACCGCCTCCACCTACCTCAAGAAGCTCGCCGATATCGGTGTCCTGAAAGAGGTTTCCAGAGGCAAGGAAAAACTGTTCGTGCACCTCAAGCTGATGCAGCTGATGACCACCGACAACAACCAATTCGCCGAATATCGCCGGCCCCAAACATAATGGCAAACAACCCCATGACCAACACCGACATCGTCCAGAAACGCTGGAACCGCTGCGACACCCTGCGCGACGACGACATCAACTACAGCGACTACGGGCACTGCTGCTGTTCATGACGATTCAGGCCGGCTTGTCGTCGCCATTAATTCTGCTCTCGTCACTCACGATGATCCGCCACACATAAACCCACTGATCCGGCTCTGCCCAAGACGGCCTATACGTAACAGTCACCAAAACTACTGATTGACTTCCCCCGCAATCAGCGTAGTCTCGGCCCCGCTAACTAATGCGTCCGTTGTTTCGCAGCCAGTCAGAAGCGTCTGTGTAGTGCCACTCGTGGTGTTGTAGTCCTCTCGCTCCTCTCCCTCCGTATCTGACTCTCTCATTGCTAGCTGATCCGCATCGCGGGTCGAGTAACACCTTTTCTTTATTTTTATAGGTCAAATCTCCATGTCGAATCTCAGCACCGGTACCGTCAAATGGTTCAACGAAGCCAAAGGTTTTGGTTTCATCACCCCGGAAAGCGGTCCCGATCTGTTCGTGCACTTCAGCGCCATCTCCGGTGGCGGCTTCAAGACCCTGACCGAAGGTCAGCAGGTCTCGTTCGTTGCAGGCAAAGGCCAGAAAGGCCCGCAAGCCGAGAACGTCACGCCGCTGTAAGGCCGTGACACCGGCATTCGTGCCGGTGAAGTGCAGGAAACAAAAAAGGGCTGCATCACTGCAGCCCTTTTTCATTGCCCAGAATTCAGGTGTTGGCTTTATTGCCGCCCGCAGCAGTGCGAGCTTCGGCGGAAGGACCGTACAACTTGGCATAGGCAGTCACGCCCATCGGAATCTCCTGCACGACACCACCACGCGCGATGAAATCGGCGGTCTGGGTATCGATCGTACGCTGGTTATCCGCGCTGGGCGCCGCATGCGAAACCGACGAGTAGTGCTTGTTTCGAGCGACCATGATTGTCTCCTGATACACGCGCCCGGGGGCGGGCGGAGGCCCAAGTCTACGGCAATCCGCGCCACCGGGCCGGTTTATTTCCCTTCATCGCGTCATCCCTTCCTTATATTTGGGGGCTGTCGAAGCCAGCCGGGAGATAGGGGTAATCCACCTTCCTGCCCCCGATATTTCATTTGACAGATACCAATATCGGCGTAACCTTCAGCCCAGCTAAACGATGTGCGCGTTATTGCACTCAGGTCAGAAGCGTCTGCAGCCGTATCTCTCTCGCTCCTTCCTTTGCTCGTTGCCCCGGTCATCCGCTGTTTTCCGCCGCAACCCGTAACCCCCCATTTTTAGCCAGCTCGGATCACCGGGCTAACACACTCTATTTTTGGTTATTACAGGTAAACGTTCATGTCCAATACCAGCACCGGTACCGTCAAGTGGTTCAACGATTCCAAAGGCTTTGGTTTCATCACCCCTGAGAGCGGTCCCGATCTGTTCGTCCACTTCAGCTCGATCAACAGCGGCGGCTTCAAGTCGCTGGCCGAAGGTCAACGCGTTTCGTTCGTCGTGACCCAGGGCAAAAAAGGCCCGCAGGCCGAGAACGTCACCCCGCTGTAAGCGGTGTGACGCCGGCTTCGCGCCGGTGAAGTGGCAACACGAAAGGGCTGCAGCGATGCAGCCCTTTTGTTTTGGCGGTTCCGTCCCTCACGAAGGCACTTTCCGCGAGTCAGTTTTCGGTCAACGTCATCAGGATGTCCGAATACCACGCACAGTTGAGGCCGAGCGCCTCGTCCTGCTGCAGGTCCCGCCCGACATCGAGACGCGAGGCGTGGATGCCGAGCAACATCCATGGCAGCTCGGCCGAGGCCAGCCCCGCACGCTCACAGCGCATCACCACCGGTGCGCCGCTGGTGCCACGGTGTGCACGTCCGTCGGTCAGGAAGTAGCCCTGCCCCTGGAAGCGCAGCCCGAACGCCGACGCACAGATCGCCTGCCGCACCACCGGCATATGGTGGAGCGTGTCGTGAAATCCAAGTGGAAAACCGGCGATCAACAGCGACGTGCCGATTTCAACGCTATCCATCATGTGGTGCAGATGCAGCGGCGTGAAAGCCCGCAACAGCACGGTGTCGGACATCTGGTCGCACGGCAGCTCGATCACCGCGACGTCCACTTCGCCGCCACCGTCGGCGCCCTGGCGCCAGCAGGGGTTTTCGTCGTTGTAGAGCGGCACCGACAGCAACTCCGCCTCGGCCAGGTTGTCGGGATCGACATGCAGCTCGATTTCGAGACGATCCGGGCGGTGACCGACCACCTCGTCATGCACGACATGCCGACAGGTGACGAGGAACAGGCGTTCATCCCGCCTGAAGAAAAAACCCGATGCACCGGTCAGCAGGTCATCACCGGCGAAGGTGGAGATGCGACTGCAGGCGAGCAGCAGCGAGACGTCGTCCATCCTGGCGGTCCTCCGGCATCTGAGAATCCCCTGACAGGGAGGATTAGGACGCCAGCCTCGCACAATAATTCCCACCGCGAGCAGCACCGGTCGATTCGTTATACTGCGCCGCCCCTTACCAACGACGAGCCGAGACTGCGTGGCCGATCGCCCTACCCCACAACGCCGTTTCTGGCATCCCCGCTTCTGGCCGACCTGGCTCTTTATCGGGCTGCTGCGCCTGCTCGCGCTACTGCCGCCACGCGCCGGCTGGGCGGTTGGCGCAGCGATCGGCGCGATCGTTTTCCATCTGGCGCCATCGCGCCGCCGCATCTCCCGCATCAATCTGACACTTTGCTTTCCCGAGCTGGATGACACCGCGCGTGAACGTCTGCTGCGCGACACGTTCCGCTCGATGGGTATCTCTCTGGTGGAAATTGCCTGGAGCTGGTGGGGTTTGCCCGCGCAGCTGCCGCTGCGTTTCGAGGGAGAGGCGCATTTGCGCGAAGCTCTGGCACAGGGCCGCGGCGTGCTGCTGCTCGGCGGCCATTACACGCCGATGGAACTGAGCGGACGCCAGTTCAGCCTGACCTGTCCCGCTGCGGCACTCTACCGGCCCGACAACAACCCGCTGTTGAACCGGACAATCGTCGACCGGCGTTCGCGCTTCTGCACCCCGATCGAGCGCCGCGATCTGCGCTCGGTACGCCGCGCACTGCTCGATAACCAGGTGGTCTGGCTCGCCCCCGATCAGGACTTCGGTTATCGGGGCAGCGTCTTCGCACCCTTCTTCGGCCAGCCCACGGCCACCGTGACAATGCCAACACGGCTTGCCCAGCTCAACGACTCGCCGGTGCTGTTCATCCGTCACCAGCGCGAAGAGGGTGGCTACACGCTGACGCTGTCGCCACTGCACGGGTTTGGCAAGGATCCGGAAGTCGATGCGGCGCAGTTCAACACAACACTGGAAGCGGCAATCCGCCGCCACCCCGAGCAGTACCTGTGGGCCCACCAACGCTTCAAGACGCAACCGGATGGTCGGCGCAAGCTCTACAGCAAGGCGCACCGCTGAGATGGCGGCGACGCAGGAAATGACCGAATCGCTGACCGTCTGGCTGCTGACCGACGACAAGCCGGGGCACCGCAACCAGCTGCGCGGTCTGGCGCAACGCCTGGAGCGGCTGGCCGGGGCGCGCTGCCACTGGATATCAGTAGCGGCGAAAGGGGTCTCTTTGTGGGCCTGCCTGCATGGCAAAAATGTCGCGCCAACGCTACCTGCACCCGATCTGGCGATTGCCGCCGGCTCCGGCACGCAGCGCGCGCTATTGGCAACGGGCCGCCATTTCCGCTGCCGCACTGCACTGCTGATGAAGCCGAACTTTCCCTACGGCTGGCTCGACGTCGCCATCGTGCCGCAGCACGACCAGCCGCCACGGTGCGACCATGTGCTGGCTACACGCGGCGTCATCAACGCGGTGGTACCCCCGCCGACCCTCACCGACGAAAAGCGCGGGCTGCTGCTGATCGGCGGCCTGTCGAAACATTTCGGCTGGGACAGCACAGCGCTGATCGAGCAGATCGTCGCGCTCTGCCGCGAGCAGCCGGCGTGGCACTGGACGCTGACCGACTCGCGTCGCACGCCGGCCGACTTCCTGCCCGCTCTGGAATCTGCCAGGCCCGTCAATCTGTCCATTGCGCCGAGCAATACGACACCGCCCGCCTGGCTGCCGGCGCAGCTCGCCGCCAGCCGCCGCGTCTGGGTCACCCCCGACTCGGTGTCGATGGTCTACGAAGCGCTGACTGCCGGCGTGCCAACCGGCCTGTTCGAGCTGCCGGCAGGGGGTGGCGGTCGCATCGCGCAGGGGTTGCAGCAACTGCTCGCCGACGGAGTGGCGACACCGTTCGCCCGTCGCACCGAGCTAGCGCAGGCCGGTCGCCCGCAGCTGCAGGAGGCCGACCGCGCCGCGCGCTGGCTGCTGCATCGACTCTTTCCCGAGGTTTCGTTGCGCGAGAGCGCGCCATGCTAGAGAGCAGGCGATGAGAGTGCTACAGGTTCTGCCCAACCTCGACAGCGGCGGCGTCGAGCGCGGCACCGTCGAGTTCGCGCGTGAGCTGGTCGCGCGCGACCACGAGTCGATCGTCATATCGAATGGCGGCCGACTGGTGAAACAGCTCGAAGCCGAGGGCTCCCGTCATATCGAACTGCCGGTCCACCGCAAGTCGCTGGCCTCGCTGATGCTGGTGCGACCACTGCGGAAACTGCTGGCCGAGCTGCAACCGGACATCGTCCACGTCCGTTCACGACTGCCGGCCTGGCTGATCTTCCTGGCTTGGCGCAAGCTGCCGCGCGCAACACGGCCGCGGCTGGTCAGCACTTTCCACGGCCTCTACTCGGTCAACGTCTATTCCGCCGTGATGGCGCGCGCCGAGCAGATCATCGCCATCTCGCACACCGTCGAGCGCTACGTCCTCGAACACTACGGCGAGAAATACCAGATAACCCCGGAGCGGCTGACCGTCATCCAGCGCGGCTTCGACCCGGCCATCTTCCACCCGGGTGAACCCGACCCGATCTGGCAAGCAACGCTCTACGCCGACCACCCACAACTGCGCGACAAAAAGCTGGTGCTGATGCCGGGGCGGCTGTCGCGCTGGAAGGGGCAGGCCGAATTCCTGCAAATGCTGGCGGACTTGGTGAAGCAGGCGCCCAACGCCCACGGTGTCATCGTCGGCGACGCCGAAGCGAACAAGGAGCACTACCGCGCCGAGCTGGAGCAACAGGCGGCTGCGCTGGGGCTCAAGGAGCATGTCACCTTCGTCGGCCACCGCAGCGACATCGCCGAGTTCTACCGGCTTGCCGCAGTGGTCTGCCACCTGTCGAACAAACCGGAGCCGTTCGGTCGTACGCTGACCGAAGCGCTGGCCTGCGGCGCACCGGTGGTGGCGTTCGATCGCGGCGGCGCCGGCGAGTCGCTGGCCGCCTGCTTTCCGCAGGGGCTGGTGGCGCCGGACGATCTACACGCCTTCGCGTATACAGTGAGCGCCTGGCTGGATCGACGCCCGGTGCTCGCCATCCCCGACGAGTTCAGGATGCAGCACCAGGTCGAGGCGACGCTGGCGGTCTACGAGCGGTTGCTGCGGCAGCCACGCTGAATCCACGTGTATACTCCGCCAGCCCTGATCACCTACAACCCTGTCATCTCATGCGAATTCTTCACATTGCGTACCAGCAGATCAAACGCCTCGGTAAAGCCCGAGTCAACTGGGCGCAAAAGCTCTCTTATGGGCTAATCAAAAACAATCATTTTGTTCTCGACTTCAGCGATCGCGACCTGGCGACATTCTATGGGCCGCTAGGAATTCGCGATCTCGGAAAGACCAAGGCCAACAAGCTTTTGCTGGAAGCTGTCGAAAATTTCAAGCCGGATCTGATCATTGCCGGCCATTGCGACATTATCACCAACCAAACGCTGGCCTCGGCACGCAAGCTCGCCCCCGCGGCGACGTTGGTGCATTGCAATCTCGACCCACTGTTCGTGCCGAGCAATGTCGCACGTATCCGCCATCGCGCCGAGGTCTGCGACGCCATTTTCGTTTCGACCGGGCGAAGAGAGCTGATCCAGTTCGAGGATACCGGCAAGCACCTCTACCACATCCCAAACCCAGTCGATCCGTCGATGGAGTGTTTCGACAACTCCGCAAAAGGGCTCGACGAGCTACCGATCGATTTGATCTTCTGCAGCAACAGCAACGAGCACACTCGCCGCCTTGAAATCGTCAAGTCTCTCAAGGAAAACCTCAACCCGGCGATCAACTTCAAGACCTACGGCAGCTTCGGCGAACCGCCGATCTGGGGTCACGATTACGACGCGGCGCTGGCGCAGTCGCGCATGGCGCTGAACCTGAACCGGCAGGAAGGGCACTACTGGTACTCGTCGGAACGGATGGCGCAGCTGGCCGGCAACGGCATCCTGCAGTTCGCCCACCAGAGCGGCGGTTTCCAGGACCTGATGCCCGCCGAAACGTTGGCCTACTTCGTTGATGAACATGACCTGCGGAAGCAGATCGAAGCTTTTCATTACAACGATGAGCAGCGGCGTAGCTGGGCGGCCAATGCCAGGCGCTTTTTCCACACCGAAATGAACACTACACTGTTCTCTCAATACATCGTCGAGGCATCGCTGCTACAGCCGTTCAGTCACGACTATGTATGGGCTCGAGACATCAACCTCGACGGCTCCCGCAAGTGACGCCAGCTTCACAACCATTGCCCCTGAAAACGCTTCAACCGTTCGCAAGCGGCGGCAACCGCCTCTGCTATGTGCACCCGGATGATCCGGCGCTCTGCATCAAGGTTCGCCGCCCCGACTTCTCGCTGGAACAGCGTCGCGCCAAGAAAGGTTTTCCAAAGACGCTGCTGCCGCTGTCGCACTTCGATGACAACCGCGAAGAGTTCGGCGTGATGACAGCACTTGATCGCAGCTTTGGCGAACCACTCTACCGCCATGTCAGCCGCTGCCATGGCTTCGTCGCCACCGACATGGGCGACGGCCTGGTCTCCGAGCTGATTCGCAACGGCGACGGCACCATCGCCGAAACACTGAAGAAACATATCTGGGACCACGGCTTCGACGACACCTGCCGGCGCGCCGTCAAACAGTTCTGCGACCACTGGCGCGCACTGGCAATTCCGTCGCGCGACCTGCTGCTGCACAACATCGTGGTGCAGCAATGCGGCGACGCCATCCAGCGGCTGGTGGTGATCGACGGTCTCGGCAGTGCTGGCCCGATTCCGTTTCAGTGGCTGCCGCGCGCACTGCGCCGCGGTAAGGCCGAGCGCAAGGTGGCCAATCTCTACCAGCGTATCGATAAATTGCTCGGCCAGCGTGGCCAGGGGACATTTCCCGGCTACCACGGCCAGCTGCTGCACAACGATGCGCCCGATGCAGACAACAGACAAACGGAGACGCGACAGTGAAGCGCGTCGCCCAAGTG
Source organism: uncultured Verrucomicrobiaceae bacterium (assembly GCA_964386045.1). GTDB lineage: Bacteria > Pseudomonadota > Gammaproteobacteria > Pseudomonadales > CAMLJR01 > CAMLJR01. The sequence continues at coordinate 9,318 of CAYLRA010000042.1, read as the reverse complement.
ATTGCCGGCGCCGCGCAAGGTGGCGCGGAAAGCATGTACACGCGCTTGACGAAGGGGCTGCAGGCCAGTGGGGAGTTCGAACAGCGCGCCTTCCTGCGCAATCACCCGCACCGGGTGGAAGCGCTGCGCGCCGGCGGTGTTTCCACTGAAGCCTTTCGGTTCGGCGGCGCGCTCGACCTGGTCGATCGATTTCAGTTTCGTCGGGCACTGAAGGCGTGGAATCCCGATCTGATCATGACCTGGATGAATCGCGCGGCGGCAGCGACGCCGCGCGGCGACTACCTGCTGGTCAGCCGGCTCGGCCACTTCTACAACCTCAAGTACTACCGTCGCTCGGACTACTGGGTCGGCAACACCCAAGGGATCTGCGACCACCTGATCGCCGGCGGCATGCCGGCCGACCGCGTCTTCCTGATCCGAAACTTCGCCGATGAGACACCCGTACAACCACTGCCGCGCGACAGCTTTGACACACCAGCCGACCAGCCACTGCTGATCGCCGCCGGTCGCCTGCACGTCAACAAGGCGTTCGATACGCTGCTCCGCGCACTGGTCTCGGTGCCCGATGCGACACTTTGGCTGGCAGGCAGCGGGCCAGAAGAGCAAAACCTGAAACAGCTGGCCAGCGAACTCGGAATCAGCGAGCGCGTGCGTTTCCTCGGCTGGCGCAACGACGTCACCGCATTGATGGCCAGCGGCGACCTGTTTGTCTGTCCATCGCGGCACGAGGGGCTTGGCTCAATCGTGATGGAGGCGTGGTCCCGTCGCTGCCCGATCGTTGCCACTCGCTCGCAGGGGCCGGGTGAGGTGATCGAACATGGCGTCACCGGCCTGCTGACCCCGATCGACGACGTCGTCGCCTTGGCGGAAGCGATCAATCAGCCGCTGCGCGACGCCGCACTGCGCGAACGTCTCGCCGAGCAGGGGCTGGCGCACTATCAGGCGCATTACAGTGAGCGTGCCATTGTCGGTCAGTACAATGCCCTCTATCGCGACCTGCTGGCGAGAGTGAAGCCATGACCGTTGCTGCAGCTCAGATTGTTTGAGCGCAAAAAGGCAACGAGAAATACCGGATCCCGATCAGCCCAGATCAGCGCGCCAGCACTCGCTGATAGAAAGCCAGATTGCTCGCCACCATCGCATCGAGCGTCAGATGCTGCCGCGCCCAGGCGAATCGCTCGCGCAACGCCAGCCGCACGACATCGGGATCCGCCAGCGCCTCCGCCATCAACTTGCCCAGCGCATCAGCGTCACCGGTATCGACCAGCAACTGCGTTGGAAGCAATTCGACCGGGCCTGAAACCCTGGTCGAAATCACCGGCACACCGTTCAGCAGGGCCTCGGCCAGAACGTAGCTGAAACCCTCACGACGAGAAGCGATCGTCACCAGATCCGCCAGCGGCATTAGCCGTGCGGCATTATCCACATGACCGGCAAAGATCACCTTGCGCGCAATACCAAGCTCGGCAGCAAGCCGCTGCAGCACTGGTAGCTCCGGCCCAGAACCGACCAGCAGCAGCCTTGCCTGCAGAGGAGCAACGGCATGTAAAAGCACATCAAAACCCTTGCCCTTGACCAGCCGACCGATAGCGAGCACGAGCTTCTCGTCAGCGCCTACGCCAAGTTGTTCCCGCGTCAACGGCGGCGTTGCACCATCCAACGGGGAAACTCCGTTATAGATGGCCGTGTTCAGTGGAGCTCTTATCTGGCGGATCACCTCATTGCTGACGCCGATCACGCCATCAAGCCGCTCGTAGGGACGGCACTCTCTACGACGCGTGATGTGCCAGTGCACTGTACCGATGCATTTGGCATCCAGTAGCGGCTTTATCATCGCCAACGCGCGCACCGCCGCGTTGCCATGGGCGTGGATGATTTGCGGCGAACCTCGCTTCAGCGCTTGATAGAGCCGCCACAGGAACAGGGGATTCCAGCCGGCACGACGAGCATCGAGGGCAGTGAAGTCGACATCGCTTTGCAGTGCCGCGCGAAAGGTTTCATTGCCGATAAAGTACGTCTCGCACTGAGACGCCAACCGATTGCCGAGATCAATGACATATTTGCCAAGACCACCACTATTGTCAGAGGCGATCAGAATCGCTACCTTCATTCGAGTCACCGACGCCACCTTGTCTTTTTTCCTGGTCTTGGTCATCATCGCCATCCGTCGGTCCATACCGTAGCGCCAGCAGACAGAAACCGCCACTTATCGCCATCCTTGGTGCAATGAGCCTTCCCAATTGAACTACACTCATCGCGCGTTCCTATCGCTGCTAGGTCTCTCGTTGACGCTGTTTTTCGCCAACTATGTCATCGACCTCGGAAACTACAAAACCCTCTTCTATTACTGCGCCTTCTTCCTGCTGGTGATCAGTTGCCTCGATCATGCGTCGCTGTTGCGACTGGTGCAGAGGCGGGAGGTGGCATTGTTGCTTTGCGGTGCATTGCTGCTATTGCTGCTCGGACTTCTGCCGCTACCTGACAACGGCGCGACCCGGAGGTATCTGCAGAATATCGTCTACTTTGCCATCCTGACGCTGGCCGCACTCACGCTGATCGAGCAACTACCCGCAGGAATCAGACGCGCGATGCCCGCCCTGTTCAGCCTGCTGTTCTGCGCCGGGCTTGTCTATCAACTGGCCGGACTGTTGACCGTCAACTCGCTGACCGCTCACTACTGGAACCAGCATTTCCTTGCCCAGTTCTGCCTGATCGCACTGCCTGTATTGAGTTTTTGCCTGCTGCGCCATCCCACCGCAATCTCTGTCGCGCTCTGGCTTCCCTTCACCGCCATCGCGCTGCTGCTGCTGGTAGTGACCCAGTCCCGCCCGGGCTGGATTGCGCTGCTGATAAGTCTCGGCCTGTTGGCTACGCTCTATCTACGCGGCCGCTCGCGCGGACTGATACTGGGAGCCCTGGTCATTGGCATGTCAGCAACCTACCTGCTGCTACCAGAACTGGTCGCTGCAAGCGTCGATGACTTGATTGAGAACATCGGCCAAGAGGAGCGAGTCACCATCTGGCGCGACGGTCTACGCATGCAACTGGACGCTGATCCACTGTACTGGCTGTTTGGCCATGGCCCCGGCAGCTACAAGGGGCATTTCGCCAGCTTCAACACTTATCAGGATGCGATCTATTTTCCACACAACTATGTGCTTGAACTGCTATTCGAGTCTGGCATCATCGGTCTGACGCTGGTATGTGCGATGTATGGCGGCCTGTTTAAAATTGCGCACCCAATGGTTCGCAATGACTCCAAAGACCGTCCACTCATGCTGACTCTGTTGTGGATTCTGCTGGCGCAACTATTGTTCTGCTTCCTGACTCTGCCGTTCTATTCAAAACATGTGACGCTACTGCAGGCCCCCATCGTCGCCGGGATCTTCTATCTGCATGCCAAATCCAAGCAATCTACCACCCGTTAGCATTGTCATTCCCAATTTCAATGGCGAAACGCTGCTGAATGCGAATCTTCCGCTGGTGCTGGCGGCGCTGGATCACTACGGCAGTGGCGGTGAGATAATTGTCGTCGATGACGGCTCTTCCGATGCCAGCGTCGACTGCCTCAAGCGGCAGCACCCGCGGGTCAGATGCATCGTCCACGAAAACAACCGCGGCTTTTCAGAAGCGATAAAGAGCGGCGTATCAAATAGCGCTTACGAGCACCTGATCCTGCTCAATAGCGATGTAATTCCTGATCTCGACTTCATTGAACCTCTGCTGCGCAGACTCAATGACGACGTCTTTGCTGTCACCCCTCAGATTCTCGACCAGCATCGTCAGCCGCTCAGCTACTCCTGCAACATAAAGCGGCTGCACAAGGGGAGGCTGAAAAACATCAAGCTTGATCTGGACGCGCTAATCGCCCGTGGCGAGGCATGCAAGCATCTATACCCATCAGGTGGCTCGGCCGCAATTCACAAAGCACGCTTCGCGGAACTCAACTATTTCGATGAGATCTTCAAGCCTTTCTATTACGAGGATGTAGACCTTGGCATACGCGCCTGGCGACGCGGCTGGAAGGTACTATTCGAACCCGCCAGTCGCGTAGTGCATCCGACCGGCAGCACCATTCGCCGCTATCACAAGCCAAAGCGGGTCAAGCGCATCTTCTATCGCAACGAGATACTGCTCTATTGGTCACACTTCTCCCTGACGACAATTCTGACACAGCAGCTGCCGTGGCTATTGCTTCGGCTACTGCGCGACCTGCTCCGCCTCGACGACGTTAAAGTGGGCGCCACGTTGAGCGCGTTCAGCTATCTGCCACGCGTGGTGCGCACCCGCCGCCAGGCGCCCCGCTGGCACAAAGGATCGCTCGAACAACTGCTGCAGCAAATCTCACAGGTCGAAGCGCCACCGCAGCCGGAGTCGGCCAAATGAACGCCAACCCTCTCGACGATAAAAGTAGTGGCTGGCAGACCTACAAACGCCTGCTGCGCTACCTGCGCGGTCTATATGGATGGTTCGCCCTCAGCGTCATCGGTTTCATCATCTTCGGCGCCTCACAGCCGATGCTCGCCAAGCTGATGGAGCTGGTCATCGAGGCGCTGAATGCAAAGGACTCGGATGCCCGCTGGACATTACCGGCGTTCGCAGTCGGCATATTCGCTGTCCGCGGCCTCGGCTTCTTCATCGGCAACTACTACAACGAATATGTCGGCGTCAGCTACATCAGCCGCGTCAAGCGCGATGTATTTCGCAAGCTGACGTTACTGCCCGCCGAGTACTACGACAGCGTCAGTCAGGGTCAGCTGTTGCATCGACTGAACTCGGGCATCAACCAGCTTCAAAGCACCATCACCAATTCGCTGAAAACGTTGATACGGGAGTCCGTCACGCTGATATTCCTGTTGGCGTGGGTCTTTTACCTGAACTGGAAGTTGTCGCTCATCTTCATTGTCGTTGCGCCGGTACTGGGCTTCCTGGTCTCGATTTCGACCAAAAAGATGCGCAAGGTCGCCAAGAAAAACGAGGGCGCGGCAGGTGAAATGCTGCAGGTTTCCAAGGAGCTGCTGAGCAACTACAACATTGTGCGCGGCTTCGGTGCAGAGGCGTATGAACTGCGTCGTTATGAAGTCGCTTTGGATCGTTCGGTCCAGAGCCAGCTGAAGATCCGCAAGATCAATGCGATCTTTTCCCCGCTGTCGCAGTTGCTGGTGGCGCTGGCGATCGCCTTCATCATCTTCCTGTTGCTCGACCCGTTCTTTCTGGCCGAGTACAGCACCGGCGAGCTGATTGGCTACCTGACAGCAATCTCGCTGATGCCTAAATCGATGCAGCAGTTATCTGGCATCAACATTACGATCCAGCGGGGACTGGTTGGTGCGGAGCTGGTGTTCGAGATTCTCGACCAGCCCGAGGAGCGCGACGAGGGAACCTACGAGGCGAACCGCATCGTCGGCCACATCGGCGTTCGCAAGCTGAGCTTTACCTATCCCAACACATCGAAGCAGGTATTGGCCGACATCTCCTTCGACGTCGCGCCCGGCGAGATGGTGGCGCTGGTCGGCAAATCCGGCAGCGGCAAAACCACGCTGGCAAGCCTGCTGTGTCGCAACTACCACATCGACGACAACCGTATCGCCATCGACCGCATCGATATCAACCAGTACAAGCTGGCCAACCTGCGTAAACACATCGCTGCCGTGTCACAGAATATCTCCCTGTTCGATGACACGCTGCGCAACAACATCGCCTACGGCGACAACTCCTATAGCGATGAGCAGCTGCGGCAGGCACTGATCGCCGCACACGCGCTGGAGTTCGTCGAGAAGCTGCCGGAAGGGCTCGACACGGTCATTGGCGAAAACGGACTGAAGCTCTCCGGCGGCCAGCGCCAGCGCATCTCCATCGCCCGCGCCTTCCTGAAGGATGCGCCGATCCTGATTCTCGATGAGGCGACGTCAGCGCTCGACAACGAATCGGAGACGATCATCACGCAGGCGATCGAATCGCTGGCCAGTTCGCGCACCACCATCGTCATCGCGCACCGGTTGTCGACCATCGTCAAGGCGGATCGACTGCTGGTCATGCACGACGGCCGTATCGTCGAATCCGGCAAACACGACGAACTGCTGGCGGCCGGTGGCTACTACGCGGAGTTGTTCCATGCTGTCTACGAGTCATCGTAGGTGACGACGCAGGTGACGATGCAGGTGACGACGCAGGTGACAACGTCGGTCGCAGCAGCAGTCAGGCCAAAAATAGCTAACGGCTAACAGCGATAGACGAATTATCAATTTCCCTGATGGCTGGGGCGGCGCGACAGTAGCGCCATGCTCCGCACACGCAACGGCACCACACCGACAAGAACAGGGAGAGAGACCATGACTTCACTCGCCATCGGCACCTTGATGCGCACACCCGCTCCGTCGGTGCCCAGCAATGCGCTGTTGACCGAAGTGGTCGAACGGCTGCGCCAGCATGGCCTGACCGGCCTGCCGGTCACTGACGCCGACAATCGCGTCATCGGTTTCATTTCGGAGCGCGACTGCATCCACACACTGCTGATCAGCAGCTACCACTGCGAAGGTGAGCCGGCGGTCAACGAAGTGATGCAACCGCCGCAGTGCCTCTCACCCGGCCTGTCGCTGGTGGAACTGGCGCAGCGGATGAGCGAGGTCGGCCAGCCGCGCGTCTACCCGGTGGTGGAGGATGGGGTACTGGTGGGGCTGATCACGCGTGGCCAGGTACTGTCGGCGCTGGCCGAGAATCGCCTCAGCTGCGAGCGGCCGACAAGAGCCGCGTGACGCTTGATCGACGCTTAATCCTTATCCCGAGATTGGGGGCGCGGCATCATCGCCGGGAACTGCGCCACCTTGCCGTCGCCCTTCACGTCGCTGACCTTGCCGACCCCCTCCTTCTCCACCTCGTCGATGCGAATCACCGTGTGCATCGGGATGAAGGAGCGGGTGACGCCGGCGAATTCGGTTTTCAGTTTCTCCTCGCCCGGGTCGACGATCATCTGCGTGCGCTCGCCGAAGATGATCTCCTCCACTTCGACAAAGCCGTACATGTCGCTCTGGTAGATCTGGCGGCAGAAGATTTCGTAAACCTGGTTCTGGTTGACGAAGATCACCTTGTAGATCGGGGTTGGTTCGTTGGCTGGCGCCATGGGGCTGGACGCTCCGGTACGTCGGTTGTTGCGGGGTGTTGCCCAAAAGGGCGGCGATCATACCACCATCGCCTGGGCCAACCCACCCACGCCGCCATGGGCACCCCCGGCAGCCATCGGTATAATCCCCGCCCTTCGCAGCTGACCGGTTTTTGACCAGAAGCCCTTATGGCCGACCAGACCCCGCCCGCCTCCCCATCGCCGAAGAAGCTCTTCATCGAGACCCACGGCTGCCAGATGAACGAGTACGACTCGGCGCGCATCCGCGACCTGCTGGGCAGCTCGCACGGACTGGTGACGACCGATCGCGCCGAGGAGGCCGACGTCATCCTCCTCAACACCTGCTCGATCCGCGAGAAGGCGCAGGAGAAGGTGTTCCACCAGCTCGGCCGCTGGCGCGAGCTGAAGGAGGCCAACCCCGGCCTGATCATCGGCGTCGGCGGCTGCGTCGCCAGCCAGGAGGGCGACGCCATCGCCAAACGCGCCCCTTACGTCGACGTCATCTTCGGGCCGCAGACGCTGCACCGCGTGCCGCAGATGATCGAGGCGCGCCAGCCGAGCGGGCCGGTGCTGGTCGACATCACCTTCCCCGAGATCGAGAAGTTCGACAGCCTGCCGGAACCCAAGGCGGATGGCCCGTCGGCGTTCGTCTCGATCATGGAGGGGTGCTCGAAGTACTGCACCTTCTGCGTGGTCCCCTACACCCGTGGCGAGGAGGTGAGCCGGCCGCTCGACGACGTGCTGCTGGAGATCGCCCAGCTCGCCGATCAGGGCGTGAAGGAGGTGACGCTGCTGGGCCAGAACGTCAACGGCTATCGCGGGCGCAACCATCTGGGCGAGATCGTCGACTTCGCCGAGCTGCTGACCTATGTCGCCGCCGTGCCCGGCATCGGCCGCATCCGCTACACCACCTCGCACCCGCTCGAATTCTCCGATGCGATCATCGCCGCGTATGCGGAGCTGCCGCAGCTGGTCGATCACCTGCACCTGCCGGTGCAGAGCGGCTCCGACCGCATCCTCGCCGCGATGAAGCGCAACTACACCGCCGCCGACTTCCTGCAACGCGTCGACAAGCTGCGCGCGGTGCGCCCGAACATCAGCCTGTCAAGCGACTTCATCGTCGGCTTTCCGGGCGAAACGGACGAGGACTTCGCCGCGACGATGGCGCTGATCCATCGCGTTGGCTTCGATAACTCCTTCTCATTCATCTACTCGCCTCGCCCCGGCACGCCGGCCGCCAAGCTGCCGGACGAGACGCCGGAAGCGATTAAAAAGCAGCGGCTGCAGATCCTGCAGGCACGCATCATCCAGAACGCGCAGCGCATCAGCCAGGAGATGGTCGGCAGCCGCCAGCGCATTCTGGTCAGCGGCGTCTCGCGCAAGGATGAAAACGAGCTGCAGGGGCGCACCGAGAACAACCGCGTCGTCAATTTCCCGGCCACCGACAGCAGCCTGATCGGTCAATTCCTCGACGTCACCATCACGCAGGCACTGCCCAACAGCCTGCGCGGGGAGCCCATTTCTCCCCTCTCCCTTCAGGGAGAGGGGACTTGACCTACCTGCGGCTCCCGAATCGACCCGGCTTTGCCGGTGCCGGTCGCGGGGTTATCCTAGCCACCCATCCTGTTGCCCCTGACCGATTTTGAAAGAGCGACCCCGAGCCCCCACCGTTGTCACCCTCGAACCAGCCGACACCCGTCTGCTGGCGAATCTCGCCGGTCAGTTCGACGAGCACCTGCGGCTGATCGAGCAGCGCCTTGGCGTGCACATCCAGCCGCGCGGCAACGAATTCCACATCGATGGCACGCCGTCGCGCATCGCCGCCACGCGCCGCCTGCTGCTGGCGCTGCACGATGACGCCATGCGCGGCGAACAGCTCACGCCCGAAGCCGTGCATCTGCAGCTGCGCACCCTTGGCGACACACTGCCGGCCGACGAAGCCGAGCCAGCCGTCGCGGCGATCCCGGTGATCAAGACCAAGAAAGAGATCATCAAGCCGCGCGGCAAGAATCAGCAGGGTTATGTGCGGGCAATCCAGAACCACGACATCAACTTCGGCATCGGCCCGGCCGGCACCGGCAAAACCTACCTCGCCGTCGCCTGCGCGGTCGAGGCGCTGCTGACCGAGCGCGTGCAGCGCATTCTGCTGGTGCGGCCGGCGGTCGAGGCCGGCGAGAAGCTCGGCTTCCTGCCCGGCG
>CAYLRA010000041.1:0-26671 GCA_964386045.1 uncultured Verrucomicrobiaceae bacterium | reverse complement strand
CATGGCTCCATTCTCTCAAGAGTTGGAGCCTCCACGAAACCCGGGGCGATTCAGCGGGCAATTGGAGCGCAGCGTAAATTGATCCGCTGCAGTTGTTTGTTATGAGCTGATCGCAGACGAGTACAGCGCCTTAATTTCGCGCGCTTGATACTCCATCTCAGGAAAAAGAGTTGCCTCTTTGATTCCCGCATAAGCAAGCTCTTTAAGAATTCCAGCCTTGTGCTCTTTTAGTATTTTAAGCTTAATCAAGGAAGTGCCCGTATACATTTCATGTTCCATTTCTCCGACAGGGATAAACTCCTCTCCGTCGATAAACATTCCTCCATGAAATGTAAAATAACCATGCTGTTGTCTGATCCGCGGATTAAGATGTGGGGCTTTAAAAGGAACAATATTGGAAAAGGCTCGCTTTATATCTTGAAATACATGGGGAACAATATTGCCGTTGATATCCTGCGTGTTTGGCAGCTCTGTTTTTATTTCCAAGCTATCAAAATTAGCCGAACTTCCGGTTGAAAGGCCACAAAAAGTTACTCTTTTGTAGAGATCATTTCTCAGGTCCCGAATCGATATGCCATTCAACTTGCTTGTTTCATCTAAGTAACTGTCAAGCCGGTAAATTATTCTATGATAAAAGTCACTTCGTGTTTTTTCTTGAACCTGCATTTCCAAAAGTTCACTAAACGAGTACATTCTTTCCATGTTTGTAGGATCAAAAATAAATAATGCACCGTCGTTTTCAATGTCGTTGATACAGCAAAAATATAATCCTACAAGTAAATTGCTCGACCAATCCAGCAAACGAGTAGGAAGCCCATAATGCTGCATAAGTGTAAGCCACTCATATGTAGTTTTATGGTTTTCAGACTGGTCGGGATATCTTCTCTTGAACTCATCGAACATTCTTTGTTCGTTATACGTAACTCCGAAAGCTTTGCCCTGTCGGAAAATACTTGGAACCAACTTATGATCATAGTTAGGCTGACCACGAAACCATGTGGTCTTGAAATCTCCAGCGACCTCGTCCAGACAAGAGGTAATGGAACTTAGAGTTCCTGCCGCTTCAATCTCTCTCACTTACGCCTCCATATGTCTTAAGCTCATAACGCTGAGCACAGCGGCGACCTTGGAATGGCGACAAAGGAGCCATGGAAAGGGCGTCCGGCGGCCATCGGCCGCGCACTGCTGCGACTTGTTATATGGTTGTGTCTCCGTTGAATTTGGGCCAACGGTTATATCCGATTTCTGGATCATTGGACCGAAACTCTCGGATGAACTCAACTTCCTTAGCTGACAGTTCAGCCTCGGAGCAATCTTCCGACTCCCAAAGAATTTGTTTGCGAATGGTGTAATCCCGCCGCACTGACTCTGGTAGCTTGGCAAAATCCTCGTTGACCACGTGCATATCTGGGCTTCCGTAATACCGATAGCTACCGATACTGTCTTTACCGATGTAAATCTTGCCTGTGGGGTATGTGATTTTGTAAATCTGCTTCATAAGAGCAACCAGACTTAGCCCCATATAACTAATTAGTAAGCAGACGCGTCTGCATAACAAGCATTGATACAGACAGGTCGGTTTATTCTGGGTTTTCTGGTGTTAATGCGGACGCGCCGGTTTATGTTGTGCACTTTTCCCACCCTGAAATTCGCCGTAAGCTGGCGCAATCCCTGAAAATCTTTGTACCGCTTCGAGTTCAGAGAAAATTAACCCGAAGCCTGCGGGAAAGCCAGCCCGCCCCGACAAATGGTGCGGCGCTCCATCCCTCCAACGCTCACATGAGAAATACGCCCGCCCCGCCTCCGGAAATGCCAATGCCTTTGCGCTGATCGGCTACTGAACTCGCGGTTACCGCGCCTTACGATTGGCGCCCTATCTCGCGAATTCGATATCTGAGGCGTCACCATGGGACGAACGGCTTATCGCGCCTGCCATTTCTGTGAAGCCATTTGCGGGCTTGAAATACATCTCGATGACGATGATCGCATCCTCGCCATCAAGGGCGACAAGAACGATCCGTTCAGCGAGGGGTATATCTGCCCAAAGGCAACAGCGCTGCAGGACATGCATGAAGACCCGGATCGTTTGCGCAGGCCGGTCAAGCGCAGCGGCGATGCCTGGCAGGAGATCAGCTGGGATCAGGCGTTGGAGGAGACCGCGGAGCGACTGGTGAACATCGCCCGCCAGCACGGCAACGATGCGATTGCCAGCTATACAGGCAATCCCGCCGTACATAACTATGGCTTGCTCACGCACGGGCACGCCTTCCTGGCATTTTTTCGCAGCAGGAATCGCTTTTCCGCAACGTCCGTGGATCAGCTTCCGCAGCAGCTGATGTCACTGTTGATGCTGGGCCATCAGCTGCTGATACCGGTACCGGATATCAATCGCACCGATCTCATGATCATCATCGGTGGCAACCCGCTGGTCTCCAATGGCAGCATGATGACCGCCGCCAACTTCCGTCAGCGAATAAAGCGTCTTCAACAGCGTGGTGGCAGACTCATCGTTATCGACCCTCGCAGAACGGAAACCGCCGACGTCGCCGACCAGCATCTGTTCATTCGCCCGGGCACCGACGCAGCCCTGCTGCTGGCGATGTTGCACACGTTATTTGCCGAACGACTGGTCAATCCTGCCCATCTGGAGCCGATGCTGGAGAATGGCCAGAAGCTCGAACCGCTATTGCAACCGTTCGATGCTGAGCGCGCCGCCCGGATAACCGGTATACCCGCTGAAAACATCAAACAGCTGGCCCGCGATCTCGCCACCACTCGGCGCGCGGTTGTTTATGGGCGCATGGGTATTTCGGCGCAGGGGTACGCCAGCGTGTGTCAGTGGGCGGTCTACCTGCTGAATATACTCACCGGCAAGCTTGATGCCATGGGCGGCGCCATGTTTACCAAACCCGCCTGGGATATCGCCGCACCCGGCACGCGTGCCGGCAGCTTCAACCGTTATCAAAGCCGGGTCAGCAACCTGCCGGAGTTCAACGGTGAACTGCCTGCCAGTGTATTGGCCGAGGAAATTCTCACCCCCGGTGACGGTCAGATTCGCGCGCTGGTGACCATGGCGGGCAACCCGGTACTGTCCAACCCGAATGGCCGGCAGCTGGACCGCGCGTTTGAACAGCTCGATTTCATGATTGCCATCGACGGCTATATCAATGAAACCACACGTCACGCGGATATCATTTTTCCGCCCACTTCACCGCTGGAGAGAAACCACTACGATCTCAGCTTCAATATGTTCGCGGTCCACAATATCGCCCGCTTCAACCCTGCACTGTTCAACAAGCCCGATGACAGTTATCACGACTGGGAAATCTGCGAAATGCTGGCGGAACGCATCGCCGGCAAACTGGGCAGGGCGTTCACGCCCAAACCGACGCCGGAACAGATTCTCGATTTCAGCCTGCAAAACGGACCCTACGGGAAACAGTCCGAACATCCGCTGGCACTGAACCTCAACAAGCTCAGGCAACAGGATCACAACCTGGACCTCGGTCCTCTGCAGCCCTGCCTGCCATCACGTCTCAGCACGGACAATAAACGCATCAACTGCGCGCCCGAAGCCGTGATCGCCGATCTTCCCCGGGTCGAGCGCGAGCTGTTTTCCGCTGTGCCAGCCGATGCAGAGACTGGCCTGGTGCTGATCAGCCGACGCCACACGCGCAGCAATAATTCCTGGATGCACAATTATCGGCGACTGGTGAAAGGCAAGGATCGCTGCAACCTGCTGATGCACCCCGAAGACGCCCGCCGGCGCCAGCTCGAGGATGGCGGCATCGTCGCCATACACTCGCGCACCGGCGCCATTCAGGCCAGGCTGACGATAAGCGATGAGATGATGCCCGGCGTCGTCAGCCTGCCACATGGCTGGGGACATAACAGACCGGGCGCGAAACTACAGGTCGCCAGCGCGGTGGCCGGCGCCAGCATCAACGATCTGACCGATGAGCAACGTTACGATCCGGTCAGCGGAAATGCGGGGCTCAATGGCATTCCCGTCACCGTGCAGGCGGTGTAACCGCTTCATCAGCTACAAATTCTCCTCGGCAAACGCCGCCAGTCGCGACCGTTCGATACCGTTGACGTGCATGATGCCGGCGTGTGGGAACTTCTTGCTCTTCTCGACCAGGTAAGTGAGCCCCGACGTCAGCGGTGAGATGTATTTGTTGTCGATCTGCGCCAGGTTGCCGAGCACGACGATGCGTGAATTGGCGCCGACGCGAGTGACGATCGATTTCAGCTGGAACTGCGTCAGCCCCTGTGCTTCATCGATGATGATGTAGGCGTTGTTGAAGGAGCGGCCGCGCATGAAGTTGAGCGATTTGAACTGGATGTTGGCGCGCTGCTTTACATATTCGATCGAGCTGACCGGCGAGTCGTCGCCGCTGTGCAGCACTTCGAGGTTGTCGTCGAAGGCGGCCAGCCACGGCGCCATCTTCTCCTCCTCGGTGCCGGGCAGGAAGCCGATGTCCTCGGCCATCGGCGTGGTCGAGCGGGCGACGATCAGCTTGTCGTAACGCTTCTCCTCCATGATCGCGTGCAGGCCGTGCGCCAGCGCGATCAGGGTTTTTCCCGAACCGGCCGGACCGGTCAGCGTCATCAGGTCGACCTCTTCACGCTGCACCAGGAAAAACGCCATCGACTGCTCCAGGTTGCGCGGTTGCAACCCCCACAACCGCTGCGACATCAGCTGGTCGACATGCAGGTCGACCATCTCGATGTAGTCGCCCTCGATCTTTTCGATGTAACCGACGAACCCCGCCTCATCGACGATGAACATGTTCGGGTAGGCATCGGGCAACACGCTGCGCTGAATCATGTGCACCGTGTCGCGGCCACGCCGCACCGTTTTTACCTTGTCGACACGCGACCAGAAATTGCCGGTGACATTTTCGTAGCCCCTTGCCATCAGGTCGATGTCGTCGAGCACGCGGTCGCGGCGGTAATCCTCGACATGTTCGAGGCCGGAACCCTTCGCCTTCAGCCGCATGTTGATGTCTTTGGTGACGAGGCAGACATAGGCGCCGGAGTTGGTCGCCTGCAGATGCAGCGCGACGTTGATGATGCGATTGTCATTGGCCTGCTGCGACGAGCCGTCGAGATAGGGGGCCTTGTGGTCGTGATGGATCAGCTGATCGGGAAAGACGGCGAGACGACCGTTGACGCGACCGCCCACACCGCTACCGGGAATTTCCACCCCTTCCTGGATCTGTTTCGGCGTGGCGTTGGCGAGAATCCGGTCGATCGCCTGGATGGCGATGCGCGCCTCGCGGCTGACATCCTTGTCGCGCCGATCCTTGATCGCGTCGAGCTCTTCGAGCACCGTCATCGGCACCACCACGCGGTGCTCCTTGAAGGCATTCAGCGCCATCGGATCGTGCAGCAGGACGTTGGTATCGAGGACATAGATCTTATCCATGGCGGACTCTCCGACAGCGGTGGTGGTTGAATGAAAACAACGATGACCGACACACACCGATATCTTCGGCGGCCGGCGTGCGGCGGTCATGGGAAGCGTGGTGAGAAGTGAACGTGTGCGGGCGTGGGCGCTGGTGACGACAGGCGGACGCCGTCACTGCAGGGGGCGTGCGAGCCGAGGTCAGCTGGCCCATCGCACCGCCATGTCGGGCAGGTTGTTCCCGACGCTTGAGATCGAATGCAGCAAACCGACTAACGACATCAACGGAGTCACCGGTGGCTGACCTGAACGAGGCCCGGCGGCGCCCGTGGGCGCTCGCCGGATGCCTTCGATATTCGTAGTGACCCCACAGCTTGTCAAACAAAAATCACGCGCTGGCCCACACCGGATATTGCGGTTAGTCTGTTCGACCCGCAGATCATCGCGTCGGGCACCTGGCAGGGCCTCCGCCCCCTTTATGTAAGTCGCGGAAATTTCTGGCAGCTGCATGCTGCTGTCATGCGACGACCCGCTGCGGCCACGCAACTGCCTACTCCAGCCACGCAACTGTCTGCTCCAGCCACGCAACTGTCTGCTCCAGCCACGCAATTGCCCGCGCCAGCCTCACAACTGACAGCCGCGACGCTTTTCGGTACCCTTGCGCACCGGTTGCGACCGCCCCTGTCGCCCGACCGATCTCCGCCGCGCATTTCGCGGTGCAACCGCCTCACCTCGACTTGCGACGCCCACCATGCTTGACCCGAATGCCCTCTCCCAGCTGCGCCAGCTGAAACAGACCATCGAAGCGCAGAAGGATCGCGCCGAGGGCACCGTGCGCGGGTCGCAGGGTCGCTTCGGTTTTGTCCGTCTCGACGACGGGCGCGACATTTATCTCTCACCAGAGCAGATGCTGCGCCTCTTCCCGGACGATCGCATCGCGATCGAGGTAGTCAGCGGCTCCGATGGCAAACCGGTCGCCCAGGTGGAGCAACTGCTGGCATCGCCGCTGCGCGAGTTCACCGGCCACTATGTCGTGCGCGACAACGCCCACTTCGTCGAACCCGACCTGCCGTTGATGAGTCGCTGGCTGTTCGTGCCGCCGAAACTGCGGCGCGGGGCAAATCACGGTGATTTCGTGCGCGCGCGCATCAATCGCCACCCCTTCGAGGATGGCAAGCCGCAGGCAAAGGTGGAGGCGATCATCGGCAACGCCGACAAGCCGTTCATCGAGGCCGATTACGCGCTGGCGCGTTTCGGCTGCCCGGGCGAGGCGCTGGTCGTCGACGAGCAGGATCTACGCACGCCCGACCTGACGCTGCGCGAAACGCTGACCCACATCGACTTCATCACCATCGACGGCACCGATACCGAGGATATGGATGACGCGCTGCATGCGGAACCACACGACGAGGGCTGGACGCTGCGCGTCGCCATCGCCGACCCCGATGCCTGGATCGCGCCAGGTTCGAAACTGGAGCGCGCAGTGGCCGCGCGCGGCTGTTCGGTCTACCTGCCGGGCCGGACGATACCGATGCTGCCGCGCGCGCTGGCCAACGAACGCTGTTCGCTGCTGGCCGGAGAGGAGCGTGCAGCGCTGGTCTGCACACTGCAGGTGGCGCGCGACGGCACGCTCGGCGAATTTCGTTTCAGCGAGGCGTGCATCCGCTCGCGGGCACGACTCGACTACGACACCGCCGCCGCGTTGATTGCCGACGGTACCGAGGCGGCCGCTGGCGGCACGCTGGCGGCGCTGAACGAGGTGGCGACGGCGCTGTCGGCGCAGCGCTGGCGCGACCATCTGCTGATGCCGGATCGCCCCGATTACCGCTACAGCGTCGATGAGCGCGGCCATCTGACCGCCATTCACCGCACCGAGAAGAACGCCGCGCACCGCCTCGTCGAAGAGTGCATGGTGGCGACCAACCGCTGCGCCGCCGAATGGCTGCGCGATGAGGACGCACTGTTCGTCGACCATCCCGGTTTTCGCCCGGAGCGACTGGAGACGATCCGCAAGCTGATCGCCGACCACTGCCCGACGCTGGCAGGCCCTGAAAACAACGAGAACGACCCGACCACACTGTCGGGCTACATCGCCATCATGCAGGGGCTGGAGAGCGCCTCCACCGAACTGCCGCTGCGTGCGGTCGCCAGCCGCGCGCTGGCGCGCAGCCAGTTCAGCCGCCGCGCCGCGCCGCACTTCGGCATGGGGCTGCCGGCCTATACCACCATCACCTCGCCGATCCGCAAATTCGGTGACCTGCTGCTGCACCGCACCATCAAGGCGAAGCTGGCGGGCAAGCCGGTCGCACCGATCGACGACGCCACGCTGGCCAACCTGCAGGCGAGCAGCGACCGCGCGCGGCAGACGGCGCGACTGGCCGAGCAGTGGCTGGAGTGCCTGTGGTTGCTGCAGCAGCCGGAGCAGCCGCACGACGGCATCATCAGCCACCTCAACAGCAGCGGCTTCACCGTGCGACTGGAAGAGAGCGGCATCGAGGGCTTCGTCGACACCCGCAAGCGGCCGGAGAAGTTCAGCTTCGACCAGACCCTGATGCGGCTGACCAGCGGCGAGCGCAGCTACCAGCTGGAGCAGCGGGTGCGGGTGACGGTCGCCGCGGTCGATGTGAAACGCCGGTCGGTGCAGCTGGCGCTGCAGGAAGAGACGGCGCCGGATGCGGCGCCGTAACAACGGGGCGCTGAACGATCAGTGGTTATGGCCGCCCACACCGTGGGCATGACCGTGTGCCACCTCTTCTGTCGACGCCGCGCGCACATCGACGATCTCGATGTCATAACTCAGCGCACGACCGGCCAGCGGGTGGTTGTTGTCGACATCGACGGCGAACTTGCCGACCTTGACGATGGTGACCGGCATCGCGCCACCCTCCTTCATGTGCAGCCGCACCACCTGACCGACGCGCAGCCTGCCCTCATGCTTCAGGTACTTGGCCGGCACCCGCTCGATGGCATCGCTGCGGCGTTCGCCGTAACCCTGCTCGGGGGTCAGGCTGAGCTGGAACGACTCGCCGGCGCTGCGACCGGCGAAAGCCGCTTCCAGTGCCGGCAGCATGTTGTTGGCGCCGTGCAGGTAGAGCGTGGGATCACCGTCGCGGCTGCTTTCAAGCTGTGCGCCGGCGTCGTCGCTCAGGGTGTAGTGGAAGGTGACGACACTGTTCTTGCCGATTTGCATGGTGCGCTCTCTGATGACCCGGAAAAATGGGCGCCATGGTACCAACTCGTCGACCCGCTGTGACAGGCCGCCACGGCCTCAATTCCCAAGGAGAGTCCGCCAATGGGCGATGTCGTCAAATTCCAGCGCAAGCCAGCGCCGAAACGCAGCACGCTCTGCGACAACGGCCACCATCGCTGGAAGGTGTGGCAAAAGAAGCCGTTCGACGTCAAATCGGGAAAGCTGGTGACGGTCTACCGCTGCGAACGGTGTGGTGCCGAAAAGAGCGAAGCGCGTTAGGTCCTCCCCTGCGAAGTAGGGGAGGTGCCGAGCGCAGCGAGGCGGAGGGGTCCGGGTTAATCGAACGGTGAAGGGCGGACCCCTCCGTCCCTGCGGGGCACCTCCCCTATTGCATAGGGGAGGACTTTTATCAGGCAAAAAAAAGCGCGGCAGAGCCGCGCACAAAAACAACACTGGAGAGTTGGAAAAGGGTTCAGCCCATCTCGGCCATGCGCTCCGACACCAGGTCGAGCAGCTGGCGGGCCGAATCGGCCCCCTCGACAGCGCGCACGACCAGCGCGACGCCGAGCAGATGTTCCGCGATCACCGACTGCATCGGCACGCCGTTGGCCAGTGCCTCATCGCGCAGGAACAGGAAGGCGCGTGCGCTGATGTCGTCGACCAGCTCCTGCTGGCTCTCTGCACGGACGCGATCGAGGTAGACGACATTGCCGTTGGTAGCCATGGAAACTCCGCGAGGGACGGTGAGTGGACGCTGCGCAGTATAGGTAGCACCCCTCGCATCGAAACTAGGTAGATACCCGTAAAACTCGCCACCACATCAGGCAACTTTCTGAAAAAATTACGTTTTCTCCAGGAATGTGGATTACACCTAGGGCCGTGTGGCGAGTTCGTATCGCCGGTTGGCACGGGTGGATGCCACAGGGATAATGGCCGGCGATTTTCGCCCTGAAACCGGATTCCCAGCGCATGAGCGACACCTTCTCCAACCCCGGCGTCGAAACCCTCGAACGCCTGCCTTTGAAGCAGTTCACCGAGAAGGCCTACCTCGACTATTCGATGTACGTCATTCTCGACCGCGCCCTGCCCAACATCGCCGACGGCCTGAAGCCGGTGCAGCGCCGCATCGTCTACGCGATGAGCGAGCTGAGCCTGCGTTCGACCGCCAAGTACAAGAAATCGGCGCGCACCGTCGGCGACGTGATCGGCAAGTTCCACCCGCACGGCGACAGCGCCGCTTATGAAGCGATGGTGCTGATGGCGCAGCCGTTCAGTTATCGCTACCCGCTGGTCGACGGCCAGGGCAACTGGGGTTCGCCGGACGATCCGAAATCGTTCGCGGCGATGCGCTACACCGAATCGCGCCTGACCAGATACGCCGACCTGCTGCTGGCCGAGCTGGAGCAGGGCACGGTCGACTGGCAACCCAACTTCGACGGCACGCTGGAAGAGCCGGTGGTGCTGCCGGCGCGGGTGCCGAACGTGCTGCTGAACGGCACCACCGGCATCGCCGTCGGCATGGCCACCGACATCCCGCCGCACAACCTGCGCGAAGTGATCAGCGCCTGCCTCTATCTGCTCGACGATCCCTACGCCGGCCTGCGCGCGCTGTGTGAACACATCCAGGCGCCGGACTTTCCGACCGACGCCGAGATCATCACGCCGCGCAGCGAAATCCTGCAGATGTACGAGACCGGCCGCGGCAGCCTGCGGATGCGCGCGGTGTGGCACGAGGAGGATGGCGACATCGTCGTCACCGCGCTGCCGCACCAGGTCTCCGGCTCGAAGGTGCTGGAGCAGATCGCGCAGCAGATGCAGCAGAAGAAGCTGCCGATGATCCAGGACCTGCGCGACGAGTCCGACCACGAAAACCCGACCCGTCTCGTCATCATTCCGCGCAGCAACCGCGTCGATCTCGACGGCGTCATGCAGCACCTGTTCGCCACCACCGAGCTGGAGCGCAGCTACCGCATCAACCTGAACGTGATCGGCCTCGACGGCCGGCCACAGGTGAAGTCGCTGCCGCAGATCCTCACCGAGTGGCTGCAGTTCCGCACCGAAACCACGCGCAAGCGGCTGCAGTTCCGTCTCGACAAGGTGCTGGCGCGGCTGCATATCCTCGACGGTTATCTGGTCGCCTTCCTCAATATCGACGAGGTGATCGCGATCATCCGTTACGAGGAGGAGCCGAAGCAGAAACTGATCGAACGGTTCGGACTGACCGACATTCAGGCCGAGGCGATCCTCGAACTGAAACTGCGCCACCTCGCCAAGCTCGAAGAGATGAAGATTCGCGGCGAGCAGGACGAGCTGGCCACCGAACGTGATTCGCTGCAGTCGATCCTCGGCGACAACAAGAAGCTGAAGAAACTGCTGCGCGACGAGTTGCAGCAGATCGCCGATGAGTTCGGCGACGCGCGCCGCTCACCGCTGGTACAGCGCGGCGAGGCGAAGGCATTCAGCGAGGAAGATCTGCTCAGCGCCGATCCGGTCACCGTGGTGCTGTCGGAGTCGGGCTGGATTCGCGCGGCGAAAGGCCACGATATCGACCCGACTTCGCTCAGCTACAAATCCGGCGATGCCTTCAAGTTCGCCGCGCGCGGCAAATCGAACCAGTCGGTTGTCGTGCTCGACAGCACCGGCCGCAGCTACACCGTGGCGGCGCACTCGCTGCCGTCGGCGCGCGGCCAGGGCGAGCCGCTGACCGGGCGCATCAGCCCGCCGTCGGGCGCGACCTTCGAGGGGCTGCTGATGGGGGCGGAGTCGCAGAAGATCCTGCTGGCGTCGGACGCCGGTTACGGTTTCGTCGCCACGCTCGGCGACCTCGAAGCGCGCAACAAGGGCGGCAAGGCGGTGCTGACATTGCCGCAGGGATCGCGCGTTTGCGCGCCGACACCGGTGCCGGAGGGTGAGGCCTTCGTCGTCGCCGCCAGCAACGATGGCCGCCTGCTGGTGTTCCCGCTCGCCGAGCTGCCGCAGATGGCGCGCGGCAAGGGCAACAAGATCATCGGCATCACCGGCGCCAGGGTCGCCGCGCGCGAGGAGTACATGGTCGGTGTCGCGGTGATGGCGGCGAAACAGACGCTGCGTGTCTTCTCCGGCAAACGTTACCTGAACCTCGCCTTCGCCGAGCTGGAGCACTACCGTGGCGAGCGCGGGCGGCGTGGCAACAAGCTGCCGCGCGGCTTCCAGAAGGTCGACGCCATCGGCATCGTCAGCGACTGACTGATTGACGCGCCTGACGCCCGCTGCCGTGGTTAGAACCCCGGCAGCGAAAGCGAGCCGCTCCCATACCAATAATTTCTAAGGGCGGCCCGTCGGCAGCCGTTTCCAGCTTCTACACTGAACACCCTATAAGACCGATAAAAGGTGTACCGGGGATGACGTTCCTGACTCCGGAGATGTCGCTCTTCATTCTGGAGCTGCTGACGGCGCTGGCCCTGTTCCTGCTGTGGCTGGGCGACCGCAAGCTCCCTTATACGTTGTGGTGGTCGCTCGCCTTCGCCCTGATGGCACTGCCGTCGATGCTGGTGGCGGCGTCGCGCACGGTGCCGCTCGACCCGATCTTCGCGCTCACCTCCTTCATCATCGCCGCGCGCCCGGTCTGCCTGCTGGCCGGCGTCATCAGTTACCGCACCGGCCGGCTGCACACCCGTTACGTCCTCGTCGCCATCATCACCTGCGGCTTGCTGAGCTACCTGCCGACACTGCTGATCGGCCGCGACTGGATTCGCTTCGTCGCGCCGCTGACGATGACGATCGCGTTGTGCGTCTCGGCGCTGCTGCTCTGGTCGGAGGGGCGTTTCGAGCGCATCGCCGCCGGCTTCCTGGCCCTGCGCGCGTCGTTCGAGGCGGGCCTGCTGGTGCTGCTGGCGACGGGCCGGGTCGACTCGCCCTGGTTCGACCACTTCACCAGTTTCAACGGCCTGACCGCGATCGGCATCGCGCTGGCGCTGCTGGTGGCCGCCTACCTGCGCTCGCTCGAACGCCTGCGCACCCAGTACCAGGCCCTCGAACTGACGCAGGAGCTGACGGCGCAGTTGCAGGGGGTCAGCGATGAGCGCGAACTGGCGGAGCGGGTGTTGACCGTCATGTCGCAGCGACTCGACTGGAACATCGGCGCCTTCCTGGTCGAGACGCCGCGCAGCGAGTACTACCTGGCACTGGCCGCGCTGAGCCCGGATGCCGAAACGCTGATGTCGGGCCAGGAGATCTTCGTTCCCGACACCGGCATCGTTGCCGATGCGATCAGAACTCGGCACATCCGGCATACGTCGCAACTGGTCGTCGACCAGCGCGTGCCGCGGCGCTATCGCGACCAGCGCATGGCCTCCTGGATGCCCAGCCTGGTAGCGATTCCCATCACGCATGATGGCCAGATCCTCGCCGTGGTGATGCTGCGCGACACCCGGCAGCGCAAGCTGAACGCCACCGAGTTGCAGACACTGGAGAGCCTCGGCCAGGTGATCGGCCTCAGCCTCGCCAATGCCCGCAACCTGCGTGAGCTGGCCCACCGCGCCGACCACGATGCGCTGACCGGTCTCGGCAATCGCACCGCCCTGCATCAGGCGCTGCGGGGTTATGACCAGGCGCCGCACCACCGCGGCGGCGCCGTGTTGCTGTTCGACCTCGACCACTTCAAGCAGGTCAACGATGCCCTCGGCCACGCCGTTGGTGACATGCTGCTGCAGGCCCTCGCCGAGCGTTTGCGACAGCACCTCGCCGGTCGCCCCGCCCAACTGTTCCGGCTTGGCGGCGACGAGTTTGTCATCATCCAGCGGCTCGATGCCGCCACCACCGCTGCACGCGCCGACATGGCCATGGCGCTGGCCCGCGAGTTCGCCGATCTCATCGCCCAACCGCTGCAGATCGACGGCCTCAGCCTGCGCACCCCCGCCTCGATCGGCGTCGCCATCGCCCCCGACCACGGCGATGCGCACGAGTTGCTGCGCTGCGCCGACGTCGCCATGTACCACGCCAAGCAGAACGGCGCCGGCGTCACCCTCTACGAGCGCAGCATCGATGCGCACAAACTCGAACACCTGACCCTGCTCTCCGCCGTCGATACCGGTCTGGAAAATGGCGAGTTCGAGCTGTTCTACCAGCCCTTCGTCAACCTCGCTTCCGGCGAGATCGAGGGCTGCGAAGGGCTGATCCGCTGGCGCCACCCGACCCTCGGCCTGATCGGCGCCGCCGAGTTCATGCCGCTGATCGAGGCCACCGACCTGATCCGCGCCATCACCCGCCGCGTCATCGACATCGCCATGCGCGACGCCGCCTGCTGGCAGCAGGCCGGCATCGACCGTCGCATCGCCATCAACCTGTCGGCGCGCAACATTCTCGACCCCGAGCTGCCCGCCTACCTGCTCGACGCCGCCGCCCGGCACCAGGTGGCGCCGAGTCGCATCCAGCTGGAGATCACCGAGACCGTCCTGATCAAGGACCCCGCCTCGGCCGAGGCGGTGATGCAACGCCTCGCCGACGCCGGTTTCACGCTGGCCCTCGACGACTTCGGCACCGGTTACTCGTCGCTCGCCTATCTCGCCCGCTTCCCGATCCACACGCTGAAGATCGACCGCTCCTTCGTGCGCGACATGCTCGACCATGCACAGAGCCGCACCATCGTCGAATCGACCATTGCGCTGGCGCGTGGACTGGGATTGCGGGTGACGGCGGAGGGGGTCGAGCAGCAGGCCGAGGCCGACCTGCTGCACAAACTCGGCTGCGACTGTGCGCAGGGTTATCTGTTCAGCCGGCCAGTGCCGGCGGCAGAGTTGCCGGTGCGGTGCCGGCAACGCGCCCGGTTGCGGGTGGTGTAGTCTGGCACCCGGCATCCCTCTGGTTGCACCCGCCGGTGCAGTGCCACCACACGCTCTACACTGAGATACCGACAACAACGATAACAAGCACAAAAGGCGGCCATCACTCATGGGGCTGGGTGCACCGGAACTCTCTCTGCTCGCTGTCGAGCTGCTCGCCGCGCTGGCACTGCTGGCGCTCTGGTTCGGTGACCGCACGCGCGCCTACACCCTGTGGTGGGCGCTTGCTCACCTGATGCTGCCGGTGCCGGCGCTGCTGACCAGCATGACGCGCGACCAGCCACAGCTGTTCAATCCCGCCACGCTGCTGCTCTATCTGGCGCTGGCGGCACAGGCAATCTGCCTGGTGGCCGGCGTCATCAGTTTCCGCAGCAGCCACTGGCAGCCGCAGCCGCGCCACGCCGTGGCCGCCATTGTCCTGCTGGCCCTGCTGATGGCCGTGCCGACGCTATACCTCGGCAGTATCTGGGGTCGCTACGCGGCCACCGCCGCAATGGCGGCGGCGCTGCTGGCCTCGGCGATGCTGATGTGGTCGAGTGGGCGCATCGAGCGTTTCGCCGCCCTCTGCCTCGGTTTGCGCGGCGCCCTGCAGGTCACGCTGCTGGTGCTGCTGGCGCTCGGGCGGCACGACTCGACCTGGTTCAACCACTTCACCAGCTTCAACGCACTGACCGCCACCGGCACCGCGCTGGCGCTGCTGGTCGCCGCCTACCAGCTCTCGCTGGAGCGGCTGCGCGACCAGTACCGCGCGCTGGAGCTGTCGCAGGAGCTGACTGCGCGCCTGCAGGGAGTCACCGACGAACGCGACCTGGCACAGCGTGTACTCGCGGTGTTCGGACAGCAGCTGGGGTGGGAGCAAGGGCTCTTTCTCGGCCTGACCCCGACGCCGCAGGCCTTTACACCCATCGCCACACTGAAGCCGATACCGGCACTGGCCAACCGGACCTTCATCGAGACGCCGGAGAGCGGGCTGATCAGCACCGCGCTGCGGACGAAGCGGGTCTGCCACTCGTGCGAACTGCCGGTCGACGCCCGTGTCCACCACAGCTTCCGCGACTACCCGCAGGTGCAGGAGACACTGAGCCAGGCGGTCATTCCGGTCATGCACGACGGCGAGGTGCTGAGCCTGATCGTGCTGCGCGACCGGCAGCGGCGCGCGCTGCTGGAGACCGAAGTGCTGACCCTGGAGAGCCTCGGCCAGGTGATTGGTCTCTGCCTCGCCAACGCCCGCAACCTGCGCGAACTGGCCCACCGCGCCGACCACGATGCGCTGACCGGCCTCGGCAACCGCGCCGCCCTGCACCGGTCGCTGAGCGACTACTCGCTGGCACCCGACAACCGCCACGGCGCGGTGCTGCTGTTCGATCTCGATCACTTCAAGCAGGTCAACGACGCCCTCGGCCACGCCGTCGGCGACCAGCTGCTGCAGGCACTGGCGCAGCGCCTGCGGCAATACCTCGCCGGTCGCACCGCCCGGCTGTTCCGCCTCGGCGGCGACGAGTTCGTCATCCTTCATCGGCTCGCAGCGCACACGGTGCCCGCCAAGACCGAGGAGGCACTGGCGCTGGCCCGGGAGATCGCCGACCTCATCGCCCAGCCGCTGCAGATCGGCGGCCTCAGCCTGCGCACCCCCGCCTCGATCGGCGTCGCCATCGCCCCCGACCATGGCCGCGACAGCCACGAACTGCTGCGCTGCGCCGACGTCGCCATGTACCACGCCAAGCAGCACGGCGCCGGTGTCACCCTCTACGAGCGCAGCATCGACGCGCACAAGCTCGAACACCTGACCCTGCTCTCCGCCGTCGATACCGGCCTCGAAAACGGCGAGTTCGAGCTGTTCTACCAGCCCTTCATCAACCTCGCTTCCGGCGAGATCGAGGGTTGCGAGGGGCTGATCCGCTGGCGCCACCCGACCCTCGGACTGATCGGCGCCGCCGAGTTCATGCCACTGATCGAGGCCACCGACCTGATCCGCGCCATCACCCGCCGCGTCATCGACATCGCCATGCGCGACGCCGCCAGCTGGCAACAGGCCGGCATCGATGGCCGCATCGCCATCAACCTGTCGGCGCGCAACATCCTCGACCCCGAGCTGCCCGCCTATCTGCTCGACGCCGCCGCTCTGCACCAGGTGGCGCCGGGCCGCATCGAGCTGGAGATCACCGAGACCCTGCTGATCAAGGACCCCGCCTCGGCCGAGGCGGTGATGCAGCGCCTCGCCGATGCCGGCTTCACGCTGGCCCTCGACGACTTCGGCACCGGTTACTCCTCGCTCGCCTATCTCGCCCGCTTCCCCATTCACACGCTGAAGATCGATCGCTCCTTCGTGCGCCAGATGCTCGACCATGCGCAGAGCCGCACCATCGTCGAATCGACCATCGTGCTGGCGCGCGGACTGGGATTAAGGGTGACGGCGGAGGGCGTCGAACAGCAGGCCGAGGCCGACCTGCTGCGAGCACTCGGCTGCGACTATGCGCAGGGTTACCTGTTCAGCCGGCCGGTGCCCCGCCCGCAACTGATGGCGCTGTGGACGAAAGCCGCCGGACAGTCATAGACCGCTTCCGCGCGCTCGAAACGGCCGCCGCCACCGGCAGAGCGCCCGGCCAGCTTCTACACTGGCAGCTCAAATAACAGCGAAAGGGACTGACCGGGCATGCCGCTGTCTGCGCCGGATATTGCGCTCCTCGTCGCCGAACTGCTGTCGGCGCTGGCGCTGGTGGTGATGTGGCTGGGCGACCGCCAGCGCCAGTACATGCTGTGGTGGGCCATCGCGCACAGCATGCTGCTGCCGGTGGCACTGCTGATTCCTTATATCGGCAGCACCCCGCAGCCCAGCAGCCTCGCCGTGTTGCTGCTCAACGTCACCATGTCGACACAGTCGGTCTGCCTGATCGCCGGCGTGATCAGCTACCGATCCGCGCGGCTGCGCCCGGCGCAGGTCGGCGCGGCGATCCTGGTGGCGACGCTGCTGTTCTTCGTGCTGTCACTGCTGTTCGGCGCCACGACCATGCGTGCAGCGGTGGCCTTGACCATCGTGGTGGCGCTGCTGGCATCGGCCGCGATGCTCTGGTCGCTGGGGCGTTTCGAGCGGGTCGCGGCGAGCTTTCTCGCGCTGCGCGGTGTAATGGCCCTGACGGCACCACTGTGGATGAACCTTCCACCATCGCCGCAGGTGCCGAGCCTGACCGTGCTGCTCGCCATCGGCACCATGCTGGCGCTGCTGATCGCCGCCTACCAGCGCTCGCTCGACCGGCTGCACCAGCAGTACCGCATCCTCGAACTGGCGCAGGAGCTGACCGCCCAACTGCGCGGCGTCAACGACGAGCACGATCTGGCGCGACGGGTGCTGGCGGTGATGACCCAGCGCCTGCACTGGGAACAGGGCACTTTCATGAGCCTCACCACCCCGCCGATGACCTTCATCCAGACCGCCACCCTGGGCGTGGAGCCGACGCTCGCCACGCCGGGGCAACCCATCACCATCGCCAGCGGCGGCATGATCGGCCAGGCACTGAGCAGCCAGCGCATCCAGTTCTCCGCCAACCTGACCCACGACCGGCGCGTGACCGAGACCTACCGCAACCACCCCACCCTCGCGGACCCTCTCTGCCAGGTGGTGATCCCGGTGAGCCACGGCGGCGGCGTGCTCGGCGTCGTCGTGCTGCGCGACCGGCGCCACCGCGAACTGAGCGAATCAGAGCAGTTGACGCTGGAGAGCCTCGGCCAGGTGATCGGCCTCAGCCTTGCCAACACGCGCAACCTGCGCGAGCTGGCCCACCGCGCCGACCACGACGCACTGACCGGCCTCGGCAACCGCTCGGCGCTGCACCAACACATACGCGAGGCGATGCTGCAACATCCCGATCAGCGCGGCGCCGTGCTGCTGTTCGACCTCGACCACTTCAAGCAGGTCAACGACGCCCTCGGCCACGCCGTCGGCGACCAGCTGCTGCAGGCGCTGGCCAAACGGCTGCAGCACTATCTCGCCGACCGCCCGGCGCGACTGTTCAGGCTCGGCGGCGACGAGTTCGTCATCCTCCATCAGCTCGACGAGTGCTACGCGCCGCTGCCACTGGCGCGCGAGCTGGCTGACGTCATCGCCGAGCCAATGCAGATCGGCGAATTGAGCCTGCGCACACCGGCCTCGATCGGTGTTGCCATCGGCTCCGACCATGGCCGCGACAGCCACGAACTGCTGCGCTGTGCCGACGTCGCCATGTACCACGCCAAGCAGAACGGCGCCGGTGTCACCCTCTACGAGCGCAGCATCGATGCCCACAAACTCGAACACCTGACCCTGCTGTCGGCGGTCAACGACGGGCTGGAGAAGGATCAGTTCGAGCTCTTCTACCAGCCCTTCATCAACCTCTCGACCGGCGAGATCGAGGGCTGCGAGGGGCTGATCCGCTGGCGCCATCCCAGCCTCGGCCTGATCGGCGCCGCCGAGTTCATGCCGCTGATCGAGGCCACCGACCTGATTCGCGCCATCACCCGCCGCGTCATCGACATCGCCATGAACGACGCCGCCCGCTGGCTGCAGGCCGGCATCGATGCGCGTGTTGCCATCAACCTGTCGGCGCGCAACCTGCTCGACCCCGAGCTGCCCGCCTACCTGCTCGACGCCGCCGCCCTGCATCAGGTAGCGCCGGACCGCATCCAGCTGGAGATCACCGAGACCATCCTGATCAAGGACCCCGCCTCGGCCGAGGCCGTCATGCAGCGCCTCACCGACGCCGGCTTCACGCTGGCCCTCGACGACTTCGGCACCGGCTACTCCTCGCTCGCCTATCTCGCCCGCTTCCCGATCCACACGCTGAAGATCGATCGCTCCTTCGTGCGCGACATGCTCGACCATGCGCAGAGCCGCACCATCGTCGAATCGACCATCGTGCTGGCGCGTGGACTGGGGTTGCGGGTGACGGCGGAGGGGGTCGAGCAGCAGGCCGAGGCCGACCTGCTGCGAAAGCTCGGCTGCGACTGTGCGC
Organism: uncultured Verrucomicrobiaceae bacterium; assembly: GCA_964386045.1. GTDB lineage: Bacteria > Pseudomonadota > Gammaproteobacteria > Pseudomonadales > CAMLJR01 > CAMLJR01. Next base: position 7,267 of record CAYLRA010000041.1, on the reverse strand, counting down.
AGGGGTATCTGTTCAGCCGGCCAGTGCCGGCAGCGGAGTTGTCGCGGCAGTGGATGGGACGGGACGGCACCACCACCCACGTACCCTCTCCCTTTTAGGGAGAGGGTTAGGGAGAGGGGAATCTGTCACCCGAGCGCCTGTTCGGCACTCACTTCCGGGCGACTTTCGCGGGTGCCGCGCATGCGGCGGTCGGGGTCGGTGAGGTCGTTGGGCGAAATCACCACGTAGTCGTCGTGGACTTCCAGCAGCGTGCCGACAAACGGCATGTCGCCGAACCGTTCCGTGACGCGATAACTGACCATGTCGCCAACCTTGAAGGTGGCCGGGTCGAAATTGAATGAGAAGGGACACTTCTCGTCGCTGCTACCCAAGCCCTGCATCGTCTCGCTCCTCGCTCTCTTGTCATTCCGCCATGGCCACCTGCTGGAGCAGTGTCTGGTACTGGCGCTCCAGCAGCGTATCGTACGGCGGCTGCAGCGCAGTCACCTGAAAAAACTCACCGCGCGGCAGCAGCTGGCAGCGCTCCTGCACCACCTCGCGCTGCTGCAGCCGGGCATCGACCAGCACCGCTTCGGCTGGCGCCAGCTCGATACAGGCGCGATTCAGTTCACGCACCAGGATCTGTTCCAGCCACGGGTCGCCGGCCTGCTCGATCGGCAGTGGCGCCAGCGTGATGCGGTAACCGCGACCGGCGCCCAGACGATGCAGCAACTCGGCGCCGCACAGCGCACGAAACGGCGCCTCCACCTCATCCTCGGCCGGGAAACGGGCGGTGATGCCGCCGGCGCGGGTCACCGCGGCACTGCCGCCGTAGAGTTTGCAGACGGTCTCTACCTGCGCCATCGCCTGTGCGCCCGCCGCCGGTGACTCGTCCGGCACGTAAAGCTGCAGCAGCAGCGCGCCGGCGGCCGGCGGCGACGCCGGTTCCGGCTCCAGCAGCGGTGGCAATGGCGCCTGCAGCAGCCGGCCAAAAGCGTCGTCGCCGCGATATTGAAGTTTGATCGGATCGCCGCTGAGCTTGCGTGTCAGGCGCGACAGAAAACGGTCGAGACGCGCGCCAGCCCGCATCGCCAGCGCGGCTGCGGCGAGCGCCAGCAACAGTGCCAGGCCGATGCGGTCGCGCAGTTCCAGCACGCCGCGCACCACCGTCGGCCGCAACGTCAACACGGCACGGCCGACATCGCTCGATTCGAAACGGATCGGCACGCTGAATTCGCGGCCGCTGTTCAACACCGATCCCTCGCCGGCGGCGGCCACCAGCTGCTGGCGCGAACCGTAGACCTCGGCGCGCTGCACCACCTTCTCGACGACGACGCCGGCCAGCACCGCCTGCAACGTCACCGGATCGTTCTGCACCAGCGGCTGCGCCGCACTCTGCGCGAGCTGGCTGGCCAGCGCCTCGCCGAACTGCTGCAGATGGTGCTGCAGCCAGCGCCGCTGCCCCCACTCCTGTGCCGCCACCAGCAGCAGCCCCACCGTCAGTACCAGCAGGAAAATGGGCGCGGCACACTTCAGCGCCAGCGGCAGTCGATACCACAACGATTTCATTATTGGTGTTGCACCCGTCAGATTGGCCCGGCTCGAAGCGCGGGAGTATATCAATGCCTCCGCGTGCAGCCGTCGCCACCGGCACACCGCCTGTCGCCCCGCCACCGCCACCGCTACAATAGCCCGCCCTCTTCCGCCCCTCCGAGGATCGTGCGTGCGCGAAATCATCCTGATCAACGTGGCCGGCGCCGACCGCCCCGGCGTCACCTCGTCGCTGGCCGCGATCCTGGCGCAGTTCGACGTCAACGTGCTCGATGTCGGCCAGGCCGTCATCCACGACACGCTGTCACTGGGCATGCTGGTCGAAGTGCCGGCCGGGCAGGATTCGGGACCGCTGCTGAAGGAGATCCTGTTCCGCTGCCACGAGATCGGGCTGCAGCTGCGCTTCACGCCGATCAGCGCCGACAGCTACGAGCAGTGGGCCGCCGGCCAGGGCAAGGCGCGCCACATCATCACCGTGCTGGCGCGGCGCATCAGCGCCGAACACCTGGCCCGGGTGTCGGCGATCATTGCCGAGTTCGGCCTCAACATCGATCGCATCGACCGCCTCTCCGGCCGCGTCGCGCTCGGCGACGAACAGCCCAGCGACAAGGCCTGCGTCGAGATCTCGGCGCGCGGCCCGCTCAACGATGGCGAGTTCCGCGCGCGCTGCATGCAGCTCGCCAGCGAACTCGACATCGACGTCGCCTACCAGGAAGACAACATGTTCCGCCGCACGCGGCGGCTGGTCTGCTTCGACATGGACTCGACGCTGATCGACGCCGAGGTGATCGACGAATTGGCGAAAGCAGCCGGCGTCGGCGCGCAGGTAGCCGAGATCACCGAACGCGCGATGCGCGGCGAGCTCGATTTCACGGCGAGTTTCAAGGCGCGCGTCTCACTGCTGAAAGGACTGGATGCCGGTGTGCTGGAGAGCATCGCCCACGCGCTGCGACTCAATGAGGGCGCCGAGCGACTGATCGGCACGCTGAAGCGACTCGGCTACAAGACCGCGATTCTCTCCGGCGGCTTCAACTACTTTGGCCATCATCTGCAACAGCGGCTCGGCATCGATTACGTCTACGCCAACGAGCTGGAGATCGACAACGGCGTGGTGACCGGCAATGTCGTCGGCGATGTCGTCGACGGCAACCGCAAGGCACTGCTGCTGCGCGAACTGGCGGCGAAGGAGAGCATCTCGCTGGATCAGGTGATCGCCGTCGGCGACGGCGCCAACGACCTGCCGATGCTCGGCATCGCCGGCCTCGGCATCGCGTTTCGCGCCAAGCCGATCGTCAAGCAGTCGGCCAAGCAGTCGATCTCGACGCTTGGGCTGGATGGCATTCTTTATCTGCTGGGAATTTCGGATCGTTACGCGGATTGAAGAGCTGACCCCCTCGCCCCTTCGGGGCACTCCCCCTACTTCGCAGGGGGAGACTGGTCCTCCCCTGCGAAGTAGGGGAGGTGCCGAGTGAAACGAGGCGGAGGGGTCCGCCCTTCCGGCTACACCGCTCCAACAACCACATCAAGGACGATGCCGATGAAGCCCTACAACCCCTTTCTCATTCATCGCGCCCGCGCCATGCGCAGGGCAATGACCGCACCCGAGTTGCGATTCTGGTGCGAGTGCTTGCGCGCCGGCCCCTTCCGCTTTCGCCGCCAGCGTCCGATCGGCAGCTACATCGCGGATTTCTACTGCTCCCGCTTGAAACTGGTCATCGAAATCGACGGCGACAGCCATTTCGATGGGCGAGCGCAGCAGTACGATCAGGAGCGGACACGCTATTTCGAGAGTCTCGGATTGACCGTCATTCGTTTCGGCAATGATGAGGTGATGCGGCAGATTGATGGGGTGAGAGTGAGGTTGGCGGAGATATTTGCTCGTCTGCACGAAAAAACCTGACCCCTCCGTCCCTGCGGGGCACCTCCCCTACTGCGCAGGGGAGGACCACGTTTGGGGTCGACGTTTTGACCGCACAGACCCCTTCGGGGCACCCCCCTACTGCGCAGGGGAGGACTGGCACGCCGCAAGTCCTCCCCTATGAAATAGGGGAGGTGCCGAGCAACGCGAGGCGGAGGGGTCCGCCCCTACAACTTCTGCTCCAGATGTTTGCAAAGCATGTGCAGCAACCGCACATCGTCACGCCCAGCCCACGCACAACGTTCTTCCACCCACTGCTGCAATACACCGTCAGCCGGCACATCGAGTCGCGGCAGCAGCGCCAGCAGCCGTTGCTTCAATGCGCGCCACTCCTCGCCATCGGCCTCGACCGGCGGCAGCGCGGCCAGCGCCGTCAGCTCATACGCATACAGCATCACCGCCTGCCCGAGATTGAGCGACGGATAGGGGTTGGCGATCGGAATGGACGACAGCGCATCGCAGCGCGCCAGCTCGGCGTTGCTGAGACCCGACTCTTCGCAACCAAACACAATCGCCGTGCGCGATACGCTGCCGCGTTTGGCCTGTAGATCAGTGCGTAACTGCGCGGGAGAAAAACTGTAGCGGCGATCATGGCGCTCCTTCGCCGAGGTGCCGACGATGAAATCGACGTCGGCCAGCGCCGCATCCAGATCGGGGAAGGTGACGGCGCTGTCGAGAATGTCGCCGGCGCCATGGGCGAGGATGCCGGCGCGCTTGTCGCGGTGCGCTTCGCTGCCAACGATGCGCAGATTCGCGAACCCCATCGTTTTCAATGCACGGGCACAGGCACCAACGTTCTCCGGCACCGCCGGCCGTACCAGCACGAAACAGAGTTCCATCAACAACACTTCACGAATCGAGTAGAGAGATCACCGGATCAGTCATCGGTGCGCAGTTCACGCGCAAAACGATCGGTGGCGCGCACCAGCGAATCGGTGATCGACGGCTCCATCGCCGAGTGGCCGGCGTCGCGAATGATGCGCAGCTCGGCATCGGGCCACGCTTCGCTGAGCGCATGCGCATTGTCGAATGGGCAGACCATGTCGTATCGGCCGTGCACGATGATGCCGGGAATTCCGGCGAGGCGGTGAGCGTCTTCGAGGATTTGATTCGGGCGCAGGAAGGTGTCGTTGACGAAGTAGTGCGCTTCGATGCGCGCCAGCGCCAGCGCCATGCGCGGTTCGGTGAACTGCTCGACCAGATGCGGATCGGGCTTCAGTGTCGAACACTGCGCCTCCCAGCCGCTCCATGCCTTCGCTGCGCCCATCCGCGCCAGCTCGTTCGCACCGGTCAGCAGCTTGTGATAGGCGCGCATCATGTCGCCGCGTTCGGCCAGCGGCACCGGCGCCAGGAAACTCTGCCAGTAGTCGGGGAAAACGTGGCTCGCCCCCTCCTGATAGAACCAGCGCAAGTCCTGCGGGCGACAGAGGAAGATGCCGCGCAACACCATGCCGAGCACTTTCTCGGGATAGGTTTCGGCGTAGACCAGGCTCAGCGTCGAACCCCACGAACCGCCGAACAGCAGCCAGCGATCGATGCCGAGGAATTCGCGGATGGTTTCGATGTCGTCGACCAGCGCCTGCGTGTTGTTGCCGCGCAGTTCGGCGTGCGGCGTCGAACGGCCGCAGCCGCGCTGATCGAACAGCACGATGCGGTAGACGGTAGGGTCGAAGAAACAGCGATGTTTGGGAGTACAGCCGGCACCGGGACCGCCGTGCACGAACAGCACCGGAATGCCATCCGGAATGCCGCACTCCTCGATGTAGAGCTCGTGCGGCTCCTCCACCTTCAGGCGGTGGGTGGCGTAGGGCTTGATGTCGGGGAAGAGGGTTGGCATCGGCGGCTCCGGACAGGCGGGGGCTAGTATGGCCGCATGGTCCTCCCCTATGAAATAGGGGAGGTGCCGAGCAACGCGAGGCGGAGGGGTCCGGGTTTGAAATGTGGCGAAGGGCTCGACCCCTCCGCCCCTTCGGGGCACCTCCCCTACTGCGCAGGGGAGGACTAGGTCTTGGCGTTACCCGAACGCTTGCGCTCGTTCTCGGTCAGGAACTTCTTGCGCAGACGGATACTCTTCGGCGTCACCTCGACCAGCTCGTCGTCCTCGATGAACTCCAGCGCCTGCTCCAGCGAGTGGCGGATCGGCGGCGTCAGCAGGATGTTCTCGTCGGAACCCGACGCACGGACGTTGGTCAGCTTCTTGCCTTTGGTCGGGTTGATCACCAGGTCGTTGCCGCGCGAGTGCAGGCCGATGATCTGGCCCTCATAAACCTCGACGTTCGGATCGATGAACATGCGGCCGCGATCCTGCAGTGCGTACAGCGAGTAGGCCAGCGCCTTGCCCTGCACCATCGACACCAGCACGCCGTTGATGCGGCTGCCGAGATCGCCGGTTTTTACCGGGCCGTAGTGGTCGAAGATGCTGGTCATGATGCCGGAGCCGGAGGTCAGCGTCATGAACTGGCCACGGAAACCGATCAGCCCGCGCGACGGCACGACGAACTCCAGACGCACGCGCCCCTTGCCATCGCCCAGCATGTTGGTCATGTCGGCCTTGCGGCGGCCGAGCTCTTCCATCACCGCGCCCTGGTGCTGCTCTTCGATGTCGATGACGACCTGTTCGTAGGGCTCGTGGATTTCGCCGTTCACTTCCTTCTGCACGACTTCAGGACGCGACACGCCCATCTCGAAGCCTTCGCGGCGCATCGATTCGATCAGTACCGACAGGTGCAGCTCGCCGCGACCGGAGACCTTGAACTTGTCCGGCGTATCGCCCTGCTCGACGCGCAGCGCCACGTTGTGGATCAGCTCGCGATCGAGCCGCTCCCGGATATTGCGCGAGGTGACGAACTTGCCTTCGAGGCCGGCGAACGGCGAGTCGTTGACCTGGAAGGTCATGCTGACGGTCGGCTCGTCGACGGTCAGTGGCGTCAGCGCTTCCGGTTTGGCCGGATCGCACAGCGTGTCGGAGATCTGCAGCGCGTCGATACCGGTGACGCAGACGATGTCGCCGGCTTCGGCGCTCTCGACATCCTGGCGTTCGAGGCCGAGGTAGCCCATCACCTGCAGGATGCGACCGTTGCGGGTCTTGCCGTCGGCGCCGACCACGGTGACGTTGGTGTTCGGCTTGACCGAGCCGCGGGTGATGCGACCGACGCCGATGACGCCGACGTAGCTCGAATAGTCGAGCGCGGAGATCTGCATCTGGAACGGGCCGTCGCTGTCGACCGACGGGGCCGGCACCTTGTCGACGATGGCCTGGTAGAGCGGCGTCAGGTCCTCGGCGAGGTGGGCGTAGTCGTCACCGGCCTTGCCCAGCAGTGCCGAGGCGAAAATGATCGGGAAGTCGAGCTGCTCGTTGGTGGCACCGAGGCGGTCGAACAGATCGAACACCTGGTCGACCACCCAGTCCGGGCGCGCGCCGTCGCGGTCGACCTTGTTGACCACGACGATCGGGTTGAGGCCGCGCTCGAACGCCTTCTGCGTGACGAAGCGGGTCTGCGGCATCGGGCCGTCGACGGCGTCGACCAGCAGCAGCACCGAGTCGACCATCGACAGCACGCGCTCCACCTCACCGCCGAAGTCGGCGTGGCCGGGCGTGTCGACGATGTTGATGCGGTAGCCGTTCCAGTTGATCGCGGTGTTCTTGGCCAGGATGGTGATGCCGCGCTCCTTCTCCTGGTCGTTCGAATCCATGACGCGCTCGGCCGTCATATCGCGCCGGTCAAGTGTGCCGGACTGCCGCAGCAGCTTGTCTACCAGGGTGGTTTTGCCATGGTCGACGTGGGCGATGATGGCGATGTTGCGCAACTTCTCGATCAC
>CAYLRA010000040.1:0-27145 GCA_964386045.1 uncultured Verrucomicrobiaceae bacterium | reverse complement strand
TGGCGCCGGAGATCGACGAATAGAGATCGCTGCCGGTGCCGGCGATGACGCGCGCCGTGAATGTGGAAGCGTTGAATTCGTGTTCGGCGTAGAGGATCAGCGAGGTGTGCATCGCCCGCTCCCACAGCGCCGACGGTTTCTCGCCATGCAGCAGGTGCAGGAAGTGCGCACCGATCGACTCGTCGTCGGTTTCGACGTCGATGCGCCTGCCCTGCGTCGACCAGTGGTACCAGTACAGCAGGATGGAGCCGAGCGAGGCCAGCAACCGGTCGGCGATGTCGCGCGCGCCCGGCAGATTGTGGTCATCCTTCTCCGGCAGCACGCAGCCGAGCGCCGAGACGCCGGTGCGCATCACGTCCATCGGATGCGCGGCGGCCGGAATTTTTTCCAGCGCCTCCTTGACGCTGGCCGGCAGTCCGCGCAGCGCCTTCAGCTTCGCCTTGTAGGCGCGCAGTTCGGCGGCGGTCGGCAACCGTCCGTGGATCAGCAGGTGGGCGACCTCCTCGAATTCGCAGGCGCCGGCCAGATCGAGAATGTCGTAGCCGCGGTAGTGCAGGTCGTTGCCGGTGCGACCGACCGTGCACAGCGCCGTGTTGCCGGCCTGTACGCCGGAGAGCGCCACCGATTTCTTCGCTTTCGGAGTGATTGTCGCCGCTTCGTTCATCGCCGTGATCCCACCTGGTGAAGGCTGCGCATCGCAGTGGACGCCCATTTGCACGACGCCCCGTTATTTGCAATATTTGCCGACCAGGGCCTGCGGTTCAAACCCTGAATTTGCCAATTTTTTCCAATGAAACTGATCATTTTGCAAATTTTGCAAATAACGGAACGCAAGGCATCCGGCGATGAGAAAGGTATTCATGGGCGTGCGTCTGCGCGCACTGCGCGAACAGCGCCAGCTGACCCAGGCGGCGATGGCGCAGCTGCTGGAGATTTCACCGAGCTACCTGAACCAGATCGAAGGCAACGACCGGCCGCTGACGCTGCCCGTGCTGTTGCGGCTGCAGTCGCGGCTCGGCATCGACCCGCAATTCTTTTCGGAAGACGAAGAGGCGCGCCTGCTGGCGCAGATGCAGGACGTACTGGCCGACATGACGGCGAAGGTGCCGATGGCGGAGCTGCAGGCCGTCGTGCAGCAGATGCCGGAGATGGCGCGGACACTGATCAACCTGCACCGGCGCTGCCGCGACGCCGAGGAGCGCATCGCCAGCCTCGCCGCACAGGCCGGCGACGGCCGCCTGCCCGCCGGCTTTGCCGGCGGCCCGCAGCAGCCGCACGAGGAGGTGCGCGATTTCTTCTATGCGCGACACAACTACATCGGCGAACTCGACGAATACGCCGAAGCGCTGCATGACCGGCTGACCGGAACGGAGGGGAAAAAGCGCAGGGCGCAATCACCGGAGGCCGGCGTCGTTGCCGCCGCGCTGGTGCCGCGCCTGATCGACCACCTGCGCACCGCCCATGACGTGCGCGTGCAGTTCCGCGCCTTCAACGCCGGCGACGGCGCGCTGCGCCAGTTCGATCCCGATGCCCGCATCCTGACTGTGACCGGCGGCATCGAACCGGGGCGCCAGGCCTTCCAGCTGGCAACGCAGCTCGCCCACCTCGAAGCCGGAGAGATCATCGCGACGCTGACCGGCGCAACGGCCTTCAGCAGCGATTCGGCGCGCGCCCTGACGAACATCGGACTGGCCAGCTATTTCGCCGGCGCGCTGGTGCTGCCCTACCGGCGCTTTCTGCAGAGCGCCGAAGCACTGCACTACGACATCGACCTGCTTGCCGAACAGTTCGGCGTCAGCTTCGAGACGATCTGCCACCGCCTGTCGACACTGCAGCGCCCGGATGCGCGCGGCGTGCCGTTCTTCTTCATTCGCATCGATCGCGCCGGCAACATTTCCAAACGACAGTCGGCCACCGATTTCCACTTCTCCCGCACCGGTGGCACCTGCCCGCTGTGGAGCGTCTACGAGGCGTTCGCGCAGCCGGACCGGATTCTGGCGCGGCTCGAACGGATGCCGGACGATCGCACCTACCTGTGGATCGCACGCTCGATCAGCCACCGCCGCGGCGGCTATGGCACACCGCCAACCACGTTCGCCATCGCGCTCGGCTGCGACCTGCGCCACGCGCAGCGGCTGGTCTACGCCAAGGGGTTGAACCTCAAGGAGCCGGAGGCCGCGACGCCCATTGGCGCCGGCTGCAAGGTCTGCGATCGCCACGACTGCGCGCAGCGCGCGTTTCCCGCGCTGGGCCGCGAGCTGCTGATCGACCCCAACGTGCGCCGGCGCGAACCCTACGTGATCGCCAACCCCCTGTAGAGAAAATCACCACTGCCACGGCGGCACCGCCCGTACATCTGTCGCTGGAGCAAACGCATCGGCACTGACCGACCCAGATTGGGGCGCGATTCGACCGACGCACCAAGCTGGAACCCGCCCGCGCCCACGAATATCGCCAACTCATTGACAACCCTGGCATCGGCTTCTGGCCCGGTGCTTGCTTTACACGATATATCGATCGGGATACAGCGATCACTCTCGCCGACTTCCCATCACCGCGCAGGCCACCCAATGGCGGGAGGCCGCGCCGGCAACGACGCCCACGACTGAGAACCGCCCTGTGCCGGTTCGCAGGTGGGCGTTTTTTTATGGCCTGTGAAAAGCGTTGGATATGAGCGACAAAACGATTGCCTCCGTCTGCCCCTACTGCGGTGTCGGCTGCGGCATCCTGATGGATGTCCGGGACAACCGCGTCATCAAGGTGACCGGCGACAAGCAGCACCCGACCAACTTCGGCCGCCTCTGCACCAAGGGCAACACCTGCGCGCAGGCGCTGGTCGAATCGGGCCGACTCGAACACGCCTATCTTCGCGCCGAACGCCAACAAGACCCGGTGCGCGTCGACATCGATATCGCCATTCACCAGACCGCGCAGCGGCTGCGCGCCATCATCGATGAGTACGGGCCCGACGCCTTCGCGTTCTATGTGTCGGGGCAGATGTCGCTGGAGGCGCAGTACCTCTGCAACAAACTGATCAAGGGCTACATCGGCAGCAACCAGATCGAATCGAATTCGCGCCTGTGCATGGCCAGCGCCGGCAGCGGCTATAAATTGTCACTCGGCTCCGACGGCCCGCCCGGCTCCTATCAGGATTTCGACAAGGCCGATCTGTTCTTCGTCAGCGGTGCCAACATGGCCGACTGCCACCCGATCCTGTTCCTGCGCATGATGGATCGGGTCAAAGCCGGTGCGAAGCTGATCGTCGTCGACCCGCGCCGCAACACCACCGCCGACAAGGCGTCACTGTTTCTGCAGATCAAACCGGGCACCGACCTCGCGCTGATGAACGGCCTGCTCTACCTGCTGCATCAGAACGGCCACACCGACGCCGACTTCATCGCGCAGTTCACCGAAGGCTGGGAGTCGATGCCGGAATTTCTGGCGGATTACACGCCAGAAAAAGTGGCGGACATCACCGGCCTGCGCGCCGACGATATTCGCCAGGCCGCCGCCATGATCGGCAACGCGCCGGAGTGGATGAGCTGCTGGACGATGGGGCTGAACCAGAGCTCGCACGGCACCTGGAACACCAACGCCATCTGCAACCTGCATCTCGCCACCGGCGCCATCTGTCGCCCCGGCAGCGGTCCGTTCTCGCTGACCGGCCAGCCCAACGCGATGGGCGGCCGCGAGATGGGTTACATGGGGCCGGGACTGCCGGGACAGCGCTCGGTGCTGGTCGAGGAAGAACGTCACTTCGTCGAACATATCTGGGGCGTGCCGCGCGACACGCTGCACACACGTTTGGGCGGCGGCACCATTGCGCTGTTCGACGCGATGAAAGAAAAGAAAGTCAAAGCCTGCTGGATCATCTGCACCAACCCGGTCGCCACCGTCGCCAATCGCAACAAGGTGATCGAAGGCTTGCAGGCGTGCGAGCTGGTGATCACGCAGGATGCTTTCCTCGACACCGAGACCAATCGCTACGCCGACATCCTGCTGCCCGGCGCGCTGTGGGCCGAAGCCGAAGGGGTGATGATCAACTCCGAACGCAACCTGACGCTGATGCAGCAGGCGGTGCAGCCGGCCGGCGACACGCTGCCCGACTGGCAGATCATTGCGCGCGTCGCCTGCGCGATGGGTTATGCCGACGCGTTCAATTACGCATCGGCAGCCGATGTCTTCGAAGAGATCAAACAGTTCTGGAATCCGAAAACCGGCTATGACATTCGCGGCGCCAGCCACCAGCGGCTGCGCGAAACCTCGCTGCAGTGGCCCTGCCCGCCATTTGATGCCAATGATCGCCATCCGATCCGCTATCTGAACGACGGCGTCAGCCAGAAGCTGCGCAAACTCGACGACGGTTCGCAGCCGCCCATCACCTTTGCCACAGCAAACGGCAGAGCGGTCTTCTTCCCGCGCCCGCATATCGACCCCGCCGAAATGCCGGACCCCGATTTCCCGATCGTGCTGAACACCGGCCGCCTGCAGCACCAGTGGCACACGATGACCAAGACCGGAAAGATTCCGACGCTGAACAAACTGAACCCCGGTCCGTTCGTCGAGATTCATCCCGAGGATGCGGCGGCGCTCGGCATCAAGGACAAGCATCGCGTCGAAATTCGCTCGCGGCGTGGACGCGCGATATTGCCCGCCGTCGTCACCGACCGCGTGCGCGCCGGCAACTGCTTCGCGCCGTTTCACTGGAACGATGTGTTCGGTGAAAACCTGGCGATCAACGCCGTCACCAGCGACGCCATCGACCCGATTTCGCAACAGCCCGAATTCAAGTTCTGCGCCGTATCGCTCGTCCGCATTGAAGACGAGCCCACGGCACTTGCGATGCCGGACGAGGGCAACGCCGTCCTCGTCGATGCCACTGCCGGCGCATCGTCTTTTTCTGCCTCAACCGCAATAGCCATTCATGCACAGGCCGCCGTTACTCAACCGCAACTGCAGACAACGGCCGCTCTCTCATCCGCTCCGGAAATCGACATGATGCAAATCACCGCACTGGCCCAGCTGCTGGGCCTCGATGCCGCGCCGGCACCGGCGCTGGATGCCGACGAAAAACTCTACCTGCAGGGTTTCCTGCTCGGCCTTGGCAGTGATGCAGGACGCCGCGCCGGTGGCGTGCCGACCTTGCCGGTCAGCGCGCCGCTGCACCAATCGCGCCGCATCATGATCGACGGCCTGCTCGCCGGCCTGTTCTCGCGCAGCGGTTCGCATGTCGCGGCACTGCCGCCAGCGGAAGCCGCGCCGGTCGTCGCCAAAACCAAAGTGACGCTGTTGTGGGCCTCGCAAACCGGCAACATCGAAGCGTTCGCCGAAAGCTGCGCCGCGCAACTGCAACACGACGGCTTCGATGTCGCGCTGATCAGCATGGACAGCTTCAACGTCGCCGATCTGGCGCACTGCGGCAATGTGCTGCTGCTGACCAGCACCTTCGGCGACGGCGATCCGCCCGACAATGGCGAGGTATTCTGGAGCGCGCTGCAGGCCGACAACGCACCGAATCTGACGAACACCCACTTCGGCGTGCTGGCGTTTGGCGACTCCAACTACGACCAGTTCTGCGGCTTCGGCCGCCGCCTCGACGCACGGCTGGAACAGCTCGGCGCACAGCGCCTGTTGCCACGCGTCGATTGCGACAGCGAATTTGAAGTGCCGGCAACACAGTGGCTCAGCGGGCTGCCCGGCGTGCTGCAACCGGATCAGAAAGCAGCATCCGAATCGGTCGTCGAACTGATCGCGACCGACCTGCCCGCCGCGAACAGCGGCTACAGCAAGAGCAACCCGTTCACGTCGTGGCTGCTGATGAACCGGCTGCTGAACAGCGACGGCGCCGCGAAGGAGACGCGCCAGTTCGTGCTCGCGCTCGACGAGTCGTTCAATTACGAAGCGGGCGATGCACTCGGCGTCTGGCCGCGCAACTGTCCCGAACTGGCCGACGAACTGATCGAACGGCTGCAGCTGGCGCCGGAGACGGCGGTCACCGTCGACGGTGGCGACATGCCGCTGGCCGAAGCGCTGCTGACCAAATATGAGATCGCGCGCGTAACGCGCGACATGATCGACACCATCGCCGCGCAGAGCCGCAAAGGACCGCTCGCCGAACTGATCAAGGCAGGACGCGAAGAGGAGTTGAAACAGTGGCTGTGGGGCCGGCAGCTGATCGACGTACTGCACGAACACCCCGACATCGCCTGGAGCGCACCCGAACTGACGGCGCTGCTGAAACGTCTGCAACCGCGCCTCTACTCGATCTCGTCGAGCCCGAAGATCGCCGACGACGAAGTGCACCTGACCATCTCCACCGTGCGCTACCAGCGCGGACAAAAGCAGCGCAAAGGGGTGTCGTCGACCTTCCTCGCCGACCGCGCGCAGGATGCCTCCATCCCGATCTTCCTGCAGAAATCGGCGCACTTCCGTCCGCCGGCCGATCCGCAAACGCCGATGATCATGATCGGCCCCGGCACCGGCGTCGCGCCGTTTCGCGCCTTCCTGCACGAGCGCTGTGCCGTCGGCGCCAGCGGCATGAACTGGCTCTTCTTCGGCGAGCAGCACGCCGCCACCGATTTCTACTACCGCGACGAGATCGAAACGTGGCAGCGCGATGGCTTCCTGAACCGGCTCGACCTCGCCTTCTCGCGCGACCAGGCCGACAAGGTCTACGTGCAGGACCGGATGCGCGAGCAGGGCGCCGAGTTGTGGCGCTGGCTGCGGGAAGGGGCACATCTCTATGTCTGCGGCGACGCCAGCCGGATGGCGAAGGATGTCGACCGCGCGCTGCGCGACGTTGCCATCGCGCACGGCGGGTTGAGTGCGGAAGAGGGCGAGGCGTTCATCCGTAAGCTCGGTGCGGACAGGCGTTACGTGCGCGACGTCTACTAGCGCCGCCGCGCCGGACAGCGCGCGCTGACGCTCAGTAGCGCCAGCTCGCCGACAGCCGCAGCGTGCGCGGCTCCATGATGTGGAAATGGATGTCGTCGACCGGTGCCGGCTCGCCCTGCAGTTGCGACGCATAGTAGTAGTCGATGTCGTGATCGCGACTGTCGAAGGCATTCAGCAGGTCGAGCGCCAGCTCGATGTCGCCAAACTCGACGCCGGTGCGCAGGTTGACCACCGTCGTGCTCTTCGATTTCACCTCGCCGAATGAATCGAGATCGCGCGGACCGAAGTAGCGCGCGCGCACGCTGCCGAACCAGCCGTTGCCGAAGCGGGCGCTGAGGCCGGTGCTCGCCGCCTGCTCCAGCGCGCCGTCGATCCTGCGCCCCTCGCCGTCGACACGGTCGCTGAATTCGGCATCGGTCCAGGCATATTCGAGATCCAGCGTCCAGACGTCGTTCAGGCGGTAGTAGGCGGTCAGCTCGACACCGCGCCGCTCGCTCGGTCGCGTCGCCTCGGTGGTGCCGGCGTCGCCGACATAGAGCAGCTCCGAATCGAGTTCGAGCTGCCACAGCGCCAGCGATGCGTTGATGCGATCGCCGAGGAACCAGCGCAGGCCGATCTCCTCGCCGCGCGAGCGCACCAGTGGGTCGACGCCATCCACCGCGTCGCCGGAGAGCGGATCGACGACGGCGGTGGTGCCGCGCGCGTCGTTGGAGTGGAAGCCGCGACCGGCGCTCAGGTAGAGCTCCCACTGATCGGAGAGCTGGTAGATGGCGCTGAACTTCGGGCTGAACAGATCGGCGCTGGCGCGGCCGCTGTTGGCGGCAAGGTCGACGCCATGACCGTTGACGCCGGCGCGATCGGTGACGTCGAAGTCGTAGTAGTCGTAGCGCAGGCCGACCACCGTGCGGAAGCGGTCGCTCCAGTGCTGCGTCGACTCGACGAACAGCGCGGCGCTGGTTTCATCGATCGCATCGCGGCGCACGGTCTCGATGCGCTGGCGCGCCGCCGTGTGGTAGAGGCCGACGTCGCCGATATCGTCATAACGGGTCTCGACGCCGACGCGGTTGTCGAGCTGCAGCGCGCCGACGTGATTGTGCCAGCGGTACTGCGCCTGGCCGCCGTAGATCCAGCGCTGGTCCTGCTGTTCGAATTCGTCGCCGAGCAGCGGGTCGTCGAGGAAGTAGGTGAAGTTGGACCAGAGGTTCAATCGATAGCGGATCGCGTAGGCGTGCGCGTCCCAGCCACCGTTGGCCCAGCCGAGCGACAGGCTGTAGCGGCTCGACTCGCCACCGGCGTCGCGGTCGATCGAGCCGAGTTCGTCGATCAGGCCGCTGTCGACGGCGCGCTGCGGAATCTGGTCGGCCGAATTCCAGCTGTTGTCGTAGCCCATCAGCGTCAGCTGCCAGCGACCGCTGTCGTTTTCCCAGCTCTGCTTCAGCACGACGTTGAGCTTGTCGAGATCTTCGCTGATGTCGCTCCACCGTCCCCGGTAGCGCGTCGCCTCGACGGCGTAGAGAAAATCGCCACTGCCGAGCGCGGTCGAGTCGATGGCCAGCAACCGGTAGTAGTCGTCTTCGCCGACCGTTGCGCTCAGCGTGCCGCGCTCGACGCGATCGGCACTGGTGATGAAGGCCGCGCCAGCGCCGGAGAAGTCGCCGACGTCGGCGTAGTAGGCGCCCTTGCGATAGACGAGCTGACCGACCAGTTCGGGAATGATGAAGTTGAGATCGGTGTAGCCCTGGCCGTGACCGTGGCTGCGCAGGTTGACCGGCATGTCGTCGTACCAGGTCGCGAAGTCAGTGCCGTGGTCGAGGTTGAAGCCGCGCAGGAAATATTGATTGGCCTTGCCGGTGCCGGAGTGCTGCGTCGCGATCATGCCGGGCACGCTCTCGATGATCTCGCCGCTGCGCAGCAATGGCCGCAGCGACAGCTCCTGCTGCGAAACCCGCCCCTCGGAGGCCGACACCGCTTCGCCGATCAGGTTGACCTGGCGGCCGTAGACCGTGGTCTCTTCGAGATGGGCGTGAGCGACACCGGCGGCGACGGCGAGCGACAGCAATGAAAAACGGGGACACAGCGAATACATCGGGCAAGGCTCCGCGAACCGCGCGACGCGCGGTGAATCGATGAAAAATGGCGTGGTTGGAAGCGGCCGGTGCGATACCATCCGCCGCAGCGACGCAACCTTAAAGGCACGGAATTCGTTGCGCAAAGTTCGATCGGCGATCGGTTTTTTCGGAGGAGAACGGGTGACGTTGCAGCTGGGCGCGCTGGAGCTTGCCGTGCTCGATCGACTCTGGCGCGACGGCGAGCTCGACGCCAAGCAGCTGCATCGACAGCTCGGCGCCGAGCGCAGGATCGCGCTGAGCACCGTGCAGTCGACGCTGGAGCGGCTGTGCGAGAAAGGGTTGCTGACGCGCACCAAGGTCAGCCATGCCTATCGCTATCGACCGCTGCTGGCGCGCGCGGAGCTGATCGGTCGAGCCATGCAGTCGCTGTGGCAGCGCCTCGGCGCCGATGGCGAAGCGATGCCGGTCTCACTGTTTCTCGATCTCGCCGAACAGACCGACGAACGCGCGCTGGAACAGCTGGAGCAGCTGATTCGCAGCCGTCGCGAGCAGCGTCGGGAGATCGACGAATGACGCTCGATACAGAGATGTTCCTGGTCGCACTGCCGGCGCTGTGGCTGCTGCTGGCGCTACTGCTGCGCGCCCTCCATCCGCTGGCGGCACGCCACCTCCCGCCGCTGGAACCACACGCCCGCGCGCTGCTGCTGCGACAACTGGCGCTGGCGCCGCCGCTGATCGCGGCCGCGATCGCCGCACTGCTCTATCTGCCGGGTTCGCCGCTGCTGCCCACGCACTGCCACGACGCCTACTGCGCGCCGCATGCGCCACACGCCATCGCCGGCTGGTGGCTGCTGATACCGCTGGCGCTGCTGACACTGCCCGCCGTGGCACGCAGCCTCCGCGCGCTGCGCGAAGGCTGGCACCTGCAGCGGCAGTGGCGACGACTCAGCGAAGCCGGCAATGGCTATCGCATCATCGACAGCGAGCAGCCGCTGGCCTGCACGATCGGTCTCTGGCGCACGGATATCTATCTGTCGCGCGGCTTGCTGGAGCAGCTGCCGGCCGACGATATCGACATCATCGTCGCGCACGAGCACACCCACCGCCTGCGCCACGACAACCTGTGGCGGTGGCTGGCGCGCATCGCCACATTGGGACTGGTGCCGACGTTGTGCCGCGATCTCGAACTGGCCCAGGAGGAGATCTGCGACCGCGCCGCCGCGGCCGACCGCGACGAGCTCGCCGTGGCCGAGACGCTGCTGCGCTGCGCGCGGCTGATGCAGCAGCCGCACCGACTGGTCTGCGCCTTCTTTCGCGACGCGCTCGACCAGCGCGTGCGCGCGCTGCTGCAGCCGGTCGACAGGCAACTGCCGGCCACCGCGACCCTCTGGCTGCCGGCGGCGCTGATCGCCATCAGTTTTACCGCCGTGCTGCCGCTTCATCTGTTGCTGGAGCACCTGCACTGGCTGTAGGGGCATCTTCCAGTCGCACACGGCGCATCAGTTCGCTTTCAAGTCGCCCGCGATGGCGCCCTTCGCGGCCGCCGGCTCGCGCTTCCAGTACAGCGGAAAGAAAACCTCCTCCGCCCAGTGCGGCGTCGGCCGCGGAATACCGTAGAACTTCGGGCGACCCTGCGGAATGTGCAGCGTGCCGAACAGCCAGTCGTAGATCGACAGCAGAATGCCGAAGTTGCGATGGAGGCCGCCGTCACGGCCATAGCCGTGATGGGCATGATGGAGACCGGGCGTGACGATGATGTGTTCCAGCGCGCGAAATGCTTTGCCGATGACCGGGTGACTGCGCAGCCGGTCATCCCAGCGAAAATGGCTGTGGGTGACGATCCCCCACAGTGCAAAAGCAAACACTGCCACACCTGCTGCCGCGCCCTGTCCCAGGTAGATGGCGAGCGAGATCACCCACGTCAGCCCGGAGACCAGCGCCCAACAGAAGCTGACGCGAAAATGCAGCAGCACGTTCATGTATTTGGCGGTGTGGTGGGTCCGGTGCAGGCGCCAGAGCCAGTCGAAATAGCGGTGACGTTCGAACCGGTGCGCCCAGCGATGCATCCAGTAATTGGCAAATTCGGCGAGCAGGATGATGGCAATCAGCGACGGCCAGAACGGCATGCTCGCCAGCGCATTGCGACCGAATGGCAGCAGCAGGCCGACAGTCATCGCCACGGCAGCAGCGAGCAGTGGACGCACCGTTACTCCCAGCACGATGCACAGGCCGTTCACCAGCCAGTCGTTGCGGCTGTAAAGATTGCGATGTCGGCCCGCTACTACCTCCAGCAGCAGCACCGCGCAGATCACCACCGTCACCCAGGTACCGATATTTCCCATCCGACCGCCCTCTGATTTGGCTTTGGGGCAATTCTGGTATTCAATGCCGACCGACATCCAATGAATCCTGATGGCAGTTTTTATGCATTCCATGAATATGGACCTGCGCAGCCTGAAACATGTGGTGGCGCTGTCGCGCACACTCAGTTACACGCGCGCCGCCGACCAGCTGGGGCTGACGCAGTCGGCCCTCTCCCGCAGCATTCAATCCTTCGAGCGGCGGCTGAATACCCGGCTGTTCGACCGCGATCGCAGCGGCGTGCACCTGACCGCGGTCGGGCGCACTTTCGTCGATCGCGCCGTGGTCGTGTTGCAGGAGACGGAAGAGCTGGAGCGCATGGTCAGGCTCTGCGGCAGCGCCGATGCCGGCGAGGTGATCTACGGCCTGGCGCCCATGCCGGCCAAGGCGCTGCTGGCCGACACTTTCACCGAGGCACTGGCCGCTCGTCCCGGCCTGCGCAGCACGGTGATGGTGCGCCGGGCCGAGGTGCTGCTGACCATGCTGATTGCCGAAGAGATCGAGTTTTTCATCTGTACGGAACGACAAGTGCCCGATTCGGCGCCGACCCGCGCCGATCCACTGGGCTGGTTCACGATGTCGCTGCTGGTCAGGCCCGGCCATCCACTGCTCGGCGCGAAGCTGCCAGCTGACAGAAACTTCCCGCTCCTGCTGGCCGAACGACTCAGGCCTGACACGCTGGCATCGCTCGCCGCGAACCATTCGCTGTCGGGCGCGCAACACCTGATCGAGGACTACGGCGCCGCTGCCCGCATTGCTGAGCAGACCGATGCGATATGGGTCTCTTCGCCGTTCGCCGGCGCGGACGAGATCCGCGACGGCCGACTGATGAAGCTGCCAGACGCATGCCGGCCGGGTCGCATGCGGATGGTGATGTACAGCCTTTATCGACGCTCGCTTTCACCGGCAGCACTGCTGATGAAAAAGCTCTATCAGCAACAGATCCGGAAGCTGGCTGCGACGGCGAACGGCGAGCGCTGAAACGACACTGCCGTCGAGTTGCCTGGCCGGAATCTGCTAAGGTCTCGGCCAACGTTGCCTGCTGCCGAGGCTTGCCTTCATGTTCGTCTCCTCAGATCAGCAATGGCTCGCGGTCGAAGCGGAAGTGCGCGTTCCGGTCGCCACCGTTCAGCTGGTCAATCTGTTCGTCAGCGATCCCTGCGACCTGGTGATGATGGATCGCGATTCCTACTGGCTCGACATGTGCCTGTCGCCACGCCCGCACAACTCGCGGCTGCGCTATCGCGAACACTGGTCGCATCAGCGCTTCGAGCAACTCGGCAAGGTCTACCTGCTGCCACCCGGCGAAGATGTGCATATCCGCAGCGACGGCGGCTGCAGTCACGAATCGATCTTCTGCCACCTCAATCCGGCGCCGATGTACGACTGGTTCGGCGATGCGCTGCACTGGCGCAAACCCCAGCTCGAAGCGAGCCTCGACATCAGCGACGGCACCGTGCACTACCTGCTGCTGCGCCTGGCGCAGGAGCTGAAGCAGCCGGGCTTCGCCACCGGGCCTCTGGTCGAATCGATCACCATGCAGCTCGCGGTCGAACTCGGGCGCTACCTGCTCAACTGCACGGACGCCGCACCGACACAGACGCTGGCGCCGTGGCGACTGCGACTGATCGACGAACGGCTGCAAGACTGCGAGGTCATGCCGACACTGGCGGAACTGGCGGCGCTCTGCCGCCTCTCCGTCCGGCACCTGACACGCGGCTTTCGCGCCAGTCGCGGCTGCTCGATCGGCGACTACATCGCCGACCATCGCATCGCACAGGCCAGGCGGATGCTCGCCACCGACCTGCCGATCAAGGCGATCGCCTACACCCTCGGCTTCGCCTCGCCGTCGGGCTTCTGTGCCGCATTTCGTCGAGCCGCCGGCATGAGCCCTGGCGAATTCCGCGCCGCATCCGGCAAGCGCCACTGAAACGGTCGCCACCGGCCCGCCGCTGACATTCACGGCCCACTGCCGACACCCTCCGCCATTGCTCGCCGATCTCCACCTTTTAAACTGGAGGACGGTCCCCACAGACAGACACCTTGAATAACAACGCGGGGCCGTGGAGGCCGCCGTGACCACCCCCCCAGTCGAACTGAAACGCACCTACTGCCGTGTCTGCATGGTCCACTGCGGCCTCATCGCCGAAGTGGCCGGCGACCAGATACTCAAGGTGCGCGGCGATCACGACCACCCGCTGACCAGGGGTTACACCTGCCCGAAAGGACGCGCCACCGGCCAGATTCACCACCGCCCCGAAGCGATCACGCAACCACTGATGCGCAAGGATGGCGAACTGGTGCCGGTGAGCTGGGATGAAGCGCTCGACGACATCGCACTACGGTTGCGTCGCATCATCGACGACCACGGACCCAACGCCGTCGGTATCTATTTTGGCAGCGGCCTCGGTCTCGATTCATCGGGCTATGTCATGGAGGAGGCGTTCTACCGCGCGCTCGGAACGCCGCCGAAATTTTCGCCGCTGACCAACGACGGCACCGCCAAGGTGATGATCGCCGGCGCGATGGGCCGCTTCTACGGCCTCAATCCGAAGACCGATTACGACAACGTCGAGATGCTGCTCTACGTCGGCACCAACCCGATGGTCAGCCACGCGCACAACACCGGCATGTTCAACCCGGCGATCTGGATCAAGCGGGCGGCGGCGCGCGGCGAAGTGTGGACCATCGATCCGGTCTTCACCGAAACGGCGAAGCTGTCGACGCGCCATATCGCTGCCTGGCCCGGCAAGGATTACGCGATCCTCGCCTGGCTGGTGCGCAAGATCATCGACGGCGGCCCGTTCGATCCGCAGCAGGAGATCGACGGGCTGGAGCAGTTGCGCGCCGCGCTGGCCGACTTCGATCGCAGCACTGCGGCGAAGATCGCCGGCGTCAGCGAACAGGATCTCGACGATCTGCTGGCGGCGATCCGGCGGCGCGGACCAACCGTGGTCGAGACCGGCACCGGTATCACCATGTCGGCTGCCTGCAACCTGACGCAGTGGTTCGCGTGGCTGATCATGATCCTGACCGGCGCGATGAACCGGAAAGGCGGCACCTGGTTCCACCCGGGCTTTCTGTTTCCGTTCGAGTCGTTCGAACTGCCGCTGCTCGACAGCGCGCTGACGCAGAGCTCGAACGTGCGCCCCGACGTGCGCGGCGTGCTCGGCGACTGGCCCTGCGCCGTGCTGCCGCTGGAGATCGAAGCCGGCAACATCCGCGCGCTGTTCAATTTCGGCGGCGCGATGTTGCGCTCGTTCCCGGACGCCAACGCCCTGCGTGCAGCGCTGCCGAAGCTCGAACTGAACGTCAACACCGAGATCATTCACAATGAGCTGACGCCGCTCTGCACGCACGTTTTGCCGACGAAGGACGCGGTCGAGCGTGCCGAATTCACGCGCTGGGACACGCTGGCATGGAATCTTTCGTTGCAGTACACACCGCCCCTGGTGCCACCGATGGGTGAACGGCGCTCGGCGTGGTGGGTGATCTCACAGTTCATGCGGCGCGCCAATCTGCCGGTACCGGATTACATTCCGCACGATGACCGCGAGCCGGGCGCCGACGAGCTGATGCTGCGCTCGCTGACGCAATACGCGCGCTGCAGCTTCGACGAACTGAAGGAGAAGCAGTACGTGGAGCGTCCGCTGGAGTTTCCGGCGGCGTGGGTCGACAACCATTTCCAGCGCATCGGCGGCTGGAAGCTGGCGCCCGACGAACTGCTGCAGCAGTGGCGACAGATGCGCGCCGAGGATGAGGCCGCCTTCAATCAGCCGCGACCGCTGGTATTCAGTCCGCGTCGCCAGCGCCGCAAATTCAATGCGCAGCTCGACTTCCTCGGCGAAAGCGCCGATGTATTACTGCACCCGGATACCGCCGCCGAGCACGGCATTCGGGATGGACAGCAGATACGTGTGCACAACAAAAGCGGCGAGATCATGCTGACGGCAAAAATCGATCCCGGCATGCGCAAAGGTGTTGCATCAATTCCGCACGGGCATCTGCATGCCAACATCAACAACCTGACCAGCACCGACGACATCGATCCGCTCGGCGGTATGGCGCTTTATTCTGGTGTGCCGATCGAGATCGAGGCGGTGGATGAATGACCTACAGCAGTGAGCCGCCATCCACCGACCAGACCTGGCCGGTGACGAAACTGGCGCGATCCGACGCGAGATAGGCGACCAGCCCCGACATCTCCTCCGGCACTGCGAACGGACGCCCGACCAGCGTCTTGCGCTGGCGCATCGCCTTGTCCTCGTCGCTCAGCGTCGCGGCATTCTTCGTGAAGAAGGCGTTGGCGGGATTGAAGCGGCTGCCGGCGCTGAAGGCCTGTGGGTCGCGCGCGAAGGTGGCATATGGAGCGATGGCGTTGACGCGGATGCCGTGCTGGCCAACCTCCTTCGCCAGCACCTTGGTGAAGCCGTGCACCGCGCTCTTCATCGCCGAGTAGACCGGCAGCATGTAGTCGCCGACGATACCGGCGGTCGAGCCGACATTGACGATGCTGCCGCTGCGGCGCGCGATCATGCCCGGCAGCACGGCGTGAGTCATGCGCAGCACGGTGCCGAAGTTGAGATCGATGTCGCCGAGCCACTTCGCCGGATCGGAGTCGGCGAAGAAGCCCTGATCGACATTGCCGCCGAGACCGTTGACCAGAATCGAAACCGGTCCGATTTTTTCAGCCGCCGCGACAATGCGCGCCGCCGCGCCCGGATCGAGCAGATCCTCCGCCACGAACAATGCATCAGCAGCGCCGCGTCCGCGAGCCAGCTCGACGAGCTTCGCACCGGCCGCGGTGTCGCGACCGACGGCCACCAGCGCGACACCTTCGGCCGCCAGTTCCAGCGCGATGGCGCGACCGATATTGGCGGTGGCGCCGGTGACGATCGCCACTTTGCCGCGCAGTCCAAGATCCATCGTCGCTCTCCTCTCGCCTGTTGTTCAGGTTCAACTGTCGGTTTCAGCCATCCATCGGCCGGCCCGGATTGATCGGGAAAAATTTGATCGGCTCACCCATGGTGTCGCGATAGGAGAGCGGCTCTTTGCCATCGATATCGCGAATGCCGTAACGCAGACCGAGTTCGGCACCGATCAGCGCCTTGCCGGAATCGTTCATGCAGTCGGGATCATCGTGCAGCGCATTGATCACCAGTGCGGAAAACTCCGGACGCTCGAACTGCGGCAGGTGTCTGGCCAGCATCGGCGGCAACTTGTCCGTCGGCACCGATTGCGCGAACGCCGCGAGCGCATCCGAGTAGATGAAGCCGGGCCACAGCGACACGCAGGCGACGTTGTGCGGGCGCAGGTCGAGCGCCATGTCGAAGCTCATCTTGTCCGTGCCCGCTTTCGCGGCACCGTAAGCCGGGCCGTGGAAATAGGTGACGGCCCCGTAGAAGGAGATGTTGACGATCAACCCCTGGCCACGCGCCACCATCAGCGGCGCCGCATGGAACGCGGTGATGTAGTTGGTGTGCAGGCCGACCTCGATCATGTCGCCCAGCGCCAGCGGCTTCTGCCAGAACGGGCCCGGCGCCCCCAGCTGCGGATGAATCGACGCCGCGTTGTTGACGAGAATATCCAGCCTGCCGCTCTCATCCCGTATGCGCGCGATCAACTGCTCAACCTGCTTCGAATCACGCTGGTCAACGGCAACGGCGATACCGCGACCACCCGCTGCGCTTGCCTCGGCGGCGGCAGCTGCCAGCAACTCGCCGCTCTCGGGACGACTGGTCAGATAAACGGTGGCGCCGAGGCGGCCGAACTGGCGCGCGATGCCACGACCGAGGCCACGACTGGCTCCGGTGACGAGGACCACTTTTCTCGTATCAACTCTCACTCCGAACTCCTTTGCGTGACAAGACCGTGACCGGCGCAAGCCCCATTATTTTCACGAAGCGAGGCAGTGGCCAGCGAAAGGCGATTTGCATTCCGGCCATCGCGCCCGGCAATCATGGCCGGCGCGAGACCACCCTGCTCAGAACGCTGCGCCGCCATTGACACCGAGCAGCTGCCCGGTGATGTAGGCCGCGTCATCCGACGCGAAGAAGGCACACGCCGCCGCCACCTCTTCGGGACGCCCGAGGCGCGGTATCGGATAACTCTTCAGTATCTGCTCGAACGGCACCGGGAATTCGTTGGCCGCAATGGCGCGCCGCGCCATCGGTGTGTCGATGAAGCTGGGCGCCACCGCATTCACGGTGATGCCCTTCGCACCGAATTCAATGGCCAGCGTGCGGGTGAAGGAGATCACGCCACCCTTGGAAGCGGCGTAGTGCGCCATCTTCAGCGCGCCGATCTGCGCGCCGATGGAGGAGACGTTGACGATGCGCCCCCAGGACGCGGCGAGCATGTCGGGCAGCACAACCTGGGTCACCAGATAGGGGCCTTTCAGATTGACCGCCATGATGCGATCCCAACTCTCCTCCTCGATCTCCGGAAAGAGCTGAAAACCTTCGATCGCTGCGTTGTTGACCAGCACGGTGATCGGGCCGAGCTCGGCGCGGATGCGCGCCACCGCAGCCTCGATCGCCGGCCGGTCAGTCACGTTGCACTGCAGCGCCAGCGCGCGAGCGCCCGTCGCCTGCAGATCGGCGGCAACACGTTCGGCATTTGCAGCATTCAGATCGAGCACCGCCACCGCCATGCCATCGCGTGCGAAGCGGTGGCAGATCGCCTCACCGATGCCCGAACCTCCACCGGTCACCAGCGCCACCCGCCCCGTTGTACCGCCGCTGCTTGCCTGCATCTCCCACCTCTTCCGGTTATTCAAGTTATGCCCGCCATTGAGACACACCGCGCAACCGGCGGAAACCCGATCGCCCCATTCCAGACCACTGACGGGTTGTGACAACTGCACATCTGTCGTACTGTTTGTGCCATATGCACCACGAGGAGCCGCGCCATGCTGGCCCAGCCGGAGACCCACCCCACCCCCAACGCGGTATTGGCCAAGGCAGTGCTCAGGGCCGCCGATCAGCTCGGTCTGAAGCAGGCCGAGCTGGCCCGGGTGCTCGGCATTCACCGCACCGCCGTCAGCCGTCTCAAGCAGGCACCGACGCTGGACCCCGACACCAAGGCCGGAGAACTGGCGCTGCTGCTGATCCGCGTAGCCCGTTCGCTGTCGGCACTGACCGGTGGCGACGAAGCGTGGATCCGCCACTTCATGCGCACCCCCAACCGGCTGAGCGGCGGCGTGCCGGCCGAACAGATCGCGCAGATTCAGGGTCTGGTCAGCGTGCTGCAGCTGGTCGATGCACTGCGGGGAAGGGCCTGATGATCTGGGCCGCGTGCGGTGGCAGCACACGGATCGCCCCACTGGCCGGCACTCTCTGGCGGCTGGTCGAGAGCCAGGCGCAGGTAGCGACGCTCGCCTATGTCGACACACTGGCCGAACAGGCGCTGCTGGAGGAGCTGCTCGAAACGGTCAAGCCGCCCTGCCCCGCTGGCAGCGAACGCCTGCACTACCTGCTGAAAACACCCTTTCGCTACCCGCCGCTGGCGTGGGGTTCGCGTTTCGGCCGCTGCCATGAACTTGGCATCTGCTATGGCGGCAGCAACACCGCCACCACGCTGGCCGAGGTGGCCTACTACCGGTTCCTGTTCTGGCAATCGATGGATGGCGCACCGGTCGCCGACGCCATCCGTACCGAACACACGCTCTTCTCGGCGCGTTACCACACGCAGGCCGGCGTGAAACTGCAGAGCGAACCGTTCACTCCCTTCACCGATGCGATTCGCCATCCCGCCGACTACACGCAATCACACCTGCTCGGCACGGCGATGCGCGAAGCTGGCATCGAGGCGTTCGAATATCCATCGGCGCGCGACCCACTGCGAGGCATCTGTGTCGGCCTGTTCACTCCCGCCGCCTTCAGCGAACGCAAGCCGCGCGAAACGAGCCAGTGGTTATGCGAGGTCAACGCCAGCGAAGTGGCGTTCAAACCGGTGGGGCGGTCGGAGGTGGTACGGTTTGGGGTTGAGACGTTTATGTATGAAGGGAAACTGCCGTTGCCTGCATCTTCGCCCCTCTCTCCGTAACACTCCTGCGGATCCGCGATCCTTGAGACGCTCGATGATCTGCACCACGACCAGCGTGAGCCCGACCGCATTGTTACACTCCCCGTCACCACGATCTCCAGCGCAGTCGTCGACACTCGTCGGGCAACGGCACGTTCAGCGGCTGACAGGCGCCGGGTACACCGCACTGTAAAACCGAGCAGGCCTTCCCCCATCCCCACGAAGAGGCAGGAACCCATGTCCGATCATCCCGAATCTTCCGCCAGCTCCAGCCGCCGCCATTTCATCGCCGCCGCCGGCGCAGGCCTTGCCGGCCTGACGCTGGGCGCCAACGCTCAGGCGAACCCGGACAACGGCACAACCGACAAGAGCTGCCGCCGCTATCAGGACAAGGTCGTGCTGATTACCGGCGCCACCTCCGGTATCGGCGAGGCGACAGCCCACGCCTATGCCCGCGAAGGCGCGAAGGTCTTTTTCTGCGGTCGTCGCGAGGATCGTGGCCGTCAGGTGGAAAAAGCCATCCGCGATGCCGGCGGCGAAGCCACCTACATGCGCGCCGACGTGCGCAGGGAGGATCAGGTGGCCGCCTTCGTGGCCCGCTGCGTGGCGGTGTACGGCCGGCTGGATATCGCCTTCAACAATGCCGGCATCACCGGTTATCCGGGTCCGCTGGATGAGCTGTCGCTGGACGGCAACGGCTACTACCACGACGTCATGCGCACCAACGTGGATGGCGTGCTGTACGCCATGCGCCACGAGTTGCAGGTGATGCGCACCGGTGGCGGCGGGGTCATCGTCAACACCGGCTCCTCGCTGTCCCACCGCGGTGCTCCGCAGATGGCCACCTACGCCGCATCCAAGCACGCGGTGATCGGCCTGACCCGCTCCGCCGCCGCCCTTGTCGCCGGCAAGGGCATTCGCGTCGTCAGTGTCTCCCCCGGCGGCACCCGCACCGACATCATGCGCCCCTACCTGCCGAAGGGTGCCGCTCAAAGCGGCGGCGGCGCCGACACACCGATGGGCCGCATCGCCGAACCCGAGGAGATCGCCGCCATCGTGCTGAGCGTCACCGACCCCGCCTGCGTGTTTCTCAATGGTGACGATGTGCGGGCCGACGGTGCGGCGTCGGCCTGACAGGAGAAAGGTCAGCCATCGGTATTTCGAGAATTTCGGACGCCGAACACTGATACGTGCAGTTTTCAATGTGCATCCCTTCACCCCTGATTACTCAGCAATCTCGTCGTACCCGCGACCAACAAACTGCACGAAGCAGAAACCGTGACCAAACGGATCGGCCAACCCAGCCAACTTCCCCCAGACATGAGCAGCAATCGGCTGCTCGACGTTTGCACCGGCCAAAATCGCTTTATTTACCGCGCTTTCGATATCGTCGACAACGAAGTCCAGATGTGTCGGTGTCCAGTGCCGCTCGTAGTTGCGGACTTGAGCAGCGGCTTTCGTCGCGGCGGAGTCCGCTTCCTTCGCCAGCAGATAGATCGGCACAGAGCTGCCGATCATCTCGACGCAGTCGTTGCCAAGACGGCGGCCGATACGCAAATCGAAAGCGGTGCCATAGAAGGCCACCGCCTTTTCCAGATCGTCGACGTCGATGTTCACCAACATGTCCATGGCAGATCACCCCGGTGTCGTAACCGTATTGCACATCATTTGCCTGCACCACAGGGAGTCGTGCCGGCATGGTTCTCTGCAGTCGAACGGTGCGGCACATTTCGACAGCAGATTACAGTTCGAACAGAACATCCGTACGGATGAAGTATCTACTACGCTCACCGCTTCAACATCACCGCCCAGGCAACCGCCAGTCTACAACGCCAACTTTTTCGCTTCGCCAACCAACTCGCCGCCATCGGGCCTGATACTGATGGCATTGTTCAGATCGACCACCGGCAACAGATAGCGGCGAGTGTCGATGCCTTTTGACTGCATGCGCGCGTGTAGTAAATCGGCGACAGCCCGGTCATCGACACTCTGGTAACGAAATTTGACACCGGCGGCCTTCAACTGACCGAGCGTCTGCTGCGTGAAACCACAACTGTCCCTGCCGTACACCACCAGATAGGGTTCGTTGTAGAGCGGCTCGACCGATTGCGACTGCCACTGTTTCCAGCCCTGATAACCGGCACCCGCCAGAACCAACAGGATCAGTATTTTTTTCATCGCCGTGTCGGCCTCCGGGTCAACAAACGCTCAGCCATCAATCCCGTGAAACTCTCTCCGCACCATGCAACCGCAGCGCAACCAACGTCAATGCCAACATCAGCAGGTTGGTGGTTACAGGGTTGAATGCCGCCAATGCCAACGACGGAACCGCTACCAACGAAAACAGCAACAACCCCACCATCGCCACTGCCGTCACGACCAGCGGCCAGCGGCCAGCGGCCAGCGCTGGCGCCAGCAGACGACGACCAATAGCGCAAACAACACTTCGAAAACACCGGCCATCATCGAAAGTCGTTCGGCCTGAGCAGGTTCGAGACCCAGCGCCAGATTCATCCGCAGCTCATCCGCGTGCGGCCCGAGCAGCTTCGGTACCAAGCCGTGATAGAACCAGACGAATGCCACCATGCCGCGACAGATCGCATAGCTGGAAATTTCACTCAGCATCCAGAAACCTCGATGCATGATCCGGTGTCGGTAGCAGACAACTCTCGTATTTTCCAAACAGGGAATAACGATTCAACGCGATCCGGTCGTAAAACCAATCGCGAATGAATCGGGGAACGATCCATACAACGCAGGCCAATGGCCAAGGGAATGGCAGCTTTCGCAGGATGTGAATGAATGCCGATGACTTCGTATAACAACGAGGACCCACAACCAGCAGCATTGTTTCGTAGTGATCCGTCGGCAATCCAAACCACGCCAGAATCGCCTGCCCTGCTGGTGACTGCACGGTGGCGAGCTTGAAGTGTCGCTTTCGATCGAAGCGGATCAGGAAGCGTGCCCAGGCCGAGCAGAGTTTGCAGATGCCATCGAAGAGAACAACGTGGTCTGTTGGGGCAACATGAGGGGGGAGCAGCACAGCTTTCTCATCCATACGGATGCCACCTCCGTTCGTCAAATGTGAGGCCCCGCCTCACTCCCGCCCTCGTCAAATGCGAAACCTTCCCCTACGCACACTTACCCTCACCGACAGTGACTGAGTGGCTACTTGAACCTGACCAGCCCCCTGATCCTGACAATTGTTAATCGTTCGCAGCATCAGCAAACTTACTACCAATGGTGTTCTCATATCTCTTGAGCCTATCTGTTTTTAGTCGGTCGGAAAGATCGGCCATAAGTGCAGTTATTCTCCCCGGCTCATAGCTCTTCCATTCCTTCACTCGCTCCATTACTTTGTGAAAGACATCATCCTTCAGACGATGGCCCAATTGAATACCGAAGGTGCTAGGGAATATTTTTGAAAAGCTCTCTCTAACAGCCTCAAAGCTTGGGGATAGCGCAATAAAATTGAGTAAGAACTCTGGACGCATAATGTATTGTGCGTAGTTATCCGCGACGATGTTAGTCGTATGCCGAAGAACCCTGGTTTGATTCGTCATCCACCACGTTTTTAAACCAAACTCAGACGCGCCTGATGATTCCTTATCTTTTCGTCTTAACCCATAAATTCCGTAAACAAGTAGCGCGGTATTGTAGGCTAGGGCGTCATTTTCCTTGTCACCCTCTGCCAGAATTACCTCTGCGAGTGACTGCACATTTTTTTCATCACATACCGATTCCAGCTCTGTGTTATCGGTAAACGTTAGCCCATACTCAGCCACCAGATATTTCCGGAGCTCTTCTTGCCCTTCTTTCTTCGGAATCTTTTCATAAGTAATGAAGTGGCTTAAATACGACTTCCACCCCTCGACCTTTCTATCCCCTTTTGCATAAAAATAAGCCCTAATAAGTATCCGATCCGAGTTTCGAGCAATCTCTCTAGTGATATAGGGCTCCATCTCAGAAAAATAATTTATAAACTCGAAATAAGTGGCCCGTATGTGTGTGTATACCTCTTCCAAAACACACTGCGAAAGATACATGGATACACCCGCATTCTTTGCCATTCTTAGCAGGTTTCTCGCAGCCTGATCTTCCTCAGGCAGAAATCTTTCGGAGAGCGACTTAACGATGATGTCACTTCCTATATAGAGCCTAAATTCAGCACTCATAGTGCCAAAAAACTCCATAACCCTCGGGTCGGCCTGCAACGTAAAGAGAAGAACATAAGTTCTTGACAAGTTTGCTAAGTAAGCACGCTGCGTTGGAGAGCCGCCGTAAAATATTCTTCTTATCATATCTTCAATGCAGTCCCTCTGGGCTTCCTGAAAAGTAATCGGGGCCGCGGATATATTTAGAATCTCATCGATACAATCTGAAACGACAGCCGGCGCCCTGCCCTCTCCAGCCGAAGTCAAAAAATGCGAAAACAAAAGCCCTTGCTTCTCAAAAATTGCATGCACAACCTTCAAGCACAGATTCGCTGTATCCTGATAAACTCCTTCATCCGCATCAAACATCTCACTCGCTATTGTCTTTAGCTCACCCACAAATTGGATCTGAAGCGACTCATCCGTGCTGTTCTCTAGGGCAATTACCTGCCTTGTTTCGTAGGGCAAGCAATATTTATTCTCTTTTTTATACCATCGGACCTCTCTTCCCTTGTCATCTTTTCTATTCCTCATCGCCTCCAAGCGCTGAGAGACATGACCTTTAATCAACTTCGAAGCCCAAGGAAAAGATGAGAATATTCTCTCCTCCATCTCCGCCTGGGTTAGATACCTTCCTGCGTCCGGATCAGTGTCCGACAAAGACCAAAGGAGAAGCGTATCCGTCAATGAGTGGACCAGCTTTCTATCCCCTAAGCGATTTGTAACCTCATGCTGCAGAAATACATAAGCTGCGGGATTAGACACATGAGATGAAGGAAAGGAATAGTCAACCCTATTCAGCCGCTCAAGAAATCGGGTGAACACTGCTAGGTGATTGTCGTACGCAGAAATAGTGCCAACAGAATCGTTTATATGACTTGCAATATATTTCCGGTCCCGAATTTTAATTTGCACTCCCAACTCTTCAGCAAGCAACTCCTCTTCTTTATCTATGTGCGGTATGGCTCGCGCGGACAAGTAATACAGTGTCTTTACGTCACGCTGAAACTCTTTAAGTCTACCTACAGTTCTTCGAATCTTACTTCTGTGATTTTCTTCACGCGTAAATTGGTAGAACGATCGCTGATTACCACATTCAAATACGCCATCAGCCCCTCCGTCATGAAGCCCCCCGAGAGGCACAAACTCACGCCCTTCTAAGACAGACAGAAATTCCTGAGAAAACCTCTCAAATGCGAAGCCCTCAACTTTATCCAAGGCGACTTCTAAAAGGTCAGGGTGGACATTGATCGCGGCCATGTTCAGCATCTCGCCATCTGATTAAATCAAGAATTCAGAAAACCTAGCCCCAAAGCCCTTGGAGTCAGATTTTTTATTTTACCCCTGTACTGTCACTTCATCTTCTTGCAATCCTTCGAGATGCAACTCGATGGCTTCGCGAATTGCCAACTCCATCTTTTCGATAGTGGCACCGGTAGCAATGCATCCCGGCAAGTCGGGCACATAGGCCGAGTAATTGCCACCGGCATTCTCGATCACGATTGCATAGCGCATGGCATTCATCCTATTTCTGTTACACCACCACCTCCGCCAAATCCCCCTTCGTCTCCAGCCACTCCTTCCTGTCCCCCGCACGCTTCTTAGCCAGCAACATATCCATCAGCTGTTCGCTGTCGTCGCCGACTTCGATGGTCAGTTGCACGAGGCGGCGCGTGTCGGGGTTCATGACGGTTTCGCGCAGTTGCAGCGGGTTCATTTCGCCGAGGCCCTTGAAGCGGGTGACCTGTGGCTTGCCGCGTTTGCCTTCGGCCTGGAACCTGTCGAGGATGCCGCTCTTTTCGGCTTCGTCGAGCGCGTAGTGCACCTCCTTGCCGAGGTCGATGCGGAACAGTGGCGGCATCGCGACGAAGACGTGGCCGGCGGCGACGAGTGGTTTGAAGTGGCGCAGGAACAGCGCGCACAACAGCGTGGCGATGTGGGCGCCGTCGCTGTCGGCGTCGGCGAGGATGCAGACCTTGTTGTAGCGCAGGCCGTCGAAGTGGTCGGAGCCGGGATCGACGCCAATGGCGACGGCGATGTCGTGCACTTCCTGCGAGCCGAGTACCTGGCCGGCTTCGACCTCCCAGGTGTTCAGAATTTTTCCGCGCAGCGGCAGGATCGCCTGGTATTCGCGGTCGCGCGCCTGTTTGGCGGAGCCGCCAGCGGAATCACCTTCGACCAGAAACAGTTCGGAGCGCGTGGTGTCGCCGCCGGAGCAGTCGGCCAGCTTGCCCGGCAGCGCGGGGCCAGCGGTGACACGTTTGCGCTCGACCTGTTTCGATTTTTTCAGACGAACCTGCGCACTGCTGATGCAGAGCGCGGCGAGCTGTTCGGCCTCTTCGGTGTGCTGGTTCAGCCACAGGCTGAACGCATCCTTGGCGACGCCGGAGACGAACGCGGCCGCTTCGCGCGAGGTCAGCCGCTCCTTCGTCTGTCCGGAGAATTGCGGCTCCTGCAGTTTCGAGCTGAGCACGTAGCTGCAGCGGTCCCAGATATCGTCCGGTGCGAGTTTGATGCCGCGCGGCAGCAAATTGCGGAATTCGCAGAACTCGCGCATCGCTTCGAGCAGACCGGTGCGCAGGCCGTTGACGTGGGTGCCGCCCTGCGCGGTGGGGATCAGGTTGACGTAGGACTCGGTGACCAGCTCGCCGCCTTCGTGCAGCCACTGCACGGCCCAGTCGGCCGCTTCGTGTTCGCTCTTGAAGGTGCCGACGAACGGTTCGGCCGGCAGTACTGGGTAATTGGCTGTCGCCTGTGCGAGGTAGTCGCGCAGGCCATCTTCGTAGTACCAGTCGTCACGCTCGCCGCTCGCTTCATCGAGGAAGGTGATGCGCAGCTTCGGGCACAGCACCGCCTTGGCACGCAGTACGTGGCGCAGTCGCGTCAGCGAGAATTTCGGCGATTCGAAATATTTCGGATCGGCGAGAAAGTGAACGGTGGTGCCGGTCTGTCGCTTCGGGCAGCTGTCGATGATTTCGAGATCGGTCGCCTTGTAGCCGTCGCGGAAACCCATGCGGTAGACGTTGCCGTCGCGCTTGATCGTCACCGTCAGCGAGGTCGACAGCGCGTTGACGACGGAGACGCCGACGCCGTGCAGGCCGCCGGAGAACTGGTAGTTTTTGTTGGAGAATTTGCCGCCCGCATGCAGCGTGCAGAGGATCACCTCGATGCCGGGTTTGCCCTGCTCCGGGTGTATGTCGACCGGCATGCCGCGACCGTTGTCGGTGACCGACAGCGAGCCGTCTTTATAAAGAACGACGTCGATCTGGTCGCAGTGGCCGCCGAGCGCTTCGTCGACGGAGTTGTCGATGACTTCCTGCGCGAGGTGGTTCGGCCGCGAGGTATCGGTGTACATGCCCGGGCGCTTGCGCACCGGGTCGAGGCCGGTCAGAACTTCGATCGATTCGGCGGTGTAATTGTTGGAGCTGTTGTTGGACATGGAGCCTCTGTGTCTTTGTTGTACGACATTGTTCGGTGCGGCGGGCCGGGGGAAACAATTTGCGGGACACGCACAAGTACATCCATGTAGCTCTTCAGCGACATCCCTGGACCCACAGCATTCGCTTCGCTCATGGGGCCGGCTCTCGCTGAAGGCCCCGCGTGCCGTTACCCCCAGGACGCTTCCAGCCTCAGTGCTAACGA
>CAYLRA010000039.1:0-27418 GCA_964386045.1 uncultured Verrucomicrobiaceae bacterium | reverse complement strand
CGGTGACGCGCAGGCAGTAGGGCACCTTGACGATGTAGACGCGGTCGATGAACGCTTCGTTGTTCTTGTTGGTCTTGAACGCGGCCCACTCGGACTCGTTGGAGTGGGCGAGGATGACGCCTTCGAACGGAATCGCGCCCATCCCCTCGGTGCCGTTGTAGTTGCCCTCCTGCGTCGCGGTCAGCAGCGGATGCAGCACCTTGATCGGCGCCTTGAACATCTCGACGAACTCCATGATCCCCTGGTTGGCGCGGCACAGGCCGCCGGAGAAGGCGTAGGCGTCGGGGTCGTTCTGCGGAAACTCCTCCAGCTTGCGGATGTCGACCTTGCCCACCAGCGAGGAGATGTCCTGGTTGTTCTCGTCGCCCGGTTCGGTCTTGGAGACGGCGATCTGGTCGAGGCGCGACGGGTAGAGCTTGACCACGCGGAACTGGCTGATGTCGCCCTTGAACTCGTGCAGGCGTTTTACCGCCCACGGCGACATGACGGTTTTCACGTAGCGGCGCGGAATGCCGTAATCCTCTTCGAGGATGTGACCGTCCTCGTCGGCATCGAACAGACCGAGCGGCGATTCATAGATCGGCGAATCCTTGATGGCGTAGATCGGCTGGTGTTCGATCAGGGATTTCAGGCGTTCGGCGAGCGACGATTTACCGCCGCCGACCGGGCCGAGCAGGTAAAGAATCTGTTTCTTCTCTTCGAGCCCCTGCGCGGCGTGGCGGAAGAACGAGACGATCTGGTCGATCGCCTCTTCCATGCCGTAGAACTCGTCGAACGCCTTGTAGCGGCGAATCACCTTGTTCTGGAACATGCGGCTCAAGCGCGAATCGCGCGAGGTGTCGACCATCTCCGGTTCGCCGATCGCCATCAGCAGCCGCTCGGCGGCACTGGCGTAGACCGAGCGGTCTTTCTTGCACAGTTCGAGGTACTCCTGAAGCGTGTACTCCTCCTCCTGAGTGGTTTCGTAGCGCTCTCGGAAGTGGTTGAAGATACTCATGGCGTTACCTCAGTTGATGAGCCTGATTGCTACGCGGTGCTGCGAGTGTCGGTTCGATGGTTGGCGGCAAGCGCGGGTTGCGCTGCCCTGCCGAAATTTCCGCCGTCGTCTCCGGCACACGCCGCGTGCGTGGGCCGCAACTCGGGAAATTGACTCGCACGTTGAGCTCTATGCAATTCGCGTGCTGCTTCTCGTCGCGATATTTCCGCAGATTTCGTGCAAGGTTTTGTCTCTGGAATGGCGCATCGCCGATGCGCAGTCCGATGGTTGAAGAATAGTCCCAACGCTTCAGACCGTGGCAGCCTCGCTTCGATTATTTGCACTAAGGGTGTGCAGGTGAGCGTCCGCTTCGTGGCGGGTGGTGATCGCTGCGCGGCAGTTCGTTTGCCGTGTTGCAACAGGTTGTAAATGCAGGGGAAAAGGGGGCAGTTTTGAGGGTGTCGCGGCATCGGATGTGCGCGTTTTAATTTTTATCGGTGCTAGACACTGCATTGCTTATAAGAAAAAAATTTATGCGTTGGCACTCTCGCAGGCACAGTGATAACGACGCGCCTGATCGAGGTCGAAGAGCGTCATGGCACCGCCCCAGACGCAGCCGGTATCGAGTGCAATGATGTCGTCGCGGTCGGTGCGACCCATCAATGCGGCCCAGTGCCCGAAGATGATGCGCTGGCCGGCACTGCGACGCTGCGGCGCCTCAAACCAGGGCAGGAAGCCGCTCGGCATCTGCGCCGGCTCCTCCTTGAAGCGCAGATCGAGGCGTCCTGCTGCATCGCAGACGCGCATGCGGGTGAAGTGGTTGGTGGCGACGCGCCAGCGCGTGGTGCCGGTCAGTGCGTCGTCCCAGCAGTCGGGTTCATCGCCGTACATCCCTTCGAGGTAGGTGCGCAGCTGTGTTGAACGCAGCACGCCGCTGAGTTCGTCGGAGAGCGCCTGTGCCTGCTCGATGCTCCATGCCGGTGCCAGCCCGGCGTGCACCAGTGCGTAGTCGCCGCTCGGGTCGCGGTAGAACAGCGGCAGGCGGGTCAGCCAGTCGAGCAGCTCGGCGCAGTCGGGGGCGTCGAGGATCTCGCGCAGCGTGTCGCTCTTCTTTGGCTTCTTGATGCCGTGTGCGATCGCCAGCAGGTGCAGGTCGTGGTTGCCGAGCACCACGCGTGCGCTGGCGCCGAGTTCGCGCAGGAAACGCAGGCAGGCGAGCGACTGCGGGCCGCGGTTGACCAGGTCGCCGGTCGACCAGAGCTGGTCGCGCGCCGGGTCGAAGCGGACCTGGTCGAGCAGCTTGCGCAGTGGGTCGAAGCAGCCCTGCAGGTCGCCGACGGCATAGCGGGTCATGGCTCGCCGCTCCTCAGTGCAAGGCGCCGGGCAGCGCCAGCGAGAATGGCGGAATCGGCGCGCTGAGTGCGGTGCCGCTGGCGGTGACCAGTTCGTAGCTGCCCTGCATCACGCCGACCGCGGTCTCCAGCTCGGTGCCGCTGGTGTATTCGAACTGGCCGCCGGGGGCGATCACCGGCGTTTCGCCCACCACGCCGGCGCCGGAGACGCGCAGCTCCCTGTTGTTGCCGTCGACGATCAGCCAGTGGCGGTAGAGCAGCTGCACCGGCTCGTCGCCGCGATTGTGGATGGTGATGGTGTAGGCGAAGGCGTAACGCGACTGTTCCGGCTCGGACTGC
Source organism: uncultured Verrucomicrobiaceae bacterium (assembly GCA_964386045.1). Classification (GTDB taxonomy): domain Bacteria; phylum Pseudomonadota; class Gammaproteobacteria; order Pseudomonadales; family CAMLJR01; genus CAMLJR01. The sequence continues at coordinate 24,751 of CAYLRA010000039.1, read as the reverse complement.
TGCGACAGGTAGCGGGTGCGCACGCGGATCTCGATCTGGTTGGCGGTGGTCATGGCTGATCCATCATGTCGTCGTCGGCGACCGCTGTTTCCGCCAGCCGGTCATCCAGGGTGTTGGCGATATGGACATAGTCGGCCAGCGACAGCCGCTCTGGTCGCGCGCCGGGGTCGATGCCGAGCGCGGCGAGCTGTTCGCCGCTGATCAGCTCCTGCAGCGCGTTGCGCAGCGTCTTGCGGCGCTGGTTGAAGGCGGTGCGCACCACTCGCTCCAGCAGCGGGTAGGAGCGCGCCGGATGGGGCGGCACCCTGTGCGGAATCAGCCGGACGATGGCCGACTGCACCTTCGGCGCGGGCGTAAAGGCGCCGGGCGGCACCTCGAACAGCGATTCCACGGCGCAAAAGTACTGCGCCATGATGCCGAGCCGCCCGTAGGCGCGGGAGCCGGGGCCGGCGGCGAGGCGCTGCACCACCTCCTTCTGCAGCATGAAGTGCATGTCGGCGATCTGCCCGGCCTGGCGCAGCAGGTGGAAGATCAGCGGCGTCGAGATGTTGTAGGGGAGGTTGCCGACCACGCGCACCGGTTTGTCGAAGCCGAGCGCCCCGATGTCGAGCTGCAGCGCGTCGCCCTGTTGCAACGCAAAGTTGGGGTTGCTGCCGAACTGTTGCTGCAGCAGCGGCACCAGGTCGCGGTCGAGCTCGATCGCCAGCAGCTTGCAGTCGCGCGCCAGCAGTGCGGCGGTCAGCGCGCCGCGGCCGGGGCCGATCTCCAGCAGCTGCTCACCCTCCCTGGGGCGAATGGCGGCGACGATGCGCCGGATGATCGATTCGTCGCGCAGGAAGTTCTGGCCGAAGCGCTTGCGTGCGCGCAGCTCGCTCAAGATTGTCTCTCCATCAGGGCGCGCCGTTGCGTCGCCAGTTCGATCGCCAGTGCCAGTGCGGCGCGCAGCGAACCGTCGTCGATGTTGCCGCTGCCGGCCAGGTCGAGCGCGGTGCCGTGGTCGACCGAGGTGCGCACGATCGGCAGCCCCAGCGTCACGTTCACGGCGCGGCCGAAGCCCTGGTACTTCAGTACCGGCAGCCCCTGGTCGTGGTACATCGCCAGCACGGCATCGGCGCCCTCAAGATGTTTCGGTGTGAAGGCGGTGTCGGCCGGCAGCGGGCCGGTCAGATCGAATCCCTGTCCGCGCAGTTCGTTCAGTACCGGTTCGATCACCTCGATCTCCTCGCGACCGAGGTGGCCTCCCTCGCCGGCGTGTGGATTGAGACCGAGCACCAGGATGCGTGGCGCGGCGATGCCGAAATGGTTGCGCAGATCGCGCTGCAGGATCACCAGCACCTCACGCAGGCTGTCGCGCGTGATCGCCGCCGGTACCGCCGCCAGTGGCAGGTGGGTGGTGGCGAGCGCGACGCGCAGCGTGTCGGTCGCCAGCATCATCACCACCTGCGGCGTGCCGGTGCGCTCGGCGAAAAACTCGGTGTGGCCGCTGAAGGGGATGCCGGCGTCGTTGATGACGCCCTTGTGCACCGGCGCCGTCACCAGCGCGTCGAACTCGCCGCTGATGCAGCCGTCGCAGGCGCGCGCCAGTGTGTCGATGACGTAGCGGGCGTTGCGTGCATCGAGCTGACCTGGCACGACCGGGGCGGCGAGTGCGATCGGGTCGACCCACAGCTCGCCGGCATTGCTGGCAGCGCGGCTGTCCGGCTGCCAGGTGTGCAGGCGCAGCGGCAGGCCGAGCTGGGTGGCGCGCGCGCGCAGCAGCGCCGGGTCGGCGATCGCCACGAGTTGTGCCGGTCGCGGCTGTTGCGCCAGCCGCACCAGCAGGTCGGGGCCGATGCCGGCGGGTTCGCCGGCAGTCAGTGCGATGCGGGGAGGGTGTGCGCTCATCGGGGTGGTCAATGACGGACGGGCGCGCAGTGTAACGCGGTCGCTGCGTCGCGGTCGGCTGGATCAGTCGCTGCCGTGCAGGATCAGCTTCTGCGCCATCGCCTCGCGCTTCAGCTCGGCGGCGCGATGGCTGCCGAGGTAGCGCTCGATCAGGCCGTGGGCGAGGTAGACCAGCGGTGTGCAGAGCACGGCAACCAGGAATTTGTAGGTGTAGGAGACCATCGCCAGCGCGGTCACCTGCGCGAACGAAAAGCCGAGCGAGAAGTAGAGATAGAGGTAGGAGACGACGACGGTGTCGACCAGCTGCGATACCAGCGTCGACAGCGTTGCCCGCATCCAGATGCGGCGCTCGCCGGTCAGCCGCTTGATCTTGCGGAACACGGTGGCGTCGGCGGCCTGACCGATCAGGAAGGCGGTGATCGAGGCGACGATGATGCTCATCCCCTGGCCGAGGATCTGCGCGTAGGCCGCCTGCATGCTCGGCACGCCGTGCACCGCCTGCGAGGCGATCCACCACTCGGCCGGCACGACGTGGATGGCGAGATAGAAGAGGACGAACATGAAGGCGGTCAGCCCGGCCGCCAGCAGCGACAGGAAACGCACGCCGCGCACGCCGTAGTACTCGTTGATGATGTCGGTCATCACGAATACCACCGGCCACGGCAGCACGCCGACCGACAGGTCGAACGACAGGCCGCTCTGGCCGAGCAGCGTGAAGCTGGCGCGTTCGAGCCCCAGCGTCGGCTCCAGCGAGAAGATCTTGACGCCGATCACCTCGGCGATGATCAGATTGGCGATGAAGAAGCCACCCAGCAGCATGAACAGCCGGGTGGCGCGGTCGTCGATCAGGCTGTGGTGCGGGTAGCGGGCGCGCGGCATGTGGGGGTGGAGATCACGACTTCTTGATGTCGACGTAGGCCTCGTCGCGGATCTTCTGCAGCCACGCCTGCAGCTCCTCCTGGAACTTGCGCTGGTAGAGGAAGTTGCGCGCCATGTTGCGGCGCATGTCGTCGCTCATGTCCTGCTCGCGGCGGCCGTCGACGGTGAGCACATGCCAGCCGAACTGGCTGCGGAACGGCGCGCTGATCTTGCCCTGCGCGGTGTCGTCCATCGCCTGTTGGAACTCCGGCACCAGCTGTCCCGGCGTGGTCCAGCCGAGGTCGCCCCCCTCCATCGCCGAACCGATATCCTCGGAGTACTGCCGGGCCAGTTCGCTGAAGTCGGTGCCGGCCAGCGCGCGGTCGCGCAGCTGGTCGGCCAGTGCCGCGGTCTCCTCGTCGCTGCGAATCGCCGACGGCTTCAGCAGGATGTGACGGGCACGCGTCTGCAATACCACCTGCCCCTTGCCGCGGGTGCCGGTCAGCTGCAGCACATGGAAACCGCTGGGGCTGCGCACGGTGGTCACTTCGCCATTTTTCATGCCGGGCACCAGCTCTGCGAACAGGCTCGGCAGCGCGTCGGCGCGGCGCCAGCCGAGGTCGCCGCCCTGCACGGCACCGCCGACCAGCGCGCTCAGCGGCTCGCCGCCGCGCAGCCGACTGGCGATCTGTTCGGCCTGCTGCCGCGCCTGTTCGGCAGCGGCGCTGTCGCCCTCCGCCACCGGCACCAGCGCGTGCTGCAGCTGGTACTGCGGTGCCGACAGCGCCTGGCCGTCGGCCGACAGCAGGAAGTTGTCGATCTCCTGGTCGCTGATCTGCACGCGCTGGTTGACGAAGCCCTGTTGTACCCGCTGCAGCAGCAGGTCGCGCCGCACCTGTTCGCGGGCGACGGCGTAGGGAACCCCCTCGGCGCTGAGCGCGCGCGAGAACTGCTCCAGCGTCATGTTGTTCTGCTGCGCGAGCCGGCTGATCGCCTCGTTCAGCTCGGCGTCGGTGACGCGCACGCCGGCGCGCTCGGCCAGCTGCAGCTGCAGGTTCTCCAGCACCAGCTGGTCGAACACCTGGCGCTGCAGCTGGTCGGGCGGTGGCATCTCGCGGCCGGCGCGGCTCAGGTTGGCCTGTGCCTGCTGCAGCGCGACGCTGAGTTCGCTGACCAGGATCACGTCGTCGTCGACGATGGCGGCGACGGCGTCGAGTGGCTGCTGCGCCTCCAGCGTTTCCTGTGCCTGTGCGTGGGCCGGCAGCAGCGGTGCGAGCACCAGCAGTGACAGCAGCGTGGCGCGGGCGAGTTGTGTCAACTGCGCGGAAAACGTCGGTTCAATCACGGTCTCTGTACCCCCAGATGCTCTCTTGGAGCAGGGTGCTGGCCTGACGGCCCAGGCTGCCCAGCCCTTTCAGCTGAAATTCGACCAGGATGGCCTGGTCGCGTTCGGCGCGGGCGATGCCGGTGGCGGCATCGAGCTGCTCGGCGGCGACCGCGTTCTGGTAGACCACCCGCACCAGCCAGCAGCAGTCCTCGTATTCGACGCCGACCAGATCTTCGAGCGAACGGTTGTCGTCGAGGTCGTAGTTCCAGCGCGCGAGCAGCCGCCAGCGCTGGGCCAGCGGCCACGCCGCCGACAGGTCGACCTGGCTGATGCCGTTGCTCAGTGTGGTGATGTCGCCGCTGTCGCGGTAATAGCGGTAACCGATGTTGTAGAGCGCGCCGTCATCCCGCTCCACGTGCAGCATGGCACTGGCCTGCTGCATCTGGTCCTCGTCCGGGTCCCACATCAGGTTGACGCTGCTCCAGACCGGGTCGCTCGGCGTCAGGTTGAGCTGCGCGGCGACGTTGGAGCTCGACTCCTCGGCGGCGCTGCCGGAGAGGGTGACGTGGCGGTTCTCGAAATACTGGATCTGGCCGAGGCTGGCGTTGAACAGCTCGCGACCGCTGCCGGTTTCGATGTAGCGGGTGGTCAGGCCGATGGTGAGCTGGTTGAAATCCTCGAGCCGGTCGCGGCCGGTGTAACGGCGCGGGTCGAACAGCTGCTGGTAGGTGAAGGTCAGCGGGCTGGTGTCGAAGTTGGGCTGGTCGTCCTGCGCCTCGTACGGGCTGTAGAGGTAGTAGAGGCGCGGCTCCAGCGTCTGCCGGAAGCCGGTGCCGCCCCAGTGGGTATCGCGCTCGAAGAAGAGGCCGCTGTCGACGATGGCGAGTGGCACCGTGGTCGACGGCGTCGCGGTGCTGCCGGGGGCGGTGCTGTCGAGATCGTAGGCGACATGGCGCAGGCGCGCCTCGGGGGCGATGTAGCCGGCCGCCCAGCGCATGGGATAGACCAGCCCCGGCTCGGCGTAGTAGCGGTCGCCGGTGACGAAGCTGCCGCCGCTGTCGAAGGCGTCGCGGTTGTCGAAGCGGACCGCCTCGCCGTGGAACTGATAGTCGAGGGCGAAACTGGCGTTGGTGGCGACGCGTCCCAGCGTCAGCTGCGGCAGCTTGCGGTAGGGCTCGGCGATCAGGTCGTCCAGCGTCTGGTACTGCACCAGGCTGAGTCCGGCGTGCCAGCGACCGAAGCTGTAGCCGAGTCCGGCCTGCTGTGTCAGGTGGGTCTGCCGGCGCACATCGAGGCTGGTCAGGCTGAAGTCGTCCAGGTAGTCGTTGTCGCTGACCTTGCGGTAGTCGATGAAGGAGCTGATGCCGTTGCTGAAGCGCCCCTGCTGGTCGAGCCCGACCAGCCAGCGGTCGTCGTCCCTGAGGCTGTCGTTGCGCAGGGTGGCGCCGAGCAGGGTCCAGTGGGCGCCGGGGCTCAGGTAGCGCCCTTCCGCTTCGAGCATGGTGCCGCGTTCGGTGATATGACGCGGTGTCAGCGTGGCGTCGTAGTTCGGCGCCAGGTTCAGGTAGAGCGGCAGGGCGAGATCGAGGCCGTCGCCGCTGGTGCCGATCGAAGGCCACAGGAAGCCGGTCTGGCGCCGCTCGTCGATCGGGAAGTTGAGGTAGGGCGAGTAGAACACCGGGATGTCGGCGACGCGCAATACGGTATTGGTGGCGGAGCCGCGGCCACTGTCGCGGTTGAGCCGGAGGGTGTTGGCGTCGAGGCGCCAGGTTTCGTCATCGGGTGGGCACTGGGTGTAGCGCGCCCGTTTCAGCTCGATGATCTGTGGTGCCTTGCGCGACAGTTTTTCGGCGCTGGCACGCACACCGCCGCGGTAGTCGAGATAGCGGGCGTCGTGGACGTCGCCGAGACCGGTGGCGGTGTCCACCTCGGCGCGGGCGCCGCGCAGCATCACGCCGGGCTGGCGGATCAGTACGCCGCCCTTGAGGCGGGCGCGCTGGGTCTTGCGGTCGAACTCGCCATCGCTGGCCGACAGTCGCAGGTTGCCCTGGGTCAGCACCACCTGGTCCTGCAGCTCGACCTGGTCGCCCTGCCACTGCGAGCTGCCGGAGCTGGCGCGCAGCGTCGACCCCTCGGGCGAGCTCTCGGCATCGGGCCAGTCGCGCACCGGTTCGACGTAGGCGCCGTCGCAGCCGCGACCGACGTGGCAGCAGCTGGCATCGCCGGCGGGCAGCTGGTCGGCCGGCACCCAGTCCCACTCGTTGGCGGCAACGGTGGTGGTTGGCTCCGCGACCGGGCGGGGGGCTGGGGGTGAGGTGTTGCCTGACGGCGGTTCCACGGTGGCGGTCGACGCGACCGAAGGCGGCGCGGAGGGCACGGCATTGGCCGCGGTGATCGCTTCGGTCAGCGGCTTGCGCGCCGGCTGCGGTGTCGTTGCGGCGCCGCCGCAGACCCAGCCTTGCGCGCCCTGCTGGCACGCCCACCCCGCCTGCGCGATCACCGTGGACGCCGGCAGGCAGAGCAGGCCGGCCGATAACAGCCGCGCGGTATGCAACGCGAGGGGAGAACGCTTACTCACGGGATCAATTCGGGTGTTGGTCAGGCTTTTGCGGGCAAGAAGGCGGTGGATGATAATGCATCCGCCCGCGGCATGGCGAAATTCGTTCCATGCGCAACCCTCTTTGCTGCCGGCGACTATCTTTGCAGCCAATCGCACCGCGTTTCCCTCCAATCGCCCCTCAATTCGGAACCCCGACCATGTCCGACCTGTCGCGCTGGACCGCCGCGCAACTGGATATCGCACCCGGCGCGATCGAGCTCGCCCCGGTCTCCGGCGACGCCGGTTTTCGCCGCTACTTTCGGTTACGTCTCGGTGACGCTTCGTATGTCGTCATGGACGCCAGCGCCGACCGCGCCGGCTGCGAACCCTTCGTGCGCATCGACCGGCTGCTGGCTACGGGCGGGTTGCCGGTGCCGACCCTGCACGCGGTCGATCTCGAACGCGGCTACCTGCTGCTCGCCGATCTCGGCGGCCAGACGCTGCTGGAACGGATCGCCGTCGGCGACCTGAACGAGGGCGCCGTCGACGTGCTGTATGACGGTGCGATCGAGGCATTGGTGAGGCTGCAGCAGATCGCCTGTCCGCCCGACCTGCCGTGTTACGACGAGGCGCTGTTGCGACGCGAGCTGGCGCTGTTTCCCGACTGGTACCTGCAGCACGAACGCGGCGTCGTGCTCGAACCCCGCAAACGCAAGGTACTCGACGACGCTTTCGACCTGCTGGTGGCGAAGGCGCTGGCGCAGCCCGCGGTACTGGTGCACCGCGACTACATGCCGCGCAACCTGATGGTCCCGGGCACGCCCGGCGCGCTGCCCGGCGTGCTCGACTTCCAGGACGCGGTCTGCGGCCCGATCGGCTACGACCCGATCTGCCTGTTCAAGGATGCCTTCCTGAGCTGGCCGGAGCCGCGCGTGGCGGCGTGGCTGGAGAACTACTGGCAGCGCGGTCGCGCTGCCGGCCTGCCACTGCCGCAGTCGTTCGAGGCTTTCTACGCCGACTGCGACTTCATCGGGACACAGCGCCACCTGAAGGTGATCGGTATCTTCGCCCGCCTCTGCCACCGCGACGGCAAGCCGAAATACCTCGAAGACGTGCCGCGTTTCTTCACTTATCTACAGGGTGCCTGCGCGCGTCGCGCTGAACTGGCGCCGCTCGGCGCGCTGCTGGCGGAGCTGGCGCCGTGAAGGTGATGCTGCTGGCGGCGGGGCTTGGCACGCGCATGCGACCGTTGACCGACCACACGCCGAAACCGCTGCTGCCGGTGGCCGGGCGGCCGCTGATCGAACACCACCTGTTGCGACTGAAAGCGGCCGGCTTCACCGAGATCATCATCAACCACGCCTGGCTCGGCGCGCAGATCGAGGCGGCGCTCGGTGACGGCAGCCATCTCGGTCTGTCGATCCGCTACTCGGCAGAGGGGATGCCGCCGCTCGAAACCGGCGGTGGAATTTTTCGCGCGCTGCCGCTGTTCGGCGACGAACCGTTTCTGGTCATCAGCAGCGATATCTGGATCGACCACCCGCTCGCCACGCTGCGCGAACGCGCGATCGACCTTGCCCATCTGGTGCTGGTCGACAACCCGTCGCATCACCCGCACGGCGATTTCTCGCTCGCTGCCGATGGTCGGGTTCGTGAAGGGGGTGATGGCGCGCGACTGACCTACAGCGGGCTGGCCGTGTTGCATCCGCGCCTGTTCCAGGGCTGCGAGCCGGGCGCGTTTCCGATTCGACCGCTGTTGGTGAAAGCGATGGCGGCGAACGCCGTTACGGGTGAACACCACGCTGGGCAATGGCTCGATGTCGGTACGCCGGAGCGGCTGCAAGAGGCGGAGCGGCTGGCGTTGGCCGGTCATTGAGTGGGTTCCGGAGCGTCCAAACAGAATGTGCCCGACGTGCCGGCCTCGACCCTGTCAGGCTTCGCAAGCTCAGCCCAATGAGCTGACCCAAGTCCTCCCCTATGCAATAGGGGAGGTGCCCCCTGGGGGCGGAGGGGTCCGTCCTTTCGTCGCGCTCGCAATCAACCCCGGACCCCTCCGCCTCGCTGCGCTCGGCACCTCCCCTACTTCGCAGGGGAGGACCGTGAGTCCCCCGTAGTTGGCCCGCCAACAATTACTCTCAATGTGGGCTTCCTACGGCAGTGCCGGCACCGCCGCCGGTGGCACGCTCTTCGCCGCCGGATCGCCGGTCGGTTGCGGCAGCTGCTGCAGGAAGCCGCGAATCCGTCTGCTCATGGCCGAGCTGTCGCTGCCGTTGGCGGCACTCAGGGGAGGCAGCACCACGGCGCGATAGAGGCGCTCGCGCTGGCGCAGTACGGCGCGACGGCGCTGCTCCTGCGCCTCCAGCTGCAGTCGCTGTTCGCCCTGCACCAGATCGAGCGTCGGCAAGCTGCTGAGTGGCAGCAGCGCCGGCAGTGTTTCCGCCATCCCCGGCAGCTCGTGCTCCGCATTCACCAGTACCAGAGCCCGCAACGGCATTGGGGAAGCTGCACCGTTGCCCGCCATACGCAACTTCACGGTCTCCGCGGCGCGAATCGCACCGCTGCCGAAACCCACCAGGACGACCACGCTCTGGGGCGTCGGTGCCGGTACCAACTGCCGGATGCCGGCGTCGATACGCGCCTGCACGGCCATCTCGCGCAGCGACAGTGTCGGCGCGGGCGCGGGCGGTGGTGCGGCGTTCGGGTCGGCGGGTGCGGTGATGGGTGCGGCAGGCGTGGTGGCCGGTGCTGCCGGGGCGGGGTCGACGGCCGCCGCTGCCAGCGCCGCTTCGGGTGAGTCGGCCGCGGCTGGCGCCGGAAGTTCGATCGCCAGCGTGTGCCAGCCCTGCAGTGGCAGCTCCTCGAACAGCGCCGCCAGCGTGAAGGGCCAGGCTGGGTGCTGGCCGGCGTCGTGCAGCAGCAGCACCGCGCCGCGCGGCTGGCCGGTCAGGTCGGGCAGGTAACGTGCCGGAAAGGTGTCGTCGCCCGCCGTCAGCATCATGCGCTGTTCCGGTGGCGTGCGATCGAGCGGGCGCAGCGCATGGTCGCCGACCCAGCTGCCGGACGATGGCGGCGGTGCGGTGGGCGGGACTGCCGGGTCGGCGGCGGGGGCCGGGGCTGCGGGCGAGGGAGTCACAGCCGATGGCGTTGCCGGTGCCGGGATTTGCGCCAGCAGCGGAGGGGCGAGCAGGGCAATCAGCAGTGGCAGTGACGATAGAGCGCGCATCAGCGAAATCCGAAGTGCAATCGAGTCGCGCCATTTCATTACAATTGCGTCCCTGTTGCCATTGTTGATGGCGCCATCGCGACGTCGCCATCGCGTCGCCCACACGCCTGCGAGCTGCCATGACCCCGTACTGGATTGCCCCCTCGATCCTCTCCGCCGACTTTGCCCGCCTCGGCGCCGAGGTCGATGCCGTGCTCGAAGCCGGCGCCGACATCGTCCACTTCGACGTGATGGACAACCACTACGTGCCGAACCTGACCATCGGCCCGATGGTCTGCAAGGCGCTGCGCAAACACGGCGTCACCGCGCCGATCGACGTGCATCTGATGGTGACGCCGGTCGACCGCATGATCGCCGACTTCGCCGAGGCCGGCGCCTCGATCATTACCTTCCACCCGGATGCCTCGACCCATGTCGACCGCTCGCTGCAGATGATCCGCGACGCCGGCTGCAAGGCGGGTCTGGTGCTGAACCCGCACGTCGGTGTCGAGCCGCTGAAGTACGTGATGGACAAGCTCGACATGGTGCTGCTGATGTCGGTCAACCCCGGTTTCGGCGGCCAGAAGTTCATTCCGGCGACCATCGACAAGGTGCGCGAAGTGCGTGCGCTGATCGCGGCCTCCGGTTTCGACATCCGTCTCGAAGTCGACGGCGGCATCTCGGCCAACAACATCGCGGAAATCGCGGCGGCGGGCGCCGACACCTTCGTCGCCGGCTCCGCCATCTTCAACACGCCGGACTACAGGGCGACCATCGACGCGATGCGCGCGCAGCTCGCAGCGGTATGAGAGAGGTTCCTTCCGCGCTGCTGTTCGACCTCGACGGCACACTGCTCGACTCGGTGCCCGACCTGGCGCAGGCGGTCGATCGCATGTTGCTCGATCTCGGTTTTGCCGAAGCCGGCGAGGCGCGGGTGCGGCACTGGGTCGGCAACGGCTCGCGCAAACTGGTACAGCGGGCGCTGGCCCATGCGCGCGGCATCATCGAGTCGGTGGTGGCCGATGGCGATATCGACGCGCCTCAGCAGCTGTTCTTTCAGCACTACGGTGCCTGCTGCACCGAGCACTCGCGCCTCTACGACGGTGTCGTGGAAGCGCTGCAGCACTGGGCGCAGCGCGGCGTGCCGATGGCCTGCGTCACCAACAAGCCGGGCCGTTTCACCGAGCCGCTGCTCGACCACTTCGGCTTGAGGGCCTTCCTGCCGGTGGCGATCTCCGGCGATTCGCTGCCGACGCGCAAACCCGATCCACAGATGCTGCTGCGCGCCTGCGAACTGCTCGGCGCCGAACCGTCGGCGGCGTGGATGATCGGCGACTCGCGCAACGACGTGCAGGCGGCGCGCGCGGCCGGCATGGCGGCGATCTGCGTCAGCTACGGCTACAACCACGGTCGTTCGGTGGCGGAAGAACGACCGGATCGGTTGCTCGATTCGCTGGTTGAGCTGCGTTCCCTTGGCGACTCCAATCCCCTCTCTCCTGGCCCCTCTCCCTGAAGGGAGAGGGGAGAACCGCTCCGCTTTCTATTTATTTCCCCGCTCCGCTACAATCCCGCCCTTTCCGACACCGATCCTGGGGATAACGGTGACAGCTCACAGCCGCATCGAGAACGCCCGCCGCGTTTGCGCTCCCGCCCGTTGGCGATGGTGAACCTGCGCCCCGACGCCTGAGGCGTCGGCCCGGTCTAGTGCTGTCAGAACACCCGTTTTCTTGAGGTTCGCCATGGATACCGCCCGCTTCGCCGAACTCTCGGCGCAAGGCTTCAACCGCATCCCCGTCTGCCGCGAGGTCTTCGCCGACCTCGACACGCCGCTCAGCGCCTATCTCAAGCTGGCGCGCGGCCCCTACTCCTACCTGTTCGAATCGGTCCACGGCGGTGAGAAGTGGGGCCGTTACTCGATCATCGGTCTGCCGGCGCGCGAGGTGCTGAAGGTGTTCGGCCACGACGTGCGCCTGTATCGCGACGGCGTGCTGATCGAAGAGCACCTGAACGTCGCCGACCCGCTGCAGTTCGTCGAGCAGTTCCAGGCGCGCTTCCGCGTTGCCGAGGTCGACGGCCTGCCCGCTTTCAACGGCGGTCTCGTGGGTTACTTCGGCTACGACACCATCCGCTACGTCGAGAAGCGTCTCGCCCATAGCTGCCCGCCCGACATGCTCGGCACGCCCGACATCCTGCTGATGGTCTCCGAGGATGTGCTGGTGTTCGACAACCTTGCCGGCACGCTGAAGCTGATCACCCACGCCAACCCGGCCGAGCCCGACGCGCTGGCGCACGCCGAGCTGCATCTCGACAATCTGGCCGCGCTGCTGCCGGGGCCGACGCCGGCACTGCCGCCGCTGCGCCCCGAGCCGGGCACGCTGCCGGAGAGCGCGTTCGAATCGCACTTTGGCGAGAGCAACTACTTCGCCGCCGTCGATCGCATCAAGGCCTACACGCTGGCCGGCGACGTCATGCAGGTGGTGCCGTCGCAGCGGCTGTCGATCCCGTTCACCGAGGCGCCGGTCAACTTCTACCGCGCGCTGCGCCACCTCAATCCGTCGCCCTACCTCTATTTCCTCGATCTCGGTGAGTTCCAGATCGCCGGTTCCAGTCCGGAAATCCTGGCGCGCTGCGAACAGGGCGAAATCACGGTGCGCCCGCTGGCGGGCACCCGGCATCGCGGTCATACCGAGGCGGAGGACAAGGCGCTCGAAGCCGAGCTGCTGGCCGATCCGAAAGAGATTGCCGAGCACCTGATGCTGATCGATCTCGGTCGCAACGATGTCGGTCGTGTTTCGCAGGTCGGTTCGGTGACGGTCAGTGACCAGATGACTGTCGAGCGTTATGCCTACGTGATGCATATCGTCTCCAACGTTACCGGCAAGCTGCGCCCGGAACTCTCATCGATCGACGTACTGCGGGCGGCACTGCCGGCGGGAACGTTGTCCGGCGCGCCGAAGGTGCGGGCGATGGAGATCATCGATGAGCTGGAGCCGGTCAAGCGCGGCGTCTACGGCGGTGCGGTCGGCTATCTCGGCTGGCACGGCAACATGGACACCGCGATCGCGATTCGCACCGCGGTGATCAAGGATGGCCGCCTCTATGCGCAGGCGGGCGGCGGCGTGGTGGCCGATTCGGTGCCGCGTCTGGAGTGGAAGGAGACGATGAACAAGGCGCGCGCGGTGTTTCGCGCCGCCTCCATGGCGCAGGCCATCGTTCCCCCTGACGCCACGTCGCATTGAGGACGCCACCATGCTGTTGATGATCGATAACTACGACTCCTTTACTTACAACATCGTCCAGTATCTCGGTGAGTTGAATGCCGACGTAAAAGTGGTGCGCAACGACGAGGTGACGGTCGAACAGATTCGCGCGCTGAAGCCCGAGAAGCTGGTCATTTCGCCCGGCCCCTGCACGCCGCACGAGGCCGGCGTGTCGATGGCGGCGATCGAGGCGTTCGCCGGCCAGATCCCGATTCTCGGTGTCTGCCTCGGCCACCAGGCGATCGGCGCTGTGTTCGGCGGTCGCGTGATCCGCGCACGCCAGGTGATGCACGGCAAGATCTCGCCGATCTTCCACAACGGCACCTCGGTGTTTCGCGGTCTGCCGAGCCCGTTCAACGCGACGCGTTACCACTCGCTGGTGATCGAGCGCGACACGCTGCCCGACTGCCTTGAAATCACCGCGTGGACGCAGCTGGAAGACGGCTCGATCGACGAGATCATGGGTGTGCGCCACAAGACGCTTCCGGTCGAAGGGGTACAGTTCCACCCCGAGTCGATCCTGACCGAGCACGGCCACGCCATGCTCCGCAATTTCCTCGAGGGCTGAACGCATGGATATCAAGGAAGCCCTCGCGCGACTGGTCGAGCAGATCGACCTGTCGATGACGGAGATGCAGGCGGTGATGCGCGCCATCATGACCGGCGAGTGCACGCCGGCGCAGATCGGTGCCTTTCTCGTTGCGCTGCGGATGAAGGGCGAGAGTCTCGACGAGATCGAGGGCGCGGCGCGGGTGATGCGCGAGCTGATGACGCCGGTCGATATCAATGGCGTTGCTCACGCCGTCGACATCGTCGGTACCGGCGGCGACGGCGCCAACCTGTTCAATGTCTCGACGGCGGCGGCGATGGTCTGCGCGGCGGCCGGCGCCCATGTCGCCAAGCACGGCAACCGCGCGGTGTCGTCGAAGAGCGGCAGCGCCGATCTGCTGGAGAAGGCGGGCATTCGCCTCGACCTCGATGCCGATCAGGTCGGACGCTGCATTCGCGAGGTCGGTGTCGGCTTCATGTTCGCGGTCAACCACCACAGCGCGATGAAACACGCGGTCGGCCCGCGCCGCGAGATCGGCCTGCGCACGATCTTCAATATCCTCGGTCCCATCACCAATCCGGCCGGCGTGAAGCGGCAGGTGGTTGGTGTCTTCAACGAGAAATTGTGCCGACCGCTGGCCGAGGTACTGGCCCGGCTCGGCAGCGAACATGTGCTGGTGGTGCACGCGCGTGACGGACTCGACGAGATCAGCCTGGCGACGCCGACCCATGTCGCCGAACTGAAAGGCGGCGTGGTAAGCGAGTACGATGTACGACCGGAGGATTTCGGCATCCGCAGCCAGAGCCTGATCGGGCTCGATGTGGCCGATGCCGAGGCGTCGCTGGCGCTGGTCGGTTCGGCGTTCGGGCTGACGCCACGCGATGAGCTGGGCGCCAAGGCGGCCGATACCGTCGCGCTGAATGCCGGTGCCGCGCTCTACGTCGCCGGTGTGACCGGTAGCTGGAAGGATGGCGTGGCGCTGGCCGAGGATGCGATCCACGGCGGTCGCGCCGGTGAAAAGATGGAAGAGCTGGCGGTGTTTACCCAGGGGTTGAAGCTATGAGCGAAGCCGCAGATTCCACACCGACCGTGTTGAAGAAAATCCTCGCTCGCAAACGCGAGGAGGTGGCCGAGCGGCGCCGCAAGGTGCCGTTCGCCGAACTGGAGCGCCGCGCCGATCAGCAGAGTGCACCGCGCGATTTCGTCGGCGCCATCGAGGCGCGACTGGCTGCCGGCGAGCCGGCGGTGATCGCCGAGGTCAAGAAGGCATCGCCGAGCAAGGGGGTGATCCGCCCCAACTTCGATCCGGTCGCGATCGCCGCCAGCTACGAACAGGGCGGCGCCACCTGCCTGTCGGTACTGACCGACATCGATTTCTTCCAGGGCTCGGATGCCTGCCTGCAGGCGGCGCGCGCGGCCTGCGGCCTGCCGGTGCTGCGCAAGGATTTCGTCATCGACCCGTACCAGATCGTCGAGGCGCGCGCGATCGGCGCCGACTGCATCCTGCTGATCGCGGCGGCGCTGGAAGATGAGCAGATGGATGAACTCAGCGATGTCGCGCTGCAGTGGGGGCTCGATGTGCTGGTCGAAGTGCACGACGCCGACGAACTGTCGCGCGCCGCACCGCTCGGCAACCGCCTGCTCGGCATCAACAACCGCGACCTGCACAGCTTCGAGGTGACGCTCGATACCACGCTGGGACTGCTCGGTCGTCTGCCGGACGACTGCATCGTCGTCACCGAGAGCGGTATCCACACCCGCGAGGATGTGGCGTTGATGCGCTCGCACGGTGTCCACACCTTCCTGGTCGGCGAGGCGTTCATGCGGGCCAGGGAGCCGGGGGCGGAGCTGCAAAGGCTGTTTTTCTGACACTCCTCCCCTGCGCAGTAGGGGAGGTGCCTCGCACAGCGAGGCGGAGGGGTCCGGGGTGGATCGAGAGGGGCTGTGACCCCTCCGCCCCTGCGGGGCACCTCCCCTATTTCATAGGGGAGGACATAAAACGACAAAGGCACCGATTGGCGCCTTTGTCGTATCTGACGTTCGGTCGCCTCAGCGCGTGCCGAACACCACCATCGTCTTGCCTTTCACATTGACCAGCCCCTGCTCTTCGAGCGTTTTCAACACGCGACCGACCATCTCGCGCGAGCAGCCGACGATGCGGCCGATCTCCTGGCGGGTGATCTTGATCTGCATGCCGTCGGGGTGGGTCATGGCGTCCGGCTGCTTGCACAGGTCGAGCAGCGTGCGGGCGACGCGGCCGGTGACGTCGAGGAAGGCGAGGTCGCCGACCTTGCGCGTGGTGTGGCGCAACCGGCGCGCCAGCTGGTTGCCGATGGCGTAGACGAACTCCGGGTGTTTCTCCGACAGCTCGCGGAACTTGGCGTAGTTGATCTCGCCGACTTCGCACTCGCTCTTGGCGCGCACCCAGGCGCTGCGCGGATCCTCCGGGTCGAACAGCCCCATCTCGCCAAAGAAGTCGCCGGCGTTGAGGTAGGCGACGATCATTTCGCGACCGTCCTTGTCCTCGATCAGCACGGTGACCGAGCCTTTGATGATGTAGTAGAGCGAGTCGCTGCGGTCGCCGGCGTAGATGATGGTGCTCTTGGCCGGGTAGCGCCGCCGGTGGCAGTGATTGAGGAACTCGTCGATATTCTTGATCGCTGGCTTGAGCGTGACGGTAACCAATGAGTAACCCTTCCGTGTCGAATGGCGCGGCGGTCTGCCGCGGGCGGGGCGCTGCCCGCATCGCGGGGTGCCCCAAGCCTGAACAGCGCGGATAGATAATAGCTGCGGGGCGGCAGATTACCAGACGCAACAGGGCGCTGTGGTAAGCTCGGCGCCCTTATTTCGGCGGAATTTGAACATGGTCAAGGCATCGGTGAAATGGCTCGATGGCGCGGCGTTCGTTGCTGAATCGGGCAGCGGTCACGCCGTGGTGCTCGACGGCCCGGCGGAGATCGGCGGTCGCAACATCGGTCCGCGGCCGATGGAGTTGCTGCTGATGGGGGTCGGCGGCTGTTCGTCGGTCGACGTGGTGATGATCCTGGAAAAGTCGCAGCAGCAGGTGAGCGGCTGCGAGGTGCGCCTCGAAGCGGAGCGCGCCGATGAGGTGCCGGCCGTCTTCACCAGGATCAACCTGCATTTCATCGTCACCGGCCGCGACCTGAAGGAGTCGATCGTCAAGCGTGCGGTGGCGCTGTCGGCGGAGAAGTACTGCTCGGCGTCGATCATGATGGCGCGCGCCGGTGCCGAGATGACCCACAGCTTCGAGATCGTCGAGGCGCCCTGAGCGAGCGGAGTGGCGATGATGGCAGAGCCGGTTCGAGGTGAGCGTCCTGCGCCGACGGCGGGCATGCGCCATGTCGCGCTGTTCGTCGCCGAGTTCGAGGCGACGGTGCGTTTCTACACCGCGTTGTTGGGCATGGCGGTCGAGTGGCAGCCCGATCCGGACAACGTCTATCTCTGCTCGGGCTGTGACAACTTGGCGCTGCACCGCTTTCTCGGCGAGCAGCGCGATCCGGCGCAGCAGCGGCTCGACCACATCGGTTTCATCGTCGACGCGCCAGAGCAGGTCGACGCCTGGCACGACTTCCTCGCCGCCAACGGCGTGCGCGTGCTGAAGGCGCCGAAGACTCACCGCGATGGCGCCCGCTCCTTTTATTGCCTTGATCCGGACGGCAACGTCGTGCAGGTCATTCATCATCCGCCGATCAGCGGATTGCACTTCCGCTAGAGACTCTCCAAACAAGCGTTGTCTCAGCGCTTCGTCCATGTTTCTGCAGGCTATGCGGTGGATTCTGCGACTTCGCTTCGCTGCGCGCAGAATGACGAAGGGTACGCCTCTCAAACGCGATAGGTCGTCGCTGTCATCACCTTCGATGCCGCCGTCATTCCCCGCTTCAGCCAGCCCGGCAACGTCGCACCGCCGGCCGCCAGTGCGGCGGTGCCGTGGCGCGCCTCGTCGACCAGCATCTCCTCCAGCACGGCGCGGTTGCGCTGGTCATCGGCCGGCAGTTGTTGCAGATGGCTTTCCAGGTGTTTGCAGACCTGCTCCTCGGTGGCGGCGACGAAGCCGAGACTCCACCTGTCGCCGACAGCACCGGCCGCCGCGCCGATGGCGAACGAGGCGCCGTAGAACAGCGGGTTGAGCAGGCTCGGCCGGCTGTCGAGTTCGCGCAGCCGCTGTTCGCACCAGGCGAGGTGGTCGACCTCTTCGGCGGCGGCGGCGGCCATCGCGTCGCGCACGTCGTCGAGGCGCGCGGTCAGCGCCTGTCCCTGGTAGAGCCCCTGCGCGCAGACCTCGCCGGTGTGGTTGATCCGCATCAGGCCGGCGACGTGGCGGCGCCCGGCGTCGTCGAGATCAACCGGCGTGGCGCCGTCGCCCGGTGTCGGCCGGTCGGCGCGCGCGGTGCCGGGCACCAGGGTCTGCAGCAGGCTGTCGAGGTGGAGGATGGCGCGGTCGAGACCGCTGAGCTGGCGTTGGGACATGGCTGGACTCCGCGCGGGGAAGGCAGGGCGGCAGTGTAGCGCCGGATAAGGTTGGTTATGGCGGCGACGAGGTGTTTTCCGCGATTGGCGCATCGACAACGCGCCCCGTCCAGCGTTCGAGCAGCGCGCGCAGTTCGCGCAGGTGCACCGGTTTGACCAGATGGGCGTCCATCACCGGCTGGCGCGCGCGCTCGCCGAGCTCCTCGATGGTGTTGGCGGTCAGCGCCACGATTGGCACCGGGGCGACGCCGCGGTTGCCCTGCACCTCGCGGATCAGGTGTGCCGCCTCGAAGCCATCCATGATCGGCATGTCGCAATCCATCAACACGATGTCGAACTCCTGCCGCTGCACCGCTTCCACCGCCTGTTGACCGTTGGGGACCAGCGTCGTCTGCACGCCGAGTTTCTCCAGCATGCCGAGCAGCACGCGCGCGTTGATGACGTTGTCCTCGGCCACCAGGCAGCGCAGTGGTGCCTGTGATGGCGACGGCGTCCGCCGTCGCGGCTGTGCGGCGTGGGCCAGCTCCTCTTCCAGCGTCAGCTGCAGGCTGGTCTGGTTGATCGGCTTGGTCAGCAGCCGGCGCACGCCGAGCGCGCGCAGGTGCTCGTCGTCGGGCAGGGTCGGCTGGCTGCAGAGCAGGATCAGCACCGGGGCCGGCAGCTGTGTCTCCAGCAGGCGGGAGAGACCGTCGTGGCCGCCCAGCTCGGGCAGTTCCGCGTCGGCGAGGATGGCGTCGACGCGATGGCCGAGCGTGGCCTGCGTGCGCAGCCAGGCCAGTGCCTCGGCGGTGCTGGCGGCGGTGTGCGCCGCCATGCCCCAGTGGCTGGCCTGACGCCGCAGCATTTCGCAGAAGGTGGCGTTGTCGTCGAGCACCAGCAGCCGGCAGTTGCGCAGTACCGAGTCGCCGCCGTCGCTCGGCAGCGTGGCCGGGTCGAGCGCCGGCAGCGGCAGTTCGAAGCGCGCCTCGAAGGTGCCGGGCGGGTTGCCCGGCAGCGTGATCGACCCGCCCAGCATCTCCACCAGCTGGCGCGCGACGGCGGGGCGCAGCTGCGGTGCCGGGCGGTTGATGCGGCGCTCGATCGGGCTGGCGCTGTCGGCGGTCGCCACCCCGTGCGCCCGCAGCTGGAACTGCAGGCGGTCGCCATCGGCCGGCGCGATGCGCAGCAGGACGTCGCCGCGCTCGCAGCCGCTGACGGCGTGGTGCATCAGTTGCAGCAGGATCTGGCGCAGCCGCGTCGGATCGCCGCTGACCAGTGGCGGCAGCTGCGGGGCAATGTCGGTGATCAGCTCCAGCTGGCGGTTGGCGGCCAGCCCGCGGAAGCCGTCCAGCGTGTTGGCCACCAGCGCCGGCAGGTCGAAGCGGGCCTGCTCCAGGCCGCTGCGGCGCGCCTCCAGCCGGCTGACATCGCTGAGGTCGTTGACCGCGTTGAGCAGCTCGTTGGAGGCGCGCTGGATGGTACTGAGGTAGTCGCGTTGCACCGGCGTCAGCGGTGTCTCCTGCAGCATCTCCAGCATGCCGAGCACGCCGCTGACCGGCGTGCGCACGCGGTGGCCGACCTCAGCGATCACCTCGGCGCGGGTGCGGCTCTCGGCTTCGGCGACCGCCACCAGCTGGCGCTGCGCGTCGCGCTCGGCGTTCCGTTCGCGATTGCGCGCCAGCAGCAGCAACAGGAACAGCAGGCCGGTCAGGGTGCCGATCAGCATCACGCTGGGGGCGGCGCCAAAGGGGGCGGGGGCGTTCTGTACATACAGCGCCAGCAGCAGGCCGGTCAGCAGCTGGGCCATGCGCACCAGCGCGTAGCCGAGCAGCAGGCGGCGGTGGTCGATCAGGTATCCATGCAGGCTGGCAACGGCGGCGAGCAGGATCAGCGGGCAGGCCAGCAGCACGGCGGCGGGCAGCGGGTTGTCGAGCAACAGCAGCGCGGGGGCGGCCAGGCAGCAGCCGAGGGCGAGCGCAGTCAGGCCGCGGCGCCAGCCACGGCTCGCCTCCGGCATGGCGCCGAGCCGCAGCGAGATGCGCAGCGCGCAGCCGGCGGCCAGCAGCACACCGATGGCGACCAGCTGCGGACGCCAGGTCGAGTCGGACGGCAGCAGCCAGATAGGCAGTTGCGGCAGCAGCCCTTCGAGGGCGATCCACAGGTAGATGGCCGAGCGGTGGCGCAGGGCGGTGATCGCCAGCGTCAGCAGCAGCGCCAGTTGCAGCCCCCAGGTGACGCCGTGGGCGAGGGTCTGCAGCCCCTGCTGCCGGCTGAAACGCTCCAGCGACAGCAGCTGGACGTAGAGCGGCGCCATGTCGCTCGGCTGCAGCTGCAGGTAGAAGAACCCGCGCGAGCCCGGCTCCAGCTGCAGCAGGAAGTTGCGCGGCGTGCCGTGCAGCAGGGGCAGCTGCTGCACGGCATCGAGTTGCCCGCCCTGTTGGCGATAGAGCCGGATCGGTCCGACATCGGCGCCGGGCTGGATGTCGACGATCCGCAGCAGTGGCTGGTCGGTGGGGTTGTGCAGCACGAAGCGCAGCCAGACGCCCTGGCCGCCGAAGCGCACCATCTCCTCGCGCAGCAGCGGTGCGAACTGATGGTGGTAGGCCGGTGAGGTGGCGACCTCGGCGGAGAGGCGCTGGTCGGGGTCGGCGATCAGGTCGAAGTAGTCGATCAGGTCGACCCGCTCGACGGTGGGCTCCAGCTGCAGCACCGGTGCCGCCAGCGGCAGCGCCGGCAGCAGCAGCGCGAACAGCAGCAGAAGCGCCCGCGGCAGGGCCGATAAACGATGGCGTTCAGCGCTCCGTCGCTGGACGCGCATGGCGCTACGGTTTTCCCTGTTCCCGCGCGATGGCGCGGTAGCCGATGTCGCGGCGGCAGAAGCCGCCCTGCCAGTCGATCTGGTCGACACGGGCGTAGGCGCGCTGCTGCGCCTCGGCGACGCTGGCGCCGAGCGCGGTGACACACAACACGCGGCCGCCGCTGGTGATCACCTCGCCATCCTGCAGTCGGGTGCCGGCGTGGAACACCTTGACCCCGTCCGGCTCGCGGCCATTCAGTCCGTTGATGACGTCGCCCTTGCGGTAGTCGCCGGGGTAGCCGCCGGCGGCCATGACCACGCCCAGCGCCGGGCGCGGATCCCAGTCGGCGACGATCTGGTCGAGGCGGCGGTCCAGCGCGGTCTCGCACAGCGCCACCAGGTCGGAGCGCAGCCGCAGCATGATCGGCTGCGTCTCCGGGTCGCCGAAGCGGCAGTTGTATTCGATCACCTTCGGCGCGCCGGCCCTGTCGATCATCAGGCCGGCATAGAGGAAACCGGTATAGGGGTTGCCCTCGGCCGCCATGCCGCGCACGGTCGGCATGATCACCTCGCGCATGACGCGCTCGTGCACCTCGGCGGTGACGACCGGCGCCGGCGAGTAGGCGCCCATGCCACCGGTGTTGGGGCCGCTGTCGCCGTCGCCGACGCGCTTGTGGTCCTGGCTGGTGGCCATCGGCAGCACGTGTTCGCCGTCGACCATGACGATGAAGCTCGCCTCCTCGCCGTCGAGGAACTCCTCGATGACGACACGGCAGCCGGCGGCGCCGAAAGCATTGCCCGACAACATGTCGCGCACCGCCTCTTCAGCTTCCTGCAAGGTCATCGCGACGATGACGCCCTTGCCCGCGGCCAGCCCATCGGCCTTGATGACGATCGGCGCACCCTTCTCCTTCAGGTAGGCGAGCGCTGGCTCGACCTCAGTGAAGTTCTGGTAGTCCGCCGTCGGGATGTTGTGGCGGGCGAGGAAATCCTTGGTGAACGCCTTCGAGCCTTCGAGTTGAGCGGCGCCCTGATGGGGGCCGAAGCAGCGCAGGCCGCGCGCCTCGAACGCATCGACCACACCGGCCACCAGCGGCGCCTCCGGGCCGACGATGGTCAGGCCGACGTTGTTGCTTTCCACGAAGGCGATCAGCGCGGCAAAGTCGAGCGGGTCGATGGCGACATTGCGCACGGCGGCCTCGCGCGCGGTGCCGGCATTGCCGGGGGCGACGAAGACAGTGTCGACGATCGGCGACTGCGCCGCCTTCCAGGCCAGCGCGTGCTCGCGGCCGCCGCTGCCGATGATCAGTACATTCATTGAGCCATATCCAGAAACGGGAAAACCAGAAACGGGAAAATCAGTGGCCGCCGAGGGCGCCGAGCTGGCGCTCCAGCAGCTCCGGGTCGCCGAGGTTCAGTTCGACCAGCCGGCGCAGGTTGGTGATCGAGTCGAGGTCGATGTGCTCGCAGGCGAAGCCGAGCGTGCCGGCCTCCTCGTGGCGCAGCCGCACCGACATCTGGATGGCGGTGTGGTTGTCGAGCTGGATGGTCGCCACCAGCGGCTGGTCGGCGTCGACCAGCCACTCCTCGGGCTGGCGCACCAGCAGCCCCTTCAGCGACAGGTCGACCACCGGCGCGTTCCAGAGGTGGTTGCCCTGGCGCAGCTCGGCCCAGGCGTCGAACAGGATGCGGCTGAACTGGCGGCGCTCTCCGTTTTTCGCTGATGGCTCTTCGTTGCTCATGTGGGTGGCTCCGTGGTGGTTGTCGAGCCCTCCCCTATGCAATAGGGGAGGTGCCGAGTGAAACGAGGCGGAGGGGTCCGGGGTTACGGGAGATGACCCCTCCGCCCCTTCGGGGCACCTCCCCTACTTCGCAGGGGAGGACCAATTTACTTCAAGCCCTTGAAGTGCATCCGCTGCGGCTTGGCCTGCTCGCCTTTGCGCTTCTGCAGATCGGCGTGGTACTCGGTGAAGTTGCCCTCGAAGAAGACCACCTCCGAATCGCCCTCGTAGGCGAGGATATGCGTGGCGATGCGATCGAGGAACCAGCGATCGTGGCTGATCACCAGCGCGCAGCCGGGGAAATTCAGCAGCGCCTCTTCCAGTGCGCGCAGCGTCTCGATGTCGAGGTCGTTGGACGGTTCGTCGAGCAGCAGCACGTTGCCGCCCTCCTTCAGCGTGCAGGCCAGCTGCAGCCGGCCGCGCTCGCCGCCGGAGAGTTCGCCGACCCGTTTCTGCTGGTCCGAACCCTTGAAGTTGAAGCGGCCGATGTAGGCGCGCGATGGCACTTCATAGCTGCCGATCTTGAGGATATCGGCACCCTCGGAGACCGCTTCCCACACCGTCTTCCTGTCGTCGAGCTTGTCGCGCAGCTGTTCGACGTAGGCCAGCTTGACCGTCTCGCCGATACGGAGGGTGCCGCTGTCCGGCTGCTCGGCGCCGGTGATCATGCGGAACAGCGTCGACTTGCCGGCGCCGTTGCCGCCGATGATGCCGACGATGGCGCCCGGCGGAATGGCGAAGCTGAGATTCTCGAACAGCACCCGCCCGTTGAACGATTTGGAGAGGTTGTTGGCCTCGATCACCAGATCACCGAGGCGCGGTCCCGGCGGGATGTAGATCTCGTTGGTCTCGTTGCGGGTCTGGAACTCCTGCGACTGCAGCTCATCGAAGCGGGCCAGGCGCGCCTTGCTCTTCGCCTGGCGCGCCTTGGCACCCTGCCGCACCCACTCCAGCTCGGCCTTCATCGCCTTCATGTGCGCCGCTTCCTGCTTCTGCTCCTGCTCCAGCCGCTTCTCGCGCCCCTCCAGCCAGGCCGAGTAGTTGCCTTCGAACGGAATGCCGCGGCCGCGATCCAGCTCCAGAATCCAGCCGGCGGCGTTGTCGAGGAAGTAGCGATCGTGGGTGATCGCCACCACGGTGCCGGGGAAGTCGCACAGGAAATGCTCCAGCCACGCCACCGACTCGGCGTCGAGGTGGTTGGTCGGCTCGTCGAGCAGCAGCATGTCCGGGTTCGACAGCAGCAGCTTGCACAGCGCGACGCGGCGGCGCTCGCCACCGGAGATCTTGGTCACATCGGCATCCCACGGCGGCAGCCGCAGCGCGTCGGCGGCGGCTTCCAGCCGGTGCTGGAGGTTGTGGGCATCGGTGGCCTGAATGATGTTCTCGTACTTCTCCTGCTGCCTGGCCAGCGCGTCGAAATCGGCATCCGGTTCGGCGTAGGCGGCGTAAACCCCCTCCAGCCCGGCCAGCGCGTCGAGCGCTTCGCGCACACCATCTTCCACGTTGCCGCGCACATCCTTGGCCGGGTCGAGCGGCGGCTCCTGCGACAGGTAGCCGATCCTGATGCCGGGCTGCGGTCGCGCCTCGCCGATGAAATCGGGGTCGACGCCGGCCATGATGCGCAGCAGCGTCGACTTGCCGGAGCCGTTCAGGCCGAGCACGCCGATCTTGGCGCCGGGAAAGAAGGAGAGCGAAATGTCGTGCAGGATTTCGCGCTTCGGCGGCACCACCTTGCCGAGGCGGTTCATCGTGAAAACGTACTGGGCCATGCCTGTGAAAGCTCCCTGATTGGGCAGTTTGGCAAAGCGGCGATTCTACCCGAAGGGCACGGCCGTCTTGGAACTTCTCGATGATGGCGCGGCGGATGCTGTACAATCCGCGACCTTTCGCGCCGGCCGGCGGACCACTCTGGTTGCGGTCCGGCGCCGTTGATTTCGCTATCCGCAGGGGGTCTCCATGTTCGACAAATCCACCACCGTCCAGGCCTTCGACCCGGAATTGTGGAGCGCCCTGCAGGGTGAGGCGCAGCGTCAGGAAGAGCACATCGAGCTGATCGCCTCGGAGAACTACACCAGCCCGGCGGTGA
>CAYLRA010000038.1:0-27819 GCA_964386045.1 uncultured Verrucomicrobiaceae bacterium | reverse complement strand
CGTCGCGGGTCATCGGGCCGGTGGTGTCCTGGCTGCCGACGGTGGTCATCTTCGGCTCGCAGTAGGTGCCGGGACGCACGCCCAGCTGCCTGCCGTTTGCCAGGGGCAGGCCGCAGGCCTTGCCGACCATTTTCTGCGCCAGCGTGAAGCCCTTGCCGGTGTCGGTCGGGATATGCGAGGCGCGGAACAACGTGCTGGCGGGAAGGCCGAGCGCTTCGCGCGCGCTGTTGGTCAGGCCGCGGCCGACGATCAGGTTGATGCGGCCGCCGGCGCGCACTTCGTCCAGCAGTACGTCCGACTTCAGTTCGAACTCGGAGACCACGGCGCCGGTGGCGGTGTTGAGGATCTTGCCTTCGTACGGGCGCACTTCGATGACGTCGCCGTAGCCGATGTTGTCGACCGGTGCTTCGAACACCAGCGCGCCGGCATCTTCCATCGTGTTGTAGAAGATCGGGGCGACCTTGGTGCCGAAGCAGATGCCGCCGGTGCGCTTGTTGGGCACGCCGGGGATGTCGTCACCGAAGAACCAGAGCACGGAGTTGGTGGCCGATTTGCGCGACGAGCCGGTGCCGACCACGTCGCCGACGAAGGCGACCTGGATACCCTTGGCCTTCAGCTCTTCGATCTGCCTGATCGGGCCGGTGGTACCGGGTGCGTCGGGAGTCAGCCCTTCGCGCGCCATCTTGTACATCGCCAGCGCGTGCAGCGGGATGTCGGGGCGCGACCAGGCGTCGGGGGCGGGGGAGAGGTCGTCGGTGTTGGTCTCGCCGGTCACCTTGAAGACGATGGTCTTGATCGACTGCGGCACTTCCGGGCGGCTGGTGAACCACTCGGCGTCGGCCCACGACTGCAGCACACCCTTGGCGGCGGCGTTGCCGGCCGTGGCCTTCTCGACCACTTCATGGAAGCGGTCGAACATCAGCAGCGTGTGCTTGAGTTCGACGGCGGCCAGGTCGGCCAGCTCCTTGTCGTCCAGCAGCTGGACCAGCGTGTCGATGTTGTAGCCACCGAGCATCTGGCCGAGCAGTTTCACAGCCAGTTTCCTGTCGATCAGCGGCGAGGTCGCTTCGCCCTTGACCAGGGCGGTCAGGAAGGCGGCCTTGACGTAGGCGGCTTCGTCGACACCCGGCGGCACGCGGTTGCTGATCAGGTCGACCAGCGTCTGCGCTTCGCCCTGCGGCGGGCTCTTCAGCAGCTCGACCAGCGCGGCCATCTGTTCGGCGGTCAGTGGTTTGGGGGGGATGCCCTGGGCGGCGCGTTCTGCGACGTGGCTGCGGTAGGCTTCAAGCACGGCTGTACTCCTTGACGTTTGATTTACCCGTATTCACCGGGATCGCCGGGGCCGGGGATGTCGATGCCCATCATCGACCGGAAACAGCCGGCAATTATATAGGCCTGCGGCAGTTTGGTCAGTTCGGGTTCGGAAAAGGGTGAGGCGGGTTGTCCGGCTTCGCTAGAATGCAGCGCCCATCTGCGATCAACCGGGAGCCGTTGTGCCCGAATCCCTGACCCTGCATGTACCGACCCCCTGCATCGGCGTCTGTTCCACCGGCATCGGCGATGCTGTCTGTCGCGGTTGCAAGCGTTATGCCTTTGAAGTGATCGACTGGAACAGCTACAGCGACGAGCAGAAGAGGGCGATCGAGGCCCGGCTGGACAAGCTGCTGGCGCAGATCGTTCTCGGCAAGGTGGCACTGTTCGATCCGTTGCGGCTGGAGCGGGCGCTGATCGCCCAGCAGATCCGCTACCGGCGCCATCGCAGTGCGCCGTGCTGGGTGTTTGACCTGTTGCGGGCCGGTGCCTCGCAGATAAGCGACACGCAGGTGTTTGGTTTCGCCGTGCTGCCCGGATACGCCCACCTGGGCCTGGCCGAGCTGCGCGAACAGATCGACCGCGAGTTCTTCGTGCTCTCCGAGGCGCACTATCAGCGCTACATCCACAGCAGCTGGAGCGCGTCGGCGGCGCCCTGACGCCTCAGCCGAGCAGTTTCTGCAGGATCTTCTCGTAAATCGTCGACAGCTGGTCGATATCGGCCGCCGTCACCTGCTCGTCGACCTTGTGAATCGTCGCATTGACCGGGCCGAGTTCGACTACCTGGGCGCCGGTTGGTGCGATGAAGCGGCCGTCGGAGGTGCCGCCGGCAGTCGACAGCTCTGCCTCCAGCCCGGTGACATCGCGGATCGCCGCCTGTGTCGCTTCCACCAGCGCGCCGCGCGCGGTCAGGAACGGCGCGCCGGAGAGGGTCCAGTCGATGCTGAAATCGACGCTGTGTTTGCGCAGGATCGCTTCGGTGCGTTCGCGCAGCTGCTGCTCGGTCACCTCGGTCGAGAAGCGGAAGTTGAACACCACCTCCAGCTCGCCGGGGATGACATTGGTGGCGCCGGTGCCGGCGCGGATGTTCGAAACCTGGAAGGTGGTGGCGGGGAAAAATTCGTTGCCGTTGTCCCACACATCGGCGGCCAGTTCGGCCAGCGCCGGTGCCGCATCGTGAATCGGGTTGCGGGCGAGATGCGGGTAGGCGACATGGCCCTGCACGCCGCGCACTGTCATCACGGCACCGAGCGAACCGCGACGACCGTTCTTGATGACATCGCCGACACGCGTGGTCGATGACGGTTCGCCGACCAGGCACCAGTCGATCTTCTCGCCGCGCTGCTGTAGCCACTCGACCACTTTCACGGTGCCGTTGATGGATGGGCCTTCTTCATCGCTGGTGATCAGGAAGGCGATGCGCCCGTTGTGATCCGGATGCGCGGCGACGAAGCGCTCGCACGCCGTCACCATCGCGGCGAGGCTGCCTTTCATGTCGGCGGCACCGCGGCCGTACAGCACGCCACCTTCCACCTTCGGCTCGAACGGCGGACTCTGCCAGTTCTGCTCGGGGCCGGTTGGCACCACGTCGCTGTGGCCGGCGAAGCAGAACAGCGGGTCGCCGTCACCGCGCTCGGCCCAGAAGTTGTCGACATCGTCGAAACGCAGCGGCGTGCAGCGGAAGCCGATGGCCGTCAGCCGTTCCATCATCAGCTGCTGGCAGCCGTCGTCGGCCGGCGTCACGGAGCGGCGGCGGATCAGTTCGCAGGCCAGTTGCAGGGTGTCGGAAAGGGCGGTCATGGAAGGCTCGAAGGGGGGCAGTCAAAAAGAGGGCGCAGTTTAACAGAGGTGCAGCGCGTCGCTGTTTTGTCACGGCACTGTCGTACACCTGTCACCGCCGAGGGCTAGCTTCTGGCGGCGAGGGCAACCGACGGCTTCCGAGGTTTCTATGCAAAACAGCACATCGAATCGCTTGCACGCTTCTCCGGCGCACTCCTCGCCGGCGCATGATCGTCTGCGCGCCGAGATTGAAGATCAGGTCGAAAAGTTTCTGCGCCAGGGTGGTCGGATCGAAGTGGTGCAGAACCAGCTGCAGGTTGCGCGCCCGATCGGGCCGGTCTGGTGGGATACGCGTGGCAGCAATGCGACGGGAGCGCTGGGGCGTTGATTCAGTCCTCCCCTATGAAATAGGGGAGGTGCCCCGCAGGGGCGGAGGGGTCCGCCCTTCGCCGCTCGATCAACCCGGACCCCTCCGCCTCGCTGTGCTCGGCACCTCCCCTACTGCGCAGGGGAGGACTTTGGTTGCACGGCTCAGTTGTGCGCGTGCAACTCTTCGTTCAGTTCGATCGCCGACTTGTTGGTCAGCACTTCGACCGCGCCGTTCTGCGAGTTGCGGCGGAACAGCAGATCCGACTTGCCGGCCAGTTCGCGCGCCTTCACCTTCTGCACCAATGCGCCCTTGTCGTCGAGCAGCGATACGACCGAACCGGCGGTGATGTAGAGGCCGGCCTCGATGGTGCAGCGGTCGCCGAGCGGAATGCCGACGCCGGCGTTGGCGCCGACCAGGCAGCCCTTGCCGAGCGAGATGATGATGTTGTTGCCGCCCGACAGCGTGCCCATCGTCGAGCAGCCACCGCCGAGGTCGGAACCTGCGCCGACGAAGACGCCGGCCGAGATGCGCCCTTCGACCATGCCCGGGCCTTCGGTGCCGGCGTTAAAGTTGACGAACCCTTCGTGCATGATCGTCGTGCCTTCGCCGAGGTAGGCGCCGAGACGCACGCGCGCGGTGTGGGCGATGCGCACGCCGCTCGGCACGACGTAATTGGCCATCTTCGGGAATTTGTCGACCGACATCACTTCCAGCAGCTCGCCTTCGAGGCGCGCCTGCAGCTGGTACTGCGGCAGGTCGTTGATGTCGATGGCACCGGCGTTGGTCCAGGCGACGTTCGGCAGCAGGCCGAACATGCCGGTCAGGTTGAGGCTGTGCGGCTTCACCAGCCGGTGCGACAACAGGTGCAGCTTCAGGTAGACCTCGGGCAGGCTGGTCGGCTGCTCGTCGTGTTCGAGCAGCACGGCGACGCGGGGTTCGGCGCTGTCGGCCAGTTGCGCGGCGAGATCGGCCTGCGCCGTTTCACCGGCACTGCGCAGTGCGCTCTCGATGCTGCGCAGCAGGCCGCTGTCGAGTTCGACGACGCTGTTGCCGCCTTCATGGCGCAGTGCGGTTTTCAGTGCGCCGACCAGCGCCGGCGACGGTTGGAACAGCGGTGCCGCATAGTAGACCTCCAGCCAGTTGCCTTGGCTGTTCTGGGTGCCGAGGCCGAGGCCGAAGGCGAAAAGCTTGTCGCTCATGTCGGAAAATCCTGATTCGGGTGAGTGAAAAAAATCAAAGCGTGTGCAGTTTGAATACGTCGCGATAACTCGCCTCGCTGAAGCCGGTCATGCGCAGATGGCCGAGATCGAGCAGCGGGCGTTTGATCAGCGTCGGGTTGGCGGTGATCAGCGCGGCGGCGTTTTTCTCGTCGAGTGTCGAGCGTGTTTTTTCATCGAGTTGTTTCCATGTGGTGCCGCGACGGTTGATGACCGTGTCGAGGCCGAGCTCGTCGAGCCATGCCTGCACCTGTTGCTGTGTGAGTCCATCGGCGCGGAAATCGTGGAAACGGTATTCGATGTTGTGGCGCTCCAGCCATTGCCGCGCCTTCTTCACGGTGTCGCAGTTCTTTATTCCATAGAGGACGGCGGTCATGGAGCCTCCTGTTTCAATAGGGCGCGAAGGATAACAAACCTCGGTCCGTCGTCTGAATCTTGCAGTGCCGGAATTGGCACTGAGATTGAGGCAGACCGTGCCGGAAGGGATTCCAGCATCCTCGGAGACAGGACGTCTCCGAGGAAGGCTACAGGGATGTACTTGTGCCGGTGCTGGAATCCCTTCCGGCATGGGCTGCTGGCACCGAACCCAAAGGCTCAGGCCTTCTTCGTTTTCTTCGGCCGTTTGCGCTCCGGATAGACGGTCTGGCAGATCTCGCAGACGGTGCCATCGCAACTGCGCGCCGAGCAGTGCTCGCGACCGTAGTAGATGATCTGCAGATGCAGGTCGTTCCACTTCTCTTTCGCGAACAGCTTCTTCAGGTCGCGCTCGGTCTCGACCACGTTCTTGCCGCTGGTCAGGCCCCAGCGCTGCGCCAGCCGGTGAATGTGCGTGTCGACCGGAAACGCCGGTTGGCCAAAGGCCTGCGACATGACCACGCTCGCCGTCTTGTGACCGACCCCCGGCAGCTCTTCCAGCAGATCCATGTCGGCGGGCACTTCGCCGTCGTATTTGGCGATCAGGATCTTCGACAGTTCGCTGATCGCCTTCGCCTTCTGCGGCGACAGTCCACAAGGACGGATGATCGCCTGGATCTTGTCGACAGGGACCTTTGCCATGTCGCGCGCGTTATCGGCCAGCGCGAACAGTGCTGGCGTCACCTGATTGACGCGCTCGTCGGTGCATTGCGCCGACAGCAGCACGGCGATCAGCAGCGTGTAGGCATCGACGTGTTGCAGTGGAATCGGCGGCTGCGGATAGAGTTCCTGCAACCGTTGCACGATGTAGTCGGCGCGCTGCTTTTTGGTTTTCATCTGCAGAAACTACAGCGAGTCAACGAAGCGACGAATGCGCCGAGCTGCTTCGACACATTCGTCGACGCTGGCGACCAGTGCCATCCGAATACGGTTGACGCCGGGGTTGATGCCGTTCGCCTCGCGTGCCAGAAACTGCCCCGGCAGCACCGTGACGTTCTGCTGTGCGAACAGCCCGCGCGCGAACTCGGTGTCGTCGATCGGCGTGCCGGCCCACAGATAGAAGCCGGCGTCGGGTCTGGCGACGTCGAGGTGATCGCCGAGGATTTCCAGCACGGCGTCGAACTTCTGTCGGTACAGATCGCGGTTCTCGCGCACATGCGCCTCGTCGCGCCACGCCGCGATGCTGGCCTGCTGCACATGTACAGGCAGCGCGCAGCCGTGATAGGTGCGGTAGAGCAGGAATTTCTGCAGCAGCGTGGCATCGCCGGCGACGAAGCCGGAGCGCAGGCCGGGCAGGTTGGAGCGCTTCGACAGGCTGTGGAAGACGACACAGCGATGATAGTCATCGCGGCCGATCTGCCGGCACAGCTGCAGCAGGCCGAGCGGTGGCTGCGCTTCGTCGAAGTAGATCTCCGAGTAGCACTCGTCGCCGGCGATGACGAAGTCATGGCGGTCGGCCAGTTCGATCAGTTTTGTCAGCGTGGCGGCATCGAGCACGGCGCCGGTCGGGTTGCCGGGGCTGCACAGGTAGAGCAGCTGGCAACGTTGCCAGACGGCTTCCGGCACCGCGTCGAAATCGGGCTGGAAGTTATTGTCGACGACGCAGTTGACGAACCACGGCTCGGCGCCGGAGAGATACGCTGCGCCCTCGTAGATCTGATAGAACGGGTTCGGACACAGCACCAGCGGCGCCGGCTTCGAGCGGTCGACCACCATCTGGGCAAAGGCGAACAGCGCTTCGCGGGTGCCGGCGCAGGGCAGGATCTGCGTTTCGGCGTCGAGTTTTTCCAGTTGAAAGCGGCGTTCGCACCACGCCGCCATCGCGCCGCGCAGCTCCGGCAGCCCCTTGCTGGTCGGGTAGGTGGCGAGGTGGTCGAGATGGTCGATCAGCGTCTGGCGCACGAAAGCCGGCGAGGCATGTTTCGGCTCGCCGATCGACAGCGCGATGTGCGGCAGCGCCGGCGGCGTGATGCCCGCCTTCAGCGTGGCCAGCTTTTCGAACGGGTAGGGCTGCAGGCGGTTCAGGTCGGGGTTCATTGTCGTCGGGTTCGCGGCGGGGTCAGGCGGCGGCTTTTTCGTCGAGCTCTTTCTTGATCGCCTTCTGGATCGCTTCGCACAGCTGTGGATCATCGATCGGTCGTTGCTGTGTATCGGTGATGAAGAAGACGTCCTCGACCCGTTCGCCGAGCGTGGTGATCTTGGCGTTCTGCAGCTGGATGCCGAACTGGTAAAAAATCATGCCGAGGCGCGCCAGCAGGCCGGGGCGGTCGGGCGTGATCACCTCCAGCACGGTCTGGTTCTTGCTGGTATCGGTGAACAGGCTGGTGGCGGTCGGTGTCGAGAACAGGCGCATCTGCCGCGGCGTGCGCTTGCGCATGATCTCCGGCAATCCTTCGCCTTCGCGCAGCTGCCGGTTCAGCGCCTGGCGGATATGGTCGAGCCGCTGGGCGTCGTCATTGATCGGCTGGCCGGAGGCGTCGAGCACGAAGAAGGTGTAGAGCGCGAAGCCGGTGCCGGACTGGTAGAGGCGGGCATCCTGGATGCTCAGGTCGAGTTGCTCCATCGCCGAGGCGAGGATGGCGAACAGCTGCGAGTTGTAGCGCGCGCGCACGAAGATCTGCGTGGCGGCGTCGACCAGGATCTCGCCTCGGTCGCGCACCAGTACCAGCGGCTGTTCGCTGTCGCCGTGCGCGGCGATCGCCTGCGTGTGCCAGATCACATCCTCGGGCCGTTCGCGCAGGAAGTAGTCCTCGCCGGTGTTGGCCCACATTTCGCGCACTTCGTCTTCGTCGAAGCCGATGCTTTCGAGCTGGCGGATCGCCGTCTGCTGCGCCTCCTCGATCCACTCCTGCTTGTCGACCGGGTTTTCCAGGCCGCGGCGCAGTGCGCGCTTGGTTTCGGTGAAGAGCTGGCGCAGCAGCGAGGCGCGCCAGGCATTCCACAGCGTGGGGTTGGTGGCGTTGATGTCGGCGACGGTCAGCGTGAACAGATAGTCGAGGTGCAGCTGGTCGCCCATCGTCAGCGCGAAGTTGCGGATCACGTCGGGGTCGGAGATGTCCTGGCGCTGTGCCACCGACGACATCAGCAGGTGATTCTCGACCAGCCATGCGACCAGGTTGGAGTCGCGCTTGTTGAGGCCATGGCGCTCGCAGAAGGCGATGGCGTCGTGCGCGCCGAGGGTCGAGTGGTCGCCGCCGCGCCCCTTGGCGATGTCGTGGTAGAGACCGGCGATGTAGAGCAGCTCGATCTTCGGCAGCCGCTTGACGACGCGCGCGACGACCGGGAATTTCTGCATCGCTTCCGGGTAGAGGAAGCGGCGCATGTTCTTGATCACCTCGATGGTGTGGGCATCGACGGTATAGATATGAAAAAGGTCGTGCTGCATGCGACCGACGATGTTGCCGAACTCGGGCAGATAGACGCCGAGTACCCCGTAGCGGCGCATGCGACGCAGCTGCGGCGTGATGTTGCCGGGCGAACGCAGCAGCTCCATGAACAGTCGCGTGTTGCGCGGATCGTTGCGGTAGGCGTCGTCGATCAGGTGGACGCTGTTGCGGATCTGGCGGATGGTGGTGGCGCGAATGCCGTCGATGAAATCGTGTTGCGCCATCAGCACGAACACTTCCAGCAGTGCCGACGGCGTGCGTTCGAACACCTTGTCGTTGCAGGCCTCGATGTAGCCGTTGCGTACGCGAAAGCGCGGGTTGATGACGGTGACCTTCTCCGGCTCGCAGGCGCGCAGGATCTCCTCTTCGAAGTGCTGCATCAGCACCTCGTTGAGTTCGCCGAGGACCAGTACCCAGCGGTAGTAGACCTGCATGAAGCGCTCGACGGCGAGGCGCTTGCTGTCGTCGTCGAAGCCGAACATCCGGGACAGCGTGCGCTGGTGATCGAACAGCAGCCGATCCTCTTCGCGGCCGGCGATCATGTGCAGGCCGTAGCGCACCTTCCACAGGAATTCGAGCCCCTGGCGCAGCGTGGTGGCCTCCTCGAACGACAGGAAGCCGCGGTCGAGCAGCTGGTCGAGATTGCGGGTGCCGAAGTGGCGCTTGGCGACCCAGTCGATGGTCTGGATGTCGCGCAGTCCGCCGGGCGAGGTTTTGACGTTCGGTTCGAGGTTGTACTCGGTGTTGCTGTATTTGCGGTGGCGCTCGATCTGCTCGTCCCACTTGGCGCGGAAGAAGTCGCGGCTCGACCAGATGCGGTCGGGGCCGGTCTCGGCCATCAGCGCCTGGAAGCGGGCGGGGTCTCCCTGCAACAGGCGCGCTTCCATCAGATTGGTGGCGACGGTGATGTCGGCGGCGGCTTCGCGGCATTCGGCGATGGTGCGCACGCTGTGGCCGACGTTGAGGCTGATGTCCCACAGCAGGGTGATGAAGGACTCGACGGCATCGCGGTAGCGGTCGAGGCCGTCGTCCGGCAGCAGGATCAGCAGGTCGATGTCGGAGTGCGGCAGCAGTTCACCGCGGCCGTAGCCGCCGACCGCGATCAGGCTGATGGCGTCGTCGGCCCACGGCTGGCGCCGCCAGGCCAGCGCCAGCAACTGGTCGATGATCCGGGCGCGCTGATGCACCAGCTCGCGCACGCTGGCGCCGGTGCGGAAGGCGTCGTCGAGTTGCTGCTTGGCGCGCTCCAGCGCGGCCTTGAACAGCGGGATGGGGCGTCCGGTGGCCAGTTCGGTCGCCAGGGCGTCGGTGTCGAGCAGCGTGGTGGGCAGCGCGGGTGGCGTCATTGCTTCACGCGGCGCGGTAGAACGGCTCGTCCTTGCGCGCGGTCAGCACTTCGACGCCGTCGCGGGTGACGACGAGGGTGTGCTCCCACTGCGCCGACAGGCGGCCATCTTTGGTGGTCACGGTCCAGCCGTCCTTGTGGTTCAGCTTCACGTGGCGCTTGCCGGCGTTGATCATCGGCTCGATGGTGAAGACCATCCCTTCCTTCAGTTCCAGGCCGGTGTTGCGCTGGCCGTAGTGCAGCACCTGCGGCTCCTCATGGAACTCGCGACCGATGCCGTGGCCGCAGTATTCGCGCACCACCGAGTAGTAGTTCGACTCGGCGTGTTTCTGGATGGCGTGGCCGATGTCGCCGAGGCGGGCGCCGGGGCGCACCAGCTCGATCGCCTTGTAGAGGCACTCGCGGGTGACGTCGACCAGCCGCTCGGCGTGCTTCAGCGGCGTGCCGACGTGGAACATCGCGCTGGTGTCGCCGTGGAAGCCGTCCTTCAGCGTGGTGATGTCGACGTTGACGATGTCGCCCTCGCGCAGCGGCTTGGGCGCCGGGATGCCGTGGCAGACGACGTCGTTGACCGAGGTGCAGATCGATTTCGGGAAGCCGTGGTAGTTCAGCGGCGCCGGGATGCAGCCCTGCACGTCGACCATGTAGTCGTGGCAGAGGCGGTTCAGCTCCTCGGTGGTCACCCCGGGCTGGATGTGCGGGGCGATCATCTCCAGCACCTCGGCGGCCAGGCGGCCGGCGATGCGCATCTTTTCCAGTTCTTCCGGGGTGGTAATGGTCACGGTTGGGCTGTCTGGCTGTAGTCGGGGTCGTGGTCGGGAGGGTGTCGGCGGATACCCGAGCAAATCGGGCGGGCATTGTAAACCAGCGGCGGCGCGGGGTGCCACGGCGGTCGGCGGCGGTCCGCGCTTTCCCGGAATGGGTCGGCTGTGCTATAAAGCGCGCCGCTTCGGCAGCCGCCGGAGCCTGTCCGCCACCCGGCCGGCGCCGTCTCCGACGTCCTCCGGTCTCTACATGAAGGTGGCAATAACGTCACACATGCACCGGCACAAAGGTCTGGGTGCCTCCGCTCGCGGGGGTGGGCCGATGGGGTGCATGGAGGCTTAACCCGCTCCAATACAGGTATCGATCATGACTCAAGTCAGCATGCGCGAAATGCTGCAGGCCGGTGTCCACTTTGGTCACCAGACCCGCTTCTGGAACCCGAAGATGGGCCGCTTCATCTTTGGCGCCCGCAACAAGATCCACATCATCAACCTCGAGCACACCGTGCCGGCCTTCAACGATGCGCTGGCGTTTGCCCGCAAGCTGTCGGCGAACAAGAACAAGGTGCTGTTCGTCGGCACCAAGCGCTCCGCCTCCAAGATCATCAAGGAGCAGGCCGAGCGTTGCGGCATGCCGTTTGTCAGCCATCGCTGGCTCGGCGGCATGCTGACCAACTACAAGACCATCCGCCAGTCGATCAAGCGTCTGCGCGATCTCGAAGGCCAGTCGCAGGACGGCACCTTCGCCAAGCTGACCAAGAAAGAGGCGCTGATGCGCGCCCGCGAGATGGAGAAGCTGGAGCGCTCCATCGGCGGCATCAAGGAGATGGCCGGCCTGCCCGACGCGCTGTTCATCATCGACGTCGACCATGAGCGCATCGCCATCCAGGAAGCCAACAAGCTCGGCATCCCGGTCATTGGCGTGGTCGATACCAACAGCAACCCGGACGGCGTCGATTACGTCATCCCGGGCAACGACGATGCGCTGCGCGCGGTCAAGCTCTACGCGTCGGCCATGGCTGATGCGATTCTGTCCGGTCGTGGCGACACCGCCGGCCGCGACGAGTTCGTCGAGATGCAGGCCGCTGCCGCTGCCCCTGCTGCCGCCCCTGCTGCTGAGTAATCGTCACAGGCAGGCGGAACACTTAAAGGGGGCGACGCCCCCTTTTTTCCACCGGGCGAAACCGATTTCGAGACGGCTCCACGGGGTCGTCAGTGTTGATTCAGGGCGCGGCCGCAAGGCCCGCCACAGTTGGAGGGTTTGTTCCATGGCAGAGATCTCTGCATCGCTGGTCAAAGAGCTGCGCGAGCGCACCGGCCTGGGCATGATGGAGTGCAAGAAGGCGCTGGTCGAAGCCGGCGGCGACATCGAGAAGGCGATCGAGGAGCTGCGTAAATCGAGCGGAATGAAGGCGGCCAAGAAAGCCGGCCGCACCGCCGCCGATGGTGTCGCGGCGGCCAGGGTGGCCGATGACGGCAGCTACGCCGTGCTGGTCGAAGTCAACAGCGAGACCGATTTCGTTGCGCGCGATG
The DNA here is from genome assembly GCA_964386045.1 of uncultured Verrucomicrobiaceae bacterium. GTDB lineage: Bacteria > Pseudomonadota > Gammaproteobacteria > Pseudomonadales > CAMLJR01 > CAMLJR01. Next base: position 15,700 of record CAYLRA010000038.1, on the reverse strand, counting down.
GCAACTTCCTCGACTTCGTGCAGAAGGTGCTGGCCAAGGCCTTCGCCAGCAGGCAGACCCAGATCGCCGCGCTGATGGATGGCGAACTGGAGACCGCGCGTCAGGCCCTGGTGCAGAAAATCGGCGAGAACATCAGCGTGCGTCGCGTTGAGCTGGTCACCGCCGAGGCCGGCGTGGTCGGTGGTTATGTCCACTCCACCAACAAGATCGCCGTGCTGGTCGCCCTGAAGGGCGGCGATGCCGAGCTGGCGAAAGATGTGGCAATGCACATCGCGGCCGTCAACCCGGCGGTGGTGCGCGCCGAGGATATGCCGGCCGATGTCGTTGCCAAGGAGAAGGAGATCTATCTGGCGCAGGCACGCGAGAGCGGCAAGCCGGAGGAGATCCTCGAGAAGATGGTCGCCGGTCGCGTCAAGAAGTTTCTGTCCGAGAGCGCGCTGGTCGAGCAGCCGTTCGTCAAGGATCCCGACCTGACGGTTGGTGCGCTGGTCAAGAAGGCCGGTGCCGAGGTCCTGTCGTTCACCCGTTTCGAGGTGGGTGAGGGGATCGAGAAGGAAGAGGTCGACTTCGCTGCCGAAGTCGCCGCGGCGGCCGGGTTGAACAAGTAACCGGCAGGCTGTGATGACGGGGCCCGCGGGCCCCGTTTTCACATTGGTGGGGCGCGGTTCGACGCGATGGCCTCGCCCGTGTAATCCCGGTGTGTCGGGTCCAGGCGGAACAGGGGAGAGAGCGATGTCCGGCCAGAGCAAAGATCGCAAATACAAACGCATTCTGCTCAAGCTCAGCGGCGAGGCGCTGGGGCGCGATGGCCTCGGTATCGATCCGAAGATTCTCGACCGCATGGCGCTGGAGGTCGGCCAGCTGGTCGGCATCGGCGTGCAGGTCGGGCTGGTGATCGGCGGCGGCAATATCTTTCGCGGGGCGGCACTGCAGGCGGCCGGTCTCGATCGCGTTACCGGCGACCACATGGGCATGCTGGCAACCGTCATGAACGCATTGGCCATGCGCGATGCGCTGGAGCGCAGCAACATCATTTCGCGCGTCATGTCGGCGATTCCGATGAGCGGCGTGGTCGACCACTACGATCGTCGCAAGGCGGTGCGCGCGCTGCAGCGCGGCGAGGTGGTGATCTTCGCCGCCGGTACCGGCAATCCCTTCTTCACCACCGATTCGGCGGCCTGTTTGCGCGGCATCGAAGTCAATGCCGAGCTGGTGCTGAAGGCGACCAAGGTCGACGGTGTCTACAACGACGACCCGCAGCGCAACCCCGATGCCGTAAAATACGCCACCCTCAGTTTCGACGAGGCGCTCGAACGCAAGCTCGGCGTCATGGACCTGACGGCCATCTGCCTGTGCCGCGATCACAACCTGCCGGTGCGGGTGTTCGCGATGGAGAAGGCGGGCGCGCTGCTCAACATTGTCGTCGGCGGCGACGAGGGAACCCTGATTCACGCCTGAGCCGGCACCCCGTGTCGCCGGTTTCCGGTCGCACCTGATTAAGGAGAGATGTCGTGATCAACGAGCTCAAGAAAGATGCGGAAGAGCGCATGAAGAAGTCGGTCGAGGTGCTCGGCCACAACTTCAACAAGATCCGTACCGGTCGCGCGCACCCCAGCATTCTCGACACCGTCCGCGTCAACTACTACGGCAGCGAGATGCCGCTGAGCCAGGTCGCCAACATCGGCGTCGAGGATGCGCGCACGCTGACGGTAACGCCGTGGGAGCGCAATCTGGTGCCGGACGTCGAGAAGGCGATCATGAAGTCCGACCTCGGTCTCAATCCGAGCACGGCAGGCACCGTGATCCGCATTCCGATGCCGGCGCTGACCGAGGAGACCCGCAAGGGCTACATCAAGCAGGCCCGCGCCGAGGCCGAGAACGCTCGCGTGTCGATCCGCAACGTGCGCCGTGACGTGCTGGCCAACATCAAGGATCTGCTGAAGGAGAAGGAGATCAGCGAGGATCAGGAGCGCAAGGCTCAGGACGATATCCAGAAGCTGACCGATCGATTCGTCGCCGACGTCGACAAGGCACTGGCGGCGAAAGAAGCCGACCTGATGGAAATCTGATTCCCATCGGGATCCCGCATCGAGGTGATATGACCGACTCATCGACGGCCGCGGAGACCGGCCCGCTTTCCACACTCCGCCACGTGGCGATCATCATGGACGGCAACAATCGCTGGGCAAAGCGCCGCGGCCTGCCGGGCAGCGCCGGTCACAAGGCCGGCGTCGAGTGCATCCGCGAGGTGTTGCGCTGCTGCCGGGAGCAGGGCGTCGAGGTACTGACGCTGTTCGCCTTCAGCAGCGAGAACTGGCAGCGGCCAAGCGCGGAGGTCAGTGCGCTGATGCGACTGTTCGGCGTCTATCTCGGCAGCGAGGTGAAAAAGCTGCACCGCGACGGCGTGCGATTGCATTTCATCGGCGAACGCTCGCGACTGAAGCCGGCGCTGCAGCAGCAGATGGCCGAAGCGGAGCGGCTGACCGCGGCCAACCGCCAGGCCACGCTCGCCATCGCGGTCGATTACGGCGGCCGCTGGGATATTGCCCAGGCGGCGCGCGAACTGGCGCAGCGTGTCGCGCGCGGCGAGCTGAGTCCCGAGCAGATCGACGAGCAGTTGTTCGGTTCAGCCGTCGCGCTGGCCGACCTGCCGCCGCCCGATCTGCTGATCCGCACCGCCGGTGAGCAGCGCATCAGCAATTTCCTGCTGTGGCAGCTGGCCTACACCGAGCTCCATTTCACCGACACCTTGTGGCCCGACTTCGGCGAGCGCGACATGCTGGACGCCATCGCCGCCTTCGGTCGGCGCGAGCGTCGCTTCGGTGGTCGTGACCAGACCGTGGTCGGCGAGGTTTCCGCCAGTGCTTAAGCAGCGCGTCATCACCGCGGTTGTGCTCGCCGTTGCGGTCATCGCCGCCATTCTGCTGTTGTCGCCGCCGGCACTGGCGTGGCTGTTCGGCGCTGCCGTGGTGATCGCGCTGTGGGAGTGGTCGCGGCTGGCCGACCTGCGCGCGCCGGCGTGGCGCGGTGGTTATTGCACGCTGGGAGTCGTGCTGCTGGTGTGGCTGGCCGGATTTACCGGTGTACCGGGTGAGGCGCTGCAGCTGGAGCGGATCCGCGACCTGTTGGCGGTCGCCGCGCTGTGGTGGGCGATCGCGCTGCTGTGGGTCAAGAGTTATCCGGGCAGCGCAGCGCTGTGGGGCACCTCCGCGATGCGCATGCTGATGGGGCTGCTGACGCTGCTGCCGGCGTGGCTGGCGCTGATGGTGTTGCGGGCGCAGCCACACGGGCAGTGGCTGATCCTGTTCGTGGTGGCGCTGGTGGCGGCCGCAGACATCGGCGCCTTCTTCGTCGGTCGCGCGCTCGGCCGGCACAAGCTGGCGCCGCGCGTCAGTCCTGGCAAGTCGTGGGAGGGGTTGGCCGGTGGTCTCGTTGCCGCGCTGCTGTTCGCGCTGCTGGTCTGGTGGCTGGCGTCACCCTGGCTGACGTTGCTGCAGCTGTTGCCGATCGTCGCCTTCACGGTGCTGGCGTCGGTGCTCGGCGACCTTGCCGAAAGCATGGTCAAGCGCCACTGCGGCGTGAAGGACAGCGGTAATCTGCTGCCTGGTCACGGCGGCGTGCTCGATCGTCTCGACAGCCTCACGGCGGCGGCGCCGATCTTCGCGCTCGGGCTGCTGCTGGCACTCGCTTGAGTCGACACACTTTCAGGTCCCCACGCATGAGTTCTCTGTCGAACCCGCTCCCCACGCCGATCGCTGGCGCCGCGCCGCGCGCCGTGACCGTGCTCGGCGCCACCGGGTCGATCGGTGCCAGTGCGCTCGACGTGATCGCGCGTCATCCCGATACCTTCAGTTTGCATGCACTGACCGCCAACGGTCGCGCCGACGAGCTGCGCGAGCTGGTGCTGCGCCATGCGCCGCGCTACGCCGTGTTGCGCGACGCCGATGCCGCCGAACGGTTGCGCCAGCAGCTGCGCCGCGCCGGCAGCGAGACCGAGGTGCTGGCGGGCGAAGCCGGTCTGATCGCCGTTGCCACGGCGGCCGAGGTCGATACCGTGGTGGCGGCCATCGTCGGTGCCGCCGGGCTGGCGCCGACGCTGGCGGCAGCCGAGGCAGGCAAACGTGTACTGCTGGTCAACAAGGAGGCGCTGGTCAGTGCCGGCCAGCTGTTCATGGATGCGGTGGCGGCAAAGGGGGCATTGCTGTTGCCGGTCGACAGCGAGCACAACGCCATCTTCCAGTGCATGCCGGCGGGTTATCGCTGCGGCGAGCTGCCGGCCGGTGTGCGCCGCATCCTGCTGACCGGCTCCGGCGGGCCATTCCGCACCACGCCGCTGGCGCAGCTGGATGCGGTGACGCCGGCGCAGGCCTGCGCCCACCCCAACTGGTCGATGGGGCCGAAGATCTCGGTCGATTCGGCAACCATGATGAACAAGGGGCTGGAGCTGATCGAGGCGTGCTGGCTGTTCGCGACGCCGACCGACAGGATCGAGATCGTGGTCCACCCGCAGTCGGTGATCCACAGCCTGGTCGAGTACGACGATGGTTCGGTGCTGGCACAGCTCGGCAATCCCGACATGCGCACGCCGATTGCGCACGCACTGGCGTGGCCGGCGCGGGTCGCCTCCGGTGTCGGGCCGCTCGACCTGGTGCGTATCGGCCGGCTCGATTTCGAGGCGCCCGATTACCAGCGTTTCCCCTGTCTGCGCCTGGCCACCGAAGCGTTCCAGCGCGGTGGCACGGCACCGGCGCTGCTCAACGCCGCCAACGAGGAGGCGGTGGCTGCCTTCCTCGCCGGCCGGCTGCGTTTCGTCGAGATTGCGCCATTGATCGAGACGGTGCTGGAGCAGGTCACCGCGGTTGAACCGCATTCGCTGGCCGAGGTCCAACAGGCCGATTTCAATGCCCGCCACACCGCGTCGGAACTGATCGCCGCGCGTGCTGCTGGCCGGACATGACAGACTCCCCCCGATGGACATAGTGCAAACGATTCTGGTGACGCTGGCGACGCTCGGCGTGCTGGTCACCATTCACGAGTTCGGCCATTTCTGGGTGGCGCGCCGCTGCGGTGTGCGTGTGCTGCGCTTCAGCGTCGGCTTCGGCCAGCCGCTGTGGCGGCGCCGCGGTCGCGATGGCACCGAGTATGTGATCGCCGCGATTCCGCTCGGCGGCTACGTCAAGATGCTCGACGAACGCGAGGGCGACGTGCCCCCCGAGCTGCTCGGCGAATCCTTCAATCGCAAGCCGGTGCAGCAGCGGCTGGCCATCGTCGCCGCCGGGCCGCTGGCCAACTTCCTGCTGGCGATCCTCGTCTACTGGCTGCTGTTCATGGGTGGGGTCACCGGTGTCGCGCCGCTGATCGGCGAGGTCACGCCGCGCTCGCTGGCGGAGACCGCCGGGCTGGAGGCGGGGCAGGAGATCATCGCGGTCGATGGCAGGCCGACGCCGACGCGCGAGGCACTGCACCGGCGGCTGATGCAGCGCATCGGCGAAAGTGGCCCGCTGCGGTTGTCGGTCAAGTACGCCAACTCCGACATCGTCTACGAGTCGACGGTGGAGCTCGAGCGCTGGCTGGCCGGCGATGAGGCCCCGGATGTGGTGCGCGGTCTCGGCGTCGAACTCTGGTACCCGCCGGTCGAGGCCGTGGTCGCCGAGGTGGTGGCCGATTCGCCCGCGGCGCGCGCCGGCCTGCAGCCGGGTGATCGGGTGGTCGCGGTTGATGATGTGCAGATCGATGGCTGGGCGCAGTGGGTCGAGTATGTGCGGGCGCGTCCCGGCCAGCAGCTCGATCTGCGGCTCGTGCGTGCGGGTGTCGAGCGACAGCTGACGCTGGTGCCGGCGCGCAAGATCGATGACGCCGGTGTCGCCTATGGGCAGGTGGGTGTTGCCGTCCAGCCGCCGCAATGGCCCGAGCAGATGCTGCGCGAATTCAGTTATTCACCGCTCGGCGCGCTGCTGGAAGCGGGGCGGCGCACCGGTGAGATGTCGCTGTTCTTCCTCGAGTCGGTGAAGAAAATGGTGCTTGGCGAGATGTCGCCAAAGAACTTGAGCGGCCCAGTCACCATTGCTAAAGTGGCGTCCGCTTCCGCCAGTGCCGGCTGGGAGGCTTATGTCGGTGTGCTGGCGCTGTTGAGCATCAGCCTGGGGGTTCTGAACCTGCTGCCGATTCCGGTCCTCGACGGGGGTCACATCCTGTACGGGCTGGCGGAGTGGATCAGGGGGCGCCCCCTGTCGGAGCGCGTGCAACTGCTTGGATATCAGGTCGGGCTGTTCATCATCGTCGGTGTCATGCTGCTGGCGCTGTACAACGATCTGATGCGGCTGTGATCGCGCCATGCCTTCGCCTTGCGACCGTCAGTCACTTCCCGCGCCGCCGTATAACAGAGCCGTCGTCACCGGTGTCACACCGTTGATGGCCAAGACAGGTTTGTCCAGGTTCAGGTCTTTGAGAAAAAGTCGTCTTCATCTCGCCATCTCCGCTCTGCTTGCCTGCGCGCCGCTTTCGGCCACTGCGCAAACGGCCGCCGATCCATTTGTCGTCTCCGATATCCGGGTGGAGGGTTTGCAGCGCATCTCCGCGGGGACGGTGTTCGCCGCGATGCCGATTAACGTCGGCGACAGCATCGATGCCGCCACCCAGTCGGCAATCATCCGCAACCTGTTCAAGACCGGTAATTTCGACGATATCCGTCTTGCTCGCGAAGGCTCGGTGATGGTGGTGTCGGTGCAGGAGCGGCCGTCGATCAGCGAGATCAAGATCGAGGGCAACAAGGCGCTGAAGAGCGAGGACCTGCTCGACGGATTGAAGAAGCAGGGGTTGGCCGAGGGGCAGGTGTTCAAGCGCTCGACGCTGGAGTCGATGCGCCAGGAGCTGATCCGCCAGTATGTCGCGCAGGGGCGTTATGACGCCCATATCCAGACCGAGGTGGTGGCGCAACCGCGCAACCGCGTCGAGGTGTTGGTCAATATCGACGAGGGCAGCACGGCCACCATCAAACACATCAACGTTGTCGGCAATCGCAGGTTCGACGACGAGACACTGATCGACCTGTTCGAGCTGAAGACCACGGGCTGGTTCTCGTGGCTGTCTGGCAACGACAAATATTCGCGCGAGAAGCTGCGCGGCGATATCGACAGGCTCACCTCCTACTACCTCGATCGCGGCTACATCAATTTCCGTATCACCTCGACCCAGGTATCGGTGACGCCGGAGCGCTCGGCGGTCTACGTCACCGTCAATGTCGACGAGGGCGAGGAGTTCCAGGTCGGTTCGGTCGACCTCTCCGGTGAAATCATCCTGCCGGAAGAGGAGCTGCGTAAATTCATCCTGGTCGAGGAGGGACAGACCTTCTCGCAGGCACGGGTGACCAGCACCGAGGAGTGGCTCGGCAAGCGCCTCGGCAACGAGGGTTACAACTTCGCCAAGGTGCGCGGTATCCCCGAGATCGACCGCGACACCCGCAAGGTCGGTATCAAGTTCTTCGTTGACCCGGGCAAGCGCACCTATGTGCGGCGCATCGGCTTCTCCGGCAACAGCAAGACCGCCGATGAAGTGCTGCGGCGCGAGATGCGGCAGATGGAGGCGGCACCCGCCTCGTCCGACAAGATCGAGCAGTCACGCGTGCGTCTCGAACGGCTCGGCTACTTCAAGGAGGCCAAGGTCGACACGCTGGAGGTGCCGGGCACCGACGACCTTATCGATCTGCGCTACAGCGTCGAGGAGCAGCCCTCCGGCAGCATCGGCGCCAGTGTCGGTTATGCGCAGGACGCCGGCCTGCTGCTCGGCGCCTCGCTGCAGCAGAACAACTTCCTCGGCTCCGGCAAGCAGGTCGGCATTGGCCTCAACAAGAGCCAGTACATGACCGACGTCCGTTTCAACTTTACGGACCCGTACTTCACCGAAGATGGCGTCAGCCGCGGCTTCTCGATCTTCTACCGCGAGGCCAACCTCGACGAGATCAACGTCGCCAACTACACGATGTCGACCAAGGGGGTGAACCTCAGCTTCGGTTACCCGATCGCCGAAACCAAGCGCCTCACCTTCACGCTCGGCGCCGCCAACACCGAGATCGAGGCCGGCTTCGGCACGGTCAAGGAGATCATCGGCAGCCCGCGCCCGCTGCGCGGCGTCAATTATTCCTACGAAAGTCAGCAGTCCGGCTCGACCTATCTTGGCCCCGAGACGGAACAGCCGTTCCCCGGGTCCGGGTCGGATGCGTTGTTGCAGGACAGCGTGAGCGACGGCTTCCTCGACATCTACGGCGACAGCTTCGACCAGTTCTCGTTCACCACCACCTGGGCCTCGTCGACGCTGAACCGCGGCCAGCTCGCCACGCGCGGCGCCAGCCAGAGCATGTCGCTGGAGCTGGCGATCCCCGGCAGTGATCTCGAGTATTACAAGCTGATGTACAACGGCCAGTTGTTCGTGCCGCTCGGCAACACCTTCACGCTGCGGTTCCGCACCGAGCTGGGTTACGGCGACGGTCTGGGCGACCTCGACGGACTGCCGTTCTTCAGCAACTTCTATGCGGGCGGCTTCTCCTCGGTGCGCGGTTACCGCTCGAATACGCTGGGGCCGCGCGGCACGCCTGCCGATATCTACCGCATTGGCCGCGCCTGTCGTACCGTAGTCGATGGCATCTGTACGGAGTTCAGCGGCAACGCCGCCTATGTGGTCGACCCCGCCACCGGCAAGATCATCGTCGACCCGCTGGTCAGCAGGCGCGACGCCGATCCCTACGGCGGTAACGTGCTGGTCGAGGGCAGTATCGAACTGCTGTTCCCGCTGCCCTTCGTCAAGGACCAGCGTTCGTTGCGCTCGGCCTTTTTTATCGACGCCGGCAATGTCTACAGCACCAACTGCGGTGCCGGGCAGCCGAACTGCAGCGATATCGATTTCGCCGAACTGCGTTATGCGGCGGGATTCGGCATCACCTGGATCACCGGCTTCGGTCCGCTCACCTTCAGTCTCGCCAAACCCTTCAAGAAAGAGGAGTTCGACGATACCGAAGTGTTCCAGTTCTCGCTGGGTCGCGGTTTCTGAGAGAGTTATTACCCAGAGCCAACACCGAGCAATAACAACCCATCACATCCCGGAGAAGAACCGTGTTGAACCTGCGTCAATCTGCACTGATCCTGGTCGCTCTGTTGCTGCCGTCGCTGGCGCTCGCACAGGGCAAGATCGCCGTCCTCGACGTACAGACGGCGATCCTCAATACCGACGCTGCCCAGAAGCAGTTCAAGGAGCTGCGCGCGCAACCCGCCTACGACGCCAACTTCAAGGAGCTGGAGAAGCTCAAGAAGGAGTACGAGGATCTGGTGAAGCAGGTACAGAAGGATCTGGCCGTCATGAGCGCGGAGCAGAAAGAAGCCCAGCGCAAGAAGATCGAGGACAAGCGCGCCGATATCGAACACGTCGCCCGCAAGCTGCAGGCAGCCGAGCAGGAGCTGGCGCAGGGTCTGATGCAGCAGATGGGCGCGAAGATGCAGGGTGTGGTGACGGAGCTGATCAAGACGGAGAGCATCGGCCTGTTGCTCGACCGCAAGGCCGTCATGCATGCGGACACTGCCTACAACATCACCGCCAAGGTGACCGAGCAGCTCAACAAGGCCAAGTGAGCGGGCGCCGCGCGCGGCCTGCCCGGAGCGACGGATAACCATGGTGACGCAGGCGTGGACTCTCGGTGAGATCGCCGATCGCTTCGGCCTGGAGTGCCGCGGCGAACGTTCGCACCGGGTCAATGGGATGGCGACGCTGGCCGTCGCCGGCCCCGACCAGCTGGCCTTTCTTGCCAATGCCAGATATCGGCGTTTTCTCGCCGACAGCCGAGCCGGCGCAGTCATTCTGTCGCCGGCACTGGCGAACGACTACACCGGTGCGGCGCTGGTCGCTGCCGACCCCTATCTCGCCTACGCACACATTTCGCGACTGTTCGACGCCACCCCGGTGCCGACGTCGGGCACGCATCCCTCGGCCGTCGTCGCCGACGACGCACGCATCGATGCCAGCGCGGCGATCGGGCCGTGTGCGGTGATTGGTGCCGGTGTCGAGATCGGGGCGGGTTGCATCGTCGGTGCACACGCGGTGATCGGCGACGACACGCGCCTCGGTGAAAACTGTCGGTTGCACGCGCGGGTGACGCTCTACCACGGCGTCACCATCGGTGCCGGCAGCGTATTGCACAGCGGTGTTGTCATCGGTGCCGATGGTTTTGGTTTTGCGCCGAGCCGTGACGGCTGGAAAAAAATCGCGCAGCTGGGTGGTGTGCGTGTCGGGCGCAACTGCGAGATAGGCGCCAACAGCACGATCGATCGCGGCGCCCTCGACGATACCGAGATCGGTGACGGCGTCATCATCGACAACCAGGTGCAGGTTGCCCACAATGTTCGCATCGGCGAGGGAACGGCAATTGCGGGCTGCGTGGGCATCGCCGGCAGCACGCGCATTGGCGCCCATTGCACGATTGCCGGTGGCGCGGGCATCGCCGGCCATCTCGATATCTGCGATGGCGTGCACATCACCGCGATGGCGCTGGTTACCCGCTCCATCGACAAGCCCGGCTCTTACTCCTCGGGTACCGGCACCATGGAGAGTGCCAGCTGGCGCCGCAACGCGGTCCGCTTCAATCGGCTTGACGAGTTGTATCGGCGCGTTGTGGAACTGGAGCAGGCCGCGTCGCCGCGGGCGCGGCGTGAGCCGATGACAGATCTGTCAGAAAAAACAGATGAACAACAGAACAGGGGGACTGACAGTGATAATGGAAGTGAATGAGATCCGCGAATACCTGCCACACCGCTATCCGTTCCTGCTGATAGACCGGGTGATCGAACTCGAGCTGCCGAAGTCGATCGTCGCCATCAAGAATGTCAGCATCAACGAACCGTTCTTCAATGGCCATTTCCCGGATCTGCCGGTGATGCCGGGGGTGCTGATCCTCGAAGCGATGGCACAGGCTGCCGGTATCCTCGGCTTCAAGTCGCAGGGCAAGAAGCCGGCCGATGGTTCGATCTACTATTTCGTCGGTGCCGACGATGTGCGCTTCAAGCGGCCGGTGGTGCCGGGTGACCAGCTGCAACTGCGCGCCGAATATGTTTCGGATCGCCGCGGCATCTGGAAATTCCAGGTGAGTTCGTCGGTGGATGGCGATTTCGTCGCCGGTGCCACCATTCTCTGCGCCGACCGGAAGCGCTGACATCATGGCGATCGATCCGCGCGCCATCGTCGACCCCGCCGCGCGTCTCGCCGATGACGTCGAGGTTGGCCCGTGGACGATCATCGGCCCCGATGTCGAGATCGGGGCTGGCAGTGTCATCGCCTCGCATGTCGTCATCAAGGGGCCGACCCGGATCGGCCGCGACAATCGCATCCTGCAGTTCTCGACGATTGGTGAAGATACGCCCGACCTGAAATACAACGGCGAGCCGACGCGGCTGGTGATCGGCGACCGCAACATCATCCGCGAGGGCGTCACCATCCATCGCGGCACGGTGCAGGATCGCAACGAGACCACGATTGGCGACGACAACCTGCTGATGGCCTATGTCCACGTTGGCCATGATTCGGTGATCGGCAACCACTGCATCCTGGTCAACAACGCCTCACTGGCTGGCCACGTCGTGCTCGGCGACTGGGCGATCCTCTCCGGTTACACGCTGGTGCATCAGTTCTGTCACATCGGCACACACGCCTTTGCCGGCGCGGGCACCTTCATCAGCAAGGATGTACCGGCCTACGTGATGGTGGCCGGCAGTCCCGCCGAAGCGAAGAGCATCAATATCGAGGGGCTGAAGCGGCGCGGTTTCAGCAGCGATACGATCAATGCACTGCGCCGCGCCTACAAGGCGATCTACCGGCAGGGGCTGACTGTCGACGAGACGCTGGCCGAACTGCGGGCGATGGTGGTCGATCATCCCGACGTGCAGCTGCTGGTCGATTCACTGCAGAACTCCACGCGCGGCATCGTCCGTTAGTCGCGGACTCCATCCGATGAGCCTCGATACCCTGACCGCCACTACCGCCGCGGTCTCTTCACCGTTGCAGCATTCAATCGCATCCGCGACCCTCGAACGGCCGCTGCGCATCGGTATCGTGGCCGGCGAAGCCTCCGGCGACATTCTTGGCGCGTCGCTGATCATTGCACTGAAACAACTCGCCCCGGCAGCCGAGTTTTGCGGTGTCGGCGGGCCGCGCATGATTGCCGCCGGTTGCCGGTCGCTTTACGACATGGAGCGGCTGGCGGTAATGGGGTTGGTCGAGCCGCTGAAACGGCTGCCCGAGCTGCTGCGCATGCGCGCCGGGTTGCGCCGCCATTTCCTCGACTGGCAGGCCGATATCGTCATCGGCATCGATGCCCCCGATTTCAATCTCGGTCTCGAGTTGTGGCTGCGCAAACGCGGCATTCGTACCGCCCATTTCGTCAGCCCGTCGGTGTGGGCCTGGCGGCAGGGACGCATCCACAAGATCAAGCGCGCCGTCGACCTGATGTTGACGCTGTTCCCGTTCGAGGAGCAGTTCTATCGCGACCACGAGGTGCCAGTTGTCTGCGTTGGCCATCCGCTCGCCGATCAGTTGCCGCTCGATGTCGATGTGGCGGCTGCACGCGCTCAGCTCGGGTTCTCTGACGATGCGCAACTGATCGCCGTATTGCCGGGCAGTCGCGGCTCCGAAGTGGCAGCCATGGGGGCGGTTTTTCTCGACACGATGCGCTGGCTGCATCGGCAGCGACCGCTACTCCGTTTCCTCGTTCCGGCCGCCAATGCGCTGCGCCGTGACCAGCTGCAGCAGTTGTTGCAGCAGGCGCCGGAGCTGCCGGTGACGCTGCTCGATGGCCAGTCGCAGATGGCGATGGCAGCGGCCGATGTGGTGTTGATGACCTCCGGCACCACGGCGCTGGAGGCGCTGCTGGTGAAGAAGCCGATGGTGGTGGCTTACCGCTTGGGCTGGCTCTCTTACGCAATCCTGTCGCGACTGGTGAAGACGCCATTCATCGCATTGCCGAACCTGCTCGCTGGCCGCGAGCTGATACCGGAGTGCCTGCAGCAGCGTGCAACCGCCGAAGTGCTCGGACCGCTGCTGCTGGAGCGACTTGAGAACCCGGCGCTGCGCACTCAGTTGAAAGGAGAGTTTCTGGCCATTCACCAGTTGCTGCGTCGCGATGCTGGCGCGCGCGCGGCGCAGGCACTGCTGCAGTTGATCACGGAAAAGTGCTGAGGAGGAGAGTACGGTGGATGATCTGTTCATGTGCGGTTACAGCGGCCATCTGCTCGCCGGTGTCGACGAAGTGGGGCGCGGCCCGCTGGCGGGTGATGTTGTCGCTGCCGCCGTGATTCTCGATCCGCGGCGACCGATTGTGGGCCTCGCCGATTCGAAGAAGTTGAGTGAGAAGCGGCGCGAGTCACTGTTCGTCGAGATTCAGGAAAAGGCACTGGCCTGGTCGGTGGCGCGCGCCTCGGTCGAGGAGATCGACTGCCTCAATATTCTGCAGGCTTCGCTGCTGGCGATGAAACGCGCGGTCGAGACGCTGCATTTGCAGCCCGAGCACGTGCTGGTCGATGGCAACCGCTTGCCGCGCTGGCGCTACCGCGCCGAAGCAGTCGTGAAGGGTGATGACCGCGTGCCGGCGATCGCGGCGGCGTCGATCCTGGCCAAGGTGATCCGCGATCGAGAGCTGGTCGAGCTCGATGCGCGTTACCCAGGCTACGGTCTGGCCGGCCACAAGGGTTATCCGACCGCGACTCATCTGGCCGCACTGCGGCGTCTCGGCGTGACGCCGATTCATCGGCGCTCGTTTGGCCCGGTAAAAAAACTGTTTGAGGAATCGGTATGAGCGAACCCTTCGTCCATCTTCGCGTCCGCTCCGAATTCTCGCTGGTCGACAGCCTGGTTCGTATCAAGGAGCTGTGCAAGCGCGTTGCCAGGCTGGAGATGCCGGCGGTCGCGCTGACCGATCTCACCAACTTCTATGGCCTGATCAAGTTTTACAAGGCAGCGATCGGTGCGGGTATCAAACCGATCTTCGGTGCCGATTTTCTGGTGCGCGACGACGATGACGAAGAGCAGGTGTCGGTCATCTGTCTGCTGGCACAGAACGAACGGGGTTACCACAATCTGATCGAGCTGATCTCCAGGGCGTGGCAACACGGCCAGCATCACGGTACGGGTTATGTACGTCGCAGCTGGATTGCGGATCATGCCGAAGGTGTCATCGCGCTGTCGGGCGGGCGCGAGGGCGATGTCGGCCATGCGCTGATCACCAGCAGGCACGAACAGGCGGTACAGCGGCTGGCCGCGTGGCAGCAGCTGTTTGGCGATCGCTTCTATCTCGAACTGCAGCGCACCGGTCGCGAGAACGAGGAGGATTACCTGCACGCAGCGGTTGCGCTCGCCAGCGCCCACAACTGCGCCGTTGTCGCCACCAACGATGTGCGTTTTCTTGACCAGGAGCAGTTCGAGGCGCACGAGGCGCGCGTCTGCATTCACGAGGGCAGGGCGCTCGACGATCCGCGCCGCGCACGCCGCCACAGCGAGCAGCAGTACCTGCGTTCGGCGCAGGAGATGGCCGAATTGTTCAGCGACATTCCCGAGGCGCTGCAGAACTCGGTGGAGATTGCCAGGCGCTGCAATGTCGAAATCAAACTCGGCACCCCGTATCTGCCCGACTACCCGGTGCCGGCCGGTATGACGATGGCTGAATACTTCCGCAAGCTGTCGCACGACGGTCTGGATGAGCGGCTCGCCTTCCTGTTCGACGTCAGCGATGCGACGTTCCCGGAAAAGCAGCGCCAATACCGCGAGCGTCTCGACTTCGAACTCGATGTCATCATCCAGATGGGTTTTCCCGGCTACTTCCTGATCGTCATGGACTTCATCCAGTGGGCGAAGGATCACGGCATCCCGGTGGGACCGGGGCGTGGATCGGGTGCCGGCTCGCTGGTTGCGTATGCGCTGAAGATCACCGACCTCGACCCGATCGAGTACGACCTGCTGTTCGAGCGATTCCTGAACCCGGAGCGGGTGTCGATGCCGGACTTCGACGTCGACTTCTGCATGGATGGTCGCGACCGCGTCATCAACTACGTCGCCGACCGCTACGGTCGCGAGGCGGTGTCGCAGATCATCACCTTCGGCACCATGGCGGCGAAGGCGGTGGTGCGCGATGTCGCGCGCGTGCAGGGCAAGTCCTACGGGCTGGCCGACAAACTGTCGAAGATGATTCCGTTCGAGGTCGGCATCACGCTCGAAGATGCGTTCGAGAAGGAGGAGGTGCTGCGCGATTTCCTGGCGACCGATCCGCAGGCGCAGGAGATATGGGAGATGGCGCTGCAGCTCGAAGGGATCACGCGCAACGTCGGCAAGCACGCCGGTGGCGTGGTCATCGCGCCGTCGAAACTGACCGATTTCGCACCGCTCTACTGCGACGAGAGCGGCGGCGGTCTGGTCACGCAGTTCGACAAGGGCGACGTCGAGGAGGCGGGGCTGGTCAAGTTCGACTTCCTCGGCCTGCGCACGCTGACCATCATCGACTGGGCCAAGCGCATCATCGACGGCATTCGCGCCAAGGGTGGCGAAGCGCCGCTCGACATCATGGCGATACCGCTCGACGACGCGCCGACCTTCAAGCTGCTGCAGCGCGCCGAAACCACCGCGGTGTTCCAGCTCGAATCGCGCGGCATGAAGGATCTGATCAAGCGGCTGCTGCCGT
>CAYLRA010000037.1:0-28201 GCA_964386045.1 uncultured Verrucomicrobiaceae bacterium | reverse complement strand
CCACCTCGGGACTGGAGATGAGCCAGAACGCCGAACGCATGAGCTGGCCGCGCGAGGAGGTGGACGGCCGGCTGCTGCAGATCATGCAGGGCATCCACGCCGCCTGCCTCGAATATGGCCGCGGCCGCGACGGTCGCGTCAGCTACGTCGACGGCGCCAACATCGCCGGCTTCGTCAAGGTCGCCGACGCGATGCTGGCGCAGGGGGTGGTTTGAGCGAATCGTCCAGCGCCTGTGATATTGGTCGCACGCCTATAGCCCGGAAACTTCCATCACACATTGCTCACTGTATCGTCACAAGATACAGTCCGCCCCACGCCCAACGGAATGCGGCCAATGATCAAGAGCTTTCGCCACAAGGGAATGGAGCGGTTCTTTCTGAAGGGGGCAACGAGCGGCATCCAGGCTGCCCATGCCCCGAAACTGTCCCGCCAACTCGGATTGCTGCACGCCGCCAGAGGGCCGCAGGACATGAACATCCCCGGCTGGAAACTGCATCCGCTGAAAGGCACTGGGAAAGGGCACTGGTCGATCCGGGTCAGCGGTAACTGGCGGCTGACATTCGCCTTCGAGGGCGAAGACGCCGTTCTGGTCGACTATCAGGACTACCACTGAGGAAGCCGGGCATGACTCGCATGAATAACCCGCCACATCCCGCGTCCATCCTGCGGGAAGACATCCTGCCGGACCTGGGGCTAACGGTCACCGAAGCCGCCCGGCAACTCGGGATATCGCGGGTGCAGTTGTCCAGGGTACTGAACGAGCGTGCCGGTATTTCGGCGGAGTTCGCGCTGCGCCTGGAAGCCTGGCTCGGCGGACCAAAGCACGGACCCAGTGCCGACACATGGCTTCGGATGCAGGCGGATTACGACCTGTGGCAGGCCGTTCAGCGGGGACGCCCCACGGTCGAGCCGGCACCACGCCGGGCTGCCTGAAAGCTGCCATGTAGGACGGAAACACGCCCGAAGCAACGCTACCGACAGCAAGCGCGATCGCAGGACAGCAGCCTCAATCTATATAAAAATTCTTTGATATAGATGAGAGGCGCGACTACACTCGCCCGCCATGTCCGCCCGACTCGCCACCGCCATTCCCGCCGTCGGTGCCATGCCGTCGACTGCCGCGCTGGCCGCACTGTGCAAGGCCAGCGCCGAGCCGTTGCGGCTGACGGTGCTGCGCCTGCTGGCGCGCGATTCGTTCGGTGTGCTGGAGCTGTGCCGCATCCTCGACTGCAGCCAGCCGGGGCTGAGCCACCACCTGAAAATCCTGACCAAGGCCGGGCTGGTGACGGCGCGGCGTGAGGGCAACTCGCTGTTCTACCGCCGCATCGACAGCGGCGAACCGGCACTGGCCACGCTGCAGCGGGCGCTGCTCGAAACCGTCGACAGGCTGCCGCTGGAGCCGATGCTGACCGAACGCATGGTGGCGGTGCAGGCCGAGCGTGCGCAGCGTTCGCGGCAATTCTTCGCCGAACATGCCGGCGGCTTTCGTGCGCAGCAGGAACAGGTCGCCGCGTTCGAGCTGTACGGACCGCAGGCGGCGGCGATGGTGGCGCGCGCTTTTCCGGAAAAAGGCGCGCTGGCGATCGAGGTCGGCCCCGGCGATGGCGCCTTCCTGTCGCTGCTGGCCGAACGCTTCACACGCGTGATCGCGCTCGACAACGCGCCGGAGATGCTGGAGCAGGCATGCGCGCTGGTGCGACAGAAGAAGCTCGACAACGTCGACTGCATCGCCGGCGATACCCGCGCACCGCAGCTCGACGGCATCGCCGCCGACTGCGCTGTACTGAACATGGTGCTGCACCATGTGCCATCGCCGGCCGCGCTGTTCGCCGACCTGACGTGGCTGCTGAGGCGCGACGGCACACTGATCGTCACCGAGCTGTGCCGCCACGATCAGCCGTGGGTGCAGCAGGCCTGCGGCGACCTGTGGCTCGGCTTCGAGCCGGAAGAGCTCGGCCAGTGGGCAGCGGCTGCCGGTTTCCGCGAGAGCGGCAGCAGCTATCTGGCGCAGCGCAACGGC
The DNA here is from genome assembly GCA_964386045.1 of uncultured Verrucomicrobiaceae bacterium. Classification (GTDB taxonomy): domain Bacteria; phylum Pseudomonadota; class Gammaproteobacteria; order Pseudomonadales; family CAMLJR01; genus CAMLJR01. The sequence goes on along the minus strand of CAYLRA010000037.1, from coordinate 26,180 downwards.
TTTCGCGTGCAGGTGCGGCAGTTCGTGCGCGAATGAATTTGGATCGTTTTTCAGTTAGTCATTTTTGTTGAAGAGGGAAAACCATGTCCGACTACTCCGTATTCACCTCCGAATCGGTCTCCGAAGGCCATCCCGACAAGATCGCCGACCAGATTTCCGACGCGGTGCTCGACCGTCTGATCGCCGAAGACAAATTCGCGCGCGTCGCCTGTGAAACGCTGGTGAAAACCGGTGTCGCCATTGTCGCCGGCGAGATCACCACCAGCGCGTGGGCGGATCTCGAAGAGATCGTGCGCAAAGTCATTTGCGACATCGGCTACACCTCCTCCTACGTCGGCTTCGACGGCGCCACCTGCGGCGTGCTGAACATCATCGGCAAGCAGTCGGTCGACATCGCGCAGGGCGTCGATCGCGCGCGCCCGGAAGATCAGGGCGCCGGCGACCAGGGTTTGATGTTCGGCTATGCGTCGAACGAGACCGACGTGTTGATGCCGGCACCGATCTGCTACGCACACCGTCTGGTCGAGCGTCAGGCCGAAGCGCGCAAATCGGGCCTGCTGCCGTGGCTGCGCCCGGACGCGAAATCGCAGGTCACCTGCCGCTATGAAAACGGCAAGGTCGTCGCCATCGACGCCGTCGTGCTGTCGACGCAACACAATCCCGACGTGAAATTGTCGGACCTGCAGGAAGCGGTGATGGAGCTGGTGGTCAAACACACGCTGCCGAAAGAGCTGCTGCACGCCGGCACGCAATTCCACATCAACCCGACCGGCAACTTCGTCATCGGCGGCCCGGTCGGCGACTGCGGCCTGACCGGTCGCAAGATCATCGTCGACAGCTACGGTGGCATGGCCCGCCACGGCGGCGGTGCCTTCTCCGGTAAAGACCCATCGAAAGTGGATCGCAGCGCCGCCTATGCCGGTCGTTACGTCGCGAAGAACATCGTCGCCGCCGGCCTCGCCGATCGCTGCGAAATTCAGGTCAGCTACGCCATCGGCGTTGCGCAACCGACCTCGATCTCGATCAACACCTTCGGCACCAACAAAGTGCCGGAGCAGAAGATCGTCGATCTGGTGCGCGAACATTTCGACCTGCGTCCGTACGCCATTCAGAACATGCTCGACCTGCTGCACCCGATGTATCAAAAGACCGCCGCCTACGGTCACTTCGGCCGCACGCCGGAGACGATGACCTACGAGTGGGAGTCGGTCGAGAACGGCAGGAAAGTACAGAAGTCGGAAACCTTCACCACCTTCCCGTGGGAAAAGACCGACAAGGCCGACGCCCTGAAAGCATCCGTCTAAGTCATCACTGAATCAATTCGAGGAAAACCCCCATGAACGCAAAAGCAAACTTCAGTGATTACAAGGTTGCCGACATTACGCTGGCCGGCTGGGGCCGCCGCGAAATCGAAATTGCCGAAACCGAAATGCCGGCGCTGATGGCGATTCGCGAGAAATACGCCGCCGAGCAACCGCTGAAGAACGCGAAGATCCTCGGCTGCATCCACATGACGATCCAGACCGCCGTGCTGATCGAAACACTGATCGCGCTCGGCGCCGAAGTGCGCTGGTCGTCGTGCAACATCTTCTCGACACAGGACCACGCCGCCGCCGCCATCGCCGCCGCCGGTATTCCGGTGTTCGCGTGGAAAGGCGAGACCGAGGAAGAGTACGAGTGGTGCCTGGAGCAGACTATCCTGAAGGGTGGCCAGCCGTGGGATGCCAACATGATCCTCGACGACGGTGGTGACCTGACGCTGATGCTGCACCAGAAATATTCGGCGATGCTTGACAAGATCCACGGCGTCACCGAGGAGACCACTACCGGCGTGCACCGCCTGATCGACATGCTCGCTGCCGGCACGCTGAAAGTACCGGCGATCAACGTCAACGACGCGGTGACGAAATCGAAGAATGACAACAAGTACGGCTGCCGCCACTCACTGAACGACGCCATCAAGCGCGGTGTCGACCACCTGCTGGCCGGCAAGAAGGCGCTGGTGATCGGCTACGGCGACGTCGGCAAGGGCTCGGCGCAATCGCTGCGGCAGGAAGGGATGATCGTGCGCATCAGCGAGATCGACCCGATCTGCGCGATGCAGGCCTGCATGGACGGCTTCGAAGTGGTCTCGCCGTTCATCGATGGCGTCAACGACGGCACCGAGAAGAGCATCAACCGCGCACTGCTCGGCAACACCGACCTGATCGTCACCAGCACCGGCAACACCAATGTCTGCGATGCCAACATGCTGAAGGCGCTGAAAGCCGGCGCGGTGGTCTGCAACATCGGCCACTTCGACAACGAGATCGACACCGCCTTCATGCGCAAGCACTGGGAGTGGGAAGAGGTGAAGCCGCAGGTGCACAAGGTCTATCGCGACCGCACCGCGAAAGACTATCTGCTGCTGCTGTCGGAAGGACGCCTCGTCAACCTCGGCAACGCCACCGGCCACCCGTCGCGCATCATGGACGGCAGCTTCGCCAACCAGGTACTGGCGCAGATCCACCTTTACGGCAAACGTTTCGCCGACCTGCCCGCCGCCGAGAAAAAAGCGGCGATCACCGTCGAAGTGTTGCCGAAGAAACTCGACGAGGAAGTTGCGGCCCACATGGTGCGCGGTTTCGGCGGCGTGCTGACGCAGCTGACACCGGCGCAGGCCAAGTACATCGGCGTCGCGGTCGAAGGGCCGTTCAAGCCGGATAGCTATAAGTACTGACACACCAACTCTCCCCCTGCGAAGTAGGGGGAGGGGGTCCGCCCTTCAACTGCGGACCCCTCCGCCGCTTCGCGGCACCTCCCCTACTTCGCAGGGGAGGACCAAACCCCGCCAGATTCGCAGAACAATGCCATGACCCAACGCCGCTACAGCTTCGAATTCTTCCCGCCGAAAACGCCAGCCGGCCGCGACAACCTCAAGGTGACGCGCACCGAACTGAACGCCCTCGGCCCCGATTTCTTCTCGGTCACCTACGGCGCCGGCGGCTCGACGCGCGACAACACGCGCGACACCGTGCTGGCGATGCGCGGCGAAGGGATCAGCGTCGCGCCGCACCTGTCGTTCGGTGGCGACGATGAAGAGGCCATCCTCGCGCTGCTGAACGACTACCGTGCCGCTGGCGTCGACCGCATCGTCGCACTGCGCGGCGACCTGCCGTCCGGCATGGGCGCGGCGCGGCTGATCTACGCCAGCGAACTGGTGACCTTCATCCGCAAACATTTCGGCAATGCGTTCCACCTCGAAGTGGCCGCCTATCCCGAAATTCATCCGGATGCGAAAAGCTACGACGAGGATATCGGCTACCTGAAACAGAAGTTCGATGCTGGCGCCGACAGCGGCCTGACGCAGTACTTCTACAACGCCGACGCCTACTTCTATTTCGTCGAGCAGTGCACGCGCGCCGGCATCGACAAACCGATCGTGCCCGGCATCATGCCCATCGTGAACTACGCCAACCTGGCGCGATTCTCGCGCAACTGCGGCGCCGACATTCCGCGCTGGATTGCGCAGCGGCTCGACGCCTACGGCGACGATCAGCAGAGCATCGCGCAGTTCGGCATCGACGTCGTCACGAAGCTGTGCGAAACGCTGCTGGCCAGCGGCGCACCGGGGCTGCACTTCTACACGATGAACCAGATCGAGCCAACGCGCACGATCTGGACCAACCTCGACCTCGGCAACCGGCGCTGATGCGCAACCCCCGCATCCACACCGACCAGCCGCTCACTGTCGGCAGCTCGCTCGCGCTCGGCGAGCAGCCATCGCACCACCTGAGCCGGGTATTGCGGATGCCGGTCGGCGCGGCGATCACGTTGTTCAACGGCGACGGCAACGACTACGCCGCGACGATCGCCACCATCGACAAACGCAGCATCACCGTGAACGTCGAGGGCGCGACAACCGTTCAGAACGAATCGCCGCTGGCGATTCATCTCGGCATCGCCATTTCAAAAGGCGAGCGAATGGATTTCGTCATGCAGAAGGCGACCGAACTCGGCGTCACTGCCATCACGCCACTGCTCAGCGAGCGCGTCGAAGTGCGACTCTCCGGCGAGCGTGCGGAGAAGCGCTGGCAGCACTGGCATGGCGTCATCGTCTCCGCCTGCGAGCAGTGCGGTCGTGCGCGCTTGCCTCAGCTCAACGCAGTGTCGTCATTGTCGGAGTGGACTGGCTCGGTGCAGGCCGAACGCAAATTCGTGTTGCACCATCGCAGCGATCAATCACTCGATGCGACAACGAAACCTGCCAGCGTGGCGCTGCTGATCGGGCCGGAGGGTGGTTTGTCAGCGCAGGAGATCAGTGCCGCCGAGCGCGCCGGTTTCAATGCACTGACGCTCGGCCCGCGCGTATTGCGCACCGAGACGGCGCCACTGACCGCGCTGGCGGTGTTGCAGTATCGCTGGGGCGACCTGCAACCTCACTGACCTCCCCCGCGCCACCCCAAATCTGTAAAGACCGGTGACATTGCGCGTCAGAAATGCCTGATTTTCAAGGGCGAATCGAAACACCATCCGATGCCACTCTGTATAAGATTCGTACACTTGATGCCCTGCGCGAATCCATGTCTAGATGCCGCCGCCAAGTAGTGCTGGCAGCTTTCGATCAAATACTCTTGGAAAATCAGGCTCACCATTTACCGACAGTCGTCAGGGACAACATCATGACTTCCAATAACAGGTTTACCTCCTTGCTGCATGGCGCCGGGAAGATGTTCGGCGCGGTCGCGCTCTTCGCCAGCTTGCAGTTCAGCGCTCACGCAGCCCTCAAGCCCGGCGTGGCCATCGAATCGGTCTCTCCGGTCGATCCGGTTACCGGCCAGGTACAGGTATCCGGCTCGCTCGATACCGACATGAACTACACCAGCGTCGATATCAACGGCTATCAGCCGAGCAGCTTCGACGGCAACAGTTTCATCATCAGCCTGCCACCCGCCAGCGACTATCGCATCAATCTCTATGACGCTCTCGGCGGTCATGCATCGGTCGACTATTCCGCACCGGGCACGCCGATCGACAATGCATTGCAGATCCAGGTCGGCAAGCAGTTGCTCGCCGATGTGTCGCCCGCACTGGAGAAGCTGCTGGCAAACCTCGACCTGCAAGCACTGCTCGGCGTCGATCCCAACAAATGTCTGCTCGATCTCGCCTGGTACGCGCCGTGCGATCTCTATCTGCGCAAGATGGCGATTCAGGGCACGCCCGATATCAAGATCTGGTTCTCGCCGGAAGATGGCAAGCGCATGACAATCAATGTCACGGTGAAGATTCCGCGCGCGGTGCTGGAGACCAGCGTGAGGCGCCCCATCCTCCTGTGGAGCTATATCAACACGCAGATGGTGACGCAGGACATCAGCGCTTCGTTCCAGATCGGCGTCGAGGCGACGCCGAGGCAGTCGATCCGACTGATACTGGACCAGCCTTCCGACGTGCAGCTGAAGATCGGCAAGATCTCGGTGAGCTCGAACAGCATTTCGGCCCAACTGATCCCGCTGTTCAAGAACGCGATCACCGGCTTCGTCAACACGCAGCTCGTCAATCTGGCCGGCCCGCTGCTGAGCAAACTGGAGATCCCCGGCATTCCGCTCAGCCTGCCGCTCGATGCCGATGGCGACGGCGTCAACGACGCCGAATTCAAGCTCAACATCGCTGCCGAGCAGCTCGATGTACTGTCGAATGGCGACGGCCTTGCGGTGCTGGAAGGCGCCATCAGCTCGGCAACGACACTGCCCGGGCGCGAGGTCATCGGTTCGCGGCGCGTACCGAATACACCGCCAGCCACCAATGGCGTGCAGGCACCGACCGACCTGCTGGCGCGCGTCCATGTCGATCTGGTCAACCAGGTGCTGATGGCGCTCTACCAGAGCGGGCTCGAACAGAAGCTGTCTCTGCCGATGGTGGTTCAGGACATGGGCAGCTTCGGCCCGATCCTGGAGCAGTTCCTCGGCTATGCGCCCGATCAGGTGCTGGTTATTGGCTTCTCCTTCATCTCGCAACCTGAAATGCTGGTTCGCAACGATGCGCTGTATCCACTGGGGTTGCAGATGTTCATGCCGGCCATCCGGATGACCATCACGGTACCGCGGGGCGAAACCGAAGAATTGATGCTCGACCTCTCCGCCAGTATCAGCGTGGCGACTTCGCTGGGAGCCGATCCCGATGGCAAGCTCTATCTGGACTTCAACAACCTGCTGAAGATGAATGTCACGGAGATCCATGGCGGCACCCTCACCAGTGGATTTCCGCTTCCGCCAGAGATACTGGGAAACCTGATGGCAACAGCGATCCCACAGATGCTTGCCGACTACCAGCCGATGATCGCGGAGCTGCTCAACGCCGCGCGCATCGAACTGGATATCGGCTACATGCTCAACGACTTCCTGAAGACCAACCAGTTCCAGTCGGTACCGATATCGGGTTACATCACCGAGACGGAGGTCAGCGACGACGAAGCCTATCTGGGCATCGGTATCGGCATCGATTTCCCGTAAGAAGAAAGGCTGTTGTCTGAAAGGAAAAAGGTCACCGCAAGGTGACCTTTTTATTTTTCGCTTATTTTTTCTTGTCAGGAGCAGGCGTACTTATCTGCCAGCAATGCGTCGAAAACGTGCGCCGGCAAGACCAATCAGCGCTGAACCAAATAGCCAGATGCCGGCGGGGAGGGGAACTTCAGAGACGGTGCGCGTGAACATGCAGGAGCTGTCGTCAAACCGGCAAGCGTCACCAAGCGGGGTGAACCCTCTCAATTCATTTCCTTCTGAATCTTTGCCTAGCGCATAGAAGCCGATCATCAACCCACTGAGAAAATATTCTCCGGGGGTTGCCGAACCATTCGTTGGCGTGAACTGAAGCACGTTGAAATCTCGACTCTCTCCCGGCTGCATATTGAGTTGGGGGCCAAACCAAGTGCCAATACCTGTCGCCACACTACGGGAATATTCACCATCTCCACAGGAAGCAGAGACCAAATTTCCTATACACCGGAAACCATAAGTAGGAAGCACAAGGTCATAGCTGGCAAATGGTGCCCATTTCATTTCCGCCCCACTCGATGCCAACCACCCAGCGGCTGGCATCAATGAAACAGGCAAATTCCAATCTGCATAGCTACCGTCATACGTCAGAGGATCGGAGCTGGGATCAAGTGTCAGTGTCACCCACACATCGATCGTGTCAGTAGGCCCAACAGTACCTGTCGGCGTAGTGAAAGAGAGGGTAGAAACAACTGCGGCACTCACCATACTGCTGGCAAACGTCAATGCAACAGCGGCGGAAATCATTTTATATCCGGGCATTACACACTCCTTGTTATTCGGGGCAAGCTGCGGAACAACTCCTCGAAATCTCTCGACCCGAAATGTTATTGATTTAATCAAGACAGAACTGCGTTCCTGCTGCCGTCACCACACCGCCCTGTCAACGGCACCCCCTAGCAATCCAACCGTTTGCCGAAAGTTATACCGCTGACAGTGATTGCCGACAGACGACCGGTCGGCAAAAAACCCGTTCATTCCAACAGAGAATCAATATGTATGCCAACCATCGAATCCCCCCCGATTCATCAGAGGGCCGGTCTTTTTCATTATTCGAATCGTCAAGTTAACCGACAGCCGCATGGCGACAGAGTGAGGCGCTTTGGCGTCATGCGCTGCCTGACAGGCGACTCGCCCAAGCACTCTAACTACCCGCCACCGGATCAGTTCGGAACAGGCCTCGTCCGCCCCTTCTCATCGATCGCCACGAACACGAACTGCCCTTCCGTCACCTTGATCAGCTCGCCGGTGTCGCGGTGGTTGATCCACACTTCGATACGGATGCGGATCGAGCTGCGGCCGATCTCGACCACGTCGGTGTAGCAGCGGCGCACGGCGGCGCCGGCGCGTAGAAGCCCATTGCAGCGATCAAGGCATCGGTGGGGCTGAACATCAGAGAGACGGGCTTCGCGTCTCAATGCGCCTGCGTCGGACAGCGACTCGCCCTAGCTTTGATACTGATACCGAAGGTTCCCAGAATTCGGTTGACGACAGCCCCGGGCGCATTCCGGTACTGCTCCTTTTCATAGCGCTTGATCTGACTGGCGCTGACATGGGTGATCTCGGCGAACCGCTCGACACTCAGGCCGTTGGCCAACCTCAGAGCGATCGGTGCCGACAGCAGTTCCTCGAAGGTCGTGAACTCCAGTTGCGCGACATCCGCCGTGCGAACACGCTCGTATGTTTCGAGCTCGCCGCGCAGCCGCTTCAGCTCCGCATCGACCTGCGCCTTCTCTGCTGCGGCGATCACTGCCGGCACGCCTTTCCTGACCGCTACCTTCAGGCGTTTCTCCAAGGCCACGATCTGTTGCAACTTCAGGTTCTTCTGCTGAGGACTGAGGATCATTCGACCTCCCCGACGATCAGGACGATGCCGACACGCTGATGAACCGGCAACCGCTCTCGACTATTGAATCGCAGGAAATACTCATGCGACTGCTCGTATGGGACATCCCGAACGCCATCCACTTTCGCGTCGATCAAAAACTTGCCGCGCGCGGGGCGCCGTTCGCCCATGAGAAACACCGGGTCGATTCGCGCGGCATCCACACCTTCGTGGTACCACCACGCCAAGTCCACGTCACGCGGCTCCACCTTCAGCGAAACGAAACTGCCTCCCACGACGATTCGGCGCACGCCCGCATCGAACAGGTTGGAGACGCCTGCCGCCAGCCCGCTGAACAGATTCCGACGGGCATGGTTTTGTACCCCGAAAACCTCCCGAAGTTCGGGAAGGCTGAGCGGATAAGGCTCGTCGCGCCAGACCAACAGTCCCCGGTCATTGAATACCAGTGCATCCTTGCGGGTGGGCAAGTATCGACCCCTCAATAAATCATGTCAAATATGGCCTTTTTCTCCGGCGGACAACCTTCCTGGGATATCCGGCGCGGGAATGCCTTTACCAAAGGAACGGCTATGTCGACGGCACCGGCCTCGTCCGCCCCTTCTCATCGATCGCCACGAACACGAACCGCCCCTCCGTCACCTTGATCAGCTCGCCGGTGTCGCGGTGGTTGATCCACACCTCGATACGGATGCGGATCGAGCTGCGGCCGATCTCGACCACGTCGGTGTAGCAGCGCACGACGGCGCCGACGTGCACCGGGGTGTAGAAGCCCATCGCGGTGATCGCCACGGTGGCGACGCGGCCCTTGGCGATCTCGCCGGCCGCGATGCCGCCGGCCAGGTCCATCTGCGACAGCAGCCAGCCGCCGAAGATGTCGCCGGAGGCGTTGGTGTCCTTCGGCATGGCGACGGTCTGCAGGCTCAGCGTGCCGAGCGGGGTCGGGGTGTCGTCGAGGTCGATTTCGGTCTCTTTGCTCATGGCTGTTCTCTGGGTCCGCTGCGGACCGTTGAATGAGGCCCATCGGGTGTTCGACGGGTTATAGGGTTGCGCCGCTGTAGTGTCAACGCGCCGGCGTCAGGACTTCAGCAGCGCCGGCAGCCAGCCGACCAGCCCCGGCCACAGCGCCAGCACGACCAGCAGCAACAGTTGCAGGCCGATGAACGGGAAGGCGCCGCGGTAGATGTCGCCGGTGCGCAGCGACGACGGCGCCACGCCGCGCAGGTAGAACAGTGCGAAGCCGAACGGCGGCGTCAGGAACGAGGTCTGCAGGTTGACCGCAATCATGATGCCAAGCCACAGCGGGTCGACCCCCATCATCAGCAGCACCGGGCCGACGATCGGCACGACGACGAAGACGATCTCGATGAAGTCGAGGATGAAGCCGAGCAGGAAGATCACCAGCATCACCACCAGCATCGCGCCGAGCGCGCCGCCGGGCAGCTGCTCGAACAGGTGGATGATCATCTCCTCGCCGCCGAAACCGCGGAACACCAGCGAGAAGATCGTCGCGCCGAGCAGGATGACGAACACCATGCAGGTCATTTCGAGCGTGACGACGCCGACCTCGTGCAGCCGCTTCAGCGACAGCTGGCGCTTGGCCGCGGCCAGCAGCAGCGCGCCGAGCGCACCGACGCCGGCGGCTTCGGCCGGTGTCGCCGCGCCGATCATGATCGAGCCGAGCACGGCGACGATCAGCGCCAGCGGTGCGCCGAGATCGAGCAGCAGCTGCCCGATCCGGGGGCGCTGCCCCAGCTCGACCGCCGGTGCCGCCTGCGGCCGGCGCCAGGCGATCACGGCGACGTAAATCAGATAAAGAAGGACCAGCAACAGCCCCGGCACGATGGCGCCAATGAACAGGTCGCCGACCGAGAAGGTCTGCGGATGCAGCACCTGCATCCGCAGCTGTGCCTGCTGGTAGGCGGTGCCGATCACGTCGCCGAGCAGGATCAGCACGATCGATGGCGGGATGATCTGGCCCAGCGTGCCGGTGGCGCAGATGACGCCGGCCGCCAGTTTCGGGTCGTAGCCGCGCGCGAGCATCGTCGGCAGCGACAGCAGCCCCATCGTGACGACGGTGGCGCCGACGACGCCGGTGCTGGCGGCGAGCAGCGAGCCGACCGCGATGACGCCGAAGCCGAGGCCGCCGCGCAGCCGGCCGAACAGCGCGGCGACGCTCTGCAGCAGCGACTCGGCGATGCGCGAGCGCTCCATGACGATGCCCATGAAGATGAACAGCGGCACGGCAATCAGTGTGGTGTTGGTGATGGTGCCGTAGAGGCGGCCCGGCAGTGCCAGCAGCAGGTTGGGGTCGAACACGCCGGCGAGGATGCCGCCGCCGGCGAACAGCATGGCGACACCGGCCAGCGTGAAGGCGACCGGATAACCGGCCAGCAGCACGGCGCAGATCGCGGCGAACATCAGCAGCGGCAGGTAGTCGACGGCGGTCACGATTGCGGGGCCTCCCTGTCGCGCGGCACGTCGTCGCCGCACAGCACCAGGGCCGAACGCAGCAGCTCGGCGATGCCCTGCAGCGCCAGCAGCACCGCCATCGCCGGGATCAGGCTCTTCAGCAGGAACACGGCGGGAATGCCGCCGTCGGTCGACGCCTCGCGCACGCGCCACGACACCGCGACGAACTCCCAGCTCGCCACGATGACGTAGCCGCAGAACGGCAGCAGGAACAGCAGCGTGCCGAGCGCGTTGACCCAGGCGCGGCGGCGCGGCGAGAAGTTGCGGTAGAGCAGGTCGACGCGGACGTGGCCGTCGCGCTGCAGCGTGTAGGCGGCGCCGAGCATGAAGACCAGCCCGTGCAGGTAGGTGACCGACTCCTGCAGCGCCACCGAGCCGAGGTCGAAGCCGTAGCGCAACACCACGACGACGCAGGTGACCAGCACCATGGCGACGGTGAACCACGCCAGCACGTGGCCGCAGAGCCGGGTGAAGCGGTCGATCGCCCTGATCAGCAGGCGCATGGATGCAGCAGATACATGGATGGGGACGCCGGTCCGTGCCGTTATCGTTGTGTCGCCCGCAGCGGCGGCGCGAGCGCGGCATTATAGCGACCGTTGTGCGCGATCCTCCCTTCTTTTATTGTCCGCGCCCGATCCTGCGTTCTGCCCCGGTATCCGCCATGTCTCCGAACACCATCTCTCCGACCACCCCCGTCGAAATCTCGCTGCTCGCCGGCACCCACCCGAACGGCCAGCCGGTGGTCGAGACGCTGCAGGCGGTTGCCTCACCGCAGCCGAACCAGTACTGGCTGCTGCTGTCACCGCTGTTCGTGCCGGGCTGCGCGCGCGGCGACCGCATCGAGCTGCTGCACAACAATCCGGGGCGTTTCCGCGTGCAGGAGCGCAGCGGGCAGATCGCGCTGCGGGTGTTCGTGCGCGACGGTGTCGGGGCACTGGCCGAGGAGCTGACGCCGGCCATCGAGCTGCTCGGCGGTCGCCTCGATGTGCAGAGCGAGCGGGCGCTGGTCTATTCGATCCATGTCGCGGTCGGCTTCGGCGAGATCGAGGCGGAGGTCGACCCGCTCGTCGTCGCGGCGGGTGGCGGGTGGAACTATGGCAACGTCTTTGATCCGCAGAGCGGCGAACCGATGAACTGGTGGGAGGAGCTGCTGAATCCCTGAAGCACTGCGAGCGCGAGCGGGGGATACCCCTTCCGGGACTCTCGGTGACAGGGATGTCACCGAGAAGCCTCCAGGGATGGATTCACGGCGTGTCCCGGAAGGGGTATCCCCTGATCGCGCGCCCCCGATTCGGAGCGCGCCTCTCTGCTAACCTCTCCCCACCCCTCGCATCCAGGGAGCAGAGCCATGGCCAGTCGCGCGCCGCACACCGAGCTGCCCACCCACCGGGTCACCAACCAGCCGCCGCCGCTGGAGGAGGTCAACCTCTACCAGCTCGACATCGCGCTGCGCGAGGCGGTGATGCGCGAAGGCGCCGGCTGGGCCGAGCCGACGCTGACGACGCTGGGCGAACGGGTCGGCAACGCCGATCTGCAGGCGGCGGCCGAGCAGGCCAACCGCCACCCGCCGGAGCTGCGCAGCTTCGACCGCTACGGCCAGCGCATCGACGAGGTCGAGTTCCACCCCGCCTACCACCAGCTGATGGGAGTCGGCCTCGGCGCCGGCATCCACTCGCTGCCCTGGACCGCACCGCAGGGCGGCCACGCCGCCCACGCCGCGCTCGAATACCTGCTGGTGCAGTGCGAGGCCGGCGTCTGCTGCCCGATCACGATGACCTACGCCGCCGTGCCGACGCTGCGCCACTCGCCGGGGCTCGCCGCCGAGTGGCTGCCGAAGCTGCTGGTCGCCGACTACGATCCGCGCTCGCTGCCACTGGCCGAGAAGCGCGCCGTCACCCTCGGCATGGCGATGACCGAGAAACAGGGCGGCTCCGACCTGCGCGCCAACACGACGAGGGCGCAGAAGAGCGGCGATGGCGAATACCTGCTGACCGGCCACAAATGGTTCTGTTCGGCGCCGATGTCCGACGCCTTCCTGACGGTGGCGCAGACCGCGCGCGGCCCGAGCTGCTTCTTCGTGCCGCGCTGGCTGCCCGACGGCAGTCGCAACCGCTTCTACATCCAGCGGCTGAAGGAGAAGCTCGGCAACCGCTCGAACGCCTCGTCCGAAATCGAATACCACAACACCTGCGGCTGGCTGGTCGGCGACGAGGGCGACGGCATCCGCACCCTCATCGACATGGTGCACCACACCCGCCTCGACACCTGCCTCGCCGCCGCCGGCCTGATGCGGCAGGCGTTCGTGCAGGCGGCGCACCACTGCCGCTTCCGCACCGCCTTCGGCAAACCGCTGGCGCAGCAGCCACTGATGCGCAACGTGCTGGCCGACCTCGCGCTGGAGGCACAGGCGGCACTGCTGCTGACGCTGCGCCTCGCCCGCGCCTACGACGAAGCGCCGACCGACGCCGCTGCCGCGTCGTTCGCCCGCATCGGCGTCGCCGTCGGCAAGTACTGGGTCAACAAGCGCACCCCCAACGCCGTGTTCGAGGCGCTGGAGTGCCACGGCGGCGCCGGCTACGTCGAGGAGTCGCCGCTGCCGCGCCTCTACCGCGAGGCGCCGCTGAACAGCATCTGGGAGGGATCGGGCAACGTCATCTGCCTCGACGTGCTGCGCGCACTGACGCGGGATGCCGGCAGCGCCGACGTGGTGCGCGCCGAACTGCTGGCCGCCGCCGCGCTCGACGACCGCATCGCCGACGCGGTGGCGACCATCGCACGGCTGCTCGACCAGCCGCAGCTGCTGGAGCGGCAGGCGCGCAAGCTGACCGAGACGATCGCGCTGGTACTGCAGGCCGGCCTGATGGCACAGCACGCGCCGGCCGCCGATGCCGACGCCTTCATCGGCGCGCGCCTCGGCGGCGAGGCGGGACTGGCCTACGGTACACTGCCGCCCGGCGCCGACTGCCGTGCCATCCTGCTGCGCGCCTGGCCGCCCTTAGCTGATGTGATTTAAGGCCCGTTCCAAGGAAACTCCGCCCGATGTTGATCGTCATCTCCCCGGCCAAGACCCTCGACTTCGAGAATGCCCCGGTCACCCGCAAATTCACCCAGCCGCAACTGCTCGACCACTCGGCCGAGCTGATGAACGTGCTGCGACCGCTGACGCCGGATCGACTGAGCGAGCTGATGTCGATCAGCGAAGCGCTCGGCGAGCTGAACTGGCAGCGCAACCAGGAGTGGGCGCCGCCTTTCTCGCTGGGCAACGCCAAGCAGGCGCTGCTCGCCTTTCGCGGCGATGTCTACATCGGGCTGGAGGCCGACCGGTTCGATGCCGACGACTTCGCCTTCGCCCAGCAGCACCTGCGCATCCTCTCCGGCCTCTACGGCCTGCTGCGCCCGCTCGACCTGATCCAGCCCTACCGGCTCGAAATGGGCACCGCGCTGGCCAACCCGCGCGGCGCCAACCTCTACCGGTTCTGGAACGACATCATCACCGATGCCTTGAACAAGGCGCTGAAGAAAAGCGGCGGCCCGCTGGTCAACCTCGCCTCTGGCGAGTACTTCAAGGCCGTCCATCCGAAAGCGCTTGTGTCCGAGGTGGTGACGCCGATATTCAAGGAGCGCAAGCGCGGCGGCGACTACAGGGTGGTCAGCTTCCCGGCCAAGCGGGCGCGCGGCATGATGAGTGCATTCATCATCCGCAACCGCCTCGGCGAGCCCGACGAGCTGAAGCGGTTCGACACGGCTGGCTACCGCTTCAACACGAAGCTGTCGCGCGGCAACGACTGGGTCTTTACCCGCGACGTGGTTTGATCAGAGACATGGTTTGACGAGAGATAGGCGTGACGAGATAAGCGCGACCGCCAAATAAAGAGTCGCGATCTCGAGGATGGCGCTGCAACAGGGTGCAGCGAGGAAGGATACGCGCGCCAATGGCGCGACACTGTTGAGTCCGTAACGAGATGGCCATACCGGTTCTCTATAGTTGCGCCCCCGAGCCGCACTCGTTGCGCGCGCGCTTGGCCCTGCTGTGCGCGGGCCTGCGCAGCGAGCTGCGCGAAGTCGACCCCGAACATCCACCGCTGGCGTTGCCGGCGCTGCCACTGCTGCAGCTGCCGAGCGGCAAGCTGCTGCACCACTCCGCCGCCATTCTGCGCTGGGCCATGGAGCGCCGTCCCGAGCTGGGGCTGTGGCCGGAGAGCCGCGTGCGCCAGCAGTCGATCGACAACCTGATCCTCGCCAACGACGGCCCGTTCGTGCAGGCGCTGAGCAACTATCGCGAGGCGTCGCGCCTGCTGGTGCGCTCGCCGCGCGACTTCCGCACCGAGGCGGAGATCTTCCTCGCCCAGCTCGAGGCGCGACTGGCGCGCACCGGCCACCTGGTCGGCGACAGCGAATCGCTGGCCGACATCGCCGTCCTGCCGTTCATTCACGACTTTGCCGAAGTCGATCGCGACTGGTTCGACAGCTCCCCCTACCTGGCCCTGCGCGGCTGGCTCAACCGCTATCGCCACAACCCGCTGTGGCAGCAGGCGCTGCAGCCGGCACCCCTCTGGCAACCCGGCAGCGAGCCCTGTTACCTCGACATCCTGAATCCGGGCGGACAGCGCCGGGGCAGCGCCGCCTGAGGCAACCGTTCGCGGCTCGCACCATCCTTTACTAAGCTGACCGGACTGCCATTCGGATTCCGCCCATGCCCGCCCTGCGCTTCCTGGTCGTCGACGACGCCAGCTTCATTCGCGACCTGGTCAAGAAACAGCTGCGTGACGCCTACCCCGGCTGCGAAATCGTCGACGTGCCGAGCGCCCTGCGCGCGCAGGTCCTGCTGAAGACACAGCGCTTCGACCTGATCCTCTGCGACTGGGAGATGCCCGAGCTCTCCGGCGAGGAGTTCCTGCGCTGGCTGCGCGCCCACCCGGAGCACGGCGAGCTGCCGTTCATCATGGTCAGCAGCCGCGGCGAGCGCGACTACGTGGTCAAGGCGGTGCAGGCCGGCGTCAACGACTACCTCGGCAAGCCGTTCAAGGCCGAGCAGCTGGTGACCAAGGTCAACAAGGTGCTCGGGCGCGGCGGCCCAGCCGGCGCGGCGCCGACACGCGGCAACGCCGGCGGCGGCGCCACGCAGGGTATCGCCGGCGCCAGCATCGCCGTGCTGACCGGCCGACCGGCCGCCGCCGAACCATCGGCGCGACCGGCACCCGCCCGACGCGCCACCGCGCGCGGCCAGGCGCAGCTCAACTTCGCCAGCTTCAACGCACAGTGCGTGATCAAGGACATCTCGCTGCAGATGCTGCACGGCGTCATGAAACGCGAGGCGCAGCTGCCGGCGATTCTGGAGCCGGTGGTGATCTCGATCGTCGAGAACGAGGGGACGGACGTGGCGCGCCTGAACGGCTACGTGCACGGCCTGCAGGCCGGTGAGAACCGCATCGACAGCCCGATCCTGAAAGTGTCGATCCGTTTCGTCGACGACGACCCGGCCAAACTCGACCTGCTGTCGCGCTACATCGAGAAGCTGTGACGTCACCGCAGACCCGCCCGGCGGCGACGCGGGTCATTTCCCCGTATTGACGCAGCCAATATCCACGCGGCAGAGTGACCGCCGTTTTCCGCCGTGGACCCGCCCCATGACCTACTGCGTTGCCATGCGTCTCGGCGAAGGGCTGGTGTTTGCCGCTGACACCCGCACCAACGCCGGTGTCGACCACATCGCCCACTTCCGCAAGATGCATGTCTTCGAGCGCCGCGGCGAACGCGCCATCGTGCTGCTGACCGCCGGCAACCTGGCCACCTCGCAGGCGGTGATCTCGTGGCTGTGCGAACGCACCCAGCACGAGGACGCCACCAACCTCTACTCGGTCGGCTCGATGTTTCACGCCGCCGAACTGGTCGGCAACACCATCACCGAGGTGGTGGCGCGCAACGTCGGCAACCAGCAGTGCGCCGGCATCGACTTCGGCTGCAACGTGCTGCTCGGCGGCCAGATCGCCGGCGAGCGGCCGCGCCTGTTCCACGTCTACCCGCAGGGCAACTTCATCGAGGCGACCGAGGACACGCCGTTCTTCCAGATCGGCGAAGTGAAATACGGCAAGCCGATCCTCGACCGCATCATTCGCTACGACACCGCGCTCGGCCACGCCACCAAGTGCACGCTGATCTCGTTCGACTCGACGGTGCGCTCCAACATGTCGGTCGGCCTGCCGATCGACTTCGCGGTCTACCGCGAGGACAGCTTCGAACTGCGCGTCGAGCGCATCCAGGAGAACGACGACTACTTCAACAACCTGCGCCAGGCCTGGGGCAGCGGCCTGCGCAGCCTGTTCGACGAACTGCCGTAACCGCTTTCCACCGCCCAATAAAAAAGCCACCTCGCGGTGGCTTTTTTGTGCCTGACGCAGCCTGCGCTTACTTGCTCTTCTCCAGGATGAAGTCGACCGCCGCGATCACCTCGTCGTCCGAGCAGGTCATGCAGAGCCCCTTGGCCGGCATGGCGTTGAAACCATCGATGGCGTGCCTGTAGACGGTATCGATGCCCTTGCCGAGTCGAGCACTCCAGTCGGCGACATCGCCGATTTTTGGCGCGCCGCCGGCGCCGGTCGAGTGGCAGGCCATGCAGGAGGCGTTGTAGATATCCTCGGCCGAGCGCGGGCCGCTGGCCGCGGCTGCCACGGCGCCGCCGCAGCTGCTGTCGCCTTCGAGGCAGACGCTGCCGACCGGCTTGATGCGCTCTTCGATCGCCTTCTTCTGGTTGTCGGTCAGCGCGTGGCTGGAGAGGCTGAGCAGTGCGCCCAGGCAGAGCGAACCCAGGGCAACGACAACTTTGTTCAACTTCGACTTGCTCACGAATCGATTCCTCACAGCCGGAAAGGGGGCGTCGGGGGCGGCTAAAACGCGGCGGATTATAGCCAGACGCCCTCCGGGAAACCACCCGAACCACAGGGCTTTTGCTGGAAATAGCCCGAACAGGCCGGTATGATGCGCGCCTCCTGCGCCCTTAGCTCAGCTGGATAGAGCGCTGCCCTCCGGAGGCAGAGGTCAGAGGTTCGAATCCTCTAGGGCGCGCCATCACCCGACACACTCCGCACCCCGTTTCCCTGCTCGCAACCCTGCGTCGAGCGGAGCACATTTTTTCGCCAAAAAGTCGCGGCGGAGGATTCGCTTTTGCCAAAAGTTGGCGTAGAGTTGGTCCGCTGTCGTCAGCTTGGTATTGCGTCAATCGTGGTCTGAGCAGGTTCGCCTGCCTTCTCCGAAGTCGATCTGGTACTCCCTGCTGTCACAGTTATTCCCCAGCAGCTTGCTCCTTTGCACAAAGGGCTCGCCGGGCGAGGGAGCCTCCATCAAGTTAGTCAGGAAATGGTTATGTCTAATCGTCAGACTGGTACGGTCAAGTGGTTCAACGACAGCAAGGGTTTTGGTTTCATCACCCCTTCCAACGGCGGCCCGGATCTCTTCGTTCACTTCAGCGCCATTCAGGTTAACGGCTTCAAGTCGCTGGCCGAAGGCCAGACCGTCAGCTTCGTTGCCGGCCAGGGCAAGAAAGGCCCGCAAGCCGAGGAAGTTCGCGCGGAGTAATCCCTCCCGCGAATGAGACATCTCGGAAACCCCGGTGACCAGAGTGCCATCGGGGTTTTTTCTTTCCCCCGCTTTTTCGCTGTCTTTCGCTTCCCGCGCGCATTCACGTAACGTCGATCCGGTTCGATCACGTCTAGGCACGGTCTCTGCATCTCGATCGGCTGCCGCTAACGCAGTAACCAAGGGACGCACATGAGCATTCTGGTCGGTCTCCGCCACTCCACCACCTACCACTACGACCGCCGCGTGGCGCTGTCGCCGCATCTGGTACGACTGCGGCCGGCGCCGCACTGCCGCACGCCGATCGTCAGCTTCAGCATGAAGGTGGAACCCGCCAGCCACTTCATCAACTGGATGCAGGACCCCTTCTCGAACTACGTGGCGCGGCTGGTCTTTCCCGACAAGACCGCGGCGCTGACCGTCGACGTCGACCTGGTCGCCGACCTGACCGCCTACAACCCGTTCGACTTCTTCGTCGAGAGTTACGCCGAGAAATTCCCGTTCGACTATCCGGCCGCGCTGAAGCATCAGCTGCAGCCCTTCCTGGAGCTGGACAAGGCGTGCGGTGAACGTTTCCACGCGCTGCTCGCCGGCATCGAGCGCAAGCCGCTGCCGATCATCGATTTTCTGGTCGAGATCAACCGCCGCACCTATGAGGCGGTGAGCTACACCATCCGCCTCGAACCGGGGGTACAGACGCCGGAGGAGACGCTGGCGCTGGCGCGCGGCTCCTGTCGCGACTCGGCCTGGCTGCTGGTGCAGCTGCTGCGCCATCTCGGGATGGCGGCGCGTTTCGTCTCCGGTTACCTGGTGCAACTGACGGCGGACCAGAAGAGCCTCGACGGCCCCTCCGGCCCCGAGGCCGACTTCACCGACCTGCACGCCTGGACCGAAGTCTATGTGCCGGGCGCCGGCTGGCTCGGCCTCGACCCGACTTCGGGGCTGTTCGCCGCCGAGGGGCATATCCCGCTGTCGTGCACGCCGGAGCCGGTCGACGCGGCGCCGATCACCGGCCTGGTCGACCCGTGCGAGGTGACCTTCGACTATTCGAACGAAGTGGTGCGCATCAAGGAGGATCCGCGCGTCACCCGCCCCTTCACCGAGCAGGCCTGGAGCGACATCGATGCGCTCGGCAACCACATCGACGGGCTGCTGGAGCAAGGCGACGTGCGATTGACGATGGGCGGCGAACCGACCTTCGTCTCGGTCGACGACATGCAGTCCGAACAGTGGAACACCGACGCCGACGGCAAACACAAGCGGGCACTGGCGCTCGACCTCACCGAAAAGCTGATGGATGACTTCGCCCCCGGCGGCCTGCTGCACTTCGGCCAGGGCAAGTGGTACCCCGGCGAACCGCTGCCGCGCTGGCAGTACTCGATCCACTGGCGCAAGGATGGCGAGCCGCTGTGGCGCGGGCCGCAGCCGTCGCGCGCGGGCGACGCCACGCTGGAGAGCGCGCGCGGCTTCATGAGTGCGCTGTGCGAGGGGCTCGGGCTGCCGCGCGAGGCGATCCACCCCTGCTTCGAGGACCCGTTCCACGCGCTGTGGCAGAACACCCAGCTGCCGCTCGACGACGAGGCGACGCTGGACCACGAGGCGCTGGCGCAGCGCACGCTGGCCAGGGTGCTGCAGCAGGGGCTGAACCGCCCGGCCGGCTTCTGCCTGCCGCTCGCCTTCAATGCGGCGAACGGACTGTGGCAGAGCTGCCGCTGGCAGTGCCGGCAGGGGGCGATCTACCTGATCCCGGGCAACTCGGCGCTCGGCTACCGGCTGCCACTCGGCTCGCTCTCCTACCACGCCAAAGTGGAGGCGCTGGAGCCGCGCCCGGCCGATCCGTTTGCTGCGCTGCCACAGGAGATCAGGGCGCCGACCCAGGCCGACTACCTGCTGCTGGCGCCGATGGCGATCCACACCGCGCTGTGTGCCGAGATCCGCGACGGCTACCTCAACATCTTCCTGCCTCCGCTCGCCGATCTCGACAGCTTCAACGGCCTGCTGCAGGCGATCGCGCAGGCCGCCAAACGCATCGGCCTGGCACCGCGCATCGAGGGCTACTCGCCGCCGTCCGACCCGCGCCTGTCGAAGCTGGTGGTGGCGCCCGATCCCGGCGTCATCGAGGTCAACATCCAGCCGGCGTCGAGCTGGGCGCAGCTGAGGAACATCACTGAGACGCTGTATGCGCGCGCCCGCGAGAGCCGGCTCGGCACCGAGAAGTTCATGCTCGACGGCCGTCACTCCGGCACCGGCGGCGGCAACCACGTCACCCTCGGCGGCGCCACGCCCGCCGACTCGCCGCTGCTGCGCCGGCCGCAGCTGCTGCAGAGCCTGATCACCTTCTGGCAGCACCACCCGAGCCTGTCGTACCTGTTCAGCGGTCTGTTCATCGGCCCGACCAGCCAGGCACCACGGGTCGACGAGGGGCGTATCGAGAAGCTCTACGAGCTGGAGATCGCCTTCTCACAACTACCGGCCGGCGACGCCAACCAGCCGTGGCTGGTCGACCGCGCGCTGCGCCACCTGCTGACCGACCTGACCGGCAACACCCACCGCAGCGAGTTCTGCATCGACAAGCTCTACTCGCCCGACACGCCGACCGGCCGCCTCGGCATCCTCGAATTCCGCGCCTTCGAGATGCCGCCGCACGCGCGCATGTCGCTGGTGCAGATGCTGCTGCTGCGCGCCTTCGTCGCGCTGTTCTGGGACAAACCCTACCTGCACAAGCCGGCGCACTGGGGCCACGCGCTGCACGACCGCTTCATGCTGCCGCACTATCTCTGGCACGACTTCCAGCAGGTGCTGCAATACCTGAACGACCACGGCCTGCCGTTCCAGGCGCACTGGTTCGAGGCGTTCATGGAGTTCCGCTGCCCGAAAGTGGGACACATCGAGCTCGGCGGCATGGCGCTGGAGCTGCGCCACGCGCTCGAACCGTGGCATGTACTCGGCGAGGAGGCGACCGCCGGCGGCACCGCGCGCTACGTCGATTCGTCGGTGGAGCGGATGCAGGTGAAGCTGCGCCTGGCCGCGCCGGAGCGCTACCAGCTCACCTGCAACGGCAAGGTGGTGCCGCTGCTGCCGACCGAGGAGGAGGGCTGTTTCGTCGCCGGCGTGCGTTACCGCGCCTGGCAGCCACCGTCGGCGCTGCACCCGATGATCGGCGTACACTCGCCGCTGGTGTTCGACCTGTTCGACACCTGGAACGGCCGCGCGCTGGGCGGCTGCACCTACCACGTCGTGCACCCGGGCGGACGCAACTACGAGCACTTCCCGGTCAACGCGCTGGAGGCGGAGGCGCGCCGCGTCGCCCGCTTCGAGGAGCTCGGCCACGGCCACGGCGCGTTGTCGCGACCGCCGCTGTTCGAGCAGGAGCCGCGCTTCGCGGTGCCGCCGGCCGAGGTACGGGGGGTTGGCCAGTTCAGCGCCCACGCGCCGCGCCCGCTGGCATCACCCCCGCCGCCGAAACCGAACCCGCAGCACCCCTGCACGCTCGATCTGCGGTTCGATGCGTGAATACAAAAAGAAGGCGCAGTAGATGGACGACAGCACGATCCCGGAGGTGGCGATGCCGACCTGCAACGGCTACCACCCCGGCAGCGGGTTCGACGAGATGGTGGCGGCCGACGGCAGCGTGCGACCGCACTGGCAGCCCTTCGCCCGTTTCCTCGACGGCTGCGACCCGCAGGCGCTGAACAACCTGCAGCTGGAGACGGTGCGCCGGCTCAAGGAGCAGGGGGTTCACTACAACGTCTACCAGGACCCGGTCGGCAAGCGCCGCACCTGGCAGCTCGACCCGCTGCCGCTGCTGCTGTCGGAGAGCGAGTGGCCGACGCTCGAAGCCGGCCTGCAGCAGCGCGCGCAGCTGTTCAACCTGCTGCTGGCCGACCTCTACGGCCCGCAGCACGCGCTGCGCGAAGGGCTGATCCCGCACGAGCTGGTGCTGCGCCACCCGGAGTTCCTGCGCCCGCTGCAGCAGACGCCGATGAGTGCGCTGACCCTCTACGCCGTCGACCTGGCACGCGGCCCGGACGGCAAGTGGTGGGTGATGGCCGACCGCACGCAGGGGCCAAGCGGCGCCGGCTATGTGCTGGAGGCGCGCATGATCACCCGCCGCGTGCTCGGCCAGAGCGTCTCCGGTTACGCCACCGCGCCGCTGGCGCAGTTCTTCCAGCAGCTGAAACGCCACGTCAGCAAACTGGCGCCGGAGTCCACGCAGGAGCCGACCATCGCCCTGCTCTCCCCCGGCATCGGCAACGAGGTCTACTTCGAACACGCCTACCTCGCCGCCCAGCTCGGCATCACGCTGGTGCAGGGCGACGACCTGTCGGTGCGCCACGGCAACGTCTACCTGAAGACGGTCGACGACCTGCGCAAGGTCGACGTGCTGATCCGCCGCGTCGACTCCACCTTCTGCGACCCGCTCTGCCTGCGCGGCGACTCCATGCTCGGCGTGCCGGGGCTGCTGCAGGCGCAGGCGCTGGGGCGCGTCGGCATGGCCAATCCGATCGGCTCCGGCGTGCTCGAATGCCCCGGGCTGCTGCCGTTCCTGCCGGCGCTGGCGCGCGCCTGGCTCGGCGAGGAGCTGCGCCTGCCGAGCGCCGCCAGCTGGTGGTGCGGACAGGAGAAGGAGCGCAAGTTCGTCTGCGGCGAGATCGCCGACATGGTGGTCAAGGTGGTCGACGAGCCGGGCCGGGTCATCTTCGGCGACCAGCTGGCACGCAAGGCGCAGCAGCAGCTGGTGCAGCAGATCAAGGCGACGCCGTGGCGCTTCGTCGGCCAGGAGCGGATCGCCTTCTCGACGCTGCCGGCTGTCGACGACGGCGAGCTGGCGCCGCGCCACCTGGTGCTGCGCGCGTTCCTCGCCGGCGACGGCAGCCACTACGACGTGATGCCGGGCGGGCTGACCCGCGTCGCCGCGGAGGCGGACTCCAGCCTGATCTCCAGCCAGAGCGGCGGCTGGTCGAAGGACACCTGGGTGCTGCGCAAGAGTGGCTCGATGCGCGACGTGCTGCGGCTGCATCCCACCCAGCACAGCCGTCAGGCCGCCGCCGCGCTGACCAGTCGCGCCGCCGAAAACCTGTTCTGGGGCGCCTGCTACCTCGAACGCGCCGAGTCGGAGCTGCGCATCGCCGGCATCTACCAGAAGCGTTACGACACCTGGCTCGACTACGCGCAGGAGAGCGACCACCGCGCGCTGCTGCAGTGGCTGCCGGCACTCAGCCTCTACCTGCCCGAGACCCTTGCCGGCAGCGGCGTGGCGCCCGCCCCGGAGCGGCTGCGCCGGGCGCTGCTCGGACCGGAAACCGGCAGCCTCGCCTTCAACCTGCACCGCGCACTGGAAGCCACCTACACCGTGCGCGACCTGTGGCCGCTCGACAGCTGGCGGGTGATCGAGGAGCTGGACGAGCTGATCAGCTACGCCGAGCGCAACAGCGACGTGGTCTCGGTCGAACAGCTGGTGCAGCCGATCCTCAACGCGCTGCTCGCCTTCTGGGGCGCCAGCCAGGAGGGGGTGGCGCTGACCCAGGGCGGCCTCTGGCTGCAGATCGGTCGCCGCCTGGAGCGGGTGCAGAACATGGCGCTGGGCATCGTCGCCGTCAGTCGTCAGCTGGCCGCCGACAACGACGGCGCCGAGACCCTGCCGCTGGAGATGCTGCTGGAGGCGAACGGCTGCATGGTCAGCCACCGCCGCCGCTACGGCATGGCGCTGAGCTACCAGACGGTGTGGCAGCACCTGCTGCTGGAAGTGACCAATCCACGCTCGATGTTGCACCAGTTGCAGGAACTGGAATCACTCTTGCACTTCCTCAACACGAGTCCGCAGTTCGGCCTGACCGACGCCGAGAAGATCCTGCTGTCGGTGCTGACGCCGCTGAAGCTGGCCGAGGCGCGCGAATGGGCCTGCGCCGAGGCCGCCAGCACGCTGCTGGCGCGCTTCCTCGGCGAACTGAGCGGACGACTGCGACAACTGGGAACCGATCTTGACCACCAATACTTCCGCCACACCCAGCCCATCACCCACTTCGCGCGCTGACACCGGGGCCGCCGCGGCCGGCCGCCGGCTCAGCGTCCGCCACGAGACCGTCTACCGCTACCAGTGGGCGGCCTCGCTCGGCTACAGCCTGGCCTGGCTGACACCGCGACCGATGGCGGGTCAGCGGCTGCTCGACCACCGCCTCGCGGTCTACCCGAAGCCGCGCTACCTGCACGAACAGCGCGACAGCTTCGGCAACCTGCAGCACTACTTCGAGGTCCACAAGGGCCACAGCGAACTGCGCATCCACAGCCAGGCGCAGGTCGAGACGATGAGCACGCCCGACCTGCTGGCGCTGACGCAGCCGTGGGAGACGGCGCGACCGCAGGGGGTAAGCGGCGCACCCAAAACAGATGACGCCGCCGGCGAACCGCCGGCCTGGGAGTTTGTCTACCCGACCGCGCTGGTGCCGACCGACCCGGCCTGGAGCGACTACGCACGCAAGGCCTTCACCCCCGGTCGCGCACTGGGCGAAGCGTTGATCGCCTTCAATGCGCAGATTTACGACGACTTTCACTATCTGCCCGGCGCCACCGCGATCGACACGCCGCTGGCCGAGGTGTGGGAGCAGCGCGCCGGTGTCTGCCAGGACTTCGCCCACTTCGCCATCGCCTGCCTGCGCGGCCTCGGCCTGGCGGCGGCCTACATCAGCGGCTACCTGCTGACCTACCCGAAGCCGGGCGAGGCCAAGCGCATCGGCGCCGACGCCTCGCACGCCTGGTTCGCGGTCTGGGGCGGCGAAGCGGCCGGCTGGCTGCAGCTCGACCCGACCAACAACCTGGTGGTCGGCGACGAACATATCGTGGTGGCACTGGGGCGGGATTACAGCGACACGCCGCCGGTCAAAGGGGTCTGTTTCGGCGGCGGCCAGCACCAGCTCAGCGTGGCGGTGACGGTGGAGCAGATCGGTTGAACTGCTGACCCCTCCGCCCCTTCGGGGCACCTCCCCTACTTCGCAGGGGAGGACCAGGTCTCCCCCTGTGCAATAGGGGGAGTGCCCGCAGGGCGAGGGGGTCCGAACTTGATGGAGTGGCGATGAACCAGCAGCTTGCGGCCAAACAGCTTTCGGAGACGTTGTTGATGGGAATCAACTGGAAAGAGTACGAGGGCGCCGGCCTCTACGACGAGATGATCGACCCGCGCGGCAAGCCGCGCCCGGTCGCCAAGGCGCTGGCCAACTATCTGGCCACCCTCGAAGACAACGAGCTGCAGCGGTTGCAGGCCAGCGCCGACCTCGCCATCAAGGAGATGGGCATCACCTTCACCGTCTACAACGAAGGCGGCGGCTCGATCGACCGGCAGTGGCCATTCGACATCATCCCGCGGGTGATGCCGAAAAAAGAGTGGGATGTGATCGACGCCGGACTGAAGCAGCGCGTGAAGGCGCTGAACATGTTCATCGACGATCTCTATCACGATCAGAAGATCGTCAAGGACAAGATCTTCCCGGCCGACCTGCTGCACAAGTCGAAGAACTTCCGCCCCGAGTGTGTCGGCGTCAACCCACGCTTCGGCGTCTGGGCGCATATCTGCGGCTCCGACCTGGTGCGCGACGGCGACGGCACGGTCTATGTGTTGGAGGACAACCTGCGCGTCCCCTCCGGCGTCTCCTACCTGCTGGAGAACCGGCAGGTGATCAAGCGCGTCTTCGCCGACCTGTTCGGCGACTACTCGATCATGCCGGTCGACGACTATCCCTCGCAGCTGTTCGACATGCTGGCCGCGCTGT
>CAYLRA010000036.1:0-30940 GCA_964386045.1 uncultured Verrucomicrobiaceae bacterium | reverse complement strand
GCGCTCCTCGGCGGCGTCCTGCGCGCGCGGGCGCACCCGTTCGATTTCGCGTTCGCGCTCCAGCTTGATCGCGGTTTCCACCAGATCGCGGACGATGGTCTCGACATCGCGGCCGACGTAGCCGACCTCGGTGAACTTGGTCGCCTCGACCTTGATGAACGGCGCGCCGGACAGTTTCGCCAGGCGGCGCGCGATCTCGGTCTTGCCGACGCCGGTCGGCCCGATCATCAGGATGTTCTTCGGCGTCACTTCGTCGCGCAACGTTTCGTCGAGCTGCATGCGGCGCCAGCGATTGCGCAGCGCGATGGCGACGGCGCGCTTGGCGGCCTGCTGGCCGACGATGTGTTTGTCCAGCTCGGAGACGATTTCACGCGGGGTCATGTTCGACATCTCGGGAGGCTCCGGTTACTGGCAGTCGAGTTCTTCGATGGTGCGGTTGTGGTTGGTGTAGATGCAGATGTCGCCGGCGATGGCGAGACTCTTCTCGACGATGTCGCGCGCCGACAGTTCGCTGTGGTCGAGCAGCGCGCGCGCCGCCGCCTGTGCGAACGGGCCACCGGAGCCGATCGCGATCAGGTTGTCCTCCGGTTCGACCACGTCGCCGTTGCCGGTGATGATCAGCGAGGTGGTTTTGTCGGCGACCGCCAGCAACGCTTCGAGCCGGCGCAGCGCGCGCTCGGTGCGCCACGCTTTCGCCAGTTCGACGGCGGCGCGGGTCAGGTGGCCCTGGTGTTTGTCGAGCTGCTGCTCGAACAGTTCGAACAGCGTGAAGGCGTCGGCGGTGCCGCCGGCGAAACCGGCCAGCACCTTGCCGTGGTGCAGGCGGCGCACCTTGCGCGCGTTGCCCTTCATGACGGTGTTGCCCATCGTGACCTGGCCGTCGCCGCCGATGACGACCTTGCCGTTGCGGCGCACGGAGAGAATGGTGGTGCCGTGGTACTGCTCCAAGGGAGTCTCCTCGTCGATATCGGCTGGTTCTATTTCTGACGAATCTGCAGCGTTTCGATCCCTTCGTCGCTGAGGCGGCCGCGGGCGCTGGCGAGCTGGTCGCGCGAGGTGAACGGCCCGGCGTGGACGCGGTACCAGGTGTCGCTGCCGGCGCGCACGGTCTCGATGCGCGCCTGCAGGCCGAAACTGGCGATCAGCGCGCGGCGGCGCTCCGCCTCGGCCGCGCCGCGGAACGAACCGGCCTGCAACAGATAGGACTCCGTGCCGACGGCTGGCGCCGCCTCAGGGGCGGTGGGCGCGGTGCCACCGGCGGGGGCTGTCGGTCGCACGGCGGGGGCAGGCGCCGCCACCGGGGCGGGTACTGCCGGCTGCGCCGGTTCGCGCTGGTCCGGCACGATCACCTCGCGTTCCGGCAACAGCGTGTAGAAATCGAAGCGGGTCGCCGGCTCGGGTGCCGGCACCACCGGCGCCGCTTCCGCCTCAACCCTGGGTTCGGCCTTTGGCGCACTGCTCGCCGCTTTGCCGGCTTTGACCGCCGCCGGCAGCGGTACCTCTATCTCGGTCACCGCCGGCCGATCGGCGAGATGCAGCAGCGTGGTCACCAGCGCGCCAACAGCGAGGCCGGCCACCAGCCAGACCCAGCCCGGCAGTTGCGGCTGGCCGCCGGCTCGCCGCCCCGGCGTGGCGCCGCGCTGGCTCTGTCGCTCGCGCTCACGGTTCTTGTTGCGATCGCGGCCGCCGTCACGATCGCGATCCCCCCGATCGCGATTATTGTCGCGCTCGCGGCTGCGTGGATGGCTGTCCGGCAGTTTGGCCACGGCTTACATCGCCTCCGGTGCCGACACGCCGAGCAAGTCGAGGCCGTTGCGCAGCACCTGCCGCGTGGCGACGGCAAGCGTCAGGCGCGCGTTGCGCAGTTCGTCGTCTTCGACCAGGAACTGATGCGCGTGGTACCAGGTGTGCAGCGCCGCGGCGAGATCGCGCAGGTACTGCGCCACCATGTGCGGTTCGAGGTTGTCGGCGGCGGTGGCGACCAGCTCGGGGTAGCGCGCCAGCAGGTTCAGCAGCGCCACTTCGTGTTCGCTGTCGAGGCGACCGAGTGCGACTTCACCCTGCGCGCGATTCCACGTCAGCGATTTCTCGTCGGCCTGCCGCAGCACCGAGCAGACACGGGCATGGGCGTACTGGATGTAGTAGACCGGGTTGTCGTTGGTCTGCGCGCGCGCCAGGTCTATGTCGAACACCAGCTGCGAATCGGAACGGCGCGCGGCGAGGAAATAACGCGTGGCATCGCGGCCGACTTCGTCGATCAGGTCGCGCAGCGTGACGTAGCTGCCGGCGCGCTTGGAGATCTTCACCTCTTCGCCGCCGCGCATGACGGTGACCATCTGGTGCAGCACGTAGTCGGGCCACCCCTGCGGGATGCCGACGTCCAGCGCCTGCAGGCCGGCGCGCACGCGGGTGATGGTGCTGTGGTGGTCAGCGCCCTGTTCGTTGATGACGCGCTGGAAACCGCGCTCCCATTTGTTGCGGTGGTAGGCGACGTCCGGCACGAAGTAGGTGTAACCCCCTTCGCGCTTGCGCATGACGCGGTCCTTGTCGTCGCCGAACGTCGTCGTGCGCAGCCACAGTGCACCGCCATCTTCATAGGTATGACCGCTGGCGATCAGCGCCTGCACGGTCTCCTCGACATTGCCCTCGGTGTAGAGCGACGACTCCAGGAAATAGATATCGAAGGCGACACCGAAGGCGCGCAGGTCGAGATCCTGTTCGCGGCGCAGGTAGGCGACGGCGAAACGGCGGATCGCATCGGCATCGTCGGCATCCTTCGCACCGGTGACGTGCTGGTCGTCGGCGACGATGGTTTCGCCGGCCATGTAGGCGTTGGCGACATCATTGATGTAATCGCCGCGATAACCGTCTTCGGGCCAGCCCGGCTGATCGGGCGCAATGCCCTTGCAGCGCGCCTGCGTCGACAGCATCAGGTTCTGTATCTGCGCACCGGCGTCGTTGTAGTAGAACTCGCGGGTGACATCCCAGCCGGTGGCGTCGAGCAGACGGCAGAGGCAGTCGCCGACCGCCGCGCCGCGACCGTGGCCGACATGCAGCGGGCCGGTCGGGTTGGCGGAGACGAATTCGACCTGCACCTTGCGACCGGCGCCGCTCGCGTTGCGACCGAACCCATCGCCGGCCTTGATGATTTCGCTGACCACGGCGGTCTGCGCTGAACCGGAGAGGAAGAAATTGATGAAACCGGGGCCGGCGATTTCGGTGCTGGCCAGCAGGCTTGAAGTCGGCAGCGCCTCGACGATCAGCTGCGCCAGCGCGCGCGGTGCCATCCTCGCCGGCTTCGCCAGCATCATCGCGATGTTGCTGGCGAGGTCGCCGTGGCTCTTGTCCCGGGTGTGGTCGATCTGAATCTGCGGCGACGGCAGGTCGGCCGGCAGCTTGCCGTCAGCCTGCAGTCGCGAGAGGGCCTGAGCGATCAGCTCGGCAATGGAGTTTTTCATGCGCGGGGAGAATGGGCCGGAAAACGAAGGGCGCCATTATCCCCATTTGGTTTGGCGGTCGCCAGCTCGGCTCTATTAAGGTCCTCCCCTGCGCAGTAGGGGAGGTGTCGCGAAGCGACGGAGGGGTCCGGGGTTGATCGAGACATGGCAAAGGGCTTGACCCCTCCGCCCCTGCGGGGCACCTCCCCTATTTCATAGGGGAGGACTACTCGTCGCGCCGCGCCACAGTCGCCGGACCCTGCTCGCGGTCGAGGCGGGCGAAGGCCTGATCGAAGATCAGCGGCGCGCGCTGCCAGCGGCTGCTGGAGTTCAGCAGCACCAGCAGTACCTGCTTGCCGTCGCGCTCGGCCACCGCGATCAGGCAGGGACCGGCGCGGTTGGTGAAGCCGGTCTTCATCCCCATCACGCCGTCGTACTGGCCGATCAGGTGGTTGGTGCTGCGCAGGTCGAAGGTGCGCTTGCGATCGACGCTGCGGATCACCATGCGCTGTTTGTTGGCGATACGGTTGAAGGTGGGGTTCTGCAATGCGGTTTCGGCCAGGATGGCGAGGTCGCGCGCGGTGCTCAGGTGGCCCGGCTTGTCCAGCCCGCAGGCGTTGAAGAACTGGGTGTCGTGCATGCCGAGCGCCTTGGCGCGTTCGGTCATCTTGATGGCGAAAGCCGCCTCGCTGCCGGAGTGCCAGTCGGCCAGTGCGTGGCAGGCATCGTTGGCGGAGCGGATCAGCGTCGCCGCCAGCAGGTCGCCCACGGTCAGTTTCTCGCCGGCCTGCAGGCCGATGCGCGAACCGATCTCGGCAGCGGCGGCCTTGCTGACGGTGACGATGGTATCGGGGCGGTAGTCGTCGAGGATCAGCAGCGCCGTCATCACCTTGGTCAGGCTGGCCGGCGGCAGCGGCTGTTCGGCGTTGCGCTGCCACAGATCCTCGCCGTCGGCGCGGACCAGATAGGCCTTGGCCACCCCCTTGAACGGATCGACCGGCGGCGCGGCCAGCGCGGAAGCAGAGAACAGCACGGCGACAGAGAACAGCACGACACGACGGGCAGCGCCGCGTGGGGCCAGCGAACAAAACATGTGGAACATGGAGGTCTCCGGGGAGCTGCTGCGATCCATTCCAACCACGACACATCGTCTCAGGCACATCGCCCATTCGGGCGAGACCAACCCTGTCGATCGCAGGCACCAAGCTTGGCACAGGGTCTGGAAACCGGCAAATCACCAAAAAACGCGGGGATTTATACCTATTTCCGCTGATCTCTCGGCGCCCTCGCCGCCCGCTTTCACCCCATGTCGATCGGGTCGACATCGACCGACCAGCGCACCCGCCGCGCCAGCGGATGCCGCTCGGCCAGCTGCTCCAGTTGCAGCAGCGCGCGATGCAGCGGCGCGCGTCGCTCCGACTGCAGCAACAGCTGGGCGCGGTGCAGCCCGGCGCGACGCGACAGCGGCGCCGGCAGCGGGCCGAGCGCGGTGATACCGGCCGGTATCTGTTCACGCAGCGCCAGCAGCAGCCGGTCGGCATCGCTGGCATGGCGGGCATCGGCGCGCACCAGCGCCAGGAAGCCGAACGGCGGCAGCGCCAGCACACGGCGCTCGTCGAGCAGCGCGCGGGCGAAGTTGCCGTAACCGTCGCGCACCAGCCGTTGCAACAACGGGTGGTCGGGATAGTGCGTCTGCAGCAACACCCGGCTTTCGGTGCCCGTTGCTCCGGGATCGGCCCGCCCCGCCCGCCCCGCTACTTGTGTCAGCAGCTGACCGAGCTTCTCCGGGCCGCGAAAGTCGGCGCTGAACAGGCCACCGTCGGCATCGACCATCACCACCAGCGTGACGCCGGGGAAGTGGTGCCCCTTGGCCAGCATCTGGGTGCCGACCAGCACGCAGGCCTCGCCACGCCCGATCTCGTCGACCAGTGTCGCCATCGCCTGTTTGCGGCTGATGGTGTCGCGGTCGATGCGATGCACCGGCACCCGTGGAAATGTCGCCGCCAGCACCTGTTCGAGCCGCTCGGTGCCGGGGCCGCGAAACTCCAGTCGCGTGCTGCGACAGGCGGGGCAGCGCGTCTGCAGCGCCTCGCTGTGGCCGCAGTGGTGGCAGACCAGCCGGCGCGCGCCGTAGTGCACGGTCAGCCGCGCGTCGCAGTGGTCGCAGCCGGCGATCCAGCCGCAGTCGTGGCACAGCAGCGTCGGCGCGAAGCCGCGCCGGTTGAGGAACACCAGCGCCTGCTCGCCGCGCGCCAGCGTCGCCGCGATGGCGTCGAACGCCAGCGGCGACAACCCCTCGGCCATCGGTGCGCGGCGGATGTCGACCACCTCGATCGGCGGCAGCGCGGCGGCGCCGGGGCGGACACTCAGGTGGTGCAGCCGGTAGCGACCGGCCAGCGCGTTGTGCAGGCTCTCCAGTCCCGGCGTCGCCGAGCCGAGCAGGATCGGAATGGCGGCGTCGGCGGCGCGCTTGATGGCAAGATCGCGGGCGTGGTAACGAAAGCCGTCCTGCTGCTTGTAGGAGCCGTCGTGCTCCTCGTCGACGATGATCAACCCCGGTCGCGCCAGCTCGGCGAAGATCGCCGAACGGGTGCCGAGCACGACACCGGCGGCACCGCTGCGCGCCGCGCGCCAGGCGTCGAGCCGCTCGCGATCGTTGAGGCCGGAGTGCAGCACCGCCACCGGCGCCTCGATGCGGCGGCGGAAACGCGCCAGCGTCTGCGGTGTCAGGCCGATCTCCGGCACCAGCACCAGCACCTGCTCGCCGCGCGCCAGCACCTTATCAATCAGCTGCAGGTAGACCTCGGTCTTGCCGGAGCCGGTCACCCCCTCCAGCAGATGGCAGGCATAGCGGCCAAAATCAGCGGCGACGGCGTCGATGGCGGCGCGCTGTTCGGTCGACGGCGCCAGCGGCGGCTCACCGCCCAGCGATGCCAGTGGCGCGGCATCCATCGATACCTGCTCAAAGCGCTCGGCCAGCCCCTTCGCCGCCAGCGCGCGCAGGTGTTCGGGTTTCAGGCCATGCGCCGCCAGTTCACCAGCGGCAATGGCGCCCTCCTTTAATAGAAGGTCGAAAGCCGCCTGCTGTGTCGGCGCACGACGCAGTGCACCGGCCGGCAGTGCCAGCCCGGCCGTGGTCAGCCGCCACGCCGTGCGGCTCGCCGACGCCGATTCGCCCTGCCGCAGCAACACCGGCAGCGCCTGCGCCAGCGCGTCGCCGAGCGGGTGGTGGTAGTAGTCGGCGGCCCAGCCCAGCAGCGCCATCAGCGCCGGCGGCAGCACCGGCTCGGCGTCGAGCAGCGCGCTGGCCGGCTTCAGCTGTTCGAGTGGCAGATCGCTGTCAGTGACGACAGCCACGAGCACGCCAACGATCTGCCGCCGACCAAAGGGCACCTGCACACGAATCCCCGGCAACGGCAGCGCGACCTCGCCCGATACATCGGGTGCCGGCGAATCGTCCAACTGCACCAGCGCCTGCGGCGAGCCGCGCAGCGGCAATAAATAGTCGAACAGCCGCCGCAGCGGGCCGGGCACGGCGACGCGGAGGATGACTTCAGGGCGGGAGTGATCGACGGACATGCGCGGGACCGACCTCGGGAAGGGCGGCAGTCTAGCAAGCGGCCGCCAGCTTGCGCCGAATCGGGAATCGGCCTACCATGCGCGGCCTGTTTTTCAACCGCCTTGGATACGCTCCGGGTGGAACCGCGGTGCCGTGTTCGCCCCACGATGACGATTACTCAGTGGCGGATGGCGGCACCCCTACCGCAAGGACCACGACATGAAAGCCGATATTCATCCGAAATACGCCGACGTGACCGCGCGCTGCAGCTGCGGCAACGAAATCCTCACCCGCTCCACCTCGGGTCGCGATTTCCACCTCGACGTCTGCTCCGCCTGCCACCCGTTCTACACCGGCAAGCAGAAGAGCATCGATGCCGGCGGCCGCGTCGACCGCTTCCGCAAACGCTTCGGTGCACGCAGCGCCAAGTAAGTTGGACGCGTCATCCGCCAACAGGATGCGCGCGACCCGCAGAACGCCCGGCTTCATGCCGGGCGTTTTCGTTGGTGCCTGGCTGTTCTCTCTCGCTGCGCTCGTCACCTCTGCAGCGCTCGCCGCTTCCCCCGCAGCACTCGCCGACTGCGCGCCGGCAGGGCCGCTGCAGACGGTGCGCATCGAACGCATCATCGACGGCGACACGGTACTGCTGCGCGGCGGCGAGCGGGTGCGACTGATCGGCCTCAACGCACCGGAGTTCGGTCGTGGCGGCCAGCCATCGGAGCCGCTGGCGGCGCGGGCAAAACAGGCGCTGACGGAGCTGCTGCCACATAACCGCGACATCTGGCTGGAAAACGGCGTCGAAGCACGCGACCGCCACGGCCGCCGCCTCGCCCATCTGTTCCAGCGCCGCGACGGCGGCAACGTCGAAGCCGAAATGCTGCGCCGCGGCCTTGCCTTCCACGCGGTGGTCGCCCCCAACACCACTCACGCCGACTGCCTCGCCGCCGCCGAACGCGTTGCCCGCAAACACGGCGGCGGGGTCTGGCGCGAGCCCCACTTCGCCCCGCGCGACAGCCGCGCGCTGACCCGCGACGACGCCGGCTTCCGCCGCGTGCGGCTGCAGGTCGACACGGTGACGAAAGGTCGCGGCGGCTGGTGGCTGGAGAGCGGGCAGCTGGCGATCTGGCTGCAGCGGCAGGCGCTGCCGGCCGCTGCCGAATCCTGCGCGCCCACCTGCTGGCGAGGCCGCCACCTCACCGTGCGCGGCTGGTTGATCGACCGCTCCGGCGATCGCGGCGTGCGCGAGCGCGGTTATCCGCCACTGCTGCTGCGTATCGGCCACGCCGCGATGATCGAAGCGACGCCCGCCGCCAGCACAGCGGCGATGCCGTGACCGCCGCGTCGCGCCGAGGTTGTGGCCGCGTCACCTTATCCTCTATTCTTGGCGCCTTTTTCTGCACCGAGCCACCCACCGCCAGTGTCGGGCGCTCCCTGCGGTACCCAGCGTCATCCCCTGCATCATGCGTTTTTTGGGACCCGCCCCATGTCGAATGACTTCAAACAAGCGGCGCTTGACTACCACGCCAAGCCGCAGCCCGGAAAGATTTGCATCGCCCTGACCAAACCGGCCGACACCCAGGCCGACCTCGCCCTCGCCTACAGCCCCGGCGTCGCCGAACCGGTGCGCGAGATCGCCAGGAACCCCGACAACGCCTACCTCTACACCGGCAAGGGCAACCTGGTCGCGGTGATCTCCGACGGCACCGCCATTCTCGGCCTCGGCGACCTCGGCCCGCTCGCCAGCAAGCCGGTCATGGAAGGCAAGGCGCTGCTGTTCAAACGTTTCGCCGGCATCGACTCGATCGACATCGAAGTCAACGCCGAGAGTTCGCAGGCCTTCATCGACACCGTCACCCGCATCGCCGACACCTTCGGTGGCATCAATCTCGAAGACATCAAGGCACCGGAGTGCTTCGAGATCGAACAGACACTGATCGAACAGTGCGACATCCCGGTCTTCCACGATGACCAGCACGGCACCGCCATCGTCACCGCGGCCGGCATGCTCAACGCGCTGGAGATCCAGGGCAAGTCGCTCGACAGCGCGAAGATCGTCTGCCTCGGCGCCGGCGCCGCCGCCGTCGCCTGCATGCGCCTGCTGCTGGCACTCGGTGCGAAGCGCGAAAACCTCTACATGATCGACCGCATCGGCGTCATCTTCGAGGGACGCGACAGCGTCAACAAATACAAGGCCGAGTTCGCCAACAACAATGGCGCACGCACGCTGGCCGAAGCGATCGATGGCGCCGACGTCTTCCTCGGCCTCTCCGGCGCTGATCTGCTGACGGCGCAGATGCTGAAAACGATGGCACCGAAGCCCGTGGTTTTCGCCTGCTCCAATCCCGATCCGGAGATCAGCCCGGCACTGGCGCTGGCCACCCGCGACGACCTGATCATCGCCACCGGTCGCAGCGACTATCCGAACCAGGTCAACAACGTGCTCGGTTTTCCGTTCATCTTTCGCGGTGCGCTCGACGTGCGCGCGCGCCGCATCAACGAGCCGATGAAAGTGGCGGCGGTACACGCACTGCGCGAACTGGCGAAGAAGCCAGTGCCGGCGCAGGTACTGGTCGCCTGCGATGTCGACAAACTGGAATTCGGTCGCGACTACATCATCCCGAAACCGGTCGACACCCGCCTGCGCGAAACGGTCTCCGCCGCTGTGGCTCGCGCCGCCGTCGACTCCGGCGTCGCACGCCTGCCCTACCCGGCGCACTACCCGCAGTAATCGTCATCGGGATGCGCGCTGCCTGGCAGCGCGCCACCACCTCCCGCCGCGCTTCATCACCTCCCCCCATCCTCACTCGCGCCTCACCGACTCTCGTCTTCACCACCGCTCGTCTTCGCTACTTCTTTCAGCCTTTCACCCATCGCTGCTCCCGCCCCTTTTTCCGCGGCAATAACGGGCCATGACAGACCGCTATTCGGGTCAAAACCAAAACCGCGCACGTTGTTCGTGTATTGCACAGTCACGGGGCGCGAGAAAATCCGGCCCGTTATTGCCGAAATATGTCAACCCGCTGATCCATTTCAAATTTCATCTATTGGCATGACAGTTGATTGTGTGCCGACAGAAACGCGGTTTATGCCTGCCAACGGCGGTGGGCCTGATTGATCAGCCGCGCGAGCAAAGGCGCTCATGGTTGTGCAACTTCCTCGGGAAGTCGCGCAGCGATGAGCGCCTTTTTTGTTGCCGCCAACTTCGTGTCGCCAACGGCGACTTCAGCGAGACAGGGAGACACAGATGAGCGATCGCAGGACCAACACCACGCGCTGGCGCACACCGTTGCGCCGCCTGACTGCCGCACTGAGCGGCGCGCTGCTGATCGGCGGCGCACTGCTGCCGGGCATCAGCGCGCAAGCCAGCGTCGGCGATCCGGAAAAGTGGGAACTCAAGTTCGGCTTCATCAAGCTCACAGACATGGTGCCGCTGGCGATCGCCTACGAAAAAGGCTACTTCGAGGACGAGGGTCTCTACGTCACGCTCGAAGCGCAGGCCAACTGGAAAGTGTTGTACGACCGCGTCGTCAGCGGCGAACTGGATGGCGCGCACATGCTGGCGCCGATGCCGCTCGGCGCCGCCACCGGCATCACCGGCAGCGCCGAGATCATCACGCCGTTCACCCTCTCCTACAACGGCGCCGCCATCACCGTCTCCAACCCGGTCTGGGCGGAGATGAAAAAAAGCGCCGAAATGGAAAACGGCAAACCGAAACACCCGGTCAGCGCCAGTTCGCTGAAGCCGGTGCTCGACAGCTACCAGCAGCAGGGCAAACCGTTCAACCTCGGCATGACCTTCCCGGTCGGCACCCACAACTACCACCTGCGCTACTGGCTGGCCGCCGGCGGCATCAACCCGGGCCTCTACGCGCCGGAGAAAGGTGACAGCAGCGGCACGCTGGGCGCCGAGGCCATGCTCTCCGTGGTACCGCCACCGCAGATGGTGCCGACCATGGAAGCGGGCACCACCGTCGGCTACTGCGTCGGCGAACCGTGGAACCAGCAGGCGGTGTTCAGGGGGCTGGGCGTACCGGTCATCACCAGCGAGAACATCTGGACCGATGGCGCGGACAAGGTTTTCGGTATCACCAAAAGCTTCGCCGACAAGAACCCGAACACCACCATTCGCACCGTCAAGGCACTGATCCGCGCCTCCTACTGGCTCGACCAGAACGACAACGCCAATCGACCCGAAGCGGTAAAGATCATCTCGCGCCCGGTCTACGTCGGCGCCGATGAAAAGATCATCGCCAACAGCATGACCGGTACCTTCGAGTTCGAAAGAGGCGACGTGCGCCCGATTCCCGACTTCAACAAATTCTTCCGCGGCCAGTACGGCATCCCTTACCACTCCGACGCCATCTGGTGGATGACGCAGATGCGCCGCTGGGGCCACATCAGCGAGCAGAAGCCGGACAGCTGGTACATGGATATGGCGAAGAAGGCCTACCGCGCCGACCTCTTCGTCGCCGCCGCCAGGGAGCTGATCGCCGAAGGCACGATGAAGGCGTCGGACTTCCCCGACCTCGACGGCGCCACCTTCATCAAGCCGCCGCAGCAGGGACCACTCGACGGCATCGAGTTCGACGGCAGCAAACCCAACGCCTACATCGATTCGTTCGCGATCGGCTTGAAAGGCAACGAGAAGCCCTGAGGCAGGAAAGAACCGGTCTCCCCCTATGAAATAGGGGGAGTGCCCGAAGGGCGAGGGGGTCCGCTCTTCCAGCAACACCCCCGGACCCCTCCGCCTCGCTATCGCTCGGCACCTCCCCTGCTGCGCAGGGGAGGACCTGAAAAAACCGGAGAATCATCATGGCCACCACCCTGCAACTGCCCGACTGGCTTGAACCCTACTCGCGACTGCTGCGCGGCGAGCAGCCCGGCACGCAGCTCGGCATCATCCTGCGCCAGGTCGGATTGCCG
The DNA here is from genome assembly GCA_964386045.1 of uncultured Verrucomicrobiaceae bacterium. Classification (GTDB taxonomy): domain Bacteria; phylum Pseudomonadota; class Gammaproteobacteria; order Pseudomonadales; family CAMLJR01; genus CAMLJR01. Next base: position 19,021 of record CAYLRA010000036.1, on the reverse strand, counting down.
CTGCTCGGCATCGCCCTGTTCCTGATGTTCTGGCAAGCCGGTGCGGCGCGCGTGCAGACCACGCTCGGCGCACTGCCGGGACCGACGCAGGTGTGGGAGCAGGCGCTCGGCCTGCACCAGGAGTACCGCGACGACAAACAGCGCGAGGCGGAGTTCTACCAGCGCCAGCACGAACGCATCGAGAAGGCGCGCATAACACGACCGGATGCGGCACCGCTCCCGCTGCGCCCCTACACCTCGGCGCCGACGTTCTACAACCAGATTGTCACCAGCCTGAAAACCGTGATGAGCGGCTTCATCGTCGCCGCGCTGATCGCCATTCCGCTCGGCATCGCCATCGGCCTGTCGAGTGCGCTCTACAGCGCGGTCAATCCACTGATCCAGATCTTCAAACCGGTGTCGCCACTGGCCTGGCTGCCGCTGGTAACGCTGGTGGTCAGCGCGGTCTACACCTCGCCCGATCCGGCCTTTCCGAAATCGTTCATCACCTCGCTGATCACCGTGGCGCTCTGCTGCCTGTGGCCAACCGTCCTCAACACCGCCGTTGGTGTCGCCTCGGTCAGCGCCGATCTGAACAACGTCAGCAAGGTGCTGCGGCTCAACTGGCTGTCGCATGTGCGCCGCATCGTGCTGCCGGCATCGGTGCCGATGATCTTCACCGGCCTGCGCCTCTCGCTCGGTGTCGCCTGGATGGTGCTGATCGCCGCGGAAATGCTGGCGCAGAACCCCGGCCTCGGCAAATTCATCTGGGATGAATTCCAGAACGGCAGCTCGCAGTCGCTCGGTCGCATCATGGTCGCCATCATCACCATCGGCATCATCGGTTACCTGCTCGACCGCACCATGCTGATCCTGCAGCGCGCCTTTTCCTGGGACAAAAAATCGGTCACTCGCTGAGCCACCCGCTACAACGCTTTACGGAGATTGCAACGATGAAACCACTGCTCGAACTGACCCAGGTCGGCATCGAATTCAAAACCCCGAAAGGGCCGTTCCGCGCGCTCGACGATGTCAGCCTGAAGATCACCGAAGGTGAGTTCGTCACCCTGATCGGCCACTCCGGCTGCGGCAAGTCGACGGTGCTCAACATCGTCGCCGGCCTGCTGCAGGCAACCACCGGCGGCGTCGTGCTCGACGGCCGCGAGGTCAACGAGCCCGGCCCCGAACGCGCCGTGGTGTTCCAGAACCACTCGCTGCTGCCGTGGCTGACCGCGTATGAAAACGTCGAGCTGGCGGTGCGGCAGGTATTTCACGGCAAGAAATCGCGCGCCGAGATGAAGCAGTGGATCGAACACAACCTGGAGCTGGTGCACATGAGCCACGCCATGCACAAGCGGCCGGACGAAATTTCCGGCGGCATGAAACAGCGTGTTGGCATCGCCCGCGCGCTGGCCATGCAACCCAAAGTGCTGCTGCTGGACGAGCCGTTCGGCGCGCTCGACGCATTGACCCGCGCCCATCTGCAGGATTCGCTGATGGAGATCCAGCGCGACCTGAACAACACCGTCATCATGATCACGCACGACGTCGACGAGGCGGTGCTGCTGTCCGACCGCATCGTCATGATGACCAACGGCCCGGCCGCCACGGTCGGCGAAATCCTCGACGTCGACCTGCCACGCCCGCGCAACCGGCTGACGCTGGCCGACGACGCGCACTACAACCACCTGCGCCACGAGGTGCTGCGCTTCCTCTACGAGAAGCAGCGAAAAGTCGAGGATTTCAAGCAGCACGCCGCGAAGAAGGAGGAGCAGTCCGGCTCGGAAGCCTCGGCAAAAAAGCCCATCGCTAACGACGCAGCGGCGAATGCGGCACCCCGAAACGCTGCGCCCACGGTGACGGAGGGCGAAACCCCGGCGCGGATTGCGACGGTAGAAAAGGTCGCCTGACACAACAGCCACGCCACATTCCCGGCAGTACCGGTTGTCGCGGCGCAAGCCGCGTGCGGGCGCGCTCGCCCGGAAATTGGCGATGACGATTCGATGACAGCATCTGCGGCAACAGATCCATTTACAGAAAATCCGTTCACAGAAAGTCCGTTCACAGAAAATCAATGACACGTGGAGACGAACATGAAAAACGATTGCGCACCGAGGCAGACCATGGGGATGCAAAAGAATTCGGCAGCGACACGGAAGCAGCTCGCCGCGGCGATAGCGGCGCTGACACTGCTGCCGGCGCTGCCAGCCAGCGCCAATACGCTGGTCGAGGCACTGACCAAGAGCAAATTGTCGGGCAACTTCCGCGTGCGTCACGAATCGGTCGATATCGATTCGGCCACCACCCGCGATGCCAGCGCGCTGACGCTGCGCTCGCGCCTCGGCATAGAGACCGCGCCGATCTCCGGTTTCACCGCCATCGTCGAGTTCGAGGATACGCGCACGCTGTTCGGCGAGGATGAATACGCGCCGGAGCAGGGCGCGCCCTACACCCGCGCCGCCATCGTCGATCCGTCGGTCACCGAGGTGAACCGCGCCTACCTGCGTTACCGCGGCGTGCGCAAGCTCGACCTCGGCCTCGGTCGTCAGCGGGTGATCTATGACAACGCGCGCTTCGTCGGCAACGTCGGCTGGCGCCAGGACGAACAGACCTTCGACGCCCTCACCGCCAGCTATGTCGGCGTGCCGAACTGGACGTTCAACTACGCCTATGTCGACAAGGTCAATGGTATCGCCGACATCAAACCGATCTACAACTTCGATCTCGACAGCGACGACCATCTGATCAACGTCGCCTATACCGGCTTCGCGCTCGGCAAGTTGACCGCCTACGCCTACCTGCTCGACAACGAAGAGTCGGATCGGGTGCTGCTCAATACCGGCAACAACAACGAATTGAATCCGGGCCTGCGCTTTCGCAGCAACGACACCCATGGCCTGCGTTTCGACGGTGTCTACATCCTGCCGACCACCACGCCACTGCGGGTTTTCTATACCGCCGAGTACGCGAAGCAGGCGCTGACCACGCCGCAGGGTATCGAACACGACACCGACTACTACCTCGCTGAAACCGGCGTCGGCTACGCCAGCAAGATCGGCATGCTGGTGGCGAAAGTGGCGCAGGAGAAACTCGGCTCCGACGATGGACTGCAGGGCTTCCAGACGCCATATGCCACCAAGCACGCCTTCAATGGCTGGGCTGATGTCTTCCTGAACACACCGACCGTCGGGCTGGTCGACACCTACCTGACCCTCTCCGGCGACTTCGCGGCATGGGGCGTGAAAGGGTTGGTGATGTACCACGACTATGCTCGCGACGAGGGTTCCGGCGATTTCGGCACGGAGTGGAACGTGCAGCTGATCAAGCAGGTCGGCGCCAACTACTTCTTCGGCGCCAAATTCGCCAGCTACCGCGCCGACAGTGCGTCACCCTTCATCATCGGCACCACCCCGAACATCGATACCGACAAGTTCTGGGTCTGGGCTGAATTGAATTTCTGACGATGCTCTCCGGCCGGCATCGACCCGGCGAGGTGTGGCTGAACGATGGGAATCCCCGATCCATTGTGGAGCGTGCCGCCCCGAAAGGGTGCGGCGGCAGCGGCCAAAAAAATATGGCCACAGTTGCAAACGCTTGAATTCTCGCTATCTGGCGGGATGGCACGGTTCCTGTATAGAGAGATGCCGTAAGCGGTGTGACCTGCCAATGGCGGCAGGTTCTCCTGAGACGCGAGAGCAATGGTGCTCATGGCTGTGGTTCCCCACTGGGGTTCGGCAGCGATGAGCACCTTTTTTTTGGCCCGCGTTTTTCAGTCCGCCGCGTTGTGGATCAGCCAGCGACGTTCATCAACCCGCGCGCGACCTTCACCGGCGCCAGCGCACGACAGCGAGGAGGCAGCAGTGACGACATTCGATCTGGCGATCATCGGCAGCGGCATGGGTGCCATCCGCCTCGTCGACGCGTTGCGCAAGCGCGGTGACCGCCGCTCGATCCTGGTGGTCGGTGACGAACGCGCGCTGCCCTACAACCGCATTCTGTTGTCGCCACTGCTCGGCGGCGAGATCGACTGGCAGCAGCTGGTCACCCACCCAGCCGAGTGGTACGCGGAACAGCAGGTCGAACTGCGCCTCGGCCAGCCGGTGATGTCGGTCGAGCGCGACACCCACACACTGGTGCTGGCTGACGGCCATCGCCTCGGTTACCACCAGCTGGTGTTCGCCACCGGTTCGCGCGCGGCGCGTCCGCCCATTCCCGGCATCGACCTGCGCGGCGTCTCCGGCTTTCGCGATGTCGCCGACGTATCTCGACTGCAACAGGCGGCCAGTCGCGGCGGCCGCGCCGTGGTACTCGGCGGCGGCCTGCTCGGGCTTGAAGCCGCGGTGGCGCTGGCGACACGCGGTATGCAAACCACACTGGTACACCGCGCACCGCTGCTGATGAACCGCCAGCTCGATGCCACCGCCGCCGGCTACCTGCAGCGCGCGATCGAGGCGCGCGGCGTGCGCGTCGTCACCGGCGTCGCGCCGCAGGCGATCGAGGGCGACTTCTCGCCGCGCGCGGTGCGCCTGGCCAATGGCGAGCGCATCGCCACCGACCTCGTCGTCACCGCCACCGGCATCGAACCGGTCACCGCGCTCGCCTGCGGTGCCGGGCTTGCCGTCAATCGCGGCATCGTCGTCGACGACCGGCTGCGTTCGAGCGACGCCGACATCTTCGCCATCGGCGAGTGCTGCGAACTGAATGGCGAAACGGTCGGCCTGGTCGCACCGATCTGGCAGCAGGTCGAGGTGCTGGCCGCCGTGTTGTGCGGCGAGGATTGCCGCTTCGAGGCACAGCCCTACGTGACGATGCTGAAGGTGAGCGGCATCGACGTGCATGTGATGGGCGACCTGGAAGCGGGCGATGGCAAACGCGCCATCACCTACCAGGACCGCGCGCTCGGCATCTACAAGAAACTGGTACTGCGCGACCGCAATGTAGTGGGCGCGCTGCTCTATGGCGACGTCGCCGACAGCCAACTCTTTTTCAACCTGATTCAGCGCCGTACCGGCATCGACAGCGGCAGCTGCCGCCTGCTTCTCGCAGGCGAGCTGAGCGGCGAACCGGTACAGGCCACCGCGTGAGGAGCGAAACCATGAATCGTCTGGTGATCGTCGGCAACGGCATGGTGGGCCACCACCTGGTCGAGCAACTGCTGGAAACCAACGGCAACTTCCATATCACCGTGATCGGCGCCGAACCGCGCCCGGCCTACGACCGCGTGCATCTCTCCGAGGTGTTCGGCGGCCGCGAACCGCACGAGCTGGCATTGACCACGCGCGAGTTCTACAAAGAGCATGGCGTCGACGCCCATTTCGGCGACGCCGTTGCCAGCATCGATCGCGACAACAAAATCGTCGTCACCGAGGGCGGCCAGAAATTCAGCTACGACAAGCTGGTACTGGCCACCGGTTCGTTCCCGTTCGTGCCGCCGGTACCGGGCCACGACCACAAACTCTGCTTCGTCTACCGCACCATCGATGATCTCGGCGCCATCCGCGCCGCAGCGCAGGGCGCCAGACGCGGCGTCGTGGTGGGCGGCGGCCTGCTCGGGCTGGAGGCGGCCAACGCGCTGCGCAACCTCGGCCTCGAAACCCATGTCGTCGAATTCGCGCCGCAGCTGATGGGCGTGCAGGTCGATGTCGAGGGCGGCGCCATCCTGCGCAAGAAAGTCGAATCGCTCGGCCTGTCGATCCACACCGGAAAAAACACGCAGAAAATCATCGCCGGCGAAAATCACGCGCTGGCGATGCACTTCGCCGATGGAGAAATCCTCGAAACCGACATGATCGTCTTCTCCGCCGGCGTGCGCCCCGACGACAAGCTGGCACGTGCTGCCGAGCTGAAACTGGGCGAGCGCGGCGGCATCATCATCGACTACCACTGCCGCACCAGCGACGAGAGCATCTACGCCGTCGGCGAGTGCGCGCTGTGGGGCGGTCGTATCTTCGGCTTGGTTGCACCCGGTTATCAGATGGCGAAGGTGGCGGCCAGCAGCCTGAGCGGCGGCGACCAGACCTTCCAGGGTGCCGACATGAGCACCAAGCTGAAACTGCTCGGCGTCGATGTCGGCTCGATCGGCGACAGCCACGCGCGCAGCGAGGGCGCCCTCTGCTACCGCGTCATCGACGAAGGCAACGGCATCTACAAGAAGCTGGTGGTCTCCGCCGATGGCAAGAAACTGATCGGCGCCGTGCTGGTCGGCGACAACAATCTCTACGACACGCTGCTGCAGTACTGCCTGAACAGCATCGATCTGCCGCAGCAGCCGCTGGCGCTGATCGCGCCGAGCGGTGGCGAGGTGGTCACGCTCGGCCCCGACGCACTGCCGGAGACGGCAACCATCTGCTCCTGCCACAACGTCACCAAGGGCTCCATCTGCTGCCAGATGGATGCCGGTGTGCTGACACTCGGTGACATCAAGGCGACGACGAAGGCCAGCACCGGCTGCGGCGGCTGCTCGGCACTGCTGAAAAGCGTGGTCGACTGCGAACTGGCCAAGCGCGGCGTCGCCGTCAACAACCACGTCTGCGAACATTTCGCCTACTCGCGCCAGGAGCTGTTCCACCTGGTGAAGGTGAACGGCTACCACACCTTCGCCGAGTTGCTGGAGAAACACGGCAAAGGTCGCGGCTGCGACGTCTGCAAGCCGACCGTCGCCTCGATCCTGGCATCGCTCGACAACCAGCACGTACTGGCCAAACCGCACGTCGCGCTGCAGGACACCAACGACACCTATCTGGCCAACATGCAGAAGGATGGCACCTACTCGATCGTGCCGCGCATCGCCGGCGGCGAGATCACGCCGCAGAAGCTGATCGTGCTCGGCCAGGTGGCGCAGAAGTACAACCTCTACACCAAGATCACCGGCGGTCAGCGCATCGACCTGTTCGGCGCGCGCCTCGAACAGCTGCCGCCGATCTGGGAAGAGCTGATTGCCGCCGGCTTCGAGACCGGCCACGCCTACGGCAAATCGGTGCGCACGGTGAAATCGTGCGTCGGCTCGACCTGGTGCCGCTACGGCCAGCAGGATTCGGTCTCCATGGCGATCCTGATCGAGAACCGCTACAAGGGGCTGCGCTCTCCGCACAAACTGAAATTCGCCGTCTCCGGTTGCACCCGCGAATGCGCCGAGGCGCAGAGCAAGGATATCGGCGTCATCGCCACCGACCAGGGCTGGAACCTCTACGTTTGCGGCAACGGCGGCATGCGTCCGCGCCACGCCGATCTGTTCGCCACCGACCTCGATGACGAGACGCTGATCAGGTACATCGACCGCGTTCTGATGTTCTACGTGCGCACCGCCGATCGTCTGCAGCGCACCTCGGTCTGGCTGGAGAATCTCGACGGCGGCCTCGACTATCTGAAGCAGGTGGTGATCGATGATTCCCTCGGTCTCGGTGCGGAGCTTGAAGCGCAGATGCAACACGTCGTCGCCACCTACGAGTGCGAGTGGAAAGTGGCGGTCGAGGATCCCGAGAAGCGCAAACGCTTCCGCCAGTTCGTCAACAGCGAGGCGACCGACGACAACGTCCTCTTCGTCGAGGAGCGCGGCCAGATCCGCCCAGCCACGATCATGGAGAAAGCGACGCTCACCGAGCGACCGGAATTGATCGCATCCGCATGAATCTCCCACCGAGGCTGAAGCCGATCCGGCTCCGTGCCTCTTCGGAAGCTGGAGAATGAAAGCGGGCGGAAGATTCCGAAGAGGCACGGAGCCGGATCGGCCGTGGCACGACGGTTCAGATTCCAGGTGGGTGCGCAGGCCATGCCGGTCCAGTGCCCTTTCCGAAACTCTCCGCCCGCTTTCATTCTCCGACTTTCGGAAAGGGCACTGGACCGGCATGGCACGAAGCGGTAGTGCAACATTTGAGTTTGAGGAACTGATGATGAATACGTCTCTCTGGTACAGCGTCTGCAAAGTTGATGACCTTGTCGAAGGTAGCGGCGTCTGCGCGCTGATCAATGGCCAGCAGGTAGCACTGTTCTACCTGCCGTCGGAGAAACCGGCTGTCTACGCCATCGACAACTGGGACCCGATCGGCGAGGCCAACGTGCTGTCGCGCGGCATCGTCGGCGATATCCAGGGCGAACTTGTCGTTGCCTCGCCGCTCTACAAGCAGCACTTCAGCCTGACCACCGGCCGCTGCCTGGAAAAGGAGACGAGTGTGCGCAGCTGGCCGGTCAAGGTCGACGGCGATGCCGTCTTCGTGCAGCAGCCGGTCGCACCGGCGCAAGCAGCCTGACCATTCAACGTAACGGCAATCGTCGATGACCGATATCGTCACCCGGACCACCTGTCCCTACTGCGGCGTCGGCTGCGGGGTCAGCGTGCGCCAGCAAAGCAGCGATGCCGGCATCGAGCTGTTGCCGGTAGCCGGTGACGAGGAGCACCCGGCCAATCGCGGTCGCCTCTGCGTGAAGGGTTCGGCACTGCATGAAACGGTCGGCACCAAACGTCGGCTGCTGCAGCCGGAGATCAACGCTGAAACGGTCGACTGGTCGCGCGCGCTCGACGAGGTGGCAACGCGACTGCAACAGACCGTTCGCGAGCACGGTCCGGGCTCGGTGGCGCTCTACCTCTCCGGCCAGTTGCTGACCGAGGACTACTACGTCGCCAACAAATTGTGGAAAGGGTTCATTGGCAGCAGCAACGTCGACACCAATTCGCGGCTCTGCATGTCGTCGGCGGTGGCCGCGCACAACCGCGCCTTCGGCGAGGATGTGGTGCCGGGCTGCTACGAAGATCTGGAGCTCGCCGATCTCGTCGTGCTGGTCGGCTCCAACTCGGCGTGGGCGCACCCGGTGCTGCACCAGCGGCTGCTGCGCGCGAAGAAGACGCGCCCCGAGATGAAACTGGTCGTCATCGACCCGCGCCGCACCGAGAGCTGCGATCAGGCCGACCTGCACCTGGCCATTGCCCCGGGCGCGGATGCGTTCCTGTTCAACGGCCTGCTGGCATGGCTGGCCGACAACGATGCAATCGACAGCGATTACATCGACGATCACACCAACGGTTTTGAGGCTGCCATCGCCTCGGCCCGCCACTCCAGTCCGAGCGTCGATATCGTCGCCGCGGCCTGTGGTGTCGACGCCGGGGCGGTGGCTCTTTTTTATTCCTGGTTCGCACAAACCGCGCGCACCGTCACCCTGTTCTCGCAGGGCATCAACCAGAGCTCCAGCGGCACCGACAAGGGCAACGCCATCATCAACTGCCACCTCGCCACCGGCCGCGTCGGCAAGCCGGGGGCGAGCCCGTTTTCGATCACCGGCCAGCCCAATGCGATGGGTGGCCGCGAGGCGGGCGGGCTGGCCAACATGCTGGCGGTGCATCGCAACTTCACCCCCGATGCGATCGACGCCATCGGCAGCTTCTGGCGCGCACCGAACATGGCGCAGCAGGCTGGGCTGAAAGCGGTGCCGATGTTCGAAGCGATCGAACGCGGCGAGGTGAAATTCCTCTGGATCATGGCCACCAACCCACTGGTGTCGATGCCCGAAGCCGATCGCTGGCGCGCGGCGCTGCAACAGTGCGAGACCGTGGTGGTCTCCGACTGCGTGCGCGACACCGACACCACGCAGCTCGCCACCGTCCTGCTGCCAGCCACCGGCTGGGGCGAGAAGAGTGGCACCGTCACCAACTCCGAACGCACCGTATCGCGCCAGCGCGCCTTCCTGCCGGCCGCCGGCGAGGCACGCCCGGACTGGTGGATCATCAGTGAGGTAGCGAAACGAATCGGCTTCGGCGACAGCTTCGACTATCGCAGCGCGCGCGACATCTTCGTCGAATACGCCGCGCTCTCCGGCATCAACCGCGACAGCACGCTCGCCTTTGACATCAGCGCCCTCAGCACTCTGTCGGAGGCAGCGTACGACGCGCTGCTGCCACTGCAGTGGCCGGTACGTCGCGATGGCAACACATTCGGCGGCAGCGAACGTCTCTACGGCGATGGACAATTTTCCACCGCCGATCGCCGCGCCAACTTCATCGCCATCGAACCGCGCTGGCCGCAATCGACACTGACCGCCGAGCACCCGTTCGTGCTCAACACCGGTCGCGTGCGCGATCACTGGCACACCATGACCCGCACCGCCGAGAGCGAGCGCCTGAATCGCCACCGCGCGGAGCCGTATGTCGAGATGCATCCACAAGATGCCGATCAGTACGGCTTCGCGCCCGGCGATATCATCGAACTTCACAACCATCACGGCAGCGCGCTGCTGAAACTGCGCTTCGAACCGGGCCAGCGTCACGGTTCGCTGTTCGTGCCGATGCACTGGAACGATCAGTTCGCCGCGCGCGCACGCGTCGACGCCCTGGTCGCCGCGCATGTCGACCCGCACTCCGGCCAGCCCGAGCTGAAACATGCACGCGTTGCCGCGCGCCGTTTCGATGTTCGCTGGCACGGCCTGCTGGTCAGCCGCGAACCGCTGCCGCTGCCGCGCGACCTCTACTGGGCCGGTTTTCCGACGGCGAGCGGCTGGGTCTACTGGCTGGCCGGCGACGACGCACTGTTCGACGCGCAGCAGCGGCTGGCTGCACTGCTGCCGACGGAGCCGGAGCTGCTGTTCGACGATATCGAGCACCACGGCATCCGCAGTGGCTGGCTCGAACACGATGCGTTGCACGCCGTGCTGATGCTGGCGCAGAGCGATGGTGACGACGGCGAAATGCTGCCAGAGCCGTGGTGGCTGCTGCAGCGACTCGGCGAACCGCTCAGCGATGGCGAGCGCCGCGTGCTGCTCAGCGGCCAGCCGCCCGGCGCGCACGATGCCGACAACAGCGCGATGATCTGCAGCTGCTTCCAGGTCTCCGAGTCGAGCATCTGCGCGGCCATCGCCGGCGGCGCGTGCAGCGCGGATCAACTCGGCGAACAGCTGCGCTGCGGCACCAACTGCGGCTCCTGCGTGCCGGAACTGAACCGGCTGCTGCGCGCCGCGGCGGCCGACGACCAACAGAAACGCAAGGTCGGCTGAGACCGGCACCACCCAGCGACACTCGCCGCCCGACAACCACCGGCGCGAGGTGATCGCTGCGAATTCACTGCTGTAACCGTCGCCGTATGCGGTGACACCGGAGCGAAACCGTATGACCAACGAACGTTTCAACCTTCTCTCCTTCACCGGCAAGATGAAGATCCTGCACATGAGCTGGCTCGTCTTCTTCGTCACCTTCGTGGTCTGGTTCAACCACGCGCCGCTGTTGCAGGCCATCGGCCACTCGCTGTCGCTCAGCTCGCAGGAGCTGAAGACGCTGCTGACACTGAACGTGGCGATGGCGATTCCGGCGCGCATCATCGTCGGCATGCTGGTCGATCGTTATGGCCCACGCCTGATCTACGCACTGCTGCTGGCGATCTGCTCCATCCCCTGCTTCATGTTCGCGCTGGCCACCGACTTCACGCAGGCGGCCATCGCGCGTTTCCTGCTCGGCGCCATCGGTGCCGGCTTCGTCATCGGCATCCGCATGGTGTCGGAGTGGTTTCCGGCCAATGAACTCGGCACGGCCGAAGGCATCTACGGCGGCTGGGGCAATTTCGGTTCGGCCGCTGCCGCCGCGCTGCTGCCGATCATCGCGTTCTGGTTCGGTGGCGACGACGGCTGGCGCTGGGCGATCGGCAGCACCGGCCTGCTCAGCCTCGTGCTGTCGGTGGTCTGGTATTTCAACGTCAGCAATACGCCGAAGGGATCGACCTACTTCAAGCCGAAACATGTCGGCGCGATGGAAGTGACCAGCAAGAGCGACTTTTTCCTGCTGCTGGTGATGAAGCTGCCGATGTACGCGGCGCTGGCGCTGCTGGTGTGGAAGTTGTCGCCGGCCGGCGTGGAACTGCTCGACGACACCTACTGCACCGCCATCTATGTCGGCCTGGTGGCGCTCTACGGCTATGACGTCTGGCATGTCTGGCGGGTCAACCACGAGATCTTCGAGCGCCCGGTACCAGAGCTGCATCGCTACAAATTCAAGCAGGTCGCCGTACTCGATCTGCTCTACTTCGCCACCTTCGGTTCGGAGCTGGCGGTGGTGTCGATGCTGCCGCTGTTTTTCGCCGAGACCTTCGCACTCAGTCCGGTCTATGCCGGTCTTGTCGCCTCGGCCTACGCGTTCATGAACCTGATGTCGCGCCCGGGCGGCGGCTGGATCTCCGACCGTTGCGGCCGCAAGAAGACCCTGCTGATCCTGACCGCCGGTCTCGCCGTCGGCTACGCAGTGATGGGACTCACCGACAGCAGCTGGCCGCTGTGGCTGGCAGTGGTGGTGGCGATGGCCTGCTCGTTCTTCGTGCAGGCCGGCGAAGGGGCGGTATTCGCCGTGGTGCCGCTGATCAAGCGCCGCATGACCGGGCAGATCGCCGGCATGGCCGGCGCCTACGGCAACACCGGCGCCGTGGTCTACCTGACCGTGCTGTCACTGGTCAGCTACCAGACCTTCTTCTTCGTCATCGCGCTCTCCGCCATATTCGGCTTCATCGCGCTGCTGTTCATGGAGGAACCGGATGGGCACATCACCGAGGTGCGCGAGGATGGCAGCGTCGAGCTGATCAGCGTCGGTCGCGCCAGCTGAACCGGCGTTATGATGCGGCGTTGCGATTCGTCAGCGTGAGGTTGTCTTGAGCACCGTCACCGTACCGGCCTATCTCGCCAGTGCCGGCAACCACGCGCTGCAGGTCAGCTTCGGCGGCCACTCCAGCGCCGGTCGCAAGCCGGTCAACGAGGATGCCTTCGCCGCGCACCAGCCCTCGCCCGGCGTGCGCGCGGCAAAAGGGGTCGCCGCCTGTATCGCCGACGGCGCCAGCTGCAGCGACAACGCGCAGCTCGCCAGCCAGACCGCCGTTACCACCTTCATCGAGGATTACCTCAGCACGCCCGACTCGTGGCCGGTGAAAGATGCCGCGCACAAGGTGCTGGCCGCGCTCAACGCCTGGCTGTTTCATCACGGCAACCAGAGTGCACGGCCACACGCCTTCACCCAGGCACACAACGGACTGGTCACCACCTTCAGCGGCGGCGTCATCAAATCGACCACCGCCCATCTGTTCCACGCCGGCGACAGCCGCATCTGGCTCCATCGCGCCGGCCACCTCGAACCGCTGACACGCGACCACCTGCACCTGCAGCGCGGCGGCAATGCCGTGCTGACGCGTGCGCTCGGCATCGACACGCATCTGGAGATGGACTACCTGCAGGAGCCGCTGCAGGCGGGCGACCAACTGCTGTTCACCACGGACGGGGTGCACTCCTGGCTGTCGCATGCCGAACTGGTTGCACTGATGCTCGACAACGACGCATCGCTGGAACAGCGCGCGCGCCAGATCGTCGACGCCGCACTGACCAAGGGGAGCGACGACAACCTCAGTGCGCTGCTGTTGCAGGTCGACACGCTGCCGATTGCCGACATCGACGAGGTCCACCGCGCACTGACCGAACGGGCAATTCCACCGCCGCTGAATATCGGCCAGCGCATCGACGGCCTCACCGTCGAACGGATCATTCACAGCGGTACGCGCAGCCACCTCTATCTCGTCATCGACGACAGCGGCCAACGGCATGTCCTGAAGGCACCGTCACCGAACTGCGCCGACGATGCCGCCTATCTCGAAAGTTTCATTCGCGAACAGTGGGTGGGGCGCCGTATCGACCATCCCGGCGTGATGAAGATCGAGCCACCGCCGGCGCACAGCAATTTTCTCTACCACCTGTGTGAATACATCGATGGCCAGACGCTGCGGCAATGGATCTACGACCACCCGCAGCCACCACTCGATGCCGTGCGCGCGCTGCTGCGTGAAATCGGCGCCGCACTGCGCGCCTTCCAGCGCCAGCACATGGTGCACCGCGACCTGAAGCCGGAGAACATCCTGGTCACACGCGATGGGCGAATAAAACTGATCGATTTCGGCACGGTACTGGTCGGCGGCCTCAGCGACAGCGGCGACTCGCTGGCAGAACAGCAGCCGGTCGGTTCGGTCGACTACAGCGCGCCGGAATATATCGCCGGACAAGCCGCCACTCACCTCGCCGACCTCTACTCCCTCGGCGCCATCGCTTACGAAATGGTGACCGGCAGCCAGCCCTATGCGATCAGCGACAGCGAACGGCTGCAGCCGCGCAAACGCCGCTGGCTCTATCGCAGCGCACGCAACGCGCGCAAGGAGCTGCCGCTGTGGGTCGACCTGGCATTGGAAAAAGCGGTGAAACCGAATCCGCGCGAACGTTATCAGGCGCTCTCCGAATTCCTGCAGGACCTGACCGTCCCCAACCGCGATCTGCTGGCGCGACGCGAAAGTGCGCCGTTGATCGAACGCAACCCGCTGCGCTTCTGGCAGGGGCTGGCACTGCTGTTGTTGCTGGCAGAAATCGTGACGCTGGTTTCGCTCTGGCCGAAGTGAAGCGTGGTAGTGCCGGACCTCCCTGTCCGTTCGCATGCTTGATCGCGACGCCGATCGCGTCGCAACGCTGCTGCTTACCGCTGCTGGTTACGGCGACGCGCAACACCGGCCAGGCCAGCAAGCGCGGAACCGAACAGCCAGGCAGCTGCGGGCAGCGGTACTTCCGGTGCCTGAGCCTGGTAACTGGTGATGGTCCAGTTCTGGGTGGTGGTGGCGACGGTGTAAGTCGAGGTGGTGACAAAGGTCAGCAGATCCCAATTAATCGGAGAGACACTCTGCAGCGTCTGCGGACCATCGGGTACGAAGCTGCAAGCCGAACCACTGACATTCGAGCAGGAGAGCACTTCATTGGTACCGGTCAGGCTGCTGAAATTGAAGATGCCCTCATACGTCTGATCCATCGTGCCGCGACCCAGGCCAAACAGGCCATTGGCCACAACCCGGGCATCATAGGACAGCGTCATGATCTGCGTGACATCGTCATAGACGCCGAAACCAGTACCGCTCTGAGTACCACCACCACCGCCGCTGACAGTTCCCAACAGGTTGACTTCCACGTCATACAGCGCAGCAAACGAGCTATTCGCAGCCATCGCCAGGACAACCGAAGAGGCGAGCGTCATCAGTTTCTTCATTATTTTTTCCTCAGGATATTTCGAGACACCAGGTGTTCGACCTGATCCTCGCTGGTTATTGTGGGCTGTCAGTTCATCGGCCAGCAGCGAAACCACAACATCACTGGCGCCCGACTTCTGGCCCTAACCAATATCCATGCCAGCATCACTAACCGCTTATTTCCTGAGGTATTGATGCAACGAGGGGACTATCTGCTCGCACGCTGTTGCGCAAACTGTAAAGCCAGGTGACTGCGCGCCTGCGGGCATTCACGCCGGAAAGAACGGAAATACCAGCGGCGTCACCGCCAGCATCGTCAGATAGGTCAGCAACAGCAACGGCAGACCGACCTTGACGAAATCCATGAACACGTAACGCCCCGGCTCCACCACCAGTGTCACCACCGGCGTCGCCACCGGCGTCGAGAACGATGACGACGCGGCGATCAGCACCGCCACTGCAAATGGATAGGGCGAAGCGCCCAGCGTGGTGGCAGCAAAGATGGCGATCGGTGATACCAGCACCGCCGCCGCCGTGTTCGACAGCACCAGCCCTATCGCCGCGGTCAGGAAAAAGAGCACCGACATCAGCACGTAGGGACCCGAGCCACCGAAAGTATTCATCAACGCCTCGACCACGACGCGGGTACCCCCAGTCTTGTCGAGCGCATCGGCCAGCGGCAGCATGCCGGCGATCAGCACAAGGCTGCTCCAGTGGATCGAGCGGTAGGCATCTTCCATCGTCATGCAGCGCGTGGCGACAGCCGCCATCGACGCCAGCATCACCGCAGCGACCAGCGGCACCACCTCGAAGATGGTCAACCCCACCATCACCGCGAGAATCACCAGCGCCGTTTTCTGGCGGCGAAAGGACGGCACGACATCGGCGTGTTCACGTGGAATTTCAGTAACGACGAAATCATGCAGGCGCTGGTTCAACTGTTGGATCTTCGCCCACGGCCCGACCACGAACAGGCTGTCGGCCGGGTTCAGGCCGATATCCTCGAAATCATCCATCGCCTTGAAATTGCGGCGCATGCCCAGCACGTGCACGCCGTAGTTGGAGCGAAACTCACACTCGCGCAGCGACTTGCCCAGCAGCTGCGACTCGGGATGAATGAGGATTGCTGCGCCGCTGATATCCCACAGCCAGCGCTGCTGATCACTCATGCCCGGCGGTTCGGCGGTCAGCGATTTCTCCTGCGCCAGGCGCTCGATGTCGACCGGCTGGCCGACCACCAGCAGCGTGGTGCCCGCCGTCAGCTCGGTGCCCGGCACCGGCGCGACGATACGCTTCGCCCCCTTGCCGCGCCGTCGCAACACACCGACGATGCGCACCTTGTAGCGCTTTTCAAGCTGCGTGTCGGCAATCGACTGTCCCGCCAGGCCAGACCCGGGCTCGATCAGCAGCTTCATGTAATCGCTGCCGGGACTGTGCTCATGCCACAACTCGAACATGGTGCGACCGCGCTTGCGTTCGGTGGCGGTATCCTCGCGCTCGCCGAGCAGGCGGCGCCCGACCAGCAGCACGTAGAGAATGGCAACGACCAGTACCGCCAGCCCGATCGGCGAAAAGCTGAAGAAGCCGAAACCTTCGAAGCCGGCACTGCGCAACTTCTCGTGCACGATGATGTTGGGCGTGGTGGCGATCAGCGTCATCATCCCGGAGATCAGCGAGGCATAGGAGAGCGGGATCAACATGCGCGAGGCATTGAGGCGCGTCTCCGCGGCAATGCGCAGCACCACCGGAATGAACAGCGCGACCACCGCCGTCGAGCTCATCACCGAACCGAGCAGCGCGGCACCGCCCATCACCAGCACCAGCAGGCGCACTTCGCTCTGGCCACCATGCTTCAGCACCCAGTCGCCCACTGCCCGCGCCACCCCGGTGCGCGACAACATCTCGCCGAGTACCAGCAGGCTCGCCACCAGCGCGACCACCGGGCTGCCGAATCCGGCCAGCGCCTCGTTCACCGTCAACACACCGCTGAGGATCAGGGCCAGTACCACCAGCAGCGCCACCACATCGAAGCGCACGCGATTGGTCGCCATCAATGCGCCGGCGACGGCAATGAGCGCGAAGACAAAAACCGTTTCACCGGTCATTTCCACGGAGTTCCTTCAGGGTTCACAACGATTTGCGGCAGGAAGATATATAGAAGGCGAAGGCGAGCAAGGCCAATCGAGGCGGCATAATAGCGCAAAATCAATCGCTTAGAGGTTCGGTTTTTACCTAGTACAATCCGGTCTTTTCCATCAGAACAACAGGTAGCGAACGGCATGAATGACACCTCCCCGCCAGCCCCCGCCCCGATCGATCTCGACAAGCCCGTGCTGGTAGCCGGCGCCAGCGGCTTCGTCGGCAGCCACACCGCCAGGGCGCTGGTGCGCCAGGGACGCAAAGTGCGGGTGCTGCTGCGCAAGACCAGCAATACCGAGGCGATGGCCGGGCTGCCGGTCGATATCTGCTACGGCGACGTGCTCGACCCCGCCTCGCTGCGCACCGCCATGACCGGCTGCGACTCGATCTTCTACAGCGTGGTCGATCCGCGCTTCTGGCTGACCGACCCGGCCCCGATCTACCGCAACAACGTCGAGGGGCTGGTCAATGCCATGAACATGGCGCTGGAGCTCGGCGTCAAACGTTTCATTTTCACCAGCTCGATGGGGACACTCGGCTTCAACCCGAACGGCCCGGTCACCGAGGAGATTCCGTTCAACTGGCGCGACAAGGCCTCGCCCTACATCCTGGCGCGGCTGGAAGCGGAGAACCAGTTCCTCGCCTGCTGCCGCGACAAGGGGCTGCCCGGCGTCGCGCTCTGCGTCGCCAACACCTACGGCCCCGAGGATTACGGCCCGACGCCGCACGGCAAGGGGCTGTGGGATGTCGCCTCCGGCAAGACGAAACACACGCTGGATGCCGCCGCCCCCTCCGTCGACATCCGCGATGTCGCCGACGCCGCACTGCTGGCGGAGAAACACGGCCGCCTCGGCGAGCGCTACATCATCGCCAACGAATACATCAGCAACCGCGACTTCTTCGCCCTCGCCACCGCGGAGACGGGCAACCCGCCGCCCAAACTGATCTCGCTGCGCTTCGCCTACGTCGTCGCGTGGATCGCCGAGCGCATCTTCAGGCTGCTCGGCCGCAAGGATCAGATCATCAGCACCGATGCGGTGTTTCTGTCGAATGCCTTCAAAGAACTGGACAACGGCAAGGCACGGCGCGAGCTGGGCTGGAACCCACGCCCGGTGAAGGAGACGGTCAGGGATGCGGTGGCGTGGTATGCGGCGCGGGAAAAATCGTTGGCGAAAAACTGACAGCGTTTCTTTATCAGTTATACGCAATGCAGCTGGCTGATGGCAGTCAGCTCGCGACCAATCATAGTCGGTCGGCGTCCAGAAGAAACTTACGCAACTGCATTTCCTCTCTCATGACATGAACAATCAGGACAACCTTCTTTTCCTTCCTGTAAAAAATACGGCATGGCTTTACGTACAACTCACGATAGATCGAATGCGGAAGCTCTGTCGGGACGCGTCCGGACTCAGGAAAAGACTCAAGCCGATCTACCGTGGAAAAAACCCGCTTGATAAAACCGGATGCCGCCTCCGGCTTATCCAGCGCTATGTATTCCGCAACGTCTTCCAGCTGCTCCAATGCGGAATCAGTCCAAACTATGTCAACCACTTCTGCATCCGCTCCCTGGCTTTCTTGTGGGGGGTTGTTCTTCCCTCCAGGATTGCCCGCTCTCCCTTGGACAATCCTTCAAGCAGCGCCAGCCTACGCTGCATAAACTCGTAATCCTGAACATCGACCAAATAGGCCGATGGCTGGCCATGCTCGGTTATCAACACAGCCTCTTTCGTCTCGTGCAAATCAGCAAGAATCTTGGTCGCTTGACGCTTGAGATTAGTTACCAGCTCAACTTTCATGGGGCGCCCCCGATCAGAGTGCCACTATAGTATCACTCCAATGCATTGGTGAATCGCCCCGGGATTCGTGGAGGCCAGTTGGTTTAAGTTGAGACGGCAAGC
>CAYLRA010000035.1:0-31168 GCA_964386045.1 uncultured Verrucomicrobiaceae bacterium | reverse complement strand
CCTTCTCGATGAACTGGCGGTATTCGTTGAGCGTGGTGGCGCCGACGCAGTGCAGCTCGCCGCGCGCCAGTGCCGGCTTCAGCATGTTGCCGGCGTCCATCGCGCCTTCCGCTTTTCCCGCACCGACCATCGTGTGCAGCTCGTCGATGAACAGGATGATGCGCCCCTCCTGTTTGGAGAGTTCGTTCAGCACCGATTTCAACCGCTCCTCGAATTCGCCGCGATATTTGGCACCGGCCAGCAGCGAGCCCATGTCGAGGCTCAGCACGCGCTTCTCCTTCAGCCCCTCCGGCACCTCACCGTTGACGATGCGCTGCGCCAATCCCTCGACGATGGCGGTCTTGCCGACGCCGGGTTCACCGATCAGCACCGGGTTGTTCTTGGTGCGGCGCTGCAATACCTGGATCGTGCGGCGAATCTCGTCGTCGCGACCGATCACCGGATCGAGCTTGCCCGACTCCGCGCGCGCGGTCAGATCGATCGTGTATTTGTCGAGCGCCTGACGATTGCCTTCCGCTTCCGGGTTGTCCACTTTCTCTCCTCCCCGCACCTTGTCGATGGCAGCTTCGAGCGATTTCGCGGTGACACCGGCCTGCTTCAGCAGCTCGGTGGCGCTGTTGTTCGCCTCGAAAAAGGCGAGCAGCACCATCTCGCTGGAGATGTAGGCGTCCTGATGTTGTTGCGCGAGCTTGTCGGCCAGGTTCAGCAGACGACCGAGATCGTTCGACATGTGGATGTCGCCGGCCGTGCCCTGCACCTTCGGCAGGCGCTCCAGCGCCGCACCAACCGCCTGTTTCAGCTTGGCAATATTGGCGCCGGCCTGGCTCAGCAGCGGACGCACCGAACCGCCCTGCTGGTCGAGCAGAGCACTCAGCAGGTGGGTGGGTTCAAGAAAGTTGTGGTCGCGACCGACGGCCAGCGACTGGGCATCGCTCAGCGCGGTCTGCAGCGAATTGGTGAAGCGGTCGATACGCATGAATTCTCTCTCCGGACTATTGATCCGTAACAGCAATCAGGCAGCAGCGTGCTGCGAATGCCCCATAGATAGGGTCCGACGCGGTGAATTCAAGCGCGAACGGATCAGGAACTGAGATAGATCAAGCTTGCCATGCGGCCGGTGACCGTCTCGCGGCGGTAGGAGTAGAAGCGGTCGCGATCGCTGAAGGTGCAGAGACCACCACCGTAAATGTCGATGACGCCTGCCGATTGCAGCCGCAGCCGCGCCAGTTGGTAGAGGTCGGCCAGCCAGTGGCCTTCGCGTGCGCTGGGAACAAAACAGGCCGCTGTCGCCTCGACCCGAGCCCCCGCGCGATCGAGAAAGGTGGCGCGCACTTCGGGACCGACCTCGAAACCGGACGGACCAATGGCCGGGCCGAGCCAGGCCAGCAATTCGCTGCCCGGTTCAAACGTGGCGACCGTCGCTTCCAGCACGCCGTGGCAGAGGCCGCGCCAGCCGGCATGGGCGGCGGCGACGCGGGTGCCAGCGCGATCGCAGAGCAGCACCGGCAGGCAGTCGGCGGTCATCACCACGCAGCCGACGCCGGGTTCGGAGGTGCACTGGGCGTCGGCGCAGGCGACGCGGCTGACATCAGCGTCGACCACATCGACACCGTGCACCTGTTGCAGCCAGCCGATGCTGTGCAGACCAGGGCAGGCTTGCTGCAGCCGGCGACGGTTTTCGATAACGGCAACGGGGTCGTCACCGACATGATCGCCAAGATTCAACGAAGCGTAGGGGCCGCTACTGACGCCGCCGACGCGCGAGGTCGCCAGCGCCACGACGTTGGCCGGGGCCGGCCAGTCGGGGCGCAGCAGCGCGAGAGGGCTAACCATGACCCCTCCGCCTCGCTGCGCTCGGCACCTCCCCTACTTCGCAGGGGAGGACCGCCAGTCTCCCCCTGCGAAGTAGGGGGAGTCCCCCGCAGGGGGGAGGGGGTCCGGGGTTCACGACCAGCCTCATCACTCCAACTCCTGCGCCGCCTCGCGCTGATCCGCTTCGAGCAGATCGAGCAGCTCCACCATGTCGAGCGGCAGTTCGCTCTCCCAGCTCATCAACTCGCCGCTGCCGGGGTGAATCAGCTCCAGCCGGCGCGCGTGCAGCGCCTGACGCGGAAATTGACGCAGCGCCTCGATGCGCTCGCCGGCCATGCCGGGCGGAATACGAAAACGTCCACCGTAGAGCGGGTCGCCGATCAGCGGGTGGTTGATGTGCGCCATGTGCACGCGGATCTGGTGGGTGCGACCGGTCTCCAGCAGGCAGCGCACATGGGTGTGGGCACGGAAACGGCGGATCAGTCGATAGTGGGTCAGCGCCGGTTTGCCACCGGGGGCATCCTCGCGCAGGACGGCGCGGCGCTGGCGGTCGCGGGGGTGGCGGCCGAGCGGCGCATCGACGCTGCCGCCGGTCAGCAGGCCGACCACCACCGCCTCGTATTCGCGGTGCACGGTGCGCGCCTGCAGCTGCTCGACCAGCGCGGTCTGCGAAGGCAGCGTCTTCGCCACCACCATCAGGCCGGTGGTCTCCTTGTCGAGGCGATGGACGATGCCGGCGCGTGGCAGCAACTCCAGCGACGGACAGTGGTGCAACAGCGCGTTCAGCAGCGTGCCGCTGTCGTGACCCGCCGCCGGGTGGACCACCAGCCCGGCCGGCTTGTTCAGCACCAGCAGCGCGTCGTCCTCGTAAAGGATGTCGAGCGCGATCGCCTGTGGCTGCCAGCTGTCGTTGACCGGCTCCAGCGTGGTCTGGAGCGCCAGCCTTGCGCCGCCGTAGAGCTTCTCCTTCGGCTTGCGCGGCAGGCCATCGACGGTCAGCTCGCCCCCCTTTATCCAGGATTGCAGCCGGGCGCGCGAATAGTCGGGAAACAGCAGGGCCGCGATCTGATCGAAGCGCTGCCCGCCCAGCTCATCGGGTACTTCGGCGCTCAGTTGCAGGTTCAGGCTCATCGGGGATCCAGAGGTTGGCGCGGCGATTTGATGCGATGGCGCGCACTGGGGTTTAATACCGCGCTCGCGGGGTCGCCATTGTACCCGCTCCGCCCCGCCGAACCGCTCCGGACGCCCTTGATGAAAAAACTGCTCACCCCGCTGCTGGTCTGCGCGCTGCTCGCCGTCGCGGCCTGCTCCTCCAACGACACCGTCGATGACCTGCCGGAGGATCAGCTCTACCGTCAGGCGCAGCGCTACCTGCAGAACGAGAACTTCCAGTCGGCGGTACGTCACCTGCAGCTGCTGGAGTCGCGCTACCCGTTCGGGCCATTCGCCGAGCAGGCACAGCTGGAGCTGATCTACGCCCACTATCGCAACTTCGAAGAGGCCGAAGCAGTCGCCGCCGCCGATCGTTTCATCCGGCTGCACCCGCAACACCCGAACGTCGACTACGCCTATTACATGAAGGGGCTGGCCAACTACACCGCCGGCACCGGCGCACTGGAGCGTTTCCTGCCGACCGACATGACCCAGCGCGACCCGGGCAAGGCACTGCAGTCGTTCGAGGATTTCCGCCAGCTTCTGTATCGCTTCCCGGAGAGTGAGTACGCGCCCGATGCGCGTGCGCGGATGGTCTACCTGCGCGCCCGCCTGGCGCGTTACGAGGTCAACGTCGCCAACTACTACTTCCGCCGCAAGGCCTACATGGCGGCGGCCAACCGCGGCCGCTACGTGGTGGAGAACTACCCGCAGACCGAAGCGACCGCCGATGCGCTGGCGGTGATGGTGCAGGCCTACCGGCTGCTGGCGCTGAACGACCTCTCCGACAGCGCGCTGGCCGTGCTGCGCCAGAACTACCCGAACCACCCGGCGCTGGATGGCAAGGGCAACTTCGCCCACAGCTACTCGGTGGCCGGCGACAACGACCGCTCCATCGTCAGCTATCTCACCTTCGGCCTGTTCGACCGCGACAAGCCGCCGGCTTTCGACAACCGGGCGGAGTACCTGCGGTACTGACGCGCCCCCAGGTCCTCCCCTATGGAATAGGGGAGGTGCCGCGAAGCGGCGGAGGGGTCCGCCCTTCTCAACCGACCAGACCCCTCCGCCTCGCTGCGCTCGGCACCTCCCCTACTTCGCAGGGGAGGACTCTCGCTAGTCCCCCGCCTGCCAGCGCGAGGTGATCGGATAGCGCCGGTCGCGCCCGAAGCCGCGCTGGGTGATGCGCACGCCGATCGGCGACTGCCGCCGTTTGTACTCGTTCAGGTCGACCATGCGAATCACCCGCGCCACCGTGGCGCGCTCGAAACCTGCGGCAGCGATCTCATCCAGACTCTGGTCACACTCGATGTAACGCTCGAGGATCTGGTCGAGCTGGTCGTAGGGCGGCAGCGAATCCTGGTCCTTCTGGTCCGGCGCCAGCTCGGCTGACGGCGGCCGCTCGATGACCCGCTCGGGAATCACCGGCGACAGCGCGTTGCGGTAGCTGGCGAGCCGGAACACCAGCGTCTTCGGCACATCCTTCAGCACATCGAAACCGCCGGCCATGTCGCCGTAGAGCGTCGAGTAGCCGACCGCCATCTCGCTCTTGTTGCCGGTGGTCAGCACCAGCGAACCATGCTTGTTCGACAGCGCCATCAGCAGCACGCCGCGAATGCGCGCCTGCAGGTTCTCCTCGGTCTTGTCGGCCGGCAGACCGGCGAACTCGCGGCTCAACGTCTCCATGAACGTTTCGTACATCGGTTCGATCGGCAACACGCGATAACGCACGCCGAGCCGACCGGCCTGGTCAGCGGCATCCTCCAGACTCATCTGCGAGGTGTAACGGAACGGCATCATCACCGCCTCGACCCGCGCCGCGCCGATGGCGTCGACCGCCACTGCCAGCGTCACCGCCGAATCGATGCCACCAGAGAGGCCGAGCACGACACCGGGGAAACGGTTCTTCTCGACATAGTCGCGCACGCCGGCCACCAGCGCGTTGTAGACACTCGGCACCAGCTCCGGCAGCGTTGCAACCCGCCCGCCCTGCAGCGTGCAGTGATGACCGTCATCGACAACCACCACCGGGTACAACCCCGCCTCGAACGCCGGCGCCATCACTTGCAATGCACCATCGCGATCGATCGCCATCGAGCCGCCATCGAACACCAGCTCATCCTGGCCGCCGACCAGGTTGGCGTAACAGATCGGCATGCCCCCCTCGGCCACGC
The DNA here is from genome assembly GCA_964386045.1 of uncultured Verrucomicrobiaceae bacterium. GTDB lineage: Bacteria > Pseudomonadota > Gammaproteobacteria > Pseudomonadales > CAMLJR01 > CAMLJR01. The sequence continues at coordinate 26,033 of CAYLRA010000035.1, read as the reverse complement.
GCTGGCGCAGCAGCTCGACACGCTGGCGCTGTTTGTCGAGATGGAACGGCGAGGCATTGAGGTTGAGCATCAACCGTGCACCAGCGGCAGCGGCCTGCCGCATCGGGCCGCCATGCCAGATGTCCTCGCAGATCGAAATCGCCACCGGGATGCCTTCGACATCGACGACGCAGGGGGTGCTGCCGGTACTGAAGTAGCGCTTCTCGTCGAATACCTGGTAGTTCGGCAGCTCCTGCTTGGCGTACTCGGCAACAACAGCGCCGCGATGGATCAGCCCGGCCATGTTGAACAGGCGACCATCGACCAGCCGCGGATAGCCGACCACGGCGCGACAGTCGCCGATGGCGGCGCAGAGTTGCGCCAACGCGCGCTCGATACGCGGCCCAATGCTCGGCCGCAGCAGCAGATCCTCGGGCGGATAACCGGTCAGCATCAGCTCCGGAAACAGCACCAGATCGGCGCGGTGCTCGCGCTGCGCGGCCTCCATCGCGGCGATCACGGCGGCGGTATTGCCGTCGATATCACCGACCACCGGATTGAGCTGAGCCATCACCACCGTCAACTGCGACATTCACCAGACCCCATTCAGGAAAGCGCGCCATTTTCCGAGAATCACCGGACATTGGCAAAAAATCGCCGGGAGCGATTTTTCGCTTCACGTCTGCGACGACCCGAAGGGTGGCCGCCAGGGATGGCAGGCCACAAAAAATACACCGCTGCTTTCTGCGCTAGACTTGCCGGCACCTTTCAACGCTCGATGCAATCGCCGAGCTCGATTGCTCGACGAGCGCTTGTCAGCCACCCGCCGGACATTTTCAGCAACCCGTTACGGACTCTCCCGCGCCACCATGTCCAACCTGACCGATACCGCCAACGATACGCTGCAGGCGCAGCAACAGGCCGGCCTCTATCGGGTCTACTGCTGGTATCGCGCCGCGCTCGGCGTGCTGCTGCTGACCGCCTTTTTCAGCAGCTGGGAAAAGCCGCTGATCGGTGGCGGCAATCCCACCCTGTTCCTGTGGCTGACCGGCATCTATCTCCTGCTGTCGGCACTGCCGCTGGTACTGCCGCGTCATCTGGCGCGGCGCAATCGCCAGCTGCTGCTCTTCTTCGCCATCGACATCGCCTTCATCGTCGCACTGTCGCACATCTCCGGCGGTGTCACCGGCGGTCTCGCGCCGTTGCTGCTGGTCGCCGTGGCGGCCGCGGGAATGTTGCTGCGCCGCCAGCTGGCACTGCTGGTGGCTGCGATCGCGACACTGGCGCTGCTCGGCGATACCTTCTACCTGATCACCCGCCAGCAGGACGGCACCGGCAGCCTGCTGACCTGCGCGACGCTCGGCATCCTCGCCTTCGCCACGTCGATCTCGTTCCAGTTCCTGTCGCAACGGCTGCGCACCACGCAGCTGCTGGCACTGCAGCGCGCGGCCGATGTCAGCAAGCTGCAGAACCTCAACACGCTGATCGTGCAGCGCATGCGCACCGGCATCCTCGTGGTCGACGACGCCGGGCGCATCAAGATGATGAACGACGCCGCCACCGAGCTGCTCGACGCCGGCGCGCTGCGCCACTCGCTCGAACAGGGGCTGACCGTGCCGCTGATGCAACCGCTGCATGACCAGCTGCGGGGCTGGCGCGACAACCCCTACTTCTACCAGCCACCACTACAGCTCGGCCACGGCGGCCCCGAACTGATCGCGCGCTTCACACCCCTCAACGAAGAGAGCGATACCGACACCGTCATCTTCCTCGAAGACCACGGCCAGATCGCGCAGCGCGCGCAACAACTCAAGCTGGCGGCGCTGGGACGACTGACCGCCAGCATCGCGCACGAGATCCGCAATCCGCTCGGCGCGGCCAGCCACGCCACGCAACTGCTGCTGGAATCGACTGACCTCATTGCCGCCGATCGCCGTCTCGGCGACATCGTGCTGAATCACACCCGGCGCATGAACAACATCATCGAGAGCATCCTGCAGCTGTCGCGGCGCACGCCGCCGAATCCGCAGCGCATCGACCTGCGGCAGTGGCTCCCCGAATTCGTGCGCGACTATCAGCAGGGGCGCGATATACCGGGTGATATCCGCATCGACTGCACCCAGGTCAGCGAGGTCAATGTCGATGCCAGCCAGCTCGGCCAGGTACTGACCAACCTGCTCGACAATGCGCTGCGCTACAGCGAGATGGCGACCGGCATCGCCCACGCCGAGCTGCGGACAGGGAGGAACAGCGCAGGCGTGGCGCGACTGGATGTGATCGACAATGGCCCCGGCATTCCCAGCAGCGAGCACGAGAAGGTGTTCGAACCCTTCTTCACCACCGAAGCCAAGGGCAACGGCCTCGGCCTCTACATCGCGCGCGAACTGTGCGAAATCAACCAGGCCCGACTCGCCTGGCTGCGCAGCAACGATGGCCGCAGCTGCTTCCGGTTAAGCTTCTCGCACCCGGATCGCCGCCCGCTGATCAACGAATAACGACCAGGAACCAGAGAACAGATGAAAAAGAAGCTGGCGATACTGATCGTCGACGACGAACCGGACATTCGCGAACTGCTCGAAATCACCGTCGGCCGCATGGGATTGGCAACCGTCGCCGCCGCCTCGCTGACCGAGGCGAAGGCACGGCTGCAGGAGCGCGACTTCAGCCTCTGCCTGACCGACATGAAGCTGCCGGACGGCACCGGGCTCGATCTGATCCAGCACATCCAGCGCCACTGCCCGCACACGCCGGTGGCGATGATCACGGCGTTCGGCAGCGTCGACACCGCCATCGACGCGCTGAAAGCCGGCGCCTTCGACTTCCTCACCAAGCCGATCGACCTCGAACGGCTGCGCAACCTGATCCATAGCAGCCTGCGCCTCGAAGAGCACAGCGAACCGATCGGCTACGGCAACGCCGTGCAGCTGATCGGTGACACCACCGCCATCATCGATCTGCGCAAACAGATCGCCAAGGTCGCGCGCAGCCAGGCGCCGATCTACATCAGCGGTGAATCAGGCAGCGGCAAGGAGGTGGTGGCACGCCTGATCCACGCCAACGGCCCACGCACCAGCGCGCCATTCGTACCGGTCAACTGCGGCGCGATACCGTCCGAACTGATGGAGAGCGAATTCTTCGGCCACGTCAAAGGGAGCTTCACCGGCGCGCACGAAGAGAAGAAGGGATTGTTCGAAGCAGCCAACGGCGGCACGCTGTTCCTCGACGAAGTGGCCGACCTGCCGCTGGCAATGCAGGTGAAACTGCTGCGCGCCATCCAGGAGAAAAGCGTGCGCAAGGTGGGTTCCAACACCGAAGTGGCGGTCGACGTGCGCATCCTCAGCGCCACCCACAAGGACCTGAAACAGGAGATGGACCAGGGCCGTTTCCGCAGCGATCTCTTCTATCGCCTCAACGTCATCGAGATCCACGTACCGAGCCTGCGCGAACGCAAGGCCGACATCCCGCTGCTGGCCGACCACTCACTGAAACAGCTCGCCGCCGAGTGGCAACTGCCGAAGCCAACCCTCAGCGACGATGCCGTCGACGCACTCAAGAGCTACGACTTCCCCGGCAACGTGCGCGAACTGGAGAACATCCTCGAACGCGCCTACACGCTCTGTGAAGGCGACCGCATCCACGCACGTGATCTGCAGCTTCCGTCCGCCACACATTCCACAACCACCGATGGCAATGGGAATGACACCGCACCGACAAGCGGCGCGCCGCTGTCGATGGATGGTTTTGAATCGCTTGAGGCCTATCTGGAAGAGATAGAGAAGAACCTGCTGCTGCAGGCACTGGAGAAGCACCGCTGGAACCGCACCAATACCGCGAAAGCACTGGGAATGACCTTCAGGCAGTTGCGGTATCGGTTGCAGAAGTTGGGGTTGGATCGGGACGAAAGTTGATCACGAGGTGGAGAAATCCAATTTCTCCACCGGGTACAGCACACCAAACCCTCAGCCAGCACCGGATCAACGGCGCCAGCAGTGCTCATCCGGCTTCCCGGAAGCTTTTCCGTTCAGCGTTTTGGTGCCTGCCTGATCAAGACGGAAATTCCCGCAATCATCGCCGCTCATGATGCCCGAGCGTGTGGCCTGCAACAGGTAGGCATTATTGCTGGCACTCACCGCCGCGATCGTGTAATACGCCGTTCCCGAAGCAGGTACTTGAGTAGGGAAGACCGATGGCAGCGTCGAACCACCGGCAGTAGTCACATAACGTCCATTGGTCGTGTAGTAACGCTCGAGCGCTTGCGCCGCCTCCATCAAAGCTGCCGCGGCCTCTCCACGTCGCGTCTTGGCAACATACTCCTGGTATGAAGGAACAGCTATCGCCGCGATGATGGCAACAATGACCACAACCACCATCAATTCGACCAGCGTGAACCCCGCCATGGCACCGGCACTGAAACGCCCCGTTGATTTCTGGCTTCTCATCTCAGCTGTCTCCACGATTGACGCCCAAGCACATCGCTCGCCCCTCTCTCCCGAATCACGCCGATCGTACCGCTGGAGCCGGATGTATATTTGTACTCCACTTCACCGGCTCCAACGATACCGGGGGTATCAATCATCTCCCCACTCGATTTACCACTGACCGGCACTCTCTCTCCGTTTGGCAACGTAATGAAATCCGCCTCGTTGATCTCGCCATCGTTGTTGACATCTATCACAGAGTAAATGAGCCGCCCTCCTGTCACGGCATCCAACTCCATCAGCCAACTTGTACCACCGAAATCGCATGGGTCCTCGGTTGGAATAATCGATGTGAAGATGATGCGACCAAAACGCACTATCGGAGTCGAAACCACGCGCTCTCCCTGGGCAAGACCCGAAGGCGGCACGAGATCAATCAGCCATCCGGATGCAGGTGCCGTATCGCCTCCGACATTGCTGACAGCTCGCACAGACACTTCCGTCAACTCGGTAACGCCATCCTCCTCGGACAGAACACCAGGACCCTCAAAGATAATGCTCTGTTCTCTCAGAGAACCGCGCTCCACCTCCGCTCCATTGAGGTCCCGAATTCCGTAGAACGTTTGAATCTGTGGATCCTCGGCAACAGTGGCATCGCCCGGCTCAAAGTACTTTCCGGTACCGAAATAGACCATCAAGCCGCCTTCCGGATGCCGACCAACTGCCGGGCGGGAGGTGATCGCCTGAGGGCTCGCCTCCTCACTGCCGTCCACCGCATGGAACAGCCGGCTTGCACTCCAGCCGGCGACAGCGGCGCCGGTCAAATCGAAGCGCCACATATTGCCCTGCAGATCGCCCGCATACACATAATCGGTGATGCGGTCGTTATTGATATCAACCGGAACAACAGATGAGAGACCGTTCAATACTCCTGCCTCGCCTGCTTCGCCAACCTCTATAACAGTCACCAAATTGCCATTGGAGAGGTTTACGACAAAGAGCTTGGCTGAAGCACCTGTTTCATATCCATTGCCGAATATCGCCACCCATCCGGTCCCGCCCCCGACATCCGCCTCAACGCGGGCAAGAACCGGCTGACTCATGGCAAAGCCCAGCTGATGCTCATCCGCCGCATCCGTCGAGAACTCCCACATCAGCCTGTTCGACCCCATGCTGTCCGGATTGGAAACATCCAGCGCGAACACCGAGCGACCGCCGGCTCCGGTAGAGCCCAGCAGAACGGTCCGCCAGCTTCCGCCGATGTAGGCATCGCCGGCACGCGGTGAACCATCCACATAATATCGATGCTGATAATCGGGTGCCGTCAGCTCATGCAAATTGGGAAACACTCCCAACGGAACGTAGGCAAATATCTCCTGGCCAGCGGAGGCATCAAACCCATGCAACATGCCGGCATTCGAACCGACGTACAGCATGCTTCGACGGGAAGCCTTGCTCGTCAGGAACGCCCCGTAACTGCTGCCTTCATCTCCAGCGAGGCGGCTATAGCCAAAATCCTCGGTTCTTCCGACAAATGCCGGATCGGAATTGACCACATCACCGAGCAGATAGTTACGCTCCCTCAACCCGCCGGCGCCCTCCTGAGTACGAACCCCACGCAACCAATTGAGTCGATCCTGGCCACGGGTATCTGAAGGCTGCAGCATTCCCTGCTGCGCGGATGGAAGTGTCAGCCAACTGAAATCGATGCCTGTCGTTGTCGTGGTACCCGGAGTACCTGAAGCGGTAAAGATATTCCGAGCGTCCGGCAACGCAAAGGTGCCGCTGGCGTTTGTATCCCATTCCATCTCATCGATAGAGCCGTCGCCCGGATTCAGCGAAAAGGCACGGATACGCCCCGACCAGTCTCTGGCATTGAAGCTCGCCTGATAGATAAGTGTTTCGGTATCGAGCCGGGTCGAGTTGGCCGCGACGGACGAGCTGGACGCCTGCATGTCCGCCACGATGTTTGCAAAGGCGCTTCGCAGGCTGGCAACCATCGCTGCCGCATCACTGGCAACAAAGAAATTTCTGGGGCGAGCCTGTGCCCCTTGCGTGTCCGTTGCAAGCGTGTCCCCATCACTCCACCACGAATCGGGCAGCGCCTCGGTACGCTCATAGGGCAAATAGTTTTCGGGGACAAGAAACCCGCCATACTTCGCAGCCAACCAGTACTGATTGGTGGACGGCCCACGCAGCACGCCATTCTCGCGCACATCCACCCAGTAGGTGGAGACTGACTGGCGCCCCGGCATCTCAGCTTCCGGACGTATATCGCCCGCATGGGAATCGTAGGCCAGTCCGGCAATATAGGCGGAGTTGTTGCTGCAACACGTACCCAGCTCGGTCGTATTGCCCGCATTAAGACCAACTCCTTCCAGCAGCTCAAGTCTCTCCGTAGCCGTCCTGACATTGACGGTATCATCGCCTGAAACAGCTCCGGGTAACGTCGGCTCCCGGCCACTGTTACGCACAGCGCCCGGCAAGTTTCTATCAGCATGTGTATTGGTATCGCCGATACCGAGAATCACATTCTTTTGACAGCGATGCTCTATGGGATCCTGCCAATCCTCATCTCGGATTACAGGGAATCCATCGACCCACTGTGCCCGGGTGGCAGCATTGGGAGCACTATTATGTGTCGGATACCGGGTAGCGTACTCAGGCACGCACCCCAGATTCTTGAAGTAACGAATGGCCGTGTAAAAGAGCTCACTGACGGGGTCATTGCTCTTGTGGTTATTGTTGGTCAACTGACCAAATTTATTTAGATAATTGATCACTCCGCTATTACTGACCGTGGTCCCGAAGTAGGTCTGCGTAGCGGTTGCATCATCAGGATTGGGGTTAACGACGAACACGCCAGTGTCGGCATCCCACTCGGCATTCGGATTGCTCTCCTCACCACCCCCGGGCAACGGAACAATCGGCCCCACGAACTTCTGGTTGGCCCGCAGCACGCCGCCATCGCGCTGCTGATCATGGTCGTTCAGGTATCCGAATACACTGTAGCGGATCTGCTGGGAGTACTCCTGAATCAAACCCTCCGGCTTGTAGCCCTGCGAATACTGCCTGCAATTCGCCTCAAGACCGACCGCCTCATCGCAAACCCTGACCCGCACGTAAACCTCATAAACGGTGTTGTCAGCAGTCGAGCCACTCAGGTCATGAGTACTTGGGTTGTAGTGCACAACGGTCGGCGAGCCATAGAGGTCATTGTTTCGCCGCGAGAAGTACATGCGATTGCCAAGGCCATCAATGCGCGTGAAAAAGGCAGCCCAATTCGTCGATGAACCGACCGCCCCGGTTGCACGATTGACCGCCGTGGCGCCAGAGAGGCTGCGACGGCCTGTCTCGCTCTGCCCAGTATGCCGCGCCTTCTCGAGAACGGTTTCGGTCGGGGTATCGATCACGCGGTAACCGCCGGTCAATGCCGAGCGGAATGGATCAATGGTCTGTGTCGTAGCCCAGTTCAGATAGTTTCCGCTCCAGTAGCCCGCCGTGGTGCAGCGACGATTGCCTGTAAGGGAGACGGGGTAGAAGTGGCTGGTTGCCGCACCGCTGTTCTGATAGCGGTAACATTTCCCGGCATCAAAATAGCCGGTGTAGACGGTGGCGTCGGTGTAGTTCCCCAGGTTGGCCATGCTGAGAATGGTGGGCCACTCGACGGATGGCACCAGCGCCAGGTTGCCCGGGACATACTTGGCAACAAACAGCGGGGCCTGAGCCGGCTCAGCGGTGGCTTGCTGGCCTACAAGCAAGCCCAATGTCAGCGCCGCACCGAAAACTCCCCGCCTTCCCTTCGACAGGAACTCCCTTACTCGCTTGCAGGCAGCACCCATTATCTGGCCCCTCATAACAGGCTCAAAAACTCGAGCATTAAAAAAGCAATCCAGTACTTGTGTGATCAATTGCGGCGATACATGACCTGTATGACCGCCATGGTGCTGTCGCTGATTCCATAACCACGCGCGGTAATCCGGTAGAACTCCAGCGTCTGGCCCGGCTCATCCGCAGCGAGACTGCCGGTCGGATCGACAATCGCCGGTATCTCTTCGATGATGAACTCAGGTTGCTGACTGGCCCCGGTTATGGCGGCGGGGGTCGCGGCACGCTCACGCCAGCCCGTAGAGGCCGTGTCCTGCCAATCCGGTGTCGTGCAGGTACCGCCCCCACAGAATGGATAGAGCCCGTTCGAACCGTTGAAACTGCCGAGCGTCGCGCCCTGCAGGATTTCCTCCGCAGCACGAGCCGCAGCCTCCGCTGACTGGAACGCAACATTCGAATCGCGAACGTTGCCGGCCATCCGCTCCTGCAGCGACGAGGATTGCATTGCACCCACGCCGAGCAGAGTCAACAACAACATGAATACCAGAGCGAGCGCCAATGCAGCACCTCGCTGACCGGAAACATCGACATTCAATTTAGCCATGACAACCTCCTTCATGGGAGACGGTTGCGAATTGCCACAGTGGAGCTGAACACCTGCCTCAGCCGACCATCGGCTACCACGTCATTTCCCATGAACTGGATACTCTGTGCCTGCTCACCAGAACTTGGAATGACCGTATCGCTATTGCTCTGCAGCAGCATATTGATGCGCACGCTGACCACCTGATTCCAATTGGTCGGTGCTGCGTCGTAACTGTCTGCAGCGCGGTCATTGCCGCTGGAATCCAGCCCAAACTCAATCTGCAGATTCTCCACACCCTCTACAAGCTCCTGCACATCACCTGAACGATCAACAAATAACGCCCTGGTTCCCCGCCCCGTATCGGCAACGAAATACTCAATCACTTCGTACCCAAACACTTCGGCGTCAATGCCATAGGTATCGGTAAGCCGGTTTGCGGTGACCGTGGTAGTTGGGGGAGTACCCGATGTAGATGAGTTACCCACCGTGGAGAAAATATCCGTCGAGATGCAATTGCTGACGATCAATAATGTTCCTTCCGCAACTGCAGCCCCGCCACCAACCTGCAGTTCGGCATCGTCTCCACTGCCACTGGCCGCCATTACAGGGCGCCCCTCGCCGACCGCCTTCCGAATAATCAATACATCACTACCGGGAATGGCCCCTCTGGCATTGCCGGCAGCAACATTGTTCTGCGATCGGATAATTGTGTCGGAATCAAATCCGCTGCTCGCATGGTCACTGAAAAAAAACACTCGATCGATCGAAGGGCAACCAACAAAACCTGCCATCCGGACGTCTTCCGACACATAGCCGAGAGCGAAGCGCCCCCCTTCCTGCAGTCGAGACACTGAATCCTGCATACCGAAAACACCACGACTCGCCAAATAGGACTGCACCAGCGCCACGGCCAGCAACACTCCCAGCGTCATGGCAATCAGCAACTCCACCAGGCTGAGACCACGCTGCGTAACGGAACGAGACAATGTCCTGCTCTTTTTCATCGCTACAGCTCCGTCAAGAAGACAAATTCGCCCCGAGGCTCACCTTCTCCCTGGGCGCCCGGTATACGAGCCTCACTCCAATCCACGCGAATCGTGAAGAGGCTGCCCTGCCGGGTAATCGCACCCTGGCCTCCAGGCAGGCGGCCGGCAAGATCGCTCTTCCACTGCTGCAGGTCCTGCGCCGGCACACTGTCGCCAGCTGGCGCCGGCGCGGTGAGCGCAATGTTGTAACTGCCGGACAACGCGGCCTCGCGGTTTGCACGCATGCGATCAGCGATCTCGTACGCCAGAAAGGTTGCCTGGGATCGTTCGGATGCGAACTGATTGAATCGCAATGCATTGAGCTGCATCGCCGCTGCACCGAGCACACCAATTGCCATGACAAACAACGCAACCAGGACCTCGATCAGACCAAGCCCTCTCTGCCTACGACGGACGGCAATCGTCATGAACAGTCTCTCCTCGTGGTGGTCACTCGCCCAAGAATACTGACAGCAACATCTCGCTCCAGCCGGCAGTGACCTGTGCCTACCCGGTACTCAAAGCCCACAGTGGCAGCAGCAGCACCAGTGCGGTTGAAGGTGACTGTCGCCTCGTCACTACTCAGCGTTGTCTCGCCCGAGAAGGCGGGATAAGTGCGCAGAACAACATCGCTGCCGTTGAACGTGCCGTCCTCATTTCGATCCCACCAGACCCTCCACCCGCCTTCCCATTCGGTCCCTGCAACGTCTGGCGCTACGACCACGCTCCCCCTCACCTTGACCGCTTCGGAGCGGGCAAAATTGAGGCTGCTGACGAGCGTGGAAACCTGCACTTCCGCGCGATTGCTCCGCATGATGGATACGAAGCCCGGGACAGCAATCCCCATAAGGATCGTAGCAATGGCCAGGGTGACTATCAGCTCGAACAGGGTAAACCCGACGACCCGGACTCGACGAGCCATGGAAAGCTCCAGCATTAGGTTCGAATGTGAGAGTAGGGTAGACACCCTCACCACCGCAGTCAGTCGCAGTGCGATAAAGGGGGAGAATTGAAGATAAACGGTAAAGCAGTCGATCGTGCCCGACCTCTCAAAACCGACCACTGACGACTTGACAACAGACCAGACGCGCACCAGTGTCGCCCTCGCTCCCAAGGAACAGGGACTTTCTCCACACACTCGAATCCATGGACGGATCCCATGTCGCGAACGAATGGTCTCACCCTCATTGAACTACTAATCGCCTTGGTGATTGCGGCCCTTCTGGCAGCCACCACCTTCCCGAGCCTGCTCCGCTGGGTCGACCGCCACCGCCTGGAAACGGGGCTTGACCTGCTGACACGCTCGCTCTCACTGGCTCGCAGCGAGGCGGTCAAGCGCGCCGGCCACGTCAGCCTGAGCACACCAAATGCTCGCTGGGAGGAGGGTTGGCAGGTGTTCTTCGATCGCAACAACAATGGTCTGCCAGAGACAGAGGACACCATCATTTATGTCCAGCAACCCATCCCCGGCTTACGTATTCGAGGCAACACCCCGCTGCAACGACTGGTGACCTATCGTGCAGATGGTCGCAGCGTGCTACCGAATGGCGCTTTTCAAGCCGGAAGCCTGTACCTGTGCCCAACTGCTCAGCAACTCAACCCTTACAGGCTGGTGATCGCACGCAGTGGCCGGGCCCGGATCGAAAAATTGGCGTCTGGCGCCAGTGAGTGCGCGGAGTAAGGAGGGCAAGAAGCCGAGAGAAACTCCCGCCGCCACAGCGGGTATCACACCCACCGCAACTCCCGCGGCAACGAAAATGTGATGTTCTCGAGAATTCCCTCCGCCTCCACCGGCACGTCGGCGCCCAGCATCTGCAGCCGCGCCACTACCTCGGCCACCAGCATCTCCGGCGCCGAGGCGCCGGCAGTGATACCGATGCGAGTCTTGCCGGCCAGCCAGACCGGGTCGATGTCGGCGGCGGAGTCGATCAGGTGGGCCTGGGCGCCCATCCGTTCGGCCAGCTCGCGCAGGCGGTTGGAGTTGGAGCTGTTGGGGGAGCCGACCACCAGCACCAGATCGCAGTCGGTGGCGAGGGTTTTCACCGCGTCCTGGCGGTTCTGCGTGGCGTAGCAGATATCGTCCTTGCGCGGCCCCTGGATGGCCGGAAAGCGGACGCGCAACGCGTCGATGATCTGTGCCGTATCGTCCATCGACAGCGTGGTCTGGGTGACGTAAGCAAGCTGCTCGGGGTTGCGTACCCGCAGCGCCGCCACCTGGCCGAGGTCTTCGATCAGATAGATCTCGCCGCCGGCGCTGCGATCGTACTGTCCCATGGTCCCCTCGACTTCCGGGTGCCCGGCGTGGCCGATCAGGATGCACTCCTGGCCGAGGCGGGAGTAACGCGTGACCTCGATATGCACCTTGGTCACCAGCGGGCAGGTGGCATCGAACACCTTCAGGCTGCGACCATCAGCTTCGCGGCGCACTGCCTGCGAAACGCCGTGGGCGCTGAAGATGACGATGGCACCGTCCGGCACCTCTTCCAGCTCGTCGACGAAGATGGCACCGCGTTCACGCAGGTCGTCGACGACAAACTTGTTGTGGACCACTTCGTGACGGACGTAGATCGGCGCGCCGAAGCGCTCCAGTGCGCGGTTGACGATCTCGATGGCGCGGTCGACGCCGGCGCAGAAGCCGCGCGGATTGGCCAGTTGAAGCCCCAGTTGTACCGTTGGGCGGTCACTCATGTCGGCCTCCTCCTCACTGTTGCGCCGGTTGCACGTCGACGATCTCGACGCTGAACAACAGCGTCAGGCCTGCCAGCGGGTGGTTGAAGTCGACCACCACTGTCTCATCGTCGAAGGATTTCACCACGCCGGGCAGCTCGGAATTCTGCGCATCGGCAAACGAGATCACCAGCCCCTCGGCCAGCTCGGTGCCGGTGAACTGGCTGCGGGCGAAGTGCTGCACGTTGGCCGGGCTGGGCTGACCGAAGGCATCCTCTGGCGCCACGCGGAACTCGCCGCGCTGACCCGCCTGCAGGCCGAACAGACGGCGCTCGAAGCCGGGCAGCAGGTTGCCATCGCCAATGTCGAAGGTGGCTGGTTTGGCGTCAAACGTGGAGTCGACCAGTTCGCCACTTTCGAGGCCGAGCGAGAAGTGGAGCGTGACGCGGGTGGCGGGTCCGATGGACAGCTGGCTCATGGCGAATTCTCAGGACGACGATGGGTTCGAGGGCTGCTTGTTGTCTGCGCGCTTCTTTTTGTCCGCGCGCTGCTTGCCGTCGTCGTGGTTGTGCGGGTTGAGGAACATGTCGAGGATCAGCAGACCGGCGCCGATGCTGATGGCGCTGTCGGCGATGTTGAACGCCGGGAAATAGTTGCCGGCATAGTGCAGCGAGATGAAGTCGACGACGTAACCGAGCAGCACGCGGTCGATCAGATTGCCGAGCGCGCCGCCGAGAATCAGCGCCAGTGCCCAGCACAGTAGTCGCTGCCCCTGCGCGCGCCGCAGCCAGTGCGCCAGGAAGATGCTGACGCCGATGGCAATCGCCGTGAACAGCCAGCGCTGCCAGCCGCCGGCGTCGCTGAGAAAACTGAACGCGGCGCCGCTGTTGTGCGCCAGCATCAGGTTGAAGAACGGCAACACCTCGACCGGCACGCCGTAGGTCAACATGCTGCTGGCCGCCCACTTGGCGATGTGATCGAGCACGATCACCAGCAGCGAGAGGGAGTACCACTTCCAGGGTAGTTGCATATCAGTTCCGATCGTTGTTCAAAGGCGGACCTCCTCGCCCCTACGGGGCACTCCCCCTACTTCGCAGGGGGAGACTCGGTCCTCCCCTGCGAAGTAGGGGAGGTGCCCGAAGGGCGGAGGGGTCGGTCCGGCTCAGGCAAACCGCCGCGCTTCGCCACTGCCGGCGACATTGTCGACACAGCGCCCGCACAGCTCCGGATGGTCGGTGTAGGCACCGACATCCTCGCGGTGATGCCAGCAGCGCACGCACTTGGCATGTGCGCTCTTGACCACACGCACAGACAGCCCCTCGATCTCGGTGGCGACGGCATCGCCCGCCTCGTTTGCCGGTTTGACCTGCGCGTAGGAGGTAATGAGTGCAAAGCGCAACTCGTCGCCGAGCGCCAGCAGTCGCTGCTGCAGTTCACCGTCGGCATACAACGTCACCTCGGCTTCCAGTGCGCCGCCGATCAGCCCCTCTTTACGCTGACCTTCGAGCACTCGGTTCACGGCCCCCTTCATCGCCATCAGCTGCTGCCAGAAGTCATCGCCAAGCGCTGCATCGGCCGGCAATTCGCTGAGTCCGTCATACCACTCGGCGGTGAAAACGGTGTCGCTACGCTTGCCCGGCAGGTAGGCCCAGATCTCCTCGGCGGTGAAGCTCAGCACCGGTGCGATCCAGCGCACCAGCGCCTCGCCGATGCGATACAACGCGGTCTGTGCCGAGCGCCGTGCGACGCAATCGCTCGCCGTCGTGTATTGGCGATCCTTGATCACGTCGAGATAGAAACTGCCCAACTCGACCACGCAGAAGTTGTGCACCTTCTGATAGACGAGGTGGAACTGATAGGCGTCGTAGGCGGCAACAACGTCACACTGCAGACGCGCGGCGGCATCGACGATCCAGCGGTCGAGCGCCAGCAGCTGATCGGTCGGCAGCAGATGCTGCGCCGGATCGAAACCGTTCAGGTTGGCGAGCAGGAAGCGCGCGGTGTTGCGGATGCGGCGGTAGCTGTCGGCAGTGCGCTTGAAGATCTCGTCGGAGACGGTCATCTCGTTGCGATAATCGGTCGCGGAAACCCACAGCCGCAGGATGTCGGCGCCGAGTGTCTTCATCACCTGCTGCGGCGCGATGACATTGCCAAGCGACTTCGACATCTTGCGACCCTGCGCATCGACGGTGAAGCCGTGCGTCAGTACACCTTTATAAGGCGCGTTGCCGTTGATCGCGACCGCCGTCAGCAGCGACGACTGGAACCAGCCGCGATGCTGGTCGGAACCTTCGAGGTAGAGATCGGCCGGGTATTGCAGCTCTTCACGCTGTTTCAGCACGGCGAAGTGGGTGACGCCGGAGTCGAACCAGACGTCGAGCGTGTCGGTCACCTTGTCGTAATTCGCGGCATCGCTGCCGAGCAGTTCGCTCGCGTCGAGCGCGAACCAACCGTCAATCCCCTTCTGCTCGACAAGCAACGCCACCTGCTCGATCAGCTCGGCCGTGCGCGGGTGCAGCTCGGCGGTCTGTTTGTGTACGAACAGCGCGATCGGCACGCCCCAGGTGCGCTGGCGCGAGATGCACCAATCGGGGCGCCCCTGCATCATGCCGTCGATGCGCGCCTTGCCCCACGACGGCATCCACTCGACGTTGTCGGAGCAGTCGAGCGCGCGGTCGAGCAAACCGGCCTGACTCATGCTGATGAACCACTGCGGCGTGGCGCGGAAGATGATCGGCGTCTTGTGGCGCCAGCAGTGCGGGTAGCTGTGCTGGTAGCGCTCGTGGTGCAGCAGCGCGCCGCGTTCGCCGAGCAGTTCGACGATGGCGTCGTTGGCCTTGAACACATGCTCGCCGGCGAACAGCGGCGTATCCGGCAGATAGACGCCGTTGCCGCCGACCGGGTTGTAAACGTCGAGGCCGTACTTCTTGCCGACGACGAAGTCATCCTCGCCGTGACCGGGCGCGGTGTGGACGGCGCCGGTGCCGCTGTCGGTGGTGACGTGCTCGCCAAGGATCACGGGCACCTGACGATCAATGAATGGATGCCGCAGCGGAAGATGCTCCAGCACCGCACCCTTGGCGCGGCTGACGACTTCGTACTGCTCGACGCCGCAGCGCTGCATCACCGAAGCGACCAGCGCTTCGGCCAGCACCAGCAGCCACGCCTTGCCATCGAGTTCGAAGCGCACCAGCACGTAGTCGAGCTCCGGATGCACGCTGACGGCGAGGTTGGCCGGCAGCGTCCACGGCGTCGTGGTCCAGATCGCGATGGCGGCGGTGCCGGGCAGATCGACCGGCGCGTTCATGCGCTGCAGCAGGTCGGTGCGATGCACGGCGTCGAAGGCGACGTCGATCGACGGCGACATCTTCTCCTTGTACTCGACCTCGGCCTCGGCCAGCGCAGAGGCGCAGTCGAGACACCAGTGCACCGGCTTGAAGCCCTTGTGCAGATGGCCGTTGGCGACGATGCGGCCGAGCGCGCGGATCTGGTCGGCCTCGAATTTGAAATTCATCGTCAGGTACGGCTTGTCCCAGTCGCCGATGACGCCGAGCCGCTTGAAATCCTCGCGCTGGCCGTCGACCTGCTTGCGCGCGTAGTCGCGGCAGTGCTGGCGGAATGCGGCGGCGTCGACCTTGACGCCCGGCTTGCCGACCTTCTTCTCGACGTTCAGCTCGATCGGCAGGCCGTGGCAGTCCCAGCCCGGCACATAGGGCGCGTCGAAGCCGCTCAGCGTCTTCGCCTTGACGATGATGTCCTTCAGGATTTTGTTGACGGCGTGGCCGATGTGAATCTCGCCGTTGGCATAGGGCGGGCCGTCGTGCAGCACGAACTTCACGCGGCCGGCACGCGCGTCGCGAATCACCTGGTAGAGATTCTGCTCGCGCCATTTCGCCAGAAATTCAGGCTCGCGCTGCGCCAGGTTGGCCTTCATCGGAAACGCGGTTTCCGGCAGGTTCAGGGTCTGCTTGTAGCTCTGTTTGTCGTCGCTCATGAACTCGTGTCTGACAGAAGTGTTAGCCGGTCTCAGTGGTTTGTTGCCGCGAACTGCTCGCGCGCGACGGCAATGTCGCGATGGATCTGCTCGGCCAGCGCCTGCACCGATACAAAGGTGCGTTCGTCGCGCACCTTGTTGCGGAACACCACCTCGATGGTGCGACCGTAAAGGTCACCGTCAAAATCGAGCAGATGTACTTCAAGGATGGCGCGGGTCAGGTCGCCGATGGTCGGTCGCGTACCGATGTTGGCGATGCCGGGCAGCAGTCGCGCGCCCCCGGCTCCGTCCACGCCGCGCACCTCGACGGTGTAGACACCGGCCAGCGGCGAACTGCGGCGGTAGAGCTGCAGATTGGCCGTGCGCACGCCAATCGTGCGGCCGAGCTGTTTGCCCTGCATGACGCGACCACCCATCGCGAACGGCTTGCCGAGCAGTCGCTCGGCCAGTGCGAAATCGGCCTGCGCCAGCGCAGCGCGAATGCGCGTGCTGCTGATGCGCTCGCCATCGATCTCGACCGTCTCGGCGGCGGCAACCGTAAAACCAAGCTCCTCGCCCAGCCGCTGCATCAGCGCGAAATTGCCCTCGCGATTGCGACCGAAGTGCTGGTCGTCACCCATCGCGATGAAGCGCGCGCCGAGGCCGTCGACGAAGACGCTGCGCACGAAGCGCTCGGCTCCCATGTCGGCCAGCATCTGGTTGAAGCGCACGCGCAGCACGCGGTCGATACCGAGCGCGCGGATGGCGGCAAACTTCTCGCGGAAGTTCATCAGCCGCGCCGGCGCTTCGTGCGCCGCGAAGAATTCGCGCGGCAGCGGTTCGAACAGCACCACCGCTGTCGGCAACCCGAGTTCACGCCCGGTCTGCTGCAGCTGACGCAACACCGCCTGATGGCCGAGGTGCATGCCGTCGAACGCGCCGGTGGTGACCACGCAGCCGCGATGGCGGGGACGCAGGTTGTGCAGACCGCGAATCAGCTCCATGGCGTCGGGGTATTGGCCTCAACGGAATCGATGGGCTCGGCAGACGGCGCCGAGCAGGAGGCATCGACGAACGGATGGCAGCGAGCGGGTGGCAGAAAGGTGCGGAGTATACCCTACGACAACGGACCGACCGAACCGCAGGGGCGCTGCTCGCCGCGCCCTGCACCCGGGGCAGTTGCCTGGCCTTCACCTTCCATCTTCTTACCCGGCTTTCGGGCTTCTCAGCGCGCGCCAGCGCAGCCCGGTGGCGGTGAGCAGCGCCCCGTACAGCGCCATGCCACCGCCGCACAGCGCCAGCAACACCCCCAGCCGCTGCCACCACGGCCACGACTGCCACTGCGCCGGTTCGGGGTCGAACCACCACAGAGCGAGCCCCATCACCAGCGTCGCCAGCAGCAAGCGGGCAACGAATTGCCGCGAATCGGCAGCCGGACGGTAAACCCCGCTGCGCAGCAACCCGCGCAGCAGCAGGCCGGCGTTGAGCCAGGCCGCCAGCGCGGTGGCCAGCGCCAGCCCGACGTGGCCGAGCCGGAAGTAATGGTGCAGCGGAATCACCAGAATCAGGCTGAACACCATGTTGGCGACCATCGTGAAGACACCGATCCGCACCGGCGTCTTCAGGTCCTGGCGCGCGTAGAAACCGGGCGCCAGCACCTTGATCAGCATGAAGGCAGTCAGGCCGCTGGCGATCGCCGCCAGCGCATAGGCCGACATCGTCACGTCGAAGGCCGTGGTTTCGCGGTACTGGAACAGCGCGGTCAGGATCGAGCGCCCCAGCACCAGCAGCGCCACCGACGCCGGCAGCGCCACCACCAGCACCAGCCGCAGCGCCCAGTCGAGCGTGCGCGAGAAGGCCTCGCTCTGGGTGCCGGCGCGATCGCGCGACAGGCTGGGCAGGATCACCGTGGCAATGGCGATGGCGAAGATGCCGAGCGGCAGCTCCGACAGGCGATCGGAGTAGTAGAGCCACGACACCGAGCCGGTGGGCAGGAACGAGGCGAGGATGGTGCCGAGCAGCAGGTTGATCTGGCTGACCGAGACACCGAACAGCGCCGGCACCATCAATTTGAGGATGCGCCGCACCCCCTCGTGCTGCAGGTCCCAGCATGGCCGAGGCATCAGCTGCAGCCGCACCAGGAACGGCATCTGGAACAGCCACTGCACGACGCCGGCGACCAGCACACCCCACGCCAGCGCGTAGGTCGGCTCGGCGAACCAGCGACTCGCCACCACCGCCGAGATGATCAGGCAGACATTGAGCAGCACCGGCGCGAAGGCCGGCGCGCCGAAGCGGCCGTAACTGTTGAGCACCGCGCCGAAGAAGCCGGTCATCGAGATCAGGAACAGGTAGGGAAAGGTGATGCGCAACAGGTCGGCGGTCAGATCGAACTTGCTGCTGTCGCCGATGTAGCCGGGCGCGAACAGCGCCGTCACCAGCGGCGCGGCGACCACCGCCAGCAGCGTCACCACGATCAGCGACGAACCGAGCACGCCGGCGACGCGATCGATCAGCGCGCGCACCTCCTCGAAACTGCGCTGCTCGCGATACTCGGAGAGCACCGGCACGAAGGCCTGCGCGAAGGCGCCTTCGGCGAACAGCCGGCGCAGGAAGTTGGGGATCTTGAAGGCGATGAAGAACGGATCGGCGGCACCGCCGGCACCGATGAAGACGGCGAAGGCGACATCGCGCAGCAGCCCCATCACGCGCGAGATCAGCGTCATCAGGCTGACGACGAAACCGGAACGCAGCAGGCCAACCTGGCGTTTCGGCGCGGCACTCTCGGGCAGCTGACTCAAGCGCGCCGCTCCCGGAGTGCGTCCAGCCTGTTGCTGCGGCGCTTCACACCCACAACTCCCGCAGTCGCTGGCGGTGCTGGCGCAGCCACTGCAGCGCGATCAGCGTCATCGCGTTGCGGATGTGGCCGCCGTCGAGTAGTTCGAAGGCCCGATCCGTGGAGAGCGTCGAAACGCGAATGTCCTCGCCCTCGTCGGCCAGCCCGAACACGCCACCGGCACCCTGCAGATCGCAACGACCGCAGTAGAGATGGATGAATTCGTTGCTGGCGCCAGGGCTGGAGAAATATTCGGCGATCGGTTCGAGCGCGCCGACTTCACGGTTGGCCTCCTCCACCGCCTCGCGCCGCGCCACCTCTTCCGGCGATTCGCCATCGACGTCGAGCAGCCCCGCCACCAGCTCCAGCAGCCAGGGGTTGTCATCGCGCAGCGCACCCACACGAAACTGCTCGATCAGCGCCACCTCATCGCGACGCGGGTCGAACAGCAGCACACCGACGGCGGCGCGGCGCTGCACCAGCTCGCGCGTCAGCAGCGGACTCCAGTTGCCGTCGAAACGGCGGTGGCGCAGACGGTATTCGCGCACTTTCATGAAGCCGTCGTGCAGCAGATGCTCCTGCTCGATCTGCACGTCGACCTTGCGATCAAACGACGACTCCTTCATCGGTGGGCTCCAGATCCTCAGAAGAGCGGGCGCGCTCAATCGAAACGGCGTTCGGTGTACCAGTTGACGTCGCGCGCGTGGCGATCGACCTGGTCGGCAACGTCGAGAATGAGCGCGAACATCGCCATCCGCACCAGCACGCCGTTGTCGGCCTGGCGGAAGATGGCGAGGTGGGGGTTGTCATCCAGATCGCTGGAGAGTTCGTTGGCCTCGGCGCGCGAGTCGCGCGGCAGCGGGTGCATGATCACCGTGTTGGGCTTGCAGAACTGCGTGTAGACCTCTTTGTTCAGGCGGTAGCGGCCGCGATAGAGCAGCGCTTCGTCGAGGCTGGCAAAACGCTCCTCCTGGATCCGCGTGGCGTAGGCGATGTCGACGTTGAGGCTCTGTTCGAGATTATCCGATTCGACCACGGCATGGCCGGCGCGCCGCAACTGCTCGACGATCTCGCCCGGCATCCGCAGTTCGCGCGGTGAAATCAATGTCACCGAGATATCGCGGAACAGGCAGAGCAGCTTCGACAGCGAGTGCACGGTGCGGCCGAACCTGAGGTCGCCGATCATGGCGATGCTGAGACCGTCGACACCGTCGCGCCCCTGGCTCTGCATCTCCTTGCGAATGGTGTAGAGGTCGAGCAGCGCCTGGCTCGGGTGTTCGTTGGCGCCATCGCCGCCATTGATCACCGGCACGCGGCTGGCGGCGGCGAACTCGGCGACCGAACCCGACGTCGGGTGGCGCATGACGATGACGTCGCTGTAACCGGACAGAACACGCGCGGTGTCACGCAGCGATTCACCCTTGGCCAGCGAGGTCGATTCGAAACCGGTGGTCTCGCGCACCTCGCCACCGAGCAGGTTGAACGCGCAGCCGAAGCTGACGCGGGTGCGCGTCGACGCCTCGAAGAACATGCTGCCGAGGATGGCACCGTCGAGCACGTGGGTGACGCGACGGCGATGTGCATAGGGCGCCATGCGGTCGGCCACCGCGAAGATGGTGTCGATGTCGGCGCGCTCGAACTGGCCGATCGACAGGATATGAGTGCCGGGAAACTTCATGGAGTCGCTCCGCCGAATCGGTTGCGTTCAATGCAGGCCGGACACGACAACGGCCGGGCCTTCGAGATGATCGAACTGGGGCTGGTCGAACTGCAGGCTGGCCCAGCGCGCATAGAGCTCCGACACCTCCAGCAATTTCTGGTGCTGCCCCTGCGCCACGAGGCGACCGTGGTCGAGCACGACGATGTTGTCGGCTTTCACCACCGTCGCCAGCCGGTGCGCGATCACCAGCGTGGTGCGCCCCTGCATCAGCCGCTCCAGTGCCCGTTGCACCTGGAACTCGCTCTCGGCATCGAGCGCGCTGGTCGCCTCGTCGAGCAGCAGCAACGCCGGATCGTGCAGCAGCGCGCGGGCGATGGCGATGCGTTGACGCTGGCCGCCGGAGAGCCGCACGCCGCCTTCGCCGACAAAACTGCGATAACCCTGCGGCAGTTTCTCGATGAAGGCGTGTGCGTAGGCCGCTTCAGCCGCAGCGATCACCTCGGCTTCCGTTGCCTCCGGCGCACCGTACAGGATGTTGTCAAGCACCGTCCCGGAGAAGAGCACCGGCTGCTGCGGTACCAGCGCGATGTGGCGGCGCAACGCCAGCGGATCGAGCTGGCGGATGTCGATGCCATCGAACAGGATCGCCCCCTGCTGCACGTCGTAGAAACGCAGCAGCAGGTCGAGCAGCGTCGACTTGCCGGCGCCGCTGGCGCCGACCAGCGCCGTGGTGCGACCGGCCGGAATCTGCAGCGTCAGCCCGTCGATGGCTGCCACCTCGAGTCGCGACGGGTAACTGAAGCGCACCGCCTCGATGCGCACGTCGCCGCGCACCGGCTCGGGCAGCGGCTGCGGTTCGGCGGCGACGGTGATCGGCGAGCAGACGGCGAGCAACTCCAGCAAGCGTTCCGAGGCACCGGCGGCGCGCTGCAGATCGCCGTAAACCTCGCTGACGGCACCGACCGAGCCAGCCACCATCACCGCATAGAAGACGAAGGCCGCCAGCTCACCCGTGGTGATGCGGCCGGCGATGACGTCGTGGCCGCCGATGCCGATCATCACCAGCACCGCTCCCATCACCAGCAGCATCACCAGCGCCGTCAGCCAGGCGCGCTGGCGGATGCGCTGCACCGACACCGCAAACGCATCCTCGACATGGGCACCGAACTGCCGGCTGTCGAGCTGCTGGTGGTTGAAGGCCTGCACCACCTTGATGTTCTTGATCGACTCACCGACGAAGGTGCCGACCTCCGCCACCTTGTCCTGGCTCGAACGCGACAGCGCACGCACGCGGCGACCGAAGATCAGGATCGGCATCACCACCAGCGGCACGCTGACCATGACGATCAGCGTCAGCTTGATATCGGTGACGAACAGCCAGATGACGCCGCCGATGATGATCAGCAGGTTGCGCAGCGCGACCGAGACGGATGAACCGACCACGGTCTGCAGCAGCGTGGTGTCGGTGGTGATGCGCGACTGGATCTCGCCGCTGAGGTTGGCCTCGAAGTAGCCGGGGTGAAGGTCGACCAGGTGGTCGAACACGGCGCGACGCAGATCGGCACTGACGCGCTCGCCGATCCACGACACCAGGAAGAAGCGGACGAAGGTGCCGGCCGCCAGCAGTACCACCATCGCGCCCACCACCAGCAACGACTGGTTCAGTGCCGCGCCACCGGCGTCGCCGAAGCCGCGATCGACCAGCAGCCGCAACCCCTGGCCGATCGACAGTGTCGCCATGGCGGTGATCACCAGCGCCACCGTCGCCGCCGCCATCTGCCAGCGGTAGGGGCGCACAAAGCGCCACATCGCGACCAGCACGCCGAGCCTCGGCTTGTCGGCACCGTCCCCGGTGGTGGTCTGGCCGTCTGCCTGCTCGCTGATCTGCCCGGATTCCCGCAAGTTATCTGTCTCCCAAAAACGGCGCCTATTATCCATGCGCCCCGAAGTGGGTGAAAGCACGCAATCCCGCCGGAACGCCGATCATTCTTGTGCTATAGATAGCGC
This sequence comes from uncultured Verrucomicrobiaceae bacterium, assembly GCA_964386045.1. GTDB lineage: Bacteria > Pseudomonadota > Gammaproteobacteria > Pseudomonadales > CAMLJR01 > CAMLJR01. Next base: position 3,054 of record CAYLRA010000035.1, on the reverse strand, counting down.
CGGTCGTCACATCTCTCGATAACGCCGGCCGTCGTGCCGCTCCATTCATCGACAAAACAAGTGGCGGAGCCACCGCCCTGCTCTCCAAGAGGTTTTCCGATCGTGCCAAGTGACGCCATCAGCGCGCTGGTCAAATTCTGCCCGGTCGACACCGGCATCAAGATCCTGAACAGCCAATCGCTGCACTGGAGCTCGCCGCATCTGTTCGGCGACCCGTTCGAACTGCACCACGGCTCCGACCCGCAGCTGACCGCGCCGGCCCTGCTGGAGCTGCTGCTGCGCGAGGCGCTGATCATCCTGTTCGGCCCCAATCCGCCGACCGGTCGCCACAACCGGCTGGTCAACACGCTGGCGCGCTGGCGCGAAGAGAACCGTTTCTGCGACGAGGATGAGGCCGGCACCGTGCTGCGCGACCTGCTCGGCCAGATCGCCGAGCTGCATGCCAGGAAGATCGACGAGTACCTGGCGCGCTGGCGCCTGTTCTCCCGCCAGGTGCGCATCGCCAGCTTCTGCGACCGCCCCGGCAACCTGCACGGCTGGCAACACTACGGCGATCACCACCACGGCATGGCGCTGCGCTTCGAATGCGGCCCGGATACCGGCCTGCCGGACCCACACCCGGTGCAGTACCAGGCGCAGGCACCGGTGCTGACCACGCTGGCCACCGAGATCGACATCATCTTCGGCCGGCGCAACCCGCCCGAGGATGATGAGTTCATCAACAAGCTGCTGACCAAGGGGCGCCACCAGCGCGGCGAGATGGAGTGGCGCTGCTTCTTCACCGACAGCGGTGAGATGGGCAAGGACGACAACCTCTGGTTCACGCCGCGCCAGTTTCCCGCCCACGAGCTGCGCGCGGTCTATCTCGGCGCCGGCATGCCACGCCACGAGCGCGAGCACGTCGCGCAGCTGCTGCGCACCAGCTACCCGACCGCCAAGCTGTTTCAGGCGGTGGCGCAACCGGGGTGCTATGAACTCGATTTCGAACCGATCGCGCGGCACGCCTGACAGGCGCTGACAAGTCTCCCCCTGCGAAGCAGGGGGCGTGCCCGAAGGGCGAGGGGGTCAGGGTTTTCGGCGAAGAGCGGACCCCTCCGCCTCGCGCTGCGAGGCACCTCCCCTACTTCGCAGGGGAGGACCCACCCCCGGCCGCCGCCAGCAGTTCATCGCCCCAGCAGCTCTTCTCCATAGTCACGCAGCTGCCGCAGCAGCACCTGCCGTTTCTCATCGCCGCCTTCCATCTCGCGTTCATCCAGCAGCCTGCGGTAATCGTCGATGACGATGCCCGCACCCAGCGCCGGATCGGTCAGCCGTGCGTGACAGAAATCACGCCACTGCATACGCTCATCCGCCGAGAGCAACTCGGGAAAGTTGCGCGCACGATAACGAAACAGCAGCTCCGGCAAACGCGCATCGCGAAAGCGCTCGGCAAACTCCGGCAACCGTTCCGGCGCTGCCGCTCGCAGCTTCACCGTCAACGCACGATCGGCGTCGCTGAGAAAGCCGCCACTGTAGAGCGCCTGTTCGGGATCAATGATCGGTGTGCGCTGCGGTTCGGCCAGCACGTCGCGCAGCTTGGTCGCCAGCGCACTCGCTGCCAGCAACTGCTGGCGATGTCGTTCACAGCGTGCCAGATCGATCTGCATCAGTTCGGCGACCCGCGCGTCGACCATTTTCGCCGTCACCACCACCGGGCAGCGGTTGATGTGGATCGTCTTCAGCGCGATACGCGGGACATCCAGCTCGGCGCTCGGCGTGAACAGACGGCGACGAATCTCGGCGGCATCCAGTGTCAGCAACGGTTCGGGGTCGACCGACAGGTCGTAGCAGACGATGCCGTTGTTGTTGGTCGGATGCTGCAGCAGCGGCATCACCAGCGCGCCGCAGCCGCGCTCGGACGGAAACATGCCGGAGATATGCAGCACCGGCTTACGCTCGCCGAGATCGAGCAGCTTCGCCACTTCGCGCTTGTTACGCAGATTGAACAGGTAGTCGAACAGCTTCGGCTGTTTCGCGCGAATCAGCTTCGCCACGGCAATCGTCGCGTAGACGTCTGACAACGCATCGTGCGCCCGCTCGTGCGAAAGGCCATTGGCTGTCGTCAGCTGTTCCAGCTTGAACGACGGCGAACCGTCCTCGCGATTGGGCCAGTTGATACCTTCGGGACGCAGCGCGCGACAGGCGCGCACCATGTCGATGATGTCCCAGCGCGAGTTGCCGCTCTGCCACTCGCGCGCGTACGGATCGTAGAAATTGCGGTAGAGCGTGTAGCGCGTCACTTCGTCATCGAAGCGCAGGCTGTTGTAACCGACGCCGCAGGTGCCGGGTTGCGACAGCTCGTCGTGAATCGATGCGATGAAATCGCGTTCACTGAGACCGTGCTCGCGAGCATGTTGCGGTGTGATGCCGGTGATCAGGCAGGCATCGGGCTGCGGCAGCAGATCGGCCGGCGGCCGGCAGTAGATCACCAGCGGATCGCCGATGATGTTGAAGTCGAGGTCGGTGCGGATGCCGGCGAACTGCGACGGCCGGTCGATGGCGGGGTTGGTGCCCCAGGTTTCGTAGTCGTGCCAGTAGAAGGTTTGCACAGTGCGCTCCTTGTTTGGTCCTCCCCTGCGCAGTAGGGGAGGTGCCGCGAAGCGGCGGAGGGGTCATTACCTTGAACCCTTGACCCCCTCGCCCCTACGGGGCACTCCCCCTACTCCGCAGGGGGAGACTCCACTCGCCTCGATCAAACCACTTCCAGTTTTTCTTCCTTGATCTTGGCCTGCCAGAACTGCGGACCGGTCCTGTGCACCGACTCGCCAGTCATATCGACCGCGACCGTCACCGGCATGTCCTTCACGTCGAACTCGTAGATCGCCTCCATACCGAGCTCGGGGAAGGCCAGTACTTTCGCCGACTTGATCGCCTGCGCCACGAGATAAGCCGCGCCGCCGGTCGCCATCAGGTAGACCGACTCGAACTCCCTGATCGCGTCGATCGCGGTCTGGCCGCGCTCGGATTTGCCGATCATGCCGAGCAGACCGGTCTCCTTCAGCACCTGACGGGTGA
>CAYLRA010000034.1:0-31484 GCA_964386045.1 uncultured Verrucomicrobiaceae bacterium | reverse complement strand
TCGACCAGATCGAGATCCTCGTGCTCGACGAGGCCGACCGCATGCTCGACATGGGTTTCATCCCGCAGGTGAAACGCATCGTGCGCGCCACGCCGAAGAACACCCACCGGCAGACGCTGCTGTTCTCCGCCACCTTCACCCAGGACATCATCAACCTCTCCGCGCAGTGGACCCACGAGCCGGTGCGAGTCGAGATCGAGCCGGAGCGGATCGCCGCCGACACCGTCGAGCAAAAGATCTACATGGTCACCACCGACCAGAAATTCCGCGTGCTGCGCAATGTGCTGAAACAGTCCGACGCCAGCGCCGTCATCATCTTCGCCAATCGTCGCGACGAGACGCGCTGGCTGTTCGACAAGCTCAAACGTGCCGGCGTCAACTGCGGCATCCTCTCCGGCGAGATTCCGCAGAACCAGCGCACGCGCACGCTGAAGGATTTCAAGGAAGGGAAGATCCAGGCGCTGGTGGCGACCGACGTCGCCGGCCGCGGCATCCACGTCGACGGCGTCAGCCATGTCGTCAACTACGCGCTGCCGGAAGACCCGGACGACTACGTGCACCGCATCGGCCGCACCGGTCGCGCCGGCGCTTCCGGCATCTCGATCAGCTTCGCCAGCGAGGACGATGCCTTCCTGCTGCCGCCGATCGAGGCGCTGCTCGGGCGCAAGCTCCCCTGCGAAATGCCACCGGAACAGTTGCTTTCCTGACGCCGTCATTGTGGCGCCGGCACGCCTGGCGCATGGGGGGTCACTCGCGTGAGTGCAGAGCTGCGGCATACCGAGCATCCATCCCGGGGGCGCCATCGCGGTCGTCGTTTCGCGCGCCGCCTCTACCTGCCGCGCGTGCTCGGTCTCGGTCTCGGCTTCTTTTGTGTCGCCGCCGTGTTCTGGCAGCAGTCACCACCGCTGTGGCAGTGGGCGCTGCTGGTCTTCAACGGCTTCGCCTGGCCGCATGTCGCCTACCAGCTGGCGCGGCGCGCCGATCAACCCTACCGCGCCGAGTTCCGCAACCTGATGGTCGACTCGGCATTCGGCGGCTTCTGGGTGCCGCTGATGCAGTTCAACGCGCTGCCGAGCGTGCTGATTCTGGTCATGCTCAACCTCGACAACATCGCCACCGGCGGTCTGCGCTTTCTCTGGCGCGGCCTGCTGGCCAACGCCATCGGTGCCGCGCTGGCACTGCTGATCGTCGGCGTTCAGTGGCAGCCGCACTCGAACATGGTGGTGATCCTCGCCTGCCTGCCGTTCCTGATAGCTTTTCCGCTGTCGATCGGGCTGATCACCTACCGTCTTGCCAATCAGCTCGGCGAACAGAAAAAGCAGCTGGAAGCACTGAGTCGCACCGATGGACTGACCGGCCTGTTCAATCGCGCGCACTGGCAGAACTGCCTCGAAGCCGAGTTTGCGCGCAGTGTTCGTCTCGGTGCGCCGGTGGCACTGCTGATGATGGATCTCGACCACTTCAAGAGCGTCAATGACCGCTTCGGCCACGCCGCCGGCGACGAAGTGTTGCGCCGTGCTGCCGACCTGCTGCGCGCCAACCTGCGCTGCGTCGACGTCATCGGTCGCTACGGCGGTGAAGAGTTCGCCGTGATTCTGCCGCACACCCACGCCGCGGCGGCGCAGGTGGTGGCGGAGCGGCTGCGGCGGGCATTGAGCGAGTTGCAACTGCCCGGCATCGACAGTCGCTTCACGCTCAGTGTCGGCGTTGCACCGCTGCTGCCGGGCACCGGCGGCGTCGATGTCTGGCTGGCGCAGGCCGATGCCGCGCTCTATGCCGCCAAGCAGCAGGGGCGTGATCGCGTCGTGTTGGCCGGAGTGACCTGATGGCGAGGCGCCGCCCGACAGCATCGCGGCCGCGTTTGCGCTGGCGGCGCTGGCTGCTGATTCTGCTTCTGCTCCCCTTCCTGTTCTGGGCTCTGACGCTTCTTCTATGGCGCGTCTGGCTGCCCCCGGCCACACCGCTGATGGTGATTCGCTCGATCGAAGCCGGCGCCTGGGTCGACTACCGCCCTCGTCGTATCGAACAGATCGCGCCGGCGCTGGCGTACACAGTGATTGCCGCCGAGGATGCCCGCTTCTGCCAGCACGCCGGCATCGACCTCGACGCCGTGCAGGATGCCATCAACGACTACCGCGAACGCGGCCGGCTGCGCGGTGCCTCCACCATCACCATGCAGGTGGCGCGCAACCTGTTCCTGTGGGGCGGCGGTGGTGCCGTGCGCAAGGCACTGGAGCTGCCGCTGGCACTGCTGCTCGATGCCACCTGGCCGAAACGGCGCATCCTCGAGGTCTACCTGAACATCGCCGAATGGGGGCCGGGCATCTTCGGGGCCGAGGCGGCCGCGCAACGCCATTTCAACAAGCCGGCATCGCAACTCAACGGCTGGGAAGCGGCGCGACTGGCAGCGGTGCTGCCAAGCCCGCGCCGCTGGAGCGCGTCGCAGCCGAGTGGTCATGTCGTCGCGCGCAGCAACACGCTGCGGGTGCGCGCCGGCCAGCTCGGGAAGGCGCAGGTCAGCTGTTGGGTGGAGTGATCAGGTTTTTCGATCGGCTGGGCTGATCACGCCGTGACCGCCGCGGTTGAGGACATGGGTGTAGATCTGCGTCGTCTTGACGTCGCTGTGGCCAAGCAGCTCCTGGACTGTTCGAATGTCGTAGCCGCTTTCAAGCAACTGCGTTGCAAAGGTATGCCTGAAAGCATGACATGTGACCCGTTTGGTAATGCCTGCCTGATGCACGGCCACTCGCAGGGCTTTCTCAAGGGTGCTCGGGTGAAGGTGATGCCGTCGGATCTCACCAGAGAGGGGGTCGACAGCTCGCTGGTTGCCCGCGAAAACAAATTGCCAGCGCAGGCTGCGCGACTCGCCCGGATATTTCCGCGCCAGTGCATAAGGCATCTCTACCGCACCATATCCTTCGGCAACATCAAGCGCGTGAAGCTTCTCGGTTCGGGCAACCAGCTTGTGAAGGGCTCCGATGGTAACTTGGGGTAAAACCGTTCGGCGGTCCTTGCCACCTTTTCCCGCCCTGACCGTCAGCTCACCCCGCTCGAAGTCGATGTCCTTGACTCTCAATCGAAGTATCTCCGCCTTACGAAGCCCTGCGCCCCAGGCTATCTGAACCATGGTCAGATAGGGCTGCTGCAAGTGTTCGAGAATCCGCTTCACCTCGGAGGTCGTCAGGACAACGGGAATGTGTCGCCGCTCCTTGGCGCGGGTAGCCTGTATATTCTCGAGTGGCCGTTGCAGTACATGTCGAAACAGGAACAGCAAGGCATTGAAAGCCTGGTTCTGGGTACTCGGTGAGACATTGCGCTGAACCGCCAGGAAGGTGAGGAAGGCCGTTACCTTCTCACCGGTCATTCCGTCGGGATGACTGATACGCTGCTGCCGGATGAAAAAACGAATCCAATAGCAATAAGTCTTCTCTGTGGTGTAAGCCAGCTGCTTGAGTCGGATGCAGTCGCTCACTCGCCGCATGAAAGGGCTTTGACCCATGATGACCTCCATGTCGTTGTAGTGTATAAATGTACAGTATATCGAATTTGCTGCAAGCACTCTTTGCGGGTTCAGGTCTGTGCCAGACCGGTCGCGGCGGGATAAGCTTTTCAAAATAATTGGATAGCGTTATTTTTGGCAAAAATGAGGCGGGAGGGAGAAGACCATTTGTCTGAGCAGGCTGGCCTTCCTGGAAGCTTCGGGTTAATTTTGTCCGCTGTCGAAGCAAGATCGGAATTGTCAGGAATTACGCTAGGTTGACTCGGCATTCAGGATTGAAAAATGGATGACATAAACAGACGCGTCCGCGTTAACACCCAAAAACCCAAAATAAACCGACCTGTCTTCATCAATGCTTGTTATGCAGACGCGTCTGCTTACTAATTAGTTAAATTACAACATAAGGGGAACCTACTATGGCTTTGATTAGCTGCCCAGAATGCAATAAAGACGTATCTAGCTCTGCACCCTCATGCCCAAACTGTGGTGTTGGAATTGCCTCGCTCAGAGAAACCAAAGCTGCTGGGGCCTCTCTTACAACAGTTCAAGAGACGAGTAAAAAGCTAAAACTACATACCCTCATATCTGTATTGGCGATTGTTATTGGCGTCGTTTGGTTAATTGCTACTCCTGAAGGTGGTGAGCCTAGCGGTTTAGCTATCTTTTTTGTTGCAGGTGGCTTGCTTTGGTATTTTGTTACAAGGTTCCGCATTTGGTGGCACCACAAGTAAATTTAACAATACGCAGCACTACGCCGCCTTCGGCGGCGGGACGCTCGCAAGCTCGCGCCCGTGTGCTTTGCGTTATGAGTGTATGGATCTCCTATGGAAAATGACCTCGTGTTAGTGGCGCTGGATGCAGAGCAGATAGCCAAAGCGAAAGACGAAAATGGGAAGCGTAAGCAGATAACACATGCGCTTGTCGTTGGAAACTACGGAGTGATGTTCGGTACTGAGAAGCAATGCATGAAGTATTACTCGGTCTGGAAGGATATCTTCAAGAACCTATTCGGCAAGTGCTACGAAACTGACCAGTACCATCTCACCACCTACACAAGCTCCGGCAATGTGGTGATGGACCTGATAGAAGAATCCGAAAGGCGCAAACCCAAGATAGATTTCATCGAAGAAGCGGTGAAGCACGAGAAAAGAGGCTTCTGGGCCAAATTGTTTGGCCGCTAGTAAAACTCATAACCAGTAGTTGCAGTTCGTTCCGGCCCTGAAGGGCCTACACCGGACGCCCTTTTCTCCGCTTCGCTACAAAAAAGTCGCCGCTGAACAATAGCGTTAGGTGTTAACCAATGTCGAAGTTTGGGAAGAGAGACGTATTGTTGCATTTCGATGAAGATTCCGAAGAGATCATTTTTTACACGGTCGATTCTGAACTCCTAGCAGACATTCGTAGCCGAGAATTCGATGGAGCACGATCAGATATAAAATGGTTTCAGGAGCAATCGGCAGATGAGGCCGAAAAAGCTCTAGGGTCTATGGCATTCTCGCTGATGGAAAGCTTCTCAGAGAAGAAGATCGGCATTCGAGATTATGAGGAACTTTCAGAAAAGGCACATCGAGAGTATGTGGCCGAACTCGAAGATCGGGCTAAAACCAAGGACCCAGGGGCGCTGTACAATCTTTTCATAGAACGGCACGGAAGGGCACTGCGAGAAAAGTCTATCGAGTGTCTGGAGGAGGCGGAGGTGCTGCTAAAAGAATCAGCAAGTCTTGGTTTCAAAGAGGCTAAGAACCGGTTGGAAAATGATTGGCAGCTAATGTATGGGGCGGCATTGAGGAGCATACGGCGTGCGAAAGACACCTAACAATCCGCTCAAACTCGTTACGGCCGCAAAAGGCGCGGCCTCCACTGGACTCGCTACGCGCTGCTTCGCTCGCCGTTTAGCGGGGCGTTAGCCACTTGAGAAGCACCATGTTCCAACCCCGCACGATCCAAAGCCACCCAGCCTGGCTAGATTCTGATGGCATCAAGGTCTATACCATTTCGACATACAATCAGCCTGTAAATCAGGCTGCATATGTCTCTCGCCTTGCCGAGGTTAAGAAGCTCAAAGCAGTGTCATGGTCATCCACACCGGCATTCGTGCTATTCCATGATGGTGCAAGTGCTGCGTACCTCGTCTTGGCATGGTGGGGAAACGACAATGAGCTATTCACTTCGGTTTCGGTCAAAACCGTTACGGGGTGGGTAGAGGATCCCGCACGGTTCTCTTTCTGCGTTTGGGATCTTGAGGTTTTTTGGCATGAGCGCAATTACTTTGTCGAGTGCATCTATTGTTCAGAGCCAAGCCTTGAAAAGTATCGTGCAATGAGATTCAGTCATGGCTAACCAAGCAATGGTGTGGGACTGCCTACACTCCGCTGCGCTGCGTTTCGGCAGCCCCACATTTCGGCGTTAGGCGCCAAAAGCGGAGAATGAGATGCGTCAAGATGAAATAAAAGCTCTTTTTGATCAACAAGCTGCAAGCTACGACACGCAATGGGCGAAAACGGCACCGATCCGAAACTGCCTGCATCTTCTTCTTGGATCGATGTTCGCTGAGCTGCCTGAAGATGCAAATATTCTATGCGTTGGAGTGGGAACAGGCGATGAGCTGATCTACCTTGCGTCTCAGAATCCTGGGTGGACGTTTACTGCTGTGGAGCCATCCGGCCCCATGCTTGAGATTTGTAAGCAAAGAACCCGGAAAGAAGGCGTTGCAACTCGCTGCGTATTTTACGAAGGTTATCTTGGATCACTTCCCGCCTCCGAGAAGTATGACGCTGCAACTTGCTTCTTGGTCTCTCAGTTCATTCTGGAAGAATCTGAACGCTCCAAGTTTTTTAGTGAGATTGCCGAAAGACTCAAACCGAACGGGGTTCTTGCAAGCTCTGACTTGGCATCAGATGTTGAATCGCCAGAATACAACGTGTTGCTTCGTGCTTGGATGAACATGATGTCCGCGGCGGATATTTCACCGGAAGCGGTGGAGCGCATGCGCAAAGCTTATACCAATGATGTCGGTGTTCTCCCTCCAGCCAGAGTTGTGTCAATCATTGAATCTGGAGGCTTTGAGCTGCCTGTTCAGTTTTTCCAGGCTGGATTGATTCATGCATGGCTGTCAAAGCGGACACAGAACAATGTTGCCTAACCAAGCAATGCACGCGACAAGCGCGTGATTGCGGCGTTATGCCCTTCTTCCAAGCAGCCTCCTTGGTATTGATGCTTGACGTTATTAACGCGATGCGTTACTGTTGGCCCATGATCATATCGTTCAAGTGCAAGGATACCGAGAAGCTGGCAAGCGGACGCCGTGTCAGACGTTTCGTCAATTTTGAGCGAGTTGCCTTGAGGAAAATTCGGCAACTTCAGGCAGCAAGCCAGTTGGATGATCTTAAGGTACCGCCCGGCAATATGTTGGAGCCATTGCATGGTGACCGCCAAGGTCAGCACAGCATTCGAATCAACAAGCAGTTCCGGGTTTGCTTCCGCTGGACCAAGGCTGGTGCGGAAGATGTCGAAATAGTTGATTACCATTAGGAGGTAACTCATGCGCAACATTGAAGCTGTAACGCCAGGCGAGTTGCTGAAGGAAGAGTTTCTTGAGCCGATGGATATCTCTCAATACCGCTTGGCTAAAGAAATCGGGGTGCCTGCTCAGAGGATCGGCCAGATTGTTGCTGGGAAGCGTTCGATAACCGCAGACACGGATCTGCGACTTTGCCGCTTCTTTGGTTTGTCCAATGGCTATTGGTTGCGAGCTCAGGCTGCCTATGACACTGAGATTGCGGAAGATGCCCTTGAGGGTCAGCTGAAGAATATTCGTCCGTGGAGTGCTGCATCAGAGATCGGACACAGGGCATAACCAACGGCTGCACAGCGACCGATTTTCCGCCGCTTCGCGGCTCCAAACCGGCGCGTGAGCCGGGCGTTAAAGGTAAAGCAGGTGTGCAGTTGCTCGGAGTACCAGGATCTAGAATTTAGCCGGGAGGTAATAAGCCGGAGAATCAAGAACAGCAAGTCCTTGAAGGATTCTCTCGAAGTTGTAACTAAGCACCCGGAAAAAGAGCACACGCTTTATCGGTGCACATCCTGTGAACTGCTTTGGCAGGGTAGGGGTTGAATGTTTGCATAACCAAGGAGTGGATATGTGTAAGTCAGGATGTTTGCTGGCCGCAGTTTGGTTTCTTTTCGGTTTTTCGACCATTGATTATTCTGCCAACCCCGCTGCCGCAACAAGAGCAATTGAGACAGGCATTCTTTGGCAGATGAATGCGGAAGGCCAAATGGCGATTGCTGATATGGAAGCGGTCGCGTTGGACGAAAACTTGTTCGAAGAGGAAGGACATTTCTACAAGGCGAATACGGATGATATTCGGGCGTTCAATGCCAGGGTTTTGTATCTCGGGTTGATGGGTGTTGAGTCGCTGGCCGGCCCTAATGCCGTAGTTGAGGCTTCTCCGTTGGAGGTGGCGCGGGAGGTATCCAAAAAGTACGGCATCAAGCTCGATCAGGAAGAGGGGGTATTTGTGGCCGATCTTAATAAGGACGTTAGATTGCTGATACTGCCCCATCCGAATATTGGTAACGCGACGATCATTATCGGGGCTTACTTTGGGCGGTGAGTCGTACAGCATGGGATTCCCCCATGCTTCGCGCGCTCACTATTTCTGCATCACGGTGTTATGGCGAATCCTTTGTGAATCGTTTGCTTGAACGATGAACCCAATGGTATTGAGCCACTCGACAACAGCACCGTGTGGTCGCGGTTTGTGAGGCTCGGAGACGACATGGGTGTCGAGCAGGTACATGGCGTTAGCGGTTTTAGAGGTGCTGATCCACATCCATACTGTTGTGGAGGATTCGGATCACAACGATTTTTGATTCCGTGCCAGCTCGATAAAAGATGATATGGCTGCCCTGGCTGAACTTTTTGTACCCAAGTCTTATGTCATCCGCATCGCGGCCTATTTCAGGTTGGCGAGCAAGCAGCTTGAAGGCATCATCAAGCTGCTTGAGGTATTTGTCGCGTTGCCGTTTTCCCCATTTCTCAGTGGTAAAGCGGCCAATATCAATAAGGTCTTTTCGGGCGGCGGTGGTGAGCAGGTATGGAGGCATTAGCGAGCTTCGTTATCCAGCTCACCAATAACGCTTTCAAGGGAGTAGTCCGCAATCCCGCTTTTCTCGCCTTCATTCAAGAGACGCCGGAGCCTTTCAATCTTGCTCTCCGTTTCTTCAAGCAGGCGCAGTCCGGCACGCACCACCTCGCTCGCGGAGCCGTAGCGGCCATTTTCAATCTGCGCGGCTATAAATTCGTCAAAGTGGGGGCCAAGTGTAATGCTGGTGTTTCTAGCCATGGGGCGCCTCCTGTACCAAATATTGGTATATTCTGCCAAAGCCCCCATAACAAGGCAAGGCAGGCCGACGCCAAAAAGCTGCGCGGTTGCTTTCGGCGTTAGTCGTGCGTAGGAGCTCTCCGTCACTTCGCGGCGCGGCTTAATTCAGGCGCTAAATCAGTAGTGATACCGAAGCTGGGCGATAAGCAAGGCATCATCCGTGACCTTGTACACCATTCGGTGTTCCTCGTTGATTCGGCGAGACCAGTAACCGGTGAGGCTGTGCTTGAGGGGCTCCGGTTTACCGATGCCTTCAAATGGTTCTCGCTTGATCTCCTTGATCATTTTGTTGATTCGGTTAAGGATCTTTTTGTCAGTTTTCTGCCAGTACAGATAGTCTTCCCAGGCGTTCTCGGAGAAGATCAGTTTCATTCAAAAAGTTCCTTTTCTTGACCACCGCCGTGCTCCAACTCGGCGACGGATTCCAGCAAACGACGGGTATTCTTTGGTGCGCGCAGAAGGTATGCAGTTTCCTGCAGTGCCTCGTAGTCCTCAAGGGAGATCATCACCACGGACTGCGACTTGCTCCGGGTGATGATCACTGGAGAATGGTCTTCACAGACCTGCTCCATGGTTTTTGCTAGATTGGTTCTGGCGGCGGTGTAGCTGATGGCATCCATAAGGCTGCTCCTGTACAGGATGTTGATCCTGTACAGGATACCGTACCAGAAGGGGTTTGGCAATCGGCAGCACAGCGACCACTTTTCCGCCGCTTCGCGGCTCCAAACCGGCGCATGAGCCGGGCGTTATTCACTTGAGAAGCACCATGCCATGTTCCAACCCCGCACGATCCAAAGCCTCCCGGCCTGGCTGGATTCTGATGGCATCAAGGTCTATACCATTTCGGCATGCGATCAGCCTGTAAATCAGGCTGCATATATCTCTCGCCTTGCCGAGGTTAAGAAACTCAAAGCAGTGCCGTGGTCATCCACACCGGCATTCGTGCTATTCCACGATGGTGCAAGTGCTGCTTACCTCGTCCTGGCATGGTGGGGAAACGACAATGAGCTATTCACTTCGGTTTCGGTCAAAACCGTTGCGGGGTGGGTAGAGGACCCCGCGCGGTTCTCTTTCTGCGTTTGGGATCTTGAGGTCTTTTGGCATGAGCGCAACTACTTTGTCGAGTGCATCTATTGCTCAGAGCCAAGCCTTGAAAGGTATCGTGCAATGAGGTTCGGTCGTGGAGAAATCATATGATCTACAAAGGAAGCTGCCACTGCGGCCAGGTCTCGTTCGAGGTCGAAGGAGAGATCAATGGTGCGCTTGCGTGCAACTGTTCCATTTGTTCTCGCAAAGGATCACTTCTGTGGTTTGTCTCGCGAGAGAAACTGCAGTTGAAAACAGCTGAGGAGGCGGCCAGCACGTACACCTTCAACAAGCACGTCATCAAGCACCGTTTCTGCCCGACGTGCGGCATTCATCCCTATGGCGAGGGCGTGGATCCAGAGGGTAATCGCATGGCGGCCATCAATCTACGGTGCCTCGAAGACATCGATCTTGCGGCGGTTCCCGTGCAGAACTTCGATGGTCGTTCGATGTGAAGGCAGCGAAGCCCGGCAATGCCTTGCGCCGGACGCTTCACCAGCGGCGCTGCGCTTGCTGGTTTGGCATCGGCGAAGGTAGTCGTCAGGAGTCTCAAACAATGATCGAGCAGAAAGAAGTAATGCCTCTTTTGATCGAAGCCTGTCCTTCGTTCAGGGATGAGTGGCTTGAGCATCTGCAGGAGCACGGTAATGAGCTGCTGTATGTGGCAGCGGGCGCATTTGCGCAGCACCTTCTTTCCTTGTATCAAGCAGGCAATCTGTCGTCATTTCCCGCCACGGCCTCCGTCATGGAGCGGCTTCATACAGAAGGCTCACCCTGGGTCAAAGAGTTCGCCACCATCGGAATCCTGGAAGGCATCCAGAATGTGTGGTCTCACAGCCCTACAGACCCTGAGCAGTTCGCAACCTTTCTTCTTCCAGAGAGTCGGCGCTGGTGGCAAGGCCTCAACAATTTTTGGTCAGGAAAAGCACCGAATCTCGCACCAGACGCCTAATCTTTCCATCGAGCTGACACGCTCCGAAAGGCCGGGTTGAGATTTGACGTCAGGCCCGGCCGGTCTGTTTCAGGATCGCCTGTGTTGCCGCCTTCGCCTCGGCATCGATCGCCTGCGTCAGCGGTCGCTGCGCCATCCGTGCGTACCACGCGTTCAGCCCGTCGACTTCCGCCAGCAGATTCCAGTCGTAGAAGCGCTGCGCCATCACGGCAGACAGCCCCAGCGAGCGATAGACGAAGATGTCGGCGGCGCCGAACTGCTCGCCGGCGATCCACGGCGAGAATTTTGCCAGCCGACCCAAGGCGGCGAGGCCGCGTTGCATCAATGGTCGCGTCGTGTCGCGCAGGTAGTCGGGCAGCGGTCCGCCGAACAGCGCGGGTACCAGCGCGTGTGCCGGAGCTTCGACGTAGAGCTCGGCCACCTTGATCAGCTGCTGCACCTTCGCCCGCGCGAACGCATCCTGCGGATAGAGCGGCGGTGTCGGCTGCAGCGCGTCGAGGTATTCGAGAATGACGTTGGTTTCGGTCAGGAAGCCATGTTCGGTTTCGAGCGCCGGGATCTTGCCCATCGGGCTGATGGCGAGGAAGACGGGCTCCTGGTTGGCCATCACATGGACCTCTTCGAAGGCCATCTCTTTTTCCTGCAGCGCCTGTTTGACGATGCAATAGAAGTTGCTGATGGGGGTGCCGTGCAGTTTGAGCATGTCGCTGTTCTCCGGTGGGCGCGGTGATCGGGCGACGATAACAGACCGGATGGTGTTTTCTCGGCAGCGCGCGCTGTGACCTCGACGTTTGATGCGGGGCGTCACACCCTGCGCAGGTGGTTGTCCCAGGCGGTGGTGTTGTCGTTATCGCGCAGCATTGCCAGGCCGCGATCGGGACCGGTGGCGGCGATTGCGCCGAAGCCGTCGCTGAGCAGGAAGCGGCCATCGCCTGCCGCCGCGATGCCGCAGCCGTCCGGTCGCGCGGTGCTGCCGAGGAAGTGGCCGTCGCTGGCGCGCCAGTAACCGGTGAGCCCACCGACCGGGCTGGAGGTGGCGATGATGGCGCCGCCGTCGTCGGCGCCGACCGAGCCTATATAGCCGCGCAGCGCGTGCTGGATCTCGCTCGGTGCCTGCAGCAGTTCGAGTGCCGCGCCGCGGTCCTGTCCTTCGCTACGCTTGTGGCGGCCGACCAGCGGCGGTTGGTCGGCCAGATCGCCCATGTATTGGCAGCCGAACCAGATATGCCCATCGGCGGCCAGCGCCAGATGGCGGATCGACAGCCGGTGCAGTTGCGCCGGCAGTTTGTGCCGCTCCAGCAGCCGGCCGTCTCTGGCATCGAGATAAGCCAGCGACGGTTGCATGGTGTCGAGGTTCAGCTCGCGTTTGCCGTAATCGGGGTGGGTGAGGATGCCGCCGTTGGCTACACACAGCGTGTTGCCGTCCGGCATCAACACCACTTCGTGCGGGCCGATGCCGCCGCTGTCGAACTCGCCGAGGCGGCGCCAGTTGCCGCCGGGGGTGGTGTCGTAGATGCCGATGACACCGCGTTCGCCGTCGAAGTCGTTCTCGGTGGCGAACAGGTGGCGACCGTCGGTCGAGAAACAGCCGTGGCCGAAGAAGTGGCGGTCGTGTGGCAGCGCCAGCGGCTGCGGCGGTGCGTCGCTGTCGAAATCGAAGGCCAAGGCGAAGAAGCCGGGTTGGCGACCGAAGACGACGGCGCGTTGGCGCGCGTGATCGACGGCGAAGCTGTGGCCGCGATCGGGCAGCGCTACCACCTTCAGGTCGCGCCCCTGTGCATCGAGCAGCACGGCCTCGAAGCGGTCGTGGCGCCGCCGGGCGGAGAGGTACTGCGCCTCGGAATAATCGTTAGTGGTGGCGCGCAGTGGCGAGCAGAGCAGCAGTGCGGTGGCGCTGCCGGCCAGTTGCAGCAGCTGGCGGCGCTGCAGTGGCATCTGTTCAATCGCCATCGAGCGAGTTGAAGCCGAGGTTGATGCCGAAACCGGGCGCCAGATATTCGACCACCACCGCCTGCATGTTCTTCAGCACCAATGCCGTGTGGTACAGCGCATCGCGATTGTCACCACCGCTGACCGCCTGTTCGAACGGCTGCGAGACCGAATCGAGGCTGGCGATGGCGAGGCGGCTCTCCGAGCGCAGTGAGTCATCGATCCAGCGCTGCCTGGCGGGTAGTTGCGTGCCGAAACCGGTGGCCTGATAGAAAGCGAGCAGGCCGCTGACATTGGCTTTCAGCATTCGTGTCGTCAGATTGCTGCGCCACAGCGGCGCGCGGCGACCGTTGGCCTGGTCCGGTGTGGCGCCCAGCGCCGGCAGCAGTTTCATGTCGCGGCTGAACTGCAGTCCGGTCGACAGTGTCTTGACTGCCTCGGTCGCCACTTCACCGTAGCTGCGATAGAGCGGTCGCTGTGGCGATGGCGCGGCGAATTCGGCGGCGATGCCATGTTTGTCGTTCCAGCCCATCGTGACTTCAAGTGCGAGCTGGCTGACATTGCTGGCGATGGCGACTGCCAGTGCGCAGCGATATTTGCCGGCGGCATCTTCGCCGAACGATGCATTGTTGCCGTAGAGCAGAAACTCCAGTGCTGGCAGCCCCTGCACGGCAACGCTGCGATTGCGCAGCGCGCCGGCATCGAGTGCGCTCTGATCCTGTTTCGCCAGCAGTGCCTGCAGTTGCCGCAGGGTGACGCCGCGCGGATCGGGGAAGAAGAAAATTTTCTCCAGACGGTTCTGCTGCTGCAGTGGACCGAATCGCAGGAATTCGATGTGACCCCACGCGTCGACGACGACACCGAACTGCTGGTCGACTTCCGCGCGAAGATCGGCGCTGGTCAGTGTTCTGCAGTAGGTATTCAGCAGGGTTTCGAGCATCGCGCTCTGCACCGCGAAATGTTTTGTCGCCGGCTGAATGTAGTCGCTGGTCAGCCGCTGGCCGAGATCGGGCGGCAGTTTCGCAGCCTGGGCCGGCAGCGCCGACAGCAGCCAGCAAATGATTGCGATGAACGAAGTCTGCAGTGTGCGCATGTCGATTCTCACAGCGATTCGATGAAGCGGAGCAGGTCGGCGCGCTGTGCGGGCGTCATCGCCACGACGCGATCGCGCGCCTTCTGCGCCTCGCCGCCGTGCCAGAGAATCGCTTCGAGAACGGTGCGGGCGCGACCGTCGTGCAGGAAGGTGGCGCGCTCGTCGACGGTGGTGGCGAGTCCGATTCCCCACAGCGGCGCGGTGCGCCACTCGCGGCCGGATGCATTGCCTTCGGGGCGGTTGTCCGCGAGCCCGTCGCCCATGTCGTGCAGCAGCAGGTCGCTGTAGGGCCAGATCAGCTGGAAGCCGAGTTCGGGCAGCGTGGCGTCGCGGCGGGTGACGAACTTCGGCGTGTGGCAGACGTGGCAGCGCGCTTCGTGGAACAGCTGCTTGCCGGCCAGCACGCGGGCATCGCCGACATCGCGCCGCGCCGGCACGGCCAGATGGGATGAATAGAACGCGACGAAATCCATCAGCTCGCCCGGCACCTCCTCGGCGCCGAACTGCGGCTGCGCGCCGTGCGGCAGCTGCAGGCATTTTTTTTGCGCCGGTGTGCAGTCGCCGTAGTGGGTCGGCAGCATCGGCGTCGATAACCCCATGTCGCCGAAGAAGGCGTGCGCCCCCTGCTGCTTCACGGTCGGCTGGCCGGCCTTCCAGCCGAAGCGGCCGAGTACGACCTGTTGCCGCTCCATGTCATAGGCGTAGTTGGGCTTGCCGACGATGCCGTCGGGATCGTTGTGGCGATGGGCGTTGGTGAGGATGTCGCCTTCGTCGATCGCTTCGAGCAGGCCGAGGCCGATCATCGGCTGCGCGATGCGCGGCGACAGCATCACATCTTCGCGCATCGGGCCGTAACCGAGGTCGGTGACGGTATAGCTCGGTGCGCGCAGCGACACCGTCTCGCTGCCGTTCAGTTCGACCGGGATCTCCTGCCACGCGATCTGCATCTGCCCTTCGGCGGCCAGTCCCGGCACGGCGAAGTTCTGCAGCTGGCCGCCGTAGGTCGGCTCGGCGATGACCGCCTGCCGGTGCTCGGCGATCTGACGTTTTTCCTCAGCGGTGCGCGGCGGTACCGACAGCCGCAGGAACAGCGACACCGCCGCCTCGCCGGGGGCGGGCACCACGCCGCGCCCATCCTTCAGGTGGCAGCCTTGGCAGGAGCGGGCGTTGAACAGCGGGCCGAGGCCGTCGGAGGCCTGCGTCGACGACGGCGCCGACACCCAGTCCTTGCGGAACAGGCCGTTGCCGATCTGGAAGCGCTGGCGCCCCTCGAACGAGATGTTGGCCGACGGATGGGAAAAGATGTCGCGGTTGACCGCCTTGTCGCGCACGGTGGCGGCGCCGCCCGGCAGCGCCTCGAACCGCTCCGGCTGGCTGAAGTCGCTGGTCGGCGCGGTGACGCGTTGCACCCGCTCGCGGTCGGCATCGGTCAGGTCGGCGCGCTGGACCGGTGCCGCCAGCAGCAGCCCGGGCAGCAGCAGGAGGACGACGCCGCCGGCAACGGGGAGACGGGGGAGCGTGAACAAGACGACCTCGCGCGGGTTTGGTACGGGAGAGGCAAGGATGCCGTGCGGGGGCGACGGACGTCGCCCCCGCGGATCAAGGTTTACTCGAATATGGCGTCGGGGTTGTCGAGGCTGTCCGAGCCTTCGATGGCGATGGCGCCGAGGCCCAGCGCCGTCACCACGCGCTCGATCGAGCGGGTCTGGTCGACCAGCCGGTCGATGACGGCCTGCACGACGGCGTTACCCTCGGCATTGCCCTCGCCAATCATCTGGTCGTAGGCCTCCACCGTTTCGGCACGCTGTTTCATCACCGTCATCGCCGCCGTCGTGGCGTCGAGGCTGGCGCGCATCTCGGTGTCCAGCGCCGGGTTCTTCGCGCGCACCAGATCCGCCAGCGACGCGCCCTTCACCACGCTGCCGTCAATACGGGTGTAGCTGCCCAGATAGACATTGCGGATGCCGACCTGATCGTAATAGTGGGCGTTGTGGGTGTTGTCGGAGAAGCAGTCGTGCTCCTCTTCCGGGTCGTGCAGCATCAGGCCAAGCTTTATCCGTTCGCCGGCCAGTTCGCCGTAGGAGAGGCTGCCGAGGCCGGTCAGCATCGCGGCGAGGCCGGCGTCGGCGCCATCGGCTGTCAGCGCGGCGCGGGCGGCGCCGTCGGCGGTCCAGTTCGCCACCATCTCCTCCAGGTCGGCGATCAGCAGTGTCGATGCGGCTTTGAGGTAGTCGATGCGGCGCTGGCAGTTGCCGCCGCTGCAGTTGTTCACGTCGAAGTCGGTGGCCGGGCGGTTGCCGGCGCCGGGACCGGTGCCGTTCAGGTCCTGCCCCCACAGCAGGAACTCGATGGCGTGGTAGCCGCTGGCGACGTTGGCCTCGATGCCGCCGATCTCGTGCAGTGTCTGCGACAGCAGCTGTGGCGTGATCTGGCGCGCGTCGATCTCGCGGCCGCCGATCTGCACCACCGGATTGGCGATCAGGTTGGCGGCGTAGAAGGCGTTGGCGTCGGATTCGCTGCCGTAGCTGGCGTCGACGTAGTCGATCAGCCCTTCGTCCAGCGGCCAGGCGTTCACCCGGCCCTCCCAGGCGTCGACGATCGGGTTGCCGAAGCGGAACGCCTCGCTCTGCATGTAGGGCACGCGCGCCTCGACCCAGGCGCGGCGGGCGGCGGCCAGTGCCGCTTCCGAGGGCGCCTTCACCAGCGCCGCCAGCGCGCGGTCGAGCGCCTGCGCGGCGAGCAGCGAGTCTTCGTAGGTGGCGTGGGCAATGTTGGCGTAGGTCTCGATGACGGCGGCGCTGTCCGCGACAGGGTCGGCGGGGGATTCGGCGGCCGGTGGCGTCTCCGTGGTGCAGTTCAGCAGCGGCAGACCGAGGAGCAGCACGGCGAGAAGCCGCTGCAGGCGCGAGGAGAGGGAGCGGGGCATGGACGATCTCCGGAGCGAGGATGGCACCGGCGGGCAGGCCGGCGAAAAACCGGTTCGCAGGGTACTCGTTTCTGAGGCGTTATCAAACAGTAATTGTTCTCATTCGCTCTGGGGTTGCGGGGAGCTCTGTGCCAGGCAGCGCGGGCACCAGCAGGCGGTGGAATCGGCGCTGGTACGCGGTGTCGGCAGGCCGCGCGGTGCTGCCATGCACCAGCAGGTGGCTGGCGGCTGGCCCGCGGCGATGGCGCAACCATTGGGTGCGCCGCAGGCGGGGCAGAGCTGTGGGGCGGGAGTCGGGTCGGTCGGGGGCACGTATGGCTCCGGGTGCGAGGGGCGGCTGGGTGAGTTTGGAAAGCTCGGCCTATTCTGCGTCAGAAGGGGCTTCGCGGCGTCGCGTTGACGCTGCTTTCGGCGCGGCGCTATGGTGGCCGGCCGCACTGCTTTTCTGGGTGGCTGCCATGAGTGCTGCTGACGAATCCGACGATGAGTTGTTCCGCGCCGAGATGGCGGGGGTGCAGCGCAAGGCCAGCGAGCCGCGGGTTGCCGTCAACCGCTCGCCGGTGTCGGCGATTGCGGCGGCGGCGCGGCGCGAGGCAGCGGCGCGCGATCCGAAGCGCGACCTCAACTTCCTGACGCTCTCCGATATCGAACTGCTCGACCCCTGGTACCCGCTCGAATTCCGCCGTTCCGGCGTGCAGCACGGTGTGTTTCGACGCTTCAAGCAGGGCAAGTACGAGATGGAGGCGCGCCTCGACCTGCACCGGTTGACGGTGGAGCAGGCGCGCCACGAGCTGTTCGGATTCATTCGCGAGGCGCTCACCTATGAATTGCGCAACGTGATGATCGTGCCGGGACGCGGCACCCACTCGAAAGCGCCCGAGGCGATTCTGAAAAGTTACGTCAACCAGTGGCTGCCGGCGTTCGAGGAGGTGTTGGCTTTTTGTTCGGCGCAGCCGATGCACGGCGGCACCGGCGCGGTCTACGTGATGCTGCGCAAGGGCGAGCGCGAGAAGCAGAAGAATCGCGAGCAGCTTCAGCGTGGGCGGACTGTCTGATCAGTCGATCCAGAAGTCGGTGCGAGGTGCGGTACCGTGCATCCCGCCGGGACACGCAAAGACGTGCATCCATGCACAGGCTCGGGTGTCGCCATCCCTGGCGACACACGGTCCCGGCGGGATGCACGGCACCGCACCTGGCAAGGTCATAGCGAGATTCTTGAGGTGTTAGGGGTTTTTCGTGTCCGAAGACGTCACCATTCCCGGTTTTTCTCCCACGCCAGCATTGATGGCGTCGCTCGGCGGCGGTCGCCTGCTGTCATGGAGCGCCGACCCCGGTCGCGCCGAGGTTGAGTTCACCGCGCGCCGCGACTTCTGCCACACCAACGGCACCATCGTGCAGGGCGGCTTCATCACCGCGTGGTTGGATCAGGCGATCGCCTTCGCGGCGATCGCCCACTCGGGTGCGAAGCAGATCGTCTTCACGCTCGACATCAGCGTGAAATTCCTGGAGCGGGTTGGTCCCGGTACCGTGATCGCGAAAGCGCGCGTGCTGCGCTGGGGCCGGCGCGCGGCCTTCTTCGAAGCGCAATTGTGTTCGCCGGATGGAAAGCTGCTGGCGATGGCCACGGCGACCACGGTGCCGGCGCCCTACACGCCGCCGTCGGCTGTCACGCCGGCAATTTGATCAACCACTCCTGCAGCCGTGCACGCACGACATCCGGAATCGGCTGGCTGCGCCCCTCGTTGAAGCAGACCAGCACCACCTCGGCGACCGACGTGCAGACGCCGCCCTGGAACAGCGCGCAGCCGAGCTGGTACGACGCATTGCCGATGCGCTGAATGCCGATGCCGCCGGTGACGATGCCGGGGTAGTGCATCTCGCGCAGATAACTGATCCGCACCTCGCCCACCACCATCCGGGTCCAGTTCGCCAATTCGGCACTGCCGCCCTCGCGGGCGTGGTGCGCGAAGCGCACGCGCAGCTCTTCGTAAAGCTGTGCGACGGCGACATTGTTGATGTGGTCGTTGCGGTCGACGTCACCGTAGCGGGTGACGATGTCGAAGGTGTAGGGGTAGGCGGAGAGTTGCAGGCGCCAGGCGTCGGGTTTCATGAAGGTGGTCCACTGCCGAAGATACGCGATGATCGCCGCGCCCGCGCTTGCAGTGCAACCTGATGCTCAATCGTCCTGGTGGATCGTGCTGCCGGTTTGTCGATGTAACCGGAAAGCTGCGCCAGCCGTTGCGGGCTGGCGGCTTCGATCAATGTTGTTGCGGTCGATCAGAAGTTGAAGCGAGCGCCGATCGAGATATTCGACAGGTCCTCGTCATCAATTTCGAATCGCTGGTACTCAAGAACCAGTCCGAACTGCTTGGTCAGATTGAAAGCGGCACCGATGCCATAGCTCAGATCGTTGCCATCTTCGCTGTAGAACTTGCCGTAGCCTGCTTCCTTCACAGACATGTCCCACATGAATATGCCGGCTTTGGCGAACAGCTCCACCCTCTCGCCGAGGGGAAGGATGCCGACGAGGGCGAAATTGAAACCGTCCGCTTCCAGCGTCCAGACCGGAGTGATGTTGTCCTTGGATTCGCCCAGGTCGATGTAGGAGGCCTCGATGGCAAAGTTCTGGTTGAACTTGTAGCCGCCCGAGATGGCGAACGAATCGCCATCGTCGAATCCGGGAACGTCGACATCGGTCTGACCTATGGAGGCCCGATGTAACCGCCGGCGTGCGAGAGGCCTGCCGATGCGGCGATGAGAAGAGCAGCGAGTCCACGGTAGGTTTTTTTCATTGTTGGTCCTTTTGATTTATTGATGTGCCCGTTTGTGAAAAACACCAGATGATGGGCGGGTCTCCTGGTGTCGAACTGGGTCGTCAAATCAAGCGTAGGGCTCTTGTTTACTGACGAGCAGATGCCTCACAAAGCTTGGTGATGAGAGCCTCAGACGGCTTGATATCAGTCGATCAGAATAGCGTTGGGCCTGCTTCGGCAGGTCTCTTCGAGCTGCGGGCGAGGTAGTGGGCGAACAGGGTTTGCGAGGGGGTGCGTTTCACGGTGCCTCCATGGCGGCATTTATTATTTGTTTGTATCAACGCTGATCGGTAGCGTTGATGGTCAAATCAGGCCCTGCAAGGCTAGCTCATCTATCGCTTCAGGTGAATGCGGTGCTTCGCCGTTCGTCGGATGAGCAGGTCGCAACCAGCCGCGAGTCGGCCAGCGCCGCGGTGCGATGTTTTGCGACTTGCTGGTAATCGGGATTGCTGACCATCGCGACGAACTTCTCGATGGTCGGATAGCGCACCAGCAGCATGGCATCCCACGTTTCACCCGGCGGTGCGATCAGCGCGGCGAGCGCATTCGCGTGCAGGATCACCTCGCCGCCGATGGCGCCGACATGTCTGATGGCCTCGCGGCTGTAGATGGCGTAGGCCTCGCGGCCACTCAGCGTGCTCGCTTCGCCGGGATAACAGGCGCGGTCGCGAAAGCGCAGCAGGTTCAGCATCGTCACCGGCGTGGCGGCGGGAATTTCTTGCAGCGCCGCTTGCAGTGCGCCGGGTTGCAGCTCGATCGTTGTCATCCCTGTTGTTCCTCCTGTATTGCGTTAACGCTCCAGAATTGCCGCCACACCCATGCCACCTGCCGTACAGATTGACAGCAGCGCGCGCCCGCTGCCGCGCTGTTCGAGCTGTTGCGCCGCGGTAGCCAGCACGCGCGCGCCAGTCGCTGCGAACGGGTGGCCGACAGCGAGGCTGGAACCGAGCGGATTGATCTTCGTTGGATCGATGGCGCCGAGCGCGCGGTCGAGGCCGAGTCGTTCGCGGCAGTAACGTTCGTCTTCCCACGCTTTCAAGGTGCAGAGCACCTGCGCGGCGAAGGCTTCGTGGATTTCGTAAATGTCGAAATCCTGCAGCGTCAGATCTGCGCGCTGCAGCAGTTCGGCGACGGCGACGGTTGGTGCCATCAGCAGACCTTCGTCGTTGACGAAGTCGACGGCGGCGGAGCGGCCGAGCGTCAGGTAACACTGCACCGGCAGGCCGCGCGCTTTTGCCCAATCTTCCGATGCCAGCAGCACCGAGGCGGCACCGTCGGTCAGCGGTGTGCTGTTGGCGGCGGTCAGTGTGCCGTCGGTGGCGAACGACGGTTTCAGTTTGGCGAGCTGCTCCGGCGTGCTGGTCGGGCGCAGGTTGTCGTCGCGGGTGACGCCGGCGAACGGCACCACCATCTCGTCGAAGGCACCGTGCTCCCATGCCTGCCACGCCTTGCGGTGCGAATCGAGCGCGAGTGCATCCTGCGCCGCGCGCGCGATCTGCCATTCGCGCGCCATCCGTTCGCAGTGCTCGCCCATCGACAGGCCGGTGCGCGGCTCGGCGGCGCGGGGTGATTGCGGTGCCAGCTCTTTCAGCGAGAAGCCGCGCAGGATGTCGAGACGGCTTTTGAAGTCGCGCGCCTTCGACAGCTTCACCAGCCGCTGGGCGAAACGCCGCGTGAAGGTGATCGGCGCATCGGAAGCGGTGTCGCTGCCGGCGGCGATGGCGCAGTCGATCTGGCCGCTGGCGATCTTCGCCGCGCTGATCAGCGCCGCCTGCAGGCTGGTGGCGCAGGCCTGCTGCAAGGTGATCGCCGGTGACAGCGGCGACAGGTCGGTGCCGAGCAGCGCCTCGCGCGCCAGGTTCCAGTCCTTCGAGTGGGTGGTGATGGCCCCGGCCACCACCTCGTCGATTTTCGTGCCGGCGAGCTGGAAGCGGTTGCTGAGTCCCTGCAGCGCGGCGATCAGCATGTCGAGGTTGCTGCTGTCGGCGTAGGGGCCGCCGGCGCGACAGAACGGGATGCGCACACCGCCGATGATGGCGACACGTTGCAGCGAGTTACTCATGGTCGACTCCCGTGGTGGCCTCGTTCCGTTTCCGTTCCGTCAGCGACTCGGCGTGTCCGGACAGCTCCGGATGTTCAGACAAATAGTGCAGCGGCCCGCCGAGGTGCGGCGGGAAGCCAGTGCCGAAGATCATGCCGGCGTCGAGCAGGTCGGCATCGGCCACCAGTCCCTCGGCGAGTACGTCGCGGCAGGTCTGCAGGTAGGGTTGCATCAGCTCGCGCGCCAGTGCATCGAGGTTGACGCTGTCGTCGCGCGCTGGTTTCTGCGCCTTGCCCTCCTTCCACAGGTAGAAGCCGTCGCCGCTCTTGCGGCCGAGCTGGCCGGCGTCGATCTTGCGCTGCAGTTCGGCGAGCAGTTCCGGGCGGCTGTCGCCGTAGAGCGTTTTCATCACCGACAGCCCGACGTCGAGGCCGACCTGGTCGGCCAGCTCGACCGGGCCGACCGGCATGCCGAAGTGCTCGGCGGCGGCGTCGATGGTCTGCATCGCGTGGCCTTCGCGCTGCAATTCCAGCGCGCGGCTCATGTAGGCGGCCAGCACGCGGTTGACGAGGAAGCCGGGCGCGCTCTTCACCGGCAGCGGAAATTTGTTGAAGGCGATGACGGCGGCGTTGCCGCGTTTCACCAGCGCCGGGTCGGTCAGGCCGGGTTCGAAGACCACCTCGACCAGCGGCATCTGCGCCACCGGGTTGAAGAAGTGCAGGCCGATCAGTCGCTCGGGTTGATCTAACGCAGTTGCTATATCGCGCAGCGGCAGCGCCGAGGTGTTGGTGGCGAGCAGCGTATCGGGGCGGATTTTTGCTTCCAGTGCGCGAAACAGCTGCTGCTTGGCGTCGAGGTTCTCGAAGATCGCCTCGATCACCAGGTCGGCGCGGGCGACACCGGTGCCGTCGACATCGGCGCGCAGTCGTCCGGTCGCTGCCTGTCGCGCTGCCGGTGTTTTCAGCTTTTTGTTGAAGAGTGAGCGAGCCCGTTTCAGCGCCGGTTCGATCTGCGCCAGTGCGCGGTCCTGCAGCGTCACCTCCAGCCCCTGCAGTGCGCACCAGGCGGCGATGTCGCCGCCCATGACGCCGGCGCCGACCACATGCACGCGGCGCAGCTTCAATTTGGCATCGTCGCCCTTGCCCTCGGCTTTCAGGCGCTCCATCAGTGTGAAGACGCGACGCAGGTTGCGCGACACCGGGCCGGTCAGCAGCGACGAAACGTTATCGACCTCGGCGCGCAGCAGTGCATCGCGATCGTTGCCGTGGCGCTCGAACGCTTCGATCAGGGAGTAGGGAGCGGGGTAGATGTCGGGGCGTGCCTGTTTCGCCGTCGCCTTGCGGATGTAGCCGCCGAGCAGCGGCCGCACCAGATCACTGTTGACCAGCTTCGGAAGCCACCCCGGCTCGCGCGAGCGGCGTTTGCCGAGCAGCGCGCGCCGCGCCGCCCAGCGCAGCGATTCGTGTTCGCCGACCACCTGATCGACCAGCCCCAGGCCGCGCGCCTGGCCAGCTGACAGCGTGCGTGTCTGCAGCATCAGCGGCAGTGCCTGGTGGCCGCCGAGGCGAGTGATGGTGCGCGCGCTGCCGCCGAAGCCGGGGTAGATGCCGAGCTTGATCTCGGGGAAGCCGATGCGGGTGGCGGGGACGTCGCGGGCGATGCGGTAGCCGAAGGCGAGCGCCAGTTCGAGGCCGCCGCCGAGGCAGACGCCGTCGATGGCGGCGACGGTCGGGCAGGGCAGCCGCTCGATGCGGTCGAACAACTGGTGCACGCGCTGGATCTGCGCGCGTGCCATTGCGGCGTCGGTGACCTGATCGAACTCGCGCACGTCGGCACCGGCGATGAAGCTGCCGTGTTTGCCCGAGAGCAGCGCGACACCGGTCGGTGGCTTGCGTTCGATGGTGTCGACCAGCTGCTCCAGCTCGGCCAGTACCTCGCTGCCGAGTGTGTTCAGCGCAGACCCCTCGCGGTCGAGCGCCAGCCACAGCAGGCCGTCGATGTCGCTGGTCGCGCGCCAGTGGCGCAGCGGCTGTTGCGTTGCCGTTGCGGCGGTTTCCATGGTGTCGCCTCCGGTGGTGTGGGCGCCGTCGGCCGGAAAACAGGGACAGCGTGTCAGTCACCCAGCGTAGGCAGTGTGGCGCCAAAAGTGAACCGCCAATGATTGACGCTGTCCTTTTGCTCTGTGACCCTGTCAGGCCTTCACGATGTTGCTCCGCTGTTGATGATGACCCGTTCGTTCTCGCCTTTTGTGCCGCTCTTGACGGCGTCCCTGCTGCTGGCCGGCGCGTTGCCATCGATCGTGCTGGCCGATACCGCCGTGCCGTTCCAGCAGTGCGTCGCCCATCTCGGCGAACGCGCGCGCGGCGAGGGGTTGACCGGCCCGGCGGTGGCGCGGGCGCTGGCCGGTATTCGTTTCGAACAGCAGGTGATCGACGCCGACCGCCGCCAGCCCGAGTTCGTCGATACCTTTGCCAACTACCTGGAGCGACGGCTGACGCCGGAGCGGATCAGCGCCGGCCGGGCACTGTTGCAGCAGCATCGCGCGCTGCTGGTGAAACTGGAGCAGCGGTACGGCGTGCCGGGCGAGGTGCTGATCGCGTTCTGGGGGCTGGAGACCAACTACGGCGGTTTCTTCGGTCGCATCCCGGTGCTCAACTCGCTGGCGACGCTGGCTTGCGATACCCGTCGCGGCGGTTACTTCACCGAGGAGCTGCTCAATGCGCTGCGGCTGGTGCAGCGCGGTGCGGCAACGCCGCAGCAGATGGTCGGTTCCTGGGCCGGCGCCATGGGCCACACGCAGTTCATGCCGTCGACCTGGCTGCGTTACGCGGTGGATGGCGACGGCGATGGCCGTATCGACCTGTGGGGCAGCACCGCCGATGCACTGACCTCGGCGGCCAACTACCTGCAGCAGATCGGCTGGCGGCGCGACCAGCGCTGGGGTGACGAAGTGCGCCTGCCGGCATCGTTCGCCTACGAACTGGCGGGTCGGCAGCGGCCGCAGTCGTTGTCGAGCTGGCGTGAGCTTGGCGTAGAAGGAATCGAGGGAGGCGCCGACCGCTCGCTGGCGCTGCTGGTGCCGGCCGGTCATCGCGGCCCGGCCTTCCTGATCGGCGACAACTTCGAGGTGATCCTGCGCTGGAATCGCTCCGAATCCTACGCGCTGGCGGTGGGGCTGCTGGCCGATCGGCTGACCGGGGCGGCACCGCTGCAGGTGGCACCGCCCGCCGATGCGCCGCGGCTGAGTCGGGCACAGGTCGAGACGCTGCAGCAGAAGCTGGCATCGCTGGGGTTTTCGGCAGGGGAGGTGGACGGCGTGCTCGGGCCGGCGACGCGCGATGCGTTGCGCCGCTTCCAGCAGCAGCGCGGCATGGTGGCTGACGGTTTCCCCGACACGCCGGTGCTGCAGGCGTTGGGGGTGCTGTAGCTCAAATCTCTCCTTCGTATTCGATCTGCTCCGGCTGCGCTTCGGGAAAACGCTCGCTGAACTCTTTCAGCACCGAGGCTTCGCTCCAGCCGATCAGTCGCAGCGACTTGACGGTATCGCGATAGCGGAACCGGATCGTGTAGTACTTCAGGCCGTACTCGCCGCACTTTTCGGTCGCGGGCTTCGTGATCGTGACAAGCATCGTAGGGGTCCCCGGCCGCGCCTCAGTCTCCGTGTTATGGATCGCCAGCAGGATCAATGCACGAGCCGTTCCAAGTTTCCGCTTTGTCGGGTTGCCGACTGCAATCGGCGACGTTCTGTGATCTCTCCCCCACTCTCTGTCGCTCGCCATGCACCGGTGCGGTGCCCTGCTGGCCCGGGTGCACGCTGGTGGTCGGGCAGTTGCGCCGCGCCAGTGCGCAACTGCTCACAGCGGGGCGCCGAAATCGGGGCGCGGACTGGAGAAATCGGCGAGAGCAGTTACGCTTGTGGGTCCGAAGCGGCAGTTTTTACCGCGATTTTGACCGGTGGAGCGGGAGACGGGATTGGCAATGGGGCAGGACCGGGGGCTGAAGGTGGTCGTCGCGCTGGGCGCGGCGCTGCTGCTGGCTGCCCCGGCGTCGGCGTCGGCGACCAGTGTCTTCAAGTACCGCGATGCCGACGGGGTCTGGCACTACAGCGACCAGCGCCCCATGGCGGGCTCCGGCCACCAGCAGCTGGAGGTGCTGCAGCTGTTTGGTTCGACCCGGGCCCAGCAGCGCACCGTGCGTATCGAGAAGCGCGGCGACCCGGCTGCGCCGGTGCTCTACGCCGTCAACCAGAACCACGCGCCGGTGCAGCTGAAGCTCGACCTGAAACGGCTCGACAACCTGCGTCCGGGCAACCTTGGCCCGGGGCAGTCGCTGCCCGACCATTTCCTGGTGCCGCCGCGCGGCGAGCTGCGGCTGGTGGCGCTGCAGCGGGTCGCCGGCGGCAGTACCGGGCTCGACTACGACTACCGCTGGCAGCTCGGCGACCCGACCGCGCAGCCGGATGCCGACTACGCCTACCTGGCGCCGATCCCGGCCAGCGGCAGCTTCCGCGTCACCCAGTCGTTCAATGGCGGCTTCAGCCATCACGGCGCCAGCGGTCGTTACGCGGTCGACATCGCGATGCCGATCGGCACGGCGGTGCGCGCGGCGCGCGGCGGGCTCGTCACCAGTGTCACCGACCAGTTCAACAGCGGCGGCAACTCGCCGAGTTACCGCAGCCAGACCAACAGCGTCTACGTGATGCACGACGACGGCACCTTCGGCATCTATGCCCACCTGCGCCACCGCTCGGCGCTGGTGAAGCCGGGGCAGCGGATCGAGCGCGGCCAGATCCTCGCCCAGTCCGGCAATACCGGCTATTCGACGGCGCCACACCTGCACTTCGCGGTGTTGCGCAATGCCGATATGAAGTGGAGTTCGATCCCGTTCGAGATGGCCAGCGGCAGCGGCATCGGTGTGCCGAAGCGCGGTCTCGCGCTGAGCCACGAGCCTTCAGTGGGGGAGGGGACGCGTCCGGTTGCCAGTCGCGAAGCGGCGGTTGGCGCGGTCGACTGACCCGGCTACTCCTCCCACTGCCAGCGCAGCGGTTCGCCGAAATCGTCGTAGATGATGACCTTGCGCGGTTTCTTGCGCCGCCCCGGCAGGTTCTGCCGGCTCTTGTTCATACCCTGCTTGCGCTGCTCGATGGCGGCGACCACCTCCGGTACGTAGGTGCGTTCGCTGCTGCGCGGCAGCTCGCCCTCGGCCAGCGGCGGTGACTTCAGCGGCCCTTCGGTCGAGTCGCGCCCGCTGATGCCACGCTCCACCTGCTGCACGGCGCCGCCTTCGCGCAGGTAGTTCTCTACCTGCGCTTCCAGTTCGCGGCGGATGTCGGCTTTGGTTGGCGGCTTCACGGCAATGGCGGGCTGCGAGGTGGCATTTGACCGGCCAGCTTACCAGCACTGCCTCACTTCGCGCCCTGTTGCTCCAGCAGGCGAACGAAGTCGGCGGAGTTGCGATGCTCGCGAGCGTAGGAGAGCAGCGTGCGGCCCTGCGGGTCTTGCGCGTCGAGATTGCGGCCCTGGGCTTTGAACAGACCGAGGAATATCTCGAAATCCTCCGCGCGCATCGCCTGGTAGGCCTTCAGCAGCGCGTGGAAATCGGCGTTGATACCGGCAGCGGGTTGGGCGTCGAGGAATTCGGCGATGCGTGCCTCGGTCCAGACTTCGTCGATTACCTTTTCTTTGTCTTTTGCCATGGTCGTTCTCGTGTTTCGGAAGTGGTGCCGGCGCCGGGGTGGTAACGCCCTCCGGGACACGCCGTGAATCCATCCCTGGAGGCTCGCCAGCGACATCCCTGTCGCTGACGGTCCCGGAGGGCGTTACCACCCCGGCGCTGCGAATCTCAGTGGTACAACCAAATACAAGCTTGCGGTGACGTCGGAGCGGGACGGCGGGGAACCCTTTTCAGGACCGTCGGCGCCAGGGATGGCGCCGAAGAGCTAGAGCCCGCCCCTGAGCGTAGCGATGTTTTGGGTGCAGGGATGTATTCACGCGTGTCCTGAAAAGGGTTCCCCGCTGGCCCGCTCGGGTGCGGCACTACGCTCAGCCGTTCAACTTGCGAGACAGAATCTCGTTAACGACTTGAGGGCTCGCCTGCCCCTTGGTCGCCTTCATGATCGGGCCGACAAAGAAGCCGGCCAGTTTCTTGCGCTTGCCCTCGTCGGCGGCGCGGTACTGCGCCACCTGCTCCGGATACTGCGCGAGGATGTCGTCGATCAGTTTTTCGATCGCACCGGTGTCGGTCACCTGCTTCAGGCCGCGCGCCTCGATGATGGTGTCGGCATCGCCTTCGCCGTTCCACATCGCCTCGAACACCTGTTTGGCGATCTTGTTCGACAGCGTGTTGTCCTTGATACGGGCGATCAGGCCGGCCAGCAGTTGCGGCGTGACCGGACTCCTGGCGATGGAGATGTCCTGCTTGTTCAGCGCGGCGGCGAGGTCGCTCATGACCCAGTTGGCCGCCAGTTTCGGTTCGCCGCAGAGATTCGCCAGCGCTTCGAAATAGTCGGCGATGGCGCGCTCGGCGGTCAGCTGGCCAGCGTCGTAATCGGAGAGGCCGAACGATTCAACGAAACGGGCACGACGTGCGCTCGGCAACTCCGGCATCGACGCGCGAATTTTTTCGATGGTGGCGTCGTCGATCACCACCGGCAGCAGGTCGGGGCAGGGGAAGTAGCGGTAGTCGTTGGCGTCTTCCTTCGAGCGCATACTGCGCGCGCGCTTGGTGTCGCCGTCGTACAGGCGCGTCTCCTGCACGATGGTGCCGCCGCTCTCCAGCACTTCGATCTGCCGCTCCACTTCGAGCAGGATCGCCTCCTCGATGAACTTGAACGAGTTCAGGTTCTTGGTCTCGGTGCGGGTGCCCAGTTTGTCGGTGCCTTTCGGTCGCACCGAGACGTTGACGTCGAAACGCATCGAACCCTGCGACATCTCACCGTCGCAGATGCCGAGGCTGGTGACTATCCCGTGCAGCTTGCGCGCGAACGCCACCGCTTCCGGTGCGCTGCGCATGTCCGGTTCGCTGACGATTTCGATCAGCGGCGTGCCGGCGCGGTTCAGGTCGATGCCGGACATGCCGTGGAAGTCTTCATGGAGCGATTTCCCTGCATCCTCTTCGAGGTGCGCGTGGTGAATGCGGACATCCTTCGTCGAGCCATCGGGCAACTCTACGGTGACGACACCGGGGCCGACGATCGGTTCGGCCAGCTGCGTGGTCTGGTAGCCCTTCGGCAGATCCGGATAGAAGTAGTTTTTGCGCTCGAACACCGAGCGCCGGGCGATCTGTGCGTCGATGGCGAGGCCGAACATCACGGCATTGATCAGTGCCTGTTCGTTCAATACCGGCAGCGTGCCGGGCAGTGCGACATCGATGGCGCAGGCCTGCGTGTTGGGTTCGGCGCCGAACGCGGTCGACGCGCCGGAGAAGATTTTGGTCTGGGTGGCGAGCTGCACATGCACCTCAAGACCGATCACGGTTTCCCACTGCATCATCGACTCCTCACGCGATGCCCGGCGCACTGCGCCGGTGCCAGTCGGTGGTCTGCTGGAAGCGGTGGCCGGTGTTCAGCAGCCGCGCCTCGTCGAAATGGTTACCGATCAGCTGCAGGCCAACCGGCAGGTCGTTCGCGAAGCCGGCTGGTAGGCTGATCGCCGGCAGGCCGGCCAGGTTGACCGCGATGGTGTAGATGTCTTCGAGGTACATGCTGACCGGGTCGGCACTCTTCTCGCCGAAACGAAACGCCGGGTTCGGCGTGGTCGGACCGGCGATCAGGTCGACTTCATTGAACGCCTCGCGGAAATCGTTGGCGATCAACCTGCGCACCTGCTGCGCCTTGCGGTAGTAGGCGTCGTAGTAGCCGGCCGACAGCGCGTAGGTGCCGACCAGGATGCGCCGCTTCACTTCGTCGCCGAAGCCTTCGGCGCGCGAGCGGGTGTAGAGGTCGAGCAGATCCTGCGGATCGTCGCAGCGGTGGCCGTAGCGCACGCCGTCGAAGCGCGACAGGTTCGACGATGCTTCCGCCGGCGCGATGACGTAGTAGCAGGGCACCGCCAGTTCGGTGTGCGGCAGGCTGATCTCGCGCACCGTCGCGCCGAGTTTTTCCAATTCTTTGATCGCGGCCTGAATCGCCGCTTCGATCTCGGGATGACAACCGGCTCCGAAATACTCTTTCGGCAGACCGATGCGCAGGCCGTCGAGCGAACCGTTCAGCGCATCGGTGTAACTGGGTACGGGGCGGTCGAGCGACGTGGAGTCGCGCTGATCGAAACCGGCCATGTTCTGCAGCAGCAGCGCGCAATCTTCCGCGGTGCGCGCCATCGGGCCGGCCTGGTCGAGGCTCGACGCGAACGCCACCATGCCGTAGCGCGAGACGCGACCGTAAGTTGGTTTCAGGCCGGTGATGCCGCACAGCGCGGCCGGCTGGCGGATCGAGCCGCCGGTGTCGGAGCCGGTGGTGGCGGCGCACAGTTGCGCGGCGACAGCGGCGGCCGAACCGCCCGAGCTACCGCCCGGCACGCAGCTTTCATCCCACGGGTTTTTGACCGGACCGTACCAGCTCGATTCGTTCGACGAACCCATCGCGAACTCGTCCATGTTGAGCTTGCCCAGCGTCACCGCGCCGGCGTCGGCGAGCTTCTCGACGATGAAGGCGCTGTAGGGCGAGACGAAGCTGTCGAGCATCTTCGAGCCACACGCCGTGCGCACACCCTGCGTGCAGAACAGATCCTTGTGCGCGATCGGCACGCCGGCCAGCGGGCCCGCTTCGCCGCGTGCGCGCGCGGCATCGGCGGCGCGGGCGGCGTCGATGGCGGCTTCGGCGGTCAGCGTGACGAAGCTGTTGAAGCGCTGGTCGAGACGCTCGATGCGCGCCAGGTAATGCAGCACCAGCTCCTCGCTGGAACAGCGCCGCTCGGCCAGTGCCTGCAGCTGCCCGGCCAGTGTCAGTTGATGCAGTTCGGTATCGGACACGGTGACTCTCTTTCCTGAAACGGGGGTTCCTGAAGCTACGCGATCAATCGTTACTCGATCACTTTGGGGACGAGGTAGAGGCCGGCCTCACTGGCCGGGGCGATCGCCAGCAGCGCGGCGCGCCGATTCGGTTCGGTGACGGTGTCGGCCCGCAGCCGCTGGGTGGCGTCGAGCGGGTTGGCCATCGGCTCGATGCCGGCGGTGTCGGCCGCCTGCAGCCGGTCGACCATCGCCAGGATGTTGTTCAGCCGTTCGCTGACGGCCGGCACGTCGTCGGCGGCGACGCGTATACGCGCCAGGCGGGCGATCTTCTCGATGTCGGTGGGAGTGATGCTCATGAGGCGGGCTCGCTGCCGTCGACAGGCGGGACGGCGGTTTCAATCGGATTTGTGAACGTGTGAACGTTGTAGCAATACGGCGCTGCATGCGTCCGCGGTGCCTGCCGGGCGCGTTTCGAGGCGTTTCGGCGGGCCTCTCGCAGAGCGGCGCAAATCGCGGAAAAACAGCGGGTTGCAGCGCTGCAGCGGGGCGGCAACGTTACCACAGCGGCGCCTTGCCCTTAAACCCCGCCGTTGCTAGAGTGGCGCGTTTCCAGCGCGCGCCAGACCGGCTTTCGGTCGCTGCGCCGCATCGGGGCGCATGACCTTCTACACTGATGGCCTCGCCATTCGCCGCCACAACCGGCGCGGATGCCCCCGACCTTCCTGACAGGTGCTGACAACCCATGCTGAAACGCATCAGAGGGATCTTCTCCAGCGATCTCTCCATCGACCTCGGAACCGCCAATACCC
>CAYLRA010000033.1:0-31662 GCA_964386045.1 uncultured Verrucomicrobiaceae bacterium | reverse complement strand
GCTTGCCGTCTCAACTTAAACCAACTGGCCTCCACGAATCCCGGGGCGATTCACATCCGGCTGTGCTGTTTGTGTGACGACGTGACTGGTCTCGGCGCCGTTGAGGTCGTAGGTGGTCTCCATGACATTGCGCGCCCAGACCTGATAGCGCTTGGTGTTATCAGTGCCGCTGGCCTGCACGTAGCCGTAGTCGTTGAAGCTGCGTTTGATCAGCGTGCCGTCGGGGTCTGCCGTGGTGCCGGCGGTTCTGACCTCGGTCAGCAGGGGCGAGCCGATGAAGGGGAAGTCCTGCCGGTAGCGGGTGGTGGTGCGAATGCCGCTCTGCTCGTCGATGGTGGTGATGGCGCGGAAGCCGAGCAGGCCGCGGCCCTTGGCCTGGATTTTGGCTTCGCCGTAACGGTAGGTGATGCGGCTCTTGGCGTTTACAGCCGTTCCCGTCGGTGCCGAGCTGGCAACCTGCGTGACGATCTGGATCGGCGCGGTGAACTCGAAAATCGGGCCTGTCGGGTCTTTGGGGATATAGGAGGGGCTCAGGCTGATTTCGTCGTAGATGTCGGCGAGGTCGTAGTCCCAGTCACTGTTCAGCGCCGTGTAGTAACCGGCAGCGTTGACGCTTCTGATCGGATAGCTGAAGCATTGGGTGTTGTAGATACAGACTTCGTGCTGTTCCTCTTCGTAGGCGACCCGCTTGTCCATGCCGACATAGTGGTTCGAGCGGTTGGACATGCGTTCGTAACTGATGTCGGTCTGGTTGCCCATGCCGTTGTCGATACGTGCGATGACGGCGTCGGGACCTAACGTGTATCCGTTGTAAATGGTGATCTTGCCATTGGCGCTGACGATGTATTCGAGTGCGCCATCGCCGTTGAGGTCCATGAAGAGGTGTTGCTTGTTTGTGTCGCCGTCGGTTGATCGCAGGACTGACTCCGGGCCGAAGTTTTCGGCGGCGGCGTTCCAGTAGCGGATCTTGATGGCGCGGGCATTAACGTCGTGCCAGATAACGTCGAGGAAGCCGTCGCGGTTGAGATCTGCTAGTTGGGGAGTTACGGTCCCGTGAGTGTTGAACAAGTGAACTCTTTGCTCACCCCAATGGTAGCCATTGATGATGTAGCTCCATTGAGCGTTATTGTTGGTAATTGCACTGACCAGCCAGTCGGAGGCGCCATCGCCGTTGATATCGCCAACGACTTTCGGTTGTCCCGTATCCAGAAGGGAGAATGCATGGATGTTCCAGCTATATTGATTCGGGTGTGTGACCGGACTGAGCGTGAACTGATCGGATTTTTCTAGGGTAAAAGCACTAGAAGAGATTCCGTAGCCAATGGAGGAGGCGAATATTTCGTTTTTTCCATCACCGTTGATGTCGATGGGGGGAAGGCCGACAAGCAGTCCCGGGTGAGGAGTATATTGATGGGGGGTGATCGGCGCGGAAAATCGATACGCCCTGCTCGATGAGAGCGGTTCGAGTGAGTTTCTTTCCAGTAGACGAAGCGTGATTGGATCATAACTTGGGAGGTATCCCCAATTCGGGTGAACCGTCTGAGTAATAACATCCACCAAACCGTCTGAGTCAATATCGGAAAATTGAACCAGCAATGGATCGGTAATACCCGTATCCACATCGTGCACAGTAGTATTCCCGTTGCCTACTCGCCATCCCCCGCTGACGACAGGTTTTGATAACAGGATTTTCCAACTGTTATGATCCCATAGAGCAATGTCATGACGCCCATCTGCGTTGTAATCCAAGACTTCAATGTTGAATGGCGTTTCGTTATCTGAGTGCTGCCAATGTCGGTAGTAGGCAGTGTGTCGAACGAAGGTTCCCCCGGGCTGGCCCTGATAAACGTAGACCCAGATGTCGTGGATATCCCCATCTCTTTTTTTGTAGTCAGAAACTACAGCAGCCAGATCCATGATGCCGTCGCCATTGAAGTCCAGCGGCTTCCAGCTGGCGACTTGGTTGTCCTGGTTCTCGAATACCAGATCGGTGCCACTACCCCAGTTGATGGTATTACCCGCTCTGGCCAGCCACTCGAACCGCGTCGGTTTCAGGCAGGTATTTCCCACACACTCATAGAGTGCTTCCAGAAAACTCCGATCGGCGGTGACGTACTGATTGTTGACGCCATGCTGCGGCAACATCGACGAATACTGCAGGTTGTAACTGCGCAGCGACGTGCCGTTGTTGAAACTCTCGATTCGGGTCAGGCGCCGGGTTTGCGGCAGTCGCGTTGCATTGACGTAGCTGATCTGTGGATCGGGTCGATCGCCATAGGTGAAGGCGATGTAGGTGCTGGAGGTGGCGGCTGTACGGTTGCTGCCGAAGGCGTAGTCGATGCGATGGATACGGAAACCGTGCGTGTCATTCAGGTACTGGAATTTGATCGGGTTGCCGGCGCTGTCGGCGAACTGATTGATCGCCCAGGTCAGCGTGGCGCTGCCGGCCAGTTGTTTTGCGTTGCTGC
The DNA here is from genome assembly GCA_964386045.1 of uncultured Verrucomicrobiaceae bacterium. Classification (GTDB taxonomy): domain Bacteria; phylum Pseudomonadota; class Gammaproteobacteria; order Pseudomonadales; family CAMLJR01; genus CAMLJR01. Next base: position 29,194 of record CAYLRA010000033.1, on the reverse strand, counting down.
TGTTGCCGTACTGGCTGACCGAGCCGTCCTTGCGGGTCACCTGGAACCAGGCGGGATTGCCGGTGGTGCCGCCGTTGGCGGTGACTTCGACGCCGCTGTCGATCTCCGTTCGATATCGAGTGCCCGGCGCGCCGTAGGTTGAGCCGCTGGTCAGTATCAGCCGTTGACCGTCGAGGCAGAAGCGATCGCCGGGGCCGAACGCGAGCGCCAGTGCCTGGTTGTCCTGCGCTTCGGTCTGGCGGCAGCGAGTGACGGACGAGAGTCCGCTGATCGACCAGCCGACACCGGCGATACCCGAGCCGCTCTGGCTGTTGTAGTTGAGGCTGACCTGCGGTGCCACGCCGGCGGTACCGGCGAAAGTCGCGACGGGAATGTTATAGGTGGCTGCACCCTGTTCGTTGACGCGGAAGCTGCCGGCGATGGCGCCGGTCAGGCTGGTGTTGGTGATGAGCGGTACAGATTCTGCCTGGAACTGTCCGTTATCTGCGCTGACGAGATAACCGTGGTCGCCGTTCAGGACGATGTCGGCACGACCGTCACCGTTGCGGTCGATGATCGAAGCAATCTGTACACCGGTGGGCGGTGTCAGGGATGCGTAGAACGACGGATAGCCACCGTCGGCATCGCGAAGAGTGTGAATCCGTCCGGCGTGCATGAAAGCAAGGTCTGACTGGCCGTCGCCATCGAAGTCGCCGTTGAAAAGTTGCGCCGACGAGGGTGTACAGGCAATCCACACAGCAGCACATGTTTCAGCAATGTTTCGAGTACTGACGTTGTTATATGCGGTCAGGTCAGAGAGTGTGCCCGTACCGTCCCAGCTGATGCGCATCCGGTAAGCAGGGACGTTCGGCATGAATGTGATCGGCGTGGCGATTTCGCCATGGAGGATCAGCGTTCCCTCCTTCGGGACCAGATAGAGATACCGCTCGCTGTAGTAGATGCCGGTGCCTTCGTACACCGCATAGTGCGCGGCGTTCAGGCTGAGGGCGGTTGCGTTGCCGGCGAACAGCCACGCAGCGAGGATCAGGCAAAGGCTTGCGAGCGATTTTGGGCGCATCCCTGTGCGAACTCCATGTTCCGGACGTTATGGTTATTCTTCCCGGCGTACTGCGTCATGCCGCCGCCGATGGTGTGGCGACACGGGGATTGTTTATCTGATGGTTATATTGGTGATGCGAGGCTCGGTCCCGCAGCCGCTGGTGACGGCGGGGTCGAAGGTGATGTCCACTTCGCGATTGGAGATCAGTGCCGAGAGAACAACGGAGGCGATGTCATCGCGCCCGCTGGCGATGTCGGCGACCCGGAATGTTCGCACCGTGCCGCCGGCTGTTGCCCGGTGTTGCACGGTTCTGCAGGCCGGCGTCACATGTCCCTGGGTCGAGACGATATGGCCGTAGCCGGTCTGGTCGGCGAGTGCGGGCAGAGCGGCGACGAGCAGGGAAAAGGGGAATGCTGCTGCGAAAAATCGCATGGGTGAACCTCCATGTTTTCAAGTTGTGATTGTTATGGTGTTGCCTGGGTATCCCGGTGTGTGAGTAGCCGAGTGACAGGCACAGCTCGGGAAACTATCGCTGGATGAACTTGCCGTCAACGACCGTTCGTCGCCTCGATCCGTCGAGGTGCTGTTCTCGTGTGAATTACCAGCTCCCCGTATTCCCCATCGACACCCACGGCTCCTGCGGCGCCAGCGCCTTTCCCTTCTGCAGCAGCTCGATCGAAATATTGTCGGGTGAACGAATGAATGCCATGTGCCCGTCGCGCGGTGGGCGGTTGATGGTGACGCCAGCGTCCATCAGTTTCTGGCAGGTGGCATGGATGTCGTCGACGGCGAAGGCGAGGTGGCCGAAATTGCGGCCGCCGTCGTAGTCTTTTTCGTCCCAGTTCCAGGTCAGTTCGATGGCGGGGTGTTTCTGCGCTCTGGCTACCGTTTCATCGCCGGGGGCGGCGAGGAAGACCAGTGTGTAGCGACCGGCGTCGTTGTCGTATCGCGAGATTTCGACCAGGCCGAGTTTGTTGCAGTAGAAGTCGAGGGATTGGTCGAGGTCGCTGACCCGAACCATGGTGTGCAGATAGTGCATGGCTGGTTTCCCTGTGGGTTTGTTGCTCTGAGCTGTTCTGAGCAAACGAGAACCGCATGGTAGCATCGGCCACCACAGCCGACGCCTGTCGGCATAGCGGAGGGGATGACCATGCAGCAGCGCTGGCAACGGGAAGCGGTGATTCTGGGCGTGTTGTTGTCGATCGGGTTGATCGGCGCGGCGTGGATCGGCGGCAGTCGGGCGCTGGAGATCAAACGGCTGGAGCGGACGGTGACGGTGAAAGGGCTGGCCGAGCGCGAGATGCCGGCCGACCGGGTGATCTGGCCGATCCGCTTTACCGAGGCCGATAACGACCTGCCGGCGCTGAACGCGCGGCTGCAGCATGTGGCGGCGACGATCATCGACTTTCTGCAGAAGCAGGGTTTTTCCGCCGATGAGATTTCGCAGGCGGCGCCGACGCTGGTGGATAAACAGGCGCAGGCTTATGGCGATGCCGGGCGCTTGCCGTTTCGGTTCGCGGCGACCAGTACCGTCACCGTCTATTCGACCAATATCGAGCTGGTGCGCAAGTCGCAGCGCGAGCTGGTCGAGTTGGGCAAGCAGGGGATTGCCATCACCGGCGACGACTATCAGGCGCGTGTCGAGTATCTGTTCACCGGCCTCAATGCACTGAAGCCGGCGATGGTGGAGGAGGCGACGCGCAACGCGCGCGAGGTGGCGGAGAAGTTCGCCGCCGATTCGCAGAGCAGTCTCGGCAAGATCCGCCAGGCCAGCCAGGGGCAGTTCTCGATCGAGGATCGCGACAGCAACACGCCGTATATAAAGAAGGTGCGCGTGGTGTCGACGGTGGAGTACTACCTCGCCGATTGAGCCTGTCCGTCGTGCCCTTGTAACCCCTCGGGTCGGGTAGCAGACTAGCGCCCTGCATCCGAGGAGTTGTCGATGTCTGCCCCCGAACTTTCCCATCTGGACGAACGCGGCCAGGCGCGCATGGTCGATGTCACCGCCAAGGCGGTGACCGCGCGCACCGCCACCGCCGAGGCGCTGGTGGTGATGCAGCCGGAGACGCTGCGGCTGATTGCCGATGGTGGCCATCGCAAGGGCGACGTGCTGGCCACCGCGCGCATCGCCGGCATCCAGGCCGCCAAGCGCTGCGCCGATCTGATTCCGCTCTGTCATCCGCTGCAGCTCGGCGGCGTAACCGTCGATTGCGAACTCGACAGCGCTCGCCACGCCGTGGTGATCCGCGCCACCTGCAAGGTCAGCGGCCAGACCGGTGTCGAGATGGAGGCGCTGACGGCGGCCTCGGTCGCCGCGCTGACCATCTACGACATGTGCAAGGCGGTCGATCGCGGCATGGAGATCCGCTCGGTGCGGCTGCTGGAGAAGGTCGGCGGCAAGTCGGGCCACTGGATTGTCGGAGGAGGGGAGCGAGACGAAGTCGAGGGCAGAGGCGAAGCCGAGGAGAGAAGGAGATGATCACCGTGCGTTTTTTCGCCAGCCTGCGCGAGCAGCTCGGTACTGGCGAGTTGCAGATGGCGGCGGTCGGGCTGCTGACGGTCGATGCGCTGATCGAACGGCTGGCCGCCGAGCGCGGCGAGGTCTGGCACGCCGCGCTGGCTGCGCCGCAGCTGATCGTGGCGGTCAACCAGCAGGTGGCGAGCCGCACCACGCAATTGGTGGATGGCGACGAAGTGGCGCTGTTTCCACCGGTGACCGGAGGTTGAGGTGGAAAGGGAATCGATGTCCGATCGAATCAGCGTGCAGCCGGAGGATTTTGACGTCGGTGCCGAGATTGCCGCGCTGCAGGCCGGCGGCGATGTCGGGGCGGTCGCCAGTTTCGTCGGTTGCGTGCGCGCCGACGGTGGTGTCGCTGCGCTGGCGCTGGAGCACTATCCCGGCATGACCGAGGCGAGCATCGCTGCCATCGTCGCCGAGGCGCGGCAGCGCTGGCCGCTGCTCGGGGTGCGGGTGATCCACCGCGTCGGGAAGCTGCCGGTGGGGGCGCGCATCGTGCTGGTGGCGGTCGCGGCCGCCCATCGCGGTGCCGCCTTCGCCGCCTGCGAGTTCGTCATGGACTACCTGAAGACACGCGCGCCGTTCTGGAAAAAGGCCTTCACCGCGCAGGGCGACCACTGGGTCGAGGCGCGCAGCAGCGACGATGCGGCGGCGGCGCGTTGGCAGTCGGCCGGGTGAGGCGGGCCGGTTTCAACCGCGAAAACAAAGCTTGTGAGGATGACAGGCTTGGTTGCCCGGTGAATAATCGCCCGCTTCGCCGCCCGAACAGGCATCCGCACCCTCACCAACAGGAATGTCGTCGATGAGTTTTGACAGTCGTGCCCTGCGCAACGCCTTCGGCCGTTTTGCCACCGGCATCTGTGTCGTCACCGCCAACACCGCCGACGGTACGCCGATCGGCATGACCATCAACTCCTTCTCGTCGGTCTCGCTCGACCCGCCGCTGGTGATGTGGAACCTGCAGAACAATTCGGACTGCTTCGACGCCTTCACGCAGGCGCGCCAGTTCGCCATCAATGTGCTGGCCGACGACCAGATCGAGCAGTCGATGTTCTACTCGCGCAAGAACCAGCACACGCTGCGTCCCGCTGACTACCGCATCGGCCGCAACGGTGCGCCGGTGCTGCGCGGCGCGCTGGCGACCTTCGAATGCGACCCGTGGCGCAGCTACGAGGGCGGCGACCATGTACTGCTGGTCGGGCGGGTCAAGGCGCTGCACAACCGGCCCACCGGCAAGCCGCTGCTGTTTTTCGGTGGTGGCTATCGTGCACTGCATTGATAAGCGTGTTTCATATTGAACTCGTATTTCACTGAGGATCGGGCATGAAGTTCTGCAGCCATTGCGGGCAGCCGGTGGAGGTTCGCACTCCCGACGGGGATGACCGCGACCGCCACGTCTGCATCGGCTGCGGCACCGTCCACTACCTCAATCCGCGCATCATCGTCGGCATGCTGGCGACGCACGATGAGCGCGTGCTGCTGTGCCGTCGCGCCATCGAGCCGCGTCTCGGCTACTGGACGCTGCCGGCCGGCTTCATGGAGAACGGTGAGACCACCGTGCAGGGAGCGCACCGAGAAACCTGGGAGGAGGCGCGGGCGCGGGTTGGCAACGAGTCGCTCTATCGCATGTTCGACCTGCCGCACATCAGCCAGGTCTACATCTTCTATCGCGGCGAACTGCACGGCGGCGAGTATGGCGTCGGGCCGGAGAGCAGCGAGGTGGCGCTGTTCCACGAACACGAGATCCCCTGGCACGAGCTGGCCTTCCCGGTGGTACAGGAGACGTTGCGCGAGTTTTTCGATGATCGCCGCAGCGGCCACTTCCCGATTCGCTCCAGCCTGATCGACCGTTCGTGGAACGGCTGGTTTTCGCGCGCCCGCACGCTCGATCCGCCGCGGTAAAGGCACCGCGATCGCTCACCACCATTACAGGGAAATTCACACTTGATCGTCGATCTGCCGTTGTTTGTCGTCGTCTCTCTCGCGTTGCTGTTGCTGGTTGTCACCCTGTCGTTGACGGTGATGCTGCATCGCACGCGTGTTCGCCTCGCGGCGAGCGACCGGCAGGGCAGTGAGTCACGGCAGCAGGTGGCGATGCAGTCGGCGGAGCTGCGCCACCTGCAGCAACGCATCGCTGAATTGCAGCAGCAGCTGCAACAGCAGTCGGCGATGCTGGAGCAGGAGCGGGTGCAACACGGTGCTGCCCGCAGCGAGCGCGACAGCGCGCAGGCATTGCTGCAGCAATTGCGACCGCAGCTCGACGAGCGCGAACGGCAGAACCAGCTGCTGCAACAGCAGAACAGCCGGCTGCAGGCGGATTTCGCCGCGCAGCGCAGCGCGATGGACGAAAGCCAGCGCGCCGCCACGGAAAAGCTGGAGCTGCTGCAGGCGGCGCGGCAGCAGCTGACGCAGGAGTTTCAGCTGCTGGCGACGCGCATCTTCGACGAGAAGAGCGAGCGCTTCACCAAGCAGAGCCAGAGCACGCTGGAGACGACGCTGAACCCGTTGAAGGAGCAGCTGAGCCAGTTCCGGCAGCGTGTCGAGACGGTCTACGACACCGAGAACAAGGACCGCGCCCAGCTGCGCGCCGAGCTGAGCCAGCTCAAGGCGCTGAACCTGCGCATGAGCGAGGAGGCGCTGAACCTGACGCGCGCGCTGAAGGGCGAGAACAAGACCGCCGGTAACTGGGGCGAGGTGGTGCTGGAGCGTGTCCTGGAGGAGTCGGGGCTGCGCAAGGGGCACGAGTACGAAACGCAGTTCGCCAGTCGCGACGACAGCGGTCGTCGCCGCAACCCCGACGTGGTGGTGCGGCTGCCCGACAACAAGGACATCGTCATCGATGCCAAGGTGTCGCTGGTGCACTACGAGCGCTACTGCAGCAGTGACGATGACAGCGAACGCAACACCGCCATTCGCGCGCATGTCGCTTCGCTGCGCAGCCATATCGAAGGCTTGAGCATCAAGGATTACGAAGGGCTCGAAGGTATTCGCAGCCTCGATTTCGTGTTGATCTTCGTACCGATCGAAGCGGCGTTCCTGGCCGCCTTCGAGCACGATCCCGAGCTGTTTCGCATCGCCTACGACCGCAACATCATCGTCGTCAGCCCGACCACGCTGCTGGCGACGCTGCGCACGGTGCAGACCATCTGGCGCTACGAGCGGCAGAACGCCAACGCCGAGGCGATCGCCAGCCGCGCCGGCAAGCTGCACGACCAGTTCGCGCTGGTGCTGGAGTCGCTGCAGGATCTCGGCAAACAGATCGACCGCTCGCGCGAGGGTTATGACAAGGTGTTCGACCGTCTGGCGCGCGGTCGCAACAACGTCGTGAAGCAGGTTGACGATCTGGCACGGCTCGGTGCCCGCACCAAACGGCGTTTACCGTCGGCATTCACCCCTGAAGCGGAGCTTGAAGCGGCGGATGAGCCTGTGGCGCTGCCCGCTGCCGAAGATGTCGACGGCGAGTCCTCCCCTGCGCAGTAGGGGAGGTGCCGAGCGCAGCGAGGCGGAGGGGTCCGGGTTGATCGAAACACGATGAAGGGCTGACCCCTCCGCCCCTGCGGGGCACCTCCCCTACTGCGCAGGGGAGGACTTCGCGTCACTGCAATTCCAACCGTTGGAGAATGTTCAATGTCCTTTCCAAAAATCGGCAATCTCGCGCCGGCGTTCACGCTGCAAGATCAGGATGGCAACAAGGTCAGTCTCAAGGACTTTCGGGATAGCCAGAACGTCGTGCTCTACTTCTACCCGCGCGCGATGACGCCCGGCTGCACGGTGCAGGCGTGCGGGCTGCGCGATTCGCAGAAGGAACTGGCCGCGCTGGATACCGTCGCGCTCGGCATCAGCCCCGATCCGGTCGCCAAACTGAAGAAGTTCGCCGACCGCGATACGCTGAACTTCACGCTGCTCTCCGATGAGGATCACGCCATCGCCGACAAATACGGCGCCTGGGGTCCGAAGAAATTCATGGGGCGCGAGTTCGACGGCATCCTGCGTACCACTTTCATCATCGGCAAGGATGGCAAGCTGAAGCACGTCATCGCCAAGGTGAATACCAAGACCCATCACGATGACGTGCTCGGCTGGATTCGCGACAACCTGTAACGCCGCCCGATTTTTTGACCACCCGATGGCGAGGGGATAGCCGTGGCCACCTACATCCTCGGTGTCACCGCCTATGCTCGCGACAGCGCTGCCGCGCTGCTGCGCGATGGTGAGATCGTCGCCGCCGCGCGCGAGGCGAGCTTCTCGCGCAAACGCGGCGATGCAGCGTTTCCCGCGTCGGCGATCGAATACTGCCTGCAGGAGGCACGGCGGTCGCTCGATGCCGTTGATCTGGTCCTGTTCTGCGACCTGCTGCAGAGCGGCGGCGGGCTGCGCAGTATCGTCACCGCGCTGCGCCGTACCCAGCTGCAGGTGATGCTGCGACGCGAGCTGGCGGCGCTGGCCGGCTGCGGTCGGCACACGCAGCCGCCGCTGGCAGTGGTGACGCGCACACAGGCGCTGGCCGCGCTCGCCGATATGCCCGAACCGATTGCCGATGCCCATACTCACGCCCATGCCGACCTGTCGCTGTGGCGCAGCGCTGCCGCCATGGCCCCCGGTGCGGCATTGCACTACTGGCAGGCGCAGCTCGATCATCCGGTGGTGCGGGTCGGCGCCGGGCCGTGGCTGGGTCCCTGGTTCGGCGGCGATGGCATCGCCGCCTGGCTCGACGAACAGGGTTTCGCCTACCGCCGGCTCGATGACGACGCACTGGTTTTCACCGTGGCGCAAAGGCTGCTGCGCGGCGAGTCCGTCGGTTGGCTGCAGGGGCGGCTGGAGTTCTGCGAACGTTCGTGCGGCGGTCGTTCGATTCTGGTCGCCCCCGGCGCTGCGCGCCTTGTGTCATATCTCTCGCGACAGCCACCGCTGTTGTTGGTGCTCGATGCAGCGCGTGCGCGCGACTGGCTGCAGCAACCGGCGCAGGCTGCGCTGCGCGCGCAGCTGGGTGATGCCTCCTTGCAGGTGGTGACAGCCGTCGCGCAGCCACGGTTGCACCGGTTGTTGCAGCGACTGGCTGACGGCGGGCTGCCGCTGCTGATCGGTTTTGACCTGCGTGACGGCGAGGAGCCCCTGGTGGCGACACCGATCGACGCTTATCGCTGCTTTCTGCGCGCCGAGCTCGACAGCCTGGTGATGGAGGATCTGCTGCTGGTGCGGCGCGAGCAGCCGTTGTGGGAGGAGCCGGTGGGGACTCTCACTGTTTCGAGAACGCGCGCATAACCTTTGCCACCCGTTGAGTGTTATTGGAACTCGGCTGTAGCCGCGGGGTTCAAATGCTTTGGTCGAGAAGGGATGAGCAGAGGAGAAAAAGCATGCGTCTTGCCACGGTCAACGCACTGAAAGATACGGGTCGTGTCGATCTGGAGCTGATGATCGAGCCTGATCCGGCCAGCGAACAAGAGATGAAGCAGGTCATCGGGCGTGTCATGGCGCGGTTGACCGGGGCCGACGATGGAGCTTCGATACTCGTCAATGACGACGAGCGCGCGGTCGATCTGGCCGAGCGTTGTGGCTTCACCAAGTTTCTCTATCGCTACGAACAAGATGGTCACGAGGTGATCGTCGATATCATGGATCCCCCTCGCATCACCGATATCAAGCTCTGACGCTCTCTCGGTATTCCGATACCCATCTTTCACTGGTTCCGAACGTTGGTTCCTGGCTGGTACGGCCACCAGGGACAGTGGCACACTGCGTCGGCTGTTTCGCCGCCGGGGTTGGTAGTTGCGGCGTCCTTCAAGGGCGTCATTCGACGCCGTGATCCACAACGCAAGGAGCAACACCATGACATTGATGCATCGGGCGGTAGCGGAATTCCTCGGTACGTTCTGGCTGGTCCTCGGCGGTTGCGGCAGCGCGGTGCTCGCCGCTGGCGTGCCGGAACTTGGCATTGGTTTTGTCGGCGTCTCGCTGGCGTTTGGTCTCACCGTGCTGACGATGGCTTATGCCATTGGCCATATCTCGGGCTGCCATCTCAATCCGGCGGTATCGCTGGGGCTGCTGGTCGGCGGTCGTTTCAAGGCGGGTGAGCTGGCGCCGTATGTGGTTGCGCAGGTGCTCGGTGCGATTCTCGCGGCGGCGCTGATCGCTTTCATCGCCAGCGGCAAACCGGGCTTCGATGTCGCCGCCAGCGGGCTCGCCAGCAACGGTTTCGGTGAGCATTCGCCCGGCGGTTATTCGATGGCGGCCGGTTTTGTCACCGAGGTGGTGATGACCTTCTTCTTTCTTCTGGTGATCCTGGGTGCCACCGACAAGCGCGCGCCGGCCGGCTTCGCGCCGATCGCCATCGGCCTGATGCTGACATTGATCCATCTGATCACCATTCCGGTTACCAACACCTCGGTCAACCCGGCGCGTTCGACCGGCCCGGCGCTGATGGTCGGTGGCTGGGCAGTGGGTCAACTGTGGCTGTTCTGGGTGGCGCCGCTGATCGGTGCGGCGCTGGCCGGAGTGGTCTATCGCTGGCTCGGGAAGCAGCACTGAGCGGAGCGCGATGAGTGCGGCGGTGGTCGCGCCGGGACCGCCGCTGAGCTTGCCGATCAGGCCGCAGTCGGCAGAAGTCGCTCTAAGGGTTTGTACCTATGCGGCTTTGGCGGTTGGTGTCTGCTTACCGTTTCGGTGGCACTTTATACACATTGCGTAGAAATCACCCGAGTTGTTCGAGGGGTGTGCGTCTAACACATAATCAACATTAGATTAATGTTGTAATTGTTTGATTTTAATTTAAAAGATATCGTGCTTCGGTTTTTCGGCTTCGCTCGGACATTGATCGAAAGACGAGCCAAATTCTCGAATATGACAATCTGTCCACGATGTTATCCACAGATTCTGTGGACAAGTTTGGCGTTGTTGGCAGGGGCATTCCGCCTGTTCAGGTCACCCGATTCAGCTGCTCCGCCAGCATCTGCTGCGTCACCGGCTTGGTCAGGCAATCATCCATGCCGGCCTCCCGGCTCTTCTGCTGGTGATCGCTGGAAGCGTGGGCGCTGACGGCGATGATGCGGCTCCGTTTCAACCCTTCGCGCTGCTCCTGTGCGCGCAGCAGTCGCGCCGTCTCGTAGCCGTCCAGCTGCGGCATTTCACAGTCCATCAGCACGATGTCGAAATAGAGCTCGCGGCACAGCTCGATGGCGGTGAAGCCGTTGTCGACCGCGCGCGCGTCGACGCCGAGCTGGCGCAGCTGGCCGAGCAGCACCATCTGGTTGACCGGGTTGTCCTCGACCACCAGCCCGAAACAGTTATTGAAGCTGAGTGGCTGGTCGGCGCGTCGTTCCGGCACCACGCCGAATGCCTGCCCGATGGCGCCGCGCAACGGACCGTGGGTGATCGGTTTCTCCAGCACGATGTGGATGCCGGATCGTTCCAGCTCGGCGGCGGTCGGTGGCCGGTTGGCGCCGGTCAGCAGGATGGCCGCGCGCGCGCCGAACTCCTGATTCAACGTCTCGACCAGCGCGGTGCCGGAGCCATTGTCGATCGGGTTCTCCACCAGGATCAGGTCGACCCGCTGCTCGCGTTCGCCGAGCAGTTCCCGGCACTGCGCCAGGCTGGTGGCCTGCGCCACCTGTCCGCCCCAGTGCTGCAACATGCGTTGCAGGGCGTCGGTGGCAGGGCCGGGGTTGGCGATCAGCAGCAGCTGGCGGCCGGCCAGTGGCGTCGGCGAAATCGCCACCGCCTCCGGCAGTGTCATGAAGCGCGCGGTGAACCAGAAGCGCGAGCCTTCGCCCTCGCGGCTTTCGACGCCGATCTGACCATCCATCAGCTCCACCAGCTGGCGGCTGATGGCGAGCCCGAGGCCGCTGTGGCGAGCCCCCGGCTGATCGCCGACAAACGGTCGGAACAGCCGCTCGATCGCCTCGTGCGAGAGGCCGATGCCGGTGTCGATCACCTCGAAGCGCAGCTCCAGGCTGTTGATCGTGGCGTGGCCGGTCGGGCTGGCGCGAACCACGATGTCGCCCCGCTCGGTGAACTTCAATGCGTTCGACAGCAGGTTCAGGAGCACCTGCCGCAGCTTGGTGGCATCGCCCTTCAGCATCGGCGGAATGTCGGGCGTCAGTTCGGCGAAGAGGTCGAGGTTCTTTTCGACCGAGCGCAGCGTGAACAGCGAGATGCAGTCGTCGAGCAGCATCTCCGGGGCGAACGGGGCGATCTCCAGCTCCATGCCGCCGCCCTCGATGATGGCGTAGTCGAGCAGGTTGCTGATCATCTCCATCAGGTTGTGGCCGGAGCGCTCGATGACGGCGACGTAGTGCAGCTGCGTCGAGTCCAGCTCGGTCCCTTTCAGCAGTTCCGCCATGCCGAGCACGCCGCTCATCGGCGTGCGGATCTCGTGGCCGATGGTGGCGAGGAAGCCGCTCTTGGCAGCGCTCTCCTGGCGCGCGCTGATCGCCATCTGCTCCAGCCGGGCGCGCTCCTCGCGCACGCCGATCAACTCCTCATTGATGCGCTGGATCTCGCGGTTGGCGCGCGAGATGCCGCTGCCGGCGGCGCTGCTGTCGCGCTGCAGCTGGTTGATCCTGTCGGCCAGTGCCAGCGAGAAGAAGGCCATCATCAGCGCCGTGCTGATGGCGATGGTGGCGCCGCTGTCGCCCTGCAGCGGCAGCACGCCGGCCAGCGCCAGGTTGTGCAGCGTCACGCCGGTCGCCATGGCCAGGATCGCCACCGCGTAGTGACCGGCCGACAACTCGCCGCGCAGCCGCATCCGCACACCGGCCACCAGTGCCAGCAGGAAGAAGGGAACCACCGCGACGATGGCCAGCTGCAGCAGCAGCGCCATCTGCAGCAGGCCGCCGATCCCCAGCAGTGCCACATTGGTGTAGGCGATGCCACGCATCCACTGCAGCATCCTCGGCTGGTGCCGGCGCAGGCGCAGGAAGGAGGCGGAGAAGTGCAGGAAGGAGAGGAGGGCAGTGATGCCGATGGCGTAATAAAGCGTATTTTTCGGCCAGTCGAGCTCCGGCCACAGGTATTGATAGACATGCCCCTCGCTGGTGCCGACCAGATAGCCGCAGGCGAGCAGGAACACCACGTAGTAGAGGTAGTGGCGCTCCTGGATGGTGGCCCACAGGAACAGGTTGTAGACCGCCATGATCAGCAGCGCGCCGTACAACATGCCGAACACCAGCCCGCGATGCGAATCCTGCACCCAGAAGGCACTCTCCTCCCACAGCGCCGCGTCGAAGTGGAGCAGCGGCGAGCTGTGCAGGCGCCACAGCAGCGTCACCTCGCCGTGGGCCGGCAGCTGCAGCGTGCTGAGCAGGCGTCGATGCTGCTGCGGTCGTTGCACGAACGGCTCGGTGATGCCGGCATTCTCGAACAGCGCGGTGATGTCGCCAGCGGCATCGACGCGGTAGAGCGAGGCGAGCGCGATGTCCGGGTGGTCGGTGCTCAGCAGCCGCTGCAGCGCCTGGTCGCTGTCGTTGCGCACCGACGTGCGCACCCAGATCTCGCCGTCGCGAATCCCCTGGCGGATGGCGACGCGATCGCTGCGTTTCCACGCCGAAGCCGGCAGCGCCAGCGCTTCGGCGGCGGTCAGCGGCTGTTTGCTGTAGTGGAGGTCGAGGCGGTCGCCGAGCGACTGTGTTTCGAGGGTGGGGTCGAGCCGCAGTGGCTCGGCCTGCACCGACGGTACGAGCGGCAGGAGAGCGATCAGCAGCAGGGTCGTGAGCAGCAGGCGGCAGATCGGCGGGAGCGGGCTCAACATGACATTCCTGCGCGGGGTGGCGAGCGGCCTACGTTAGGGAGCGCCACCGATAGCGTCAACCGCGCGATGCGGCTGAAATGCGGGGGCGAACTCGGCCATAATCCGCCGTCCGTTCCCCCTGTTCACCCCACCCCCGAGGCCAATTGATGAAGCAGGCACTGATCACGATGCTGTCGCTGCAGGACCGCATGAACCAGAAGGTCCACCCGCAGTGGATCGGGCAGAACTACGAGTGGTTCCGGGCGATCTGGATCGAGTGCGGTGAGCTGATCGAACACTACGGCTACAAGTGGTGGAAGAAGCAGACCCCGGATATGGCACAGGTGCGGCTGGAGGTGATCGACATCTGGCATTTCGGCCTCAGCGCGCTGTTCGTCGACGGCAAGCCGCTGGCGCAGATTGCCGACGAGATTGTCGCGGCGCTGGAGGGGTTCGATGCGCGCGGTGACGACGTGCGCGAGGCGACCGAGGCGCTGGCCGCCTACGCGCTGAACCATCGAACGATTTCGGTGCCGCTGTTCTGGGAGCTGCTGCACGCGGTCGATCTCGATTTCGACGAGCTGTTCCGCCAGTACGTCGGCAAGAACGTGCTGAACCTGTTCCGTCAGGACCACGGTTATAAAGAGGGGCACTACCGCAAGAGCTGGGAAGGGCGCGAGGACAACGAACATCTGGTCGAGCTGATGAATGGACTCGACGCCTCCGCGCCGGACTATGCCGACCGTCTCTATGCAGCGCTCGGCGAACGTTACGCCGCACTGACGGCCTGATTTGATGAACAACAGCGCCGCTGGACAGAAGCTCTCGACCTCGGCGCTGGCCAAGGCGCTGCAGCTGCCGCTGCAGCAGCTGTTCGCGACGTTGCGCGACTACGGCTGGATCAAGAAGGTCGAGGACGGCTGGGTACTGACGGCGAAGGGCGAGTTCGAGGGCGGCGAGTACATCCACAGTCGCCGTTACGGTCGTTACATCGTCTGGCCACCGACGCTGCAGCAGCACCCGCTGCTGGTGGCGATGGAGAGCAACCGGCTGTTCGATGCCGTGCAGCTTGGTCGCAAGTACGGGCTGCACGCGCGCGAAGTGCGGCGGCTGCTCGGCGAGCTCGGTCTGCTGAAGCGCGACTACAACGGCTGGTCGCTGACGCCGCGCGGCGAGGCACTCGGCGCCGTGCTGGTCGAGGAGGAGAGCGGCGAGGGCGATATCCACTGGCCCGAGTCGATTCTTGAGAATGCGGTGGTGGTCGCGCAGCTGGAGTATGGCCAGCGCCTCTACGCCGACGACGCTGGCGCGGAGGATCTGTTTGCCGACGTCACCGAACTGGAGTCGCTCGATGGCCATCGTTTCCACGGCCGCGGCGAGTGGCTGATCTGCAACTGGCTCTATCTCGCCGGCATCGCCCACGCCTGTCATCGCCGGTTGCCACTGCCGGGTGATCAGCGCGCCGATTTCTGGTTGCCCGAGTCGCAGCTCTACATCGAATACAGCGGTGACGAGCGCGACGCCGGCGCGATTGCCGCGGCGATGGGGCGCATCGAGATGTATCGGCGCGAGCAGTGGTCGTTCGTCGAGGTGCGTGCCGAACATCTGCCACAGCTGGATGACTATCTCACCCGCCAGTTGCGTCGCCACGGCGTGAGGTTGCTGTGAGCGACATCAACACGCCATCACCGCGCGCCCGGCGCTGGCTGCCGCTGGCGCTGCTCTGTCTGCTGGCGATAGCGGCGCTGGTGGTGTGGCGTTCACTGCCACCGCCGGTGACGACGCTGGCGGTGGTCAATCTTGACGACGAGCCGGTGGCGCTGGCGTTTTACGGGGCCGGGCTGCGTGAGCCGATCGCACCGCAGTCGCTGGCGCCGGGTCAGCGGGTAGCGCTGGCGTTGCAGTTACAGGCGGAAGGTGAGCTGCGGGTGCGCGTCACCACGTCGCGCGCGGCGGTCGATGCGCAGCTGCTGCCGCGCGCCAGCCAGTTGCGCGAAACCGCGCTGCAGCTCGAACTGCGCGACGGCAACCGCTTCGTACTGGTGCCATCCCCGCATTGATTCCCTTTGCGACGGCGCGCCGGTCTCCGCCGTCAGTCGGCTCTCTCGTTCGCCAGCCGGCTTATCTCGTTCGCCAACAGAAAGTCGCGCGCGCTGATGCCGCCAGCGTCGTGCGTCGTCAGTTCGATCTCGACGCGGTTGTAGACGTTGCGCCACTCGGGGTGGTGGTTGGCGCGCTCGGCCAGCAGCGCCACCTTCGCCATGAAGCCGAACGCCTCGACGAAGTCGGTGAATTTCCACTGCCGGTAGAGTTTGTCGTCGCGCAGCTGCCATTGCGGCAGCTGCTTCAGTTGTTCTTCGATCTCTTTGTCGGAGAGTTTTGCCGTGGTCATCGCGGTTCCCCCTCAGTCGACGCCGGCGTCGAGCGTGGCGCCAGTGATGCCTCGGCTGTCCGGCCCGATCAGATAGAGATAGGCCGCCATGCGCTGCTCCGGCGGCGGATTGTCGGTCGGGTTTTCCGCCGGGTAGGCGCTGCGGCGCATCCGCGTGTTGGTGGCGCCGGGGTTGATGCAGTTGACGCGGATATTGCTGGTCGAGTCGACCTCGTCGGCCAGCACCTGCGACAGCCCCTCGATGCCGAATTTCGACACGGCGTAGGCGCCCCAGTAGGCCTTGCCCCGGCGACCGACGCCGGAGCTGGTGAACAGCACCGCGGCATCTTCGCTTTCGCGCAGCAGCGGCATCAGGGCGCGCGTCAGCAGGAACGGCGCGGTCAGGTTCACCTGCAGCACGTCGTTCCAGTCGGCTGGCGTCGACTGCTCGATGCTGCGGCGCTGGCCGAGGATGGCGGCGTTGTGCAGCAGCCCGTCGAGGCGACCGAACTCGCGCTGCAGCGTCTCCGCCAGCGTGTCGTAGTCGGCCGGTTTGGCGCCGCGCAGATCCATCGGGTAGATGGCCGGCTGCGGGTGGCCGGCGCGCTCGATCTCGTCGTAGACCTGCTCCAGCGATGCGATGGTTCGGCCGAGCAGGATGACGGTGGCGCCGTGCGCGGCGAAGGCGAGGGCGGCGGCGCGGCCGATGCCATCGCCGGCACCGGTCACCAGGATGATCCGCTGCTTCAGCAGGTCGGGGGCGGCGCGGTAACCGGCCGGAATCTGTGCTGCGTGGGTGGTGCTCATGCGTTGACGTTCTTCGCTGCGGTTGTGGAATCGGTTGAATGGAGGCGCTGTCGCAACAGTGTGCTGATCTGCTCGGGGTGGTCGACCACCAGGTCTGCGCCCCACGCCTCGCACGGGTCGTCCGGGTGGAGATAGCCCCAGCGCACGGCGACGGTGTAGAGACCGGCGTTGAGGCCGCACTCGATGTCGCGGCGGTGGTCGCCGACATAGATCGCTTCGGTCGGCGCGCAGTGCAGCCGGTTGCAGGCGATCAGCAGCGACTCGGGATCGGGCTTGCGCAGCTTCACATGATCGGGGCAGATCAAAACGCCGCAGCGCTGTTCCAGCTGCAGCGCACGCAGCAGCGGCTCGGCGTAGCGCGCCGGTTTGTTGGTGGCGATGCCCCAGCGCAGTTGTGACTGTTCGATGAATGCGAGCAGTTCGTCGATGCCGGCGAACGGGCGTGTGTGGTCGGCGATGTGGTCGGCGTAGAGCGCCAGCAGCTCTTCCCGCAGGGTTTCGAATTCGTCCTGTTCCGGCGTGATGCCAAACGCCATCTGAATCATGCCGCGCGCGCCGTCGGAGACGGTCTGGTGCACCTTTGCATAGGGCACCGGCGGTTTTTGCCGGCGCGCCATCATCGTGTCGAGCACGAATGAAAAGTCGGGCGCCGTGTCGAGCAGCGTGCCGTCGAGGTCGAACAGAACCGCTTTCACCATGGGCAATCGTTCTCTCAGTTCTCTCAGGCCGGCTTGCGCGCGTGCACCAGATAGTTGACGTCGACATCGCGCGCGTCGAGCCGGTAGTGCTTCGTCAGCGGGTTGTAGGTCATGCCGGTCATCTCGGCCAGTTGCAGGTCGGCTTCGCGCAGCCAGCCGGCCAGCTCGGAGGGACGGATGAACTTGGCGTAGTCGTGCGTGCCGCGCGGCAGCAGTCGCAGCAGGTATTCGGCGCCGACCACGGCGAACAGCCACGCCTTCGGGTTGCGGTTGATGGTCGAGAAATAGAGGTGGCCGTCCGGTTTGCACAGTGTCGCGCAGGCGCGAATCACCGAAGCCGGGTCGGGTACGTGTTCGAGCATTTCGAGGCAGGTGACGACATCGAACTGCCCCGGTTGCTCGGACGCGAGTTGTTCGGCGGTGCCATGTCGGTAGTCGACGCTGACGCCCGATTCGAGCTGGTGCAGTCGCGCCACGGCGAGCGGCGCCTCGCCCATGTCGATGCCGGTGACGAGAGCGCCGCGCTGCGCCATCGCCTCGGCCAGGATGCCGCCGCCGCAGCCGACATCGAGCAGCGTCAGGCCGGCCACGGGTGAACGCTCGTCGATCCAGTTGGCGCGCAGCGGGTTGATGTCGTGCAGCGGCTTGAACTCGCTGTCGCGGTCCCACCAGCGGTGCGCCAGCTCCTCGAACTTGGCGATCTCGCTGCGATCGATGTTGTGGCCGTGTGGCGTGGAGGTGGTCATCGAATCACTCCTGGCGGGTGCCGATCTGGCGCTGCCAGCGCTGTGCGCGCTCGACCAGCTCGTGCAGGTTCAGCGTGGTGGTCTGGCGATTCTCCAGCAGCAGCCGACCGTTGACCCAGGCGTGGCTGACGCGGCCGCCGCTGTTGCTGTAGACCAGTTGGGATACGGGGTTGTGCAGCGGCTGGTTCTCGATCTCGCTCAGGTCGACCGCGATCAGGTCGGCGCATTTGCCGGGGCGCAGGCTGCCGATCTTCTCCTCCAGCCCCAGTGCTCGCGCGCCGTTGATCGTCGCCATGGCCAGTGCCGCGTGGGCGGGCAGGGCGGTGGCATTGCCGGAGACCGCCTTGGCCAGCAGCGCGGCGATGCGCAGTTCACCGAACAGGTCGAGGTCGTTATTGGAGGCGGCGCCGTCGGTGCCGAGCGCGACATTGACGCCTGCGTCGATCAATTTCTGCACCGGGCAGAAACCGGAGGCGAGCTTGAGGTTCGATTCGGGGCAGTGCACGACGTGGCAGTTGTTGCGGGCCAGCCGCTCGATATCTTCGTCATCGAGGGCGGTGGCGTGCACGCACTGCATCCGTGGCGTCAGCAGGCCGAGGCGGTCGAGTCGCGCCAGTGGTCGCTCGCCGTGCTGCGCCAGCGCCTCGTCGACCTCGTGCTGGGTCTCGTGTACGTGCATCTGCACTGGAGCATCGAGTTCGGCCGCCAGCATGGCGACCCGCGCCAGCGCCGGGTCGTTGACCGTGTAGGGCGCGTGCGGACCAAAGCCGACGCTGACCAGCGCGCTGTGTTTGTAGTCGTCGCGCAGCTGCAGCCCCTTGCGCAGGAAGTCGTCCGGGCCACTGCCCCAGGCGTTGGGGAACTCGATGATCGGGAAGTGCAGCTGCGCGCGCAGGCCGACCTCCAGCGCCGCCTGTGCTGCCTGCTCCGGGAAGAAGTACATGTCGGCGAAGCAGGTGGTGCCACTGCGCAGCATCTCGGCGATGGCGAGCAGGGTGCCGTCGCGAACGAAGGCCTCGCTGACCCAGCGCCCCTCGGCCGGCCAGATATGTTCGTTGAGCCAGCTCTGCAGCGGGAAGTCGTCGGCGTAGCCGCGCAGCAGCGTCATCGCGGCGTGGGTGTGGGTGTTGACCAGTCCCGGCAGCAGCGCGTGGTCCGGCAGCTCGATCACCTCGGTTGCATCGAGCCGGCGTGCCTCGGCAGCGGGCAGGATGGCGCGGATGCGGTCACCGCTGATCGCCAGTGCGTGGTCGGACAGCACCTGGCCGACCGGCTCCACCGGGATGATCCAGCGCGGAAAGATCAGGGTGTCGATGGGCGCATCGTGCGGCTGTGGCATGGGCGGCGGGGTCCGGTTCGAGTGCTGTCGGGCGAGGGGCGGCAGTATACCCGCACGGCTCGCCGGACGCTGCTTCGACAGCGTTTGCCAGCTGTCGGTAGGGCATTGATTCGTGATAGGATTCGGCCCTTTCAGCGCCCGTCCGGACGGGCGCGCCGACAGCGTCCGCGGTCTGCGTCAACAGCGCCGCAGCAGTCATAAAAAGGGAACAGCGGGTCTTATGGGTGATATTGCGAGAGAGATTCTGCCGGTCAATATCGAGGATGAGCTCAAGCAGTCCTATCTCGACTATGCGATGAGCGTCATCGTCGGCCGCGCGCTGCCGGATGTGCGCGACGGCCTGAAGCCGGTGCACCGCCGCGTGCTGTTCGCCATGAGCGAGCTGAGCAACGACTGGAACAAACCCTACAAGAAGTCGGCGCGCG
This sequence comes from uncultured Verrucomicrobiaceae bacterium, assembly GCA_964386045.1. Taxonomy (GTDB): domain Bacteria; phylum Pseudomonadota; class Gammaproteobacteria; order Pseudomonadales; family CAMLJR01; genus CAMLJR01. Next base: position 9,530 of record CAYLRA010000033.1, on the reverse strand, counting down.
TCGTCGGCGACGTCATCGGTAAATACCACCCGCACGGCGACTCCGCCGTCTACGACACCATCGTGCGGATGGCGCAGCCGTTCTCGCTGCGCTATCTGCTGGTCGACGGTCAGGGCAACTTCGGTTCGATCGACGGCGACAACGCCGCGGCGATGCGTTACACCGAAATCCGCATGACCAAGCTCGCCCACGAGCTGCTGGCCGACCTCGATAAAGAGACGACCGATTGGGTGCCGAACTACGACGGCACCGAACAGATTCCGGATGTGCTGCCGACCAAGGTGCCGAACCTGCTGATCAACGGCAGCGCCGGCATCGCCGTCGGCATGGCGACCAACATTGCGCCGCACAACCTGCGCGAGGTGGTCAGCGCCTGCCTGGCATTGCTCGACAATGGCGAGCTGACCATCGATGAGCTGATGGAGTTCATCCCCGGCCCCGATTTTCCGACCGCGGCGATCATCAATGGTCGTGCCGGCATCGTCGAGGCTTACCGCACCGGTCGCGGTCGCGTCTATGTGCGCGCCCGCGCCGAAGTCGAAACCGATGCCAAGACCGGACGCGAGTCGATCATCGTCACCGAGATCCCGTATCAGGTGAACAAGGCGCGGCTGATCGAGAAGATTGCCGAGCTGGTCAAGGAGAAGAAGATCGAAGGCATCTCCGAGCTGCGCGACGAGTCCGACAAGGATGGCCTGCGCATCGCCATCGAGATCAAGCGCGGCGAGATGGGCGAAGTGGTGCTGAACAACCTCTACGCCCAGACGCAGATGGAGAACGTCTTCGCCATCAACATGGTGGCGCTGGCCGACGGCCGGCCGAAGCTGTTCAACCTGAAAGAGTTGCTCGAAGCCTTCCTGCGCCACCGCCGCGAAGTGGTGACGCGTCGTACCGTTTACCTGTTGCGCAAGGCGCGTGAGCGCGGCCATATCCTTGAAGGCCTCGCGGTTGCCATCGCCAACATCGACGAAGTGATCGAACTGATCCGTGCCTCGGCGACGACGCAGGAAGCGCGCGAGAAGCTGCTCGGCCGGCCGTGGGCGCCGGGTGCGGTCACCGCGATGCTGGAGCGCGCCGGCGAGAATGCCTGTCGCCCCGATGACCTGCCGGTCGAACTCGGTTTTCGCGACGGCAACTACTACCTGTCGCTGGAACAGGTGACGGCAATCCTCGATCTGCGCCTGCAGAAGCTGACCGGTCTCGAACACGAGAAGCTGCTGGAGGAGTATCAGCAGAAGCTGGAAGAGATCGCCGAATACCTGCTGATCCTGGCCAACCCGGAAAAATTGAAGGCGGTGATCCGCGGCGAACTGGAGCAGGTGGCCGCCGACTTTGGCGATGCGCGTCGCAGCGAGATCGTCACGTCGCACATGGACCTGACCATCGCCGACCTGATCGCCGAAGAGGAGCGCGTCGTCACCATTTCGCACGGTGGTTACGCCAAGAGCCAGCCGCTGGCCACTTATCAGGCACAGCGTCGCGGCGGCAAGGGCAAGTCCGCCACCGGCGTGAAGGATGAGGATTACGTCGAGCACCTGCTGGTCGCCAGCAGCCACGCCACGCTGCTGCTGTTCTCCAGCAAGGGCAAGGTCTACTGGCTGCGCACCTTCGAGATTCCCGAGGCATCGCGCACCGCGCGCGGTCGGCCACTGGTCAACCTGTTGCCGCTGGGCGAGGGTGAACGCATCACGGCCATGCTGCAGATCGATCTCGAAGCGCTGCAGCGCAGCGGTGGCGCCGACGAGCTGGATGAAACCGATGACGCCGTGATCGAGGGTGAGGTCGTTGAGGCTGAAGCGGTCGAAACCGAAGGCGCCGATGATATCGATGCCGAAGCGACTGACGACGAACAGGACGAGCCGACCGGTGCCTACATCTTCATGGCGACCGCCTTCGGTACCGTGAAGAAGACACCGCTGGTGCAGTTCAGCAAGCCGCGCTCCAGTGGCCTGATCGCGCTGAAGCTGGAAGAGGGCGACACACTGATCGCCGCCGCCATCACCGACGGCGCGAAAGAGGTGATGCTCTTCTCCGACGCCGGCAAGGTGATCCGCTTCAAGGAGAAACATGTCCGTCAGATGAGCCGTATCGCCCGCGGCGTGCGCGGCATGCGTCTGGCCGAGGGGCAGCGGCTGATCTCGATGCTGATTCCCGAGGCCGGCGCACAGATTCTGTCCGCCTCCGAACGCGGCTACGGCAAACGCACGCCGCTGGCCGACTACCCGCGTCGCGGTCGCGGCGGCCAGGGCGTCATCGCCATGGTCATCAACGAACGCAACGGCAAGCTGGTGGGCGCGGTGCAGGTGCAGGATGGCGAGGAGATCATGCTGATCTCCGACCAGGGCACGCTGGTGCGCACCCGTGTCGACGAAGTTTCGTCGCTGTCGCGCAACACCCAGGGCGTGATGCTGATCAAGCTGGCGAAGGACGAAACGCTGGTCGGCCTCGAACGGGTACAGGAGCCCTCCGGCGTTGACGATGGCGAGGTTGGCGACGATGCGCTGGTCGATGCCGACGCGGACGACGTCGTCGATGCCGATGGCCCCACGGCAGACGGCGAGTAATCTCAGAACATTGTCGCGGGTCCGGTCGTGCCGGACCTGATCACGGAGAGCCAACGATGGCACGCAAGTACAACTTCTGCGCCGGCCCCGCGGCGCTGCCCGAGCCGGTACTGGAACAGGCGCGCGCGGAGCTGGCCGACTGGCACGACCGCGGCCTGTCGGTGATGGAGATGAGCCATCGCTCGGCCGAATTCGTCGCCATCGCGCGCGAAGCCGAGCGCGATTTCCGCGCACTGCTCGATATCCCGGACGACTACGCCGTGCTGTTCCTGCAGGGCGGCGCCAGCCAGCAGTTCGCGGCGATACCGCTGAACCTGCTGCCGGCCGACGGCGTCGCCGACTACGTCAACACCGGGCAGTGGTCGATCAAGGCGATCAAGGAGGCGAAGCGCTTCGGCAAGATCAATGTCGCCGCGACCGCTGAGTCGAGCAACTTCTCGACCATTCCGCCGTTCGAGAGCTGGCAGCTATCGAAAGATGCCGCGTACCTGCACTTCACGCCCAACGAAACCATCGGCGGCGTCGAATATTTCTGGACGCCGAAAGTCGACGCGCCGCTGGTGGCCGACATGTCGTCGACGATCCTGTCGCGACCGATCAATGTCAGTGACTACGGTTTGATCTATGCCGGCGCGCAGAAGAATATCGGCCCGGCCGGGCTGACCATCGTCATCGTGCGCCGCGACCTGATGGGGCGCGCGTCGCCGGCGTGCCCGGCGATGCTCGACTACAAGGTCGCCGCCGACAACGACTCGATGTACAACACGCCGCCGACCTTCGCCTGGTATCTGGGCGGCCTCGTCTTCCGCTGGCTGCGCCAGCAGGGCGGACTGGCGACGATGGAGCGGATCAACCGGCGCAAGGCGCAGAAGCTCTACGACTACATCGATGGCAGCGGTTTCTACCGCAACCCGGTCGAGCTGGCGTCGCGCTCGCTGATGAACGTGCCGTTCGTGCTGGCTGACGATAAATTCGATCAGCCTTTTCTCGACGGCGCGGAGGAGGCGGGGCTGCTCAACCTGGCCGGCCACCGTTCGGTCGGCGGCATGCGCGCCAGCCTCTACAACGCGGTGCCGGAAGCGGCGGTCGATGCGCTGATCGGCTACATGAAGGATTTCGCCCAACAGCATGGTTGAGATGCCGGCATGAGCAACGAGCAGGCGGGAGGCGGGCTGCCGACGCTGGAGCAGCTGCGCGAATCGATCGACGCCGTCGACCAGCAGATCCATCAGCTGCTGAATCGCCGTGCGCGTTTCGCGCAGCAGGTGGCCGAGGTCAAGCTGCACGAGTTCCGTGCCAGCAATGGCGGTGCCGGCGATCTGGCACAGGTGATGTTCTATCGCCCCGAGCGCGAGGCGCAGGTGTTGCGCAAGGTGATGGAGCGCAACGACGGGCCGCTCGACGATCGCACCGTCGCCCATCTTTTTCGCGAGATCATGTCGGCCTGCCTGGCGCTGGAGCGGCCGATGGAGGTGGCCTACCTCGGGCCGGAGGGAACCTTCTCCAACGCCGCCGCGCTCAAACATTTCGGCCACGCCGTGGTGTGTGCTCCGCAGCCCACCATTGGCGATGTTTTTGCACAGGTCGAGAGCGGTCAGTGCAGTTTTGGCGTGGTGCCGGTCGAGAACTCGACCGAGGGGATGGTCAGCCACACGCTCGACAACTTTCTCGATTCGCCGCTGAAGATTTGTGGTGAGCTGGAGCTGCGCATCGAGCTGCACCTGCTCGCCAATGCCAATACCAGCGCGGCCAGCGTCAAACGCATCTGCGCGCACCAGCAGGCGCTGGCGCAGGCGCGCCAGTGGCTCGATGCCAACTGGCCCAATGTCGAGCGCGTGGCGGTCAGCAGCAATGGCGAGGCGGCGCGCATGGCTGCCGAGGAGGATGGTGTGGCCGCCGTCGCCGGCGACATCGCCGCCGAGCGTTATGGCCTGATGAAACTCGCCGCGTCGATCGAGGACTGTGCCGACAACACCACCCGTTTCCTGGTGATCGGGCGCGACGAGGCGGCGCCGTCCGGCCATGACAAGAGCACGCTGGTGGTCTCCGCGCACAATAAGCCGGGCGCGCTGTTCAAATTATTGGAGCCGTTCCAGCGTGCCGGCATCAGCCTGACCCGCATCGACACGCGACCGTCGCGCACGCAGACCTGGGCCTACGTCTTTTTCATCGAGTTCGAAGGACATCGGCAGGATCCTGCCATCGCCGCGATTCTGGCCGAGCTCGAAGAGAAGTCGATCACGCTGAAAATTCTCGGTTCCTATCCCAAGGCCGTGCTGTAACAAAGTCCTCCCCGATGAAATAGGGGAGGTGCCGAGCAACGCGAGGCGGAGGGGTCCGGTTCACCAACCTCTGACCCCTCCGCCCCTGCGGGGCACCTCCCCTACTGCGCAGGGGAGGACCAGAGAGAATGTGGAGAACGAATTGAGCTGCGATTTCGCCGCGCTGGCCAACGCCGGCATCCGGGGCCTCAGCCCCTATCAGGCCGGTAAACCGATCGAAGAGCTGCAGCGCGAGCTGGGGCTGGACCATATCGTCAAACTGGCGTCGAACGAAAATCCGCTCGGTCCATCGCCGCGTGTACTGGAGGCCTGTGCCCAGGCCGCGCAGAGCCTGACGCTCTACCCGGACAGCAACGGTTTCGAACTGAAGCGCACGCTCTCCGATCGCTTTGGCATGGCGCCGGAGCAGATCACCCTCGGCAACGGCTCCAACGACCTGCTTGACCTGATCGCGCGCGTTTTTCTCGCGCCCGGTACGTCGTCGGTATTTTCGCAGTACGGTTTTGTCGTCTATCCGATTGCGACGCAGGCCTGTGGCGCACGCGCCATCGTGGCGCCGGCGCGCGACTGGGGGCATGACCTCGATGGCATGGCCGCGGCGATTGCGCCGGATACGCGACTCGTCTTCATCGCCAACCCGAACAATCCGACCGGCACCTGGGTGTCGCGCGCCGCGTTGATGGGTTTCCTTGAGCGTGTGCCTGACAGCGTCGTCGTGGTGCTCGACGAGGCCTACACCGAATATGTCGACAACCTCGACTTCCCGAACGGTCTCGAACTGATCGCGCGCTTCCCCAATCTGGTGGTGACGCGCACCTTCTCGAAGGCCTATGGACTTGCCGGACTGCGCGTCGGTTACAGCGTCGCGCATCCGCAGGTCGCAGACCTGCTGAATCGCGTGCGCGCGCCGTTCAATGTCAACTCGCTGGCACTGGCTGCCGCGCAGGCGGTGCTGACCGATGGCGACTATCTGCAGCGCGCGGTCGCGATCAATCGCAGCGGCCTGCAGCAGCTGGCCGAAGGGCTGCAGCAGCTCGGCATTCCGTTCATTCCGTCGGTCGGCAACTTCATCACCGCCGAGATGCCGGGCGATGCCTTGCCGATTTATCAGAAGCTGCTGCAGGAGGGGGTCATCGTGCGGCCGCTGCTGCCGTACCGGATGCCGCGTCACCTGCGCATTTCGGTCGGCCTGCCGGTGGAGAACGATACCTGCCTGCGTGCATTGAAAAAGGTGCTGGGCGCATGAGCCGGCCGGTGGTCGGTCGTCTCGTCATCCTCGGGCTCGGCCTGATTGGTGGCTCGCTGGCCAAGGCGCTGAAGGCGCGCGGTGCCGTGCGCGAGGTGGTCGGCTGGGGCCATCGCGAGAGTTCGCTGCAGAGTGGTCTGCAACTCGGTGTCATCGACAGCTATTCGCTCGACCTGAAGGAGGCGGTGCGCGGTGCCGATATCGTCGTCATCGCCACGCCGACGCTGATCGCCGAACAGATGCTCGTGCAGCTGGCGCCGATCGTCGATGCGCGGACGCTGATCACCGACGTCGCCAGCGTCAAGGGCAATCTGCTGCGCGCCGCGCAGCGGGTGTTCGGCAAGGTGCCGCCGAATCTCGTGCTCGGCCATCCGATCGCCGGCTCCGAGCGCTCGGGTGTCAACGCCGCCAATGGCGATCTGTTTGTGCACCACCGGGTGATTCTGACGCCGACCGCCGAGACCGACGCCGGCGCGCTCGATCGCATTCGCGCCATGTGGCAACTGACCGGCGCCGAGGTGCTGGAGATGCCGGTCGACGAACACGACCGCGTGCTGGCGGGCACCAGCCACCTGCCGCATGTGCTCGCCTATGCGCTGGTCGATGCGCTGGCGGGTGATCCCGCGCAGCGCGACATCTTTCGCTTTGCCGCCGGCGGTTTCCGCGACTTCACCCGCATCGCCGCCAGTGACCCGACCATGTGGCGCGACATCGCCATTGCCAACCGGCCGGCACTGCTGGCCGCCATCGACCTGTTCAGCAGCCATCTGGAGACGCTGCGCACCGCTATTGACCGCGCAGACGGCACGTCGATAATGGCGACCTTCGCGCGGGCCAAGGAGGCGCGCGACGAATTCTCCGAGCTGCTGCGACGGCAGCGTCCCACTACGACCAGCCAAGAGTGACCTGAATACGTGGAATTCCTGTTGCAGCCGGGAGGTCGCGTCAGCGGCGTCCTGCGCGTTCCCGGCGACAAATCGATCTCGCACCGCTCGATCATGCTCGGCGCCATCGCCGACGGCGTGACCGAGATCAGCGGCTTCCTCGAAGGCGAGGATGCGCTGTCGACCCTCAATGCCTTTCGCGCCATGGGGGTGAAGATCGACGGGCCGGACGATGGTCGCGTGCGTGTCCACGGCGTCGGCATGCACGGCCTGAAGGCGCCGTCTGCGCCGCTCGACATGGGTAACTCGGGCACTTCCATGCGGCTGCTGTCGGGCCTGCTGGCTGGCCAGCGCTTCGATGTCACGCTGATTGGCGACGTGTCGCTGTCGAGGCGGCCGATGGAGCGGGTGGCCGGGCCGCTGCGGCTGATGGGGGCGGTGGTCGAGACGCAGGAGGGTGGTCGCCCGCCGCTGACGATCCGCGGCCAGGGCGGACTGAAAGGTATTCATTACGACCTGCCGATGGCCTCCGCGCAGGTCAAATCGTGCCTGCTGCTGGCCGGTCTCTACGCCGGCGGCGAGACCTCGGTGACCGAGCCGGCACCGACCCGCGACCACACGGAGCGGATGCTGCGCGGCTTCGGCTATGCGGTCGAACAGCGCGGTCCGGCCACGGTGGCTGTGCGCGGTGGCGGCAGGCTGACGGCGACACCGATCGAGGTGCCGGCTGATATCTCCTCAGCCACCTTCTTTATGGTGGCCGCGGCCATCGCGCCAGGGTCTGACGTTACGCTGACCCATGTCGGCATCAATCCGACCCGCATCGGCGTCATCAATATCCTCAGGCTGATGGGCTCGGACCTGACCCTGAGCAACCAGCGCGAAGTCGGCGGCGAGCCGGTGGCCGATATCCGCATCCGTTACGCGCCGTTGCGGGGTATCGATATCCCGGAGGAGCAGGTGCCGCTCGCCATCGACGAGTTCCCGGCGCTGTTCATCGCCGCTGCCTGCGCCGAGGGCACCACCGTGCTGCGCGGTGCCGAGGAGCTGCGGGTCAAGGAGAGCGATCGCATCCAGGTGATGGCTGACGGACTGAAGACGCTCGGCGTGTCGGCCGAGCCGACCGCCGATGGCATCGTCATCAAAGGTGGACCGATGGGTGGGGGCACCATCAATAGTCACCACGACCACCGCATCGCCATGTCCTTCTCGGTGGCGGCGCTGCGTGCGTCGGCGCCGATCCGTATCGAGGACTGCGACAACGTTGCTACCTCGTTCCCCAATTTCGTCGAGTTGGCGCAGCAGGCCGGCATCTCGCTGGAGGTGCACGCCTGATGTCCGTTGCTGTGCCTGTTCTCACCATCGACGGGCCCAGCGGCTCAGGCAAGGGAACCCTCGCCCAGCTGCTGGCCCGGCAGCTCGGCTGGCATCTGCTCGACAGCGGTGCGCTCTATCGCATCGTCGGGCTGGCCGCGGTCGATGCCGGTGTCGACCTCGACGATGAGCCGGCGCTGGCCGATGTCGCCGCTCACCTGCATGTCGAGTTCGCCGCCACCCGCCCCGGCGAGCCGGCGGCCGTCATCCTCGAAGGAAAGGATGTCAGCGATGCCGTGCGCAGCGAGCAGTCCGGCTATTACGCCTCCCGCGTCGCCGTTTTTTCCGCCGTGCGCCAGGCACTGCACCAGCGCCAGCGCGACTTCGCCCGCGCCCCCGGACTGGTGGCCGATGGTCGCGACATGGGCACCGAAGTCTTCACCGATGCGCCGCTCAAGGTCTTCCTCACCGCGAGTGCCGAGGAGCGTGCCCGGCGTCGCTATAACCAGTTGATGAATAAAGGGGAAAGTGTTACCCTCGCGGCCCTTTTGGAGGAGATCCGGGCGCGCGATCGCCGCGATTGCGAACGTGCAGTCGCGCCGCTGAGACCGGCTCCGGACGCCGTCATCATCGACAGCACCAGCCTCGGCATCGATCAGGTGATGCAGCAGGTGCTTGATCTGATGCGGAAAAAGCAGCTCATCTGATCCGTTCGATCAGTCATTTTTTGCAACAAATCCCGCAGCGGCGAAATACCAGCTGTCACTGCGGCGGGATTCAACCAGCCCCGTATCAGCTGGTGGTACGGGAGGGGCGGCAATGGCGCTGCCCCGTAGACTTTTAGGTAATCAACCATGAGCGAAAGCTTTGCAGAACTTTTCGAAGAGAGTCTAAAAACCATCGACATGCGCTCCGGTTCGATCGTGACCGGTGTGGTAATCGACATCGATGACGACTGGGTCACGGTTCACGCCGGCCTGAAGTCGGAAGGCGTCATTCCCCGCAGCCAGTTCGAGAACGAGCGCGGTGAACTGAAGCTGGCGGTTGGCGACGAGGTGCAGGTTGCACTGGAAGCGGTCGAGGATGGCTGGGGTGAAACCCGTCTCTCCCGCGAGAAGGCCAAGCGCGCCGAAGCCTGGAAAGATCTGGAAAAAGCTTTCGAAGCCGAAGCCGTGGTCAAGGGCATCATCAACGGCAAGGTCAAGGGCGGTTTCACCGTCGACATCAACACCATCCGCGC
>CAYLRA010000032.1:0-33287 GCA_964386045.1 uncultured Verrucomicrobiaceae bacterium | reverse complement strand
CGATCAGGATCGCCTGTTTGATGGTCAATGCCTTGGAGCCGACCGAGGTGCCCATCGCGTTGGAGACGTCGTTGGCGCCGACGCCCCAGGCCATGAAGAAGCCGAAAACGCAGGCGAGGATGAGCAGCAGCTGGCCGTGCTCGACAATCAGGTGCATGGCGGTGATTTCCTTGCGAGAGGAGAGGCGCTGCTTAGCGCGCGATCAGGATCTGCAGGCGGCCGCCGACGTTCTGGGCGTGGTTGGCCAGCTTGCCGATCCAGTCGATGATCTTGTAGAGGAAGACGACATCGACCGGCGGCAGCTCGCGCTCCATGCTGAACAGCTGGGCGCGGACGCTGATCTGCAGTTGGTCGTTCTCGTGTTCGAGGCGGTCGAGCTCCTTGATCATGCCCTCGACCATATCCACCTCGCGGCCGCGGAAGCCGGTTTCGAGCAGCTCGTCGAGCTCGTTGATCGCCGTCAGCGCCTGCGCCGAGGTGGCCACCGAGCAGGCGAGGTACTGCTCCATTGCCGCCGCCATCGAGGCCGGCACCTGCATCTTGCGGCCCAGCATCAGGCCGGCGATGTCCTTGGTTTCGTTGGCGATCTTGTCCTGGATGCCGAGCAGTTCGAGCAGGTCCGAGCGCGATACCGGCAGAAACAGGCTGTTCGGCAGGTGCAGCCGCACGTCGCGCTTGATGCGGTCGGCGTCGTGCTCCAGGTCGACGATGCGCTGCTGCACGCCGGCGGCCTGGTCCCAGTCGTTGGCCAGCGCCGCGGTGAAGAACGGGATCAGCTCGGTGGCACAGGCGTGCGCCTTCTCCATGTGCTGCTGGATCGGCTTGATCGGCGATTTTCCAAACAGGCCGCTGATCGGGTTGGGGGCCATGGAACAAGCTCCTGTTGTGTCGGGTCCGGCGGTCGCGGGCGGTGGCCCGACCGCGAAGGCGGCGCATTATGCCACCGCGTTACCGTCGGGTGACAGTTCTGTGACAGGTGTCACCTGGGCCCCACCGGGGCGCGGCAAGCAGCGCTCGTCGTCGCGTCGCAACTGGCACAACACCGTTCCCGCAGCCAAACTTAGCGCCGCCCCGCCGACCCCGTCCATTGAAGGAAATCAACCCATGGTGCAACTGAGCGCCCTGCCCGCCGAGCGCAAACTGGAGAGCCGCTGGCTGCTCGACGAACTGCTGCGCGACGGCCGCATCGGTGCCGACGAGGCGGAGCGGGTGATCCGCGCGCCGCGTTTCGGCGACGAGGCCAAGCTGCACCCGCTGGAGTGGATCGCCGCGCAGAAGCCGATCGACCCGCAGAGCGGCAAACCATTGACCGCCGAAGCGCTGCTGGGCTGGCTCGGGCAGCGCGTGCGCCAGCCCTTCTTCCACATCGACCCGCTGAAGATCAACGTCACCACCTGCACCGAGGTGATGTCGTTCGCCTTCGCCCAGCGCCACGGCATTCTCGCCGTCGAAGTGACGCCCGAGCGCGTCACCGTTGCCAGCGCCGAGCCGTTCCTCGGCAAGTGGGAGGTCAACCTCGAACAGGTGGTGCGCCGGCCGATCCGCCGCGTGCTGGCCAAGCCCTCCGATCTCGACCGCTACACCGTCGAGTTCTACTCGCTGGCGAAATCGGTGCGCGGCGCCACCAGCGGCGACGGCAAGGCCTCGGCCTCCGCCGTCACCAACTTCGAGCAGCTGCTCGAACTCGGCAACCTGAAAGACCCCGACGCCAACGACTCGCACATCGTCAACATCGTTGACTGGCTGCTGCAGTACGCCTTCGACCAGCGCGCCTCTGACATCCACATCGAGCCGCGGCGCGAGATCGGCCACGTCCGCTTCCGCATCGACGGCGTGCTCTACAACGTCTACGAGCTGCCGTTCCAGGTGGCGATGGCGGTGATCGCGCGGATCAAGATCCTCGGCCGCATGAACGTCGCTGAAAAACGTCGCCCGCAGGATGGCCGGTTGAAAACGGTCAGCCCCGAGGGCACCGAGGTCGAGCTGCGCCTGTCGACGCTGCCGACGGCGTTCGGCGAGAAGCTGGTGATGCGGATCTTCGACCCCGACGTGCTGCTGCGCACCTTCGACCAGCTCGGATTGGCGAATCAGGACTACGCGCGCTGGCAGGGGATGATCAACCGTCCCAACGGCATCGTGCTGGTGACCGGCCCGACCGGCTCCGGCAAGACCACGACGCTCTACTCCAGCCTGAAGCAGCTGGCGACGCCGGAGGTCAACGTCTGCACCATCGAAGACCCGATCGAGATGGTCGAGGACACCTTCAACCAGATGCAGGTGCAGCACAACATCGAACTCGACTTCGCCTCCGGCGTGCGCGCGCTGCTGCGACAGGATCCGGACATCATCATGATCGGCGAGATTCGCGATCTCGAAACCGCCGAGATGGCGATCCAGGCGGCGCTGACCGGCCATCTCGTGCTCTCCACGCTGCACACCAACGATGCGCCGAGCGCCATTACCCGTCTGTTAGAGCTGGGGGTGCCTTCCTACCTGATCAAGGCGACCGTGCTCGGCGTCATGGCGCAGCGCCTCGTGCGCACGCTCTGCCCGCACTGCAAGCAGCCGGGGCCGATCGACGCGGCGGCGTGGCACCAGCTGGTGGCGCCGTGGAAAGTGCCGGCGCCGGCCGAGGGCTGTCAGCCGAAGGGGTGCCTCGAATGCCGCAACACCGGCTACTACGGCCGCCAGGGCATCTACGAGATCCTGACGCTCAGCGAACCGGTGCAGGAGTTGCTGAGCGACACGGTCGGGCTCGATCCGATTCGTCGTCAGGCGATGAAGGAGGGAATGCGCACGCTGCGCCTCGCCGGCGCGCAGCGCGTCGCTGCGGGCGAGACGACGATCGAAGAGGTGATGCGGGTGGCGCCAGCGGTGCAGGTCAAGGGGTGACTGGCTTCAGGGCGCGATCAGCGTCAACGTTGGAAAGCCGGTTGCGTAGCGTCTTGTTGCTTGGTGTCTCAGTTCATTCTCGATCAACAAGCACGTTTGCGATGCAAGCGTCCGCTCAATCGCCGCGTTCCATTCGAAATCCTTCACTGATCGAACCCTTCGATTTCAACTCGTCCGGCAGTGGCACTTCTTGAGTGACGCTGCGCGCCAACCACGACTGGGCCGATAACAGAAATTGATCGAGCGTGTTGGGTTGTATCGAGTTCAGGCGCGCGCGCACTTTATCGACCGAGGCGTTCGTGAGTTCAAGTGACTGCACGACGAGATCGTCGAGTGTCGCTTCGATCGCAATCGGTCTGTCGGGTTCGAAGCGTCCCTCAACTGCGCCTGAGCGCCGATCGCGGTCGGTGTGGAACAGCTCTTCCGCGTTGATGTGTTCCCACGTCTGCGGCGTGACGTGAAACGTGACGACCAGCTGGCCGGAGGATTCGCGCTCGACGGCCACGACCTCGGCAACGACTGTGTTGCCGCTGGTATCGTGCAAATCTAAGGTCAGCGGTGTGCTCATGTCTGCTCCTGGACGTTCGCTGTCGATGGCCATGGCGCCCTGCCCCACAGCCAGTAAAACAGCAGCCAGCACTGGCTCGATTCTCAACCGGTAGCGCATGGTTGTCCCCTGCGGCGGTGTTGTCGGATGAAGGTGCTCTCTGCAAAAGGTAATGCCGCATGGTAATACCAGTATGTGGCCGGCGCCAGCCGCGGGCTAACAATGCCGCTTGGGTCACGTTAAGCTCTGCGCCGGTTGAGTGCAGTTAAAGGAGCCGGCTGATGATCGCCGAATACAGAACCCGCATTACCCATCCAGCGTTCGCCGCATGATCGACACTCTCGAAGCCGCCATTGCCGCGCTGCCGGCGCCGCTGCAGCGCGAAGCCCGGCTCGGCTGGGAACACCTGCACGAGCAGTGCGACGAGGCGCAGCGCGCACGCTACCTTGGGCTGCTGGCGGATGCTGAATTCGCGCATCGGCTCGTTACGCTGTTCGCTGCCAGCCCCTACTGCGCCTTGTTGTGTCGACGTTTCCCCGACTGGCTGCCGCAGCTGGCCGGCAGTGGCGCCCTCGATCAGCCACGCGCCGCCGAGCAGTGGCGCGCACTCCTGCAGCTGGAGCTCGACGGCGTCGATAATACCGAGGCACTCGACGTTGCACTGCGTCGCTTCCGTAACCGCGAATACCTGCGCATCGTCTGGCGCGACTTCAATCACCTGGCCGACATGGTCGGCACCACCGCCGATATCACGCGCCTTGCTGAAGTCTGCATCGATGCCGCACTCGATTTTCACTACCGCGCTCTGTGCGCCGAATGCGGCACGCCGCGCGACGGTCAAGACAATGCCCAGCGCATGGTGGTGCTCGGCATGGGCAAACTCGGCGCCGGCGAGCTCAATCTCTCTTCCGATATCGACCTGATCTTCAGTTATCCGGCCGGTGGCGACACCGACGGCACCGATCCGTCGAAGAAGGGGGGCATTCCCAACCAGGAGTTTTTCGCGCGCCTCGGCCAGCGCCTGATCCGCTCGCTCGACCAGAACAGCGCTGAGGGTTTTGTCTTCCGCGTCGACATGCGGCTGCGTCCTTATGGTGACAGCGGCGCGCTGGTGCTCAACTTCGATGCGATGGAGGAGTACTACCAGGACCAGGGGCGCGACTGGGAGCGCTACGCGATGATCAAGGCGCGCCCGGTGGCCGGCGACATCGCCGCCGGCGAGCAACTGATGGCATTGCTGCGGCCTTTCACTTACCGCCGCTATATCGATTTCTCCGCCTTCGAATCGCTGCGCCAGATGAAGCTGCTGATCCAGCGCGAAGTGCAGCGGCGCAAGCTGCAGCAGAACATCAAGCTCGGCGGCGGCGGCATCCGCGAAATCGAATTCATCGCGCAGTGTTTCCAGCTGATTCGCGGTGGTCGCGAACGGGTCTTGCAGGAGCGACACCTGCTCACTGTTCTCGACTATCTCGTTGAACTCGGTTACCTGCCGACCGATGCCGTCGTCGAATTGAAGGCGGCCTATATCTTCCTGCGAAATACCGAACACGCGATCCAGGGGCATCAGGATAAGCAGAGCCAGGATCTGCCGACCGGCGACACGGCGCGCATCGCATTGGCGCATGTTCTCGGCTTTGCCGACTGGCCGGCGTTTGTCGATGTGCTGGAGCAGCATCGCGGCAATGTCGGTCGACACTTTGCCAATGTCATTGCCGTGCCGGAGGAGGAGCGTTACCAGACGCACTACCCGGAGCTGGCGCAGTGGCGAAGCTTCTGGGCTGATACCGAAGCCTCGGTTGAAGCCACAGCCGAGCAGCTGGCCGAACAGGGTCACGAGGATGCCCTGGAGACAGCGCGGCTGCTGCTGGCGCTGCGCGAGTCGCGCGCCGTCACCCGCATGCAGGCGCAGGGGCGCGAGCGGCTCGACGAGTTCATGCCTCAGTTGCTGTGGGCGGTGACTGCCGCCGACAAGCCGAGCCAGGCGTTGCAGCGCATTCTGCCGCTGGTGGAGGCGGTGCTGCGCCGCACCGCCTATCTGGTGCTCTGCGTCGAAAATCCCCCCGTGTTGCAGCAGCTTGTGGTGCTCTGCAGCGCCAGCCCATGGATTGCCGAGCAGCTGGCACGCCATCCCGCACTGCTCGATGAACTGCTCAACACCGGCACGCTCTATCAGGCGCCGCCGAAGGAGGAGTTGCGCAGCGATCTGGTGCAGCAGCTGCTGCGCATCCCGCTCGACGATACCGAAGCGCAGATGGAAGCGCTGCGCTATTTCAAGTTGTCACACCAGCTGCGTGTTGCCGCCGCCGAAGTGAGTGGTCGGCTACCGTTGATGAAAGTCAGCGACTACCTGACCTGGATCGCTGAAGCGGTGCTCGATCATGTGCTGGAATTGGCCTGGCACTATCTCACCAGCCGTCACGGCGCACCGCAGCTCGCGGCTGATTCAGCGGTTGTCGCCAGCGCCGAGCACAAGCATTTCATCGTCGTCGGTTACGGCAAGCTCGGCGGCATCGAGTTGAGCCATGGCTCCGACCTCGATCTGGTCTTCATCCACGACGCCGATCCCAGCGGCATGACCGACGGGCCGGCGCCGCTCGATAACAGCAGCTTCTTCACCCGTCTTGGTCAGCGCATCATTCATATCCTCACCGCGCAGACGCCGCTCGGTGTGCTGTACGACGTCGACATGCGGCTGCGTCCGAGTGGCAACTCCGGTCTGCTGGTCAGCTCGCTGAAGGCTTTTGGTGAATACCAGAACAAGAGCGCCTGGACCTGGGAGCACCAGGCGCTGGTGCGCGCGCGACCGGTGGCTGGCGACAGTCGGTTGGCATCGGCCTTCAACGCGCTGCGCGAACAGGTGCTCTGCACGCCGCGCGATGTCGACAAGTTGCGAGAGAATGTGATCGAGATGCGCGACAAGATGCGCGGCCAGCTGACACCGCGTGGCAGCGAAACCGACGACAATCCAGTATTCGACCTGAAACACGGTCGCGGCGGCATCGTCGATCTCGAATTCCTGGTGCAATACGCGACGCTGGCCAACGCCCCGACGCATCCGGCGCTGACGCGCTGGACCGACAACATCCGCATTATCGAATCGCTGCAGGCTGAAGGGATTTTCGACGCCGCTGATTCGATCGGTTTGACCGAGGCTTACAAGTCGCTGCGCGAAGCGGTGCATCGACGCAACCTGCAGCAGGTGTCGAACCTGGTGCCGATCGCCGAGTGGAGCGGGCAGCGTGAGCTGGTGATTGAACTGTGGCGGAAGTGGCTGGAGGATCAATGACGGGCGGGCTTGGACGGCGTTCGGGAACGAACCTCCATGGCCGGTACGGTCAGTGCTTCAGACTGGTCATTTCGGTTCCGACTTCGTGCTCCAGATGGACCCAGTCCATGATCTGACCGGCGGGTGCGTAACCGGAGACGAGTTGTTCGAGCAGTTGGCGGATACTGCCCACGTCGTTTGCGATCAGTGCCGACTCAATGACCTTGAGCTGCTTTTCCAGTTGATACCAGGGAAGGAAATCCTCTTGCGCCTTCATGATTCTCGGGTGAGAGGTCGGCTTGGGGTTGTCCCCTATCAATAGCTCTTCGTAGAGCTTCTCACCTGGGCGCAATCCGGTGGTTTCGATTTCGATGTCGCCATCGGGATTGTCCTGGTCTTTTTCGACAAGACCGGACAGCCCAATCATCCGCCGTGCGAGGTCAAGAATCTTCACGGGCTGCCCCATGTCGAGCACGAAGACATCTCCCCCCTTTGCCATCGCGCCCGCCTGAATCACCAGTTGGGCAGCCTCCGGGATGGTCATGAAGTAGCGAATTATCTCCGGATGCGTCAGGGTGATCGGCCCCCCGTCGCGGATCTGCTGGCGGAACTTCGGGACGACGGAGCCGGAGGAGTCGAGCACGTTGCCGAATCGCACGATGGAGAACCGGGTGTTGCTGCCGCTGGCGGCCAGCGCCTGCAGTACCATTTCGGCCAGTCGTTTGCTGGCTCCCATGATGTTGGTGGGTCGAACCGCCTTGTCGGTACTGATCAGGACAAAGTCGGAGACATCGTTTTCAATGGCGGCACGCGCGCTATTCAGTGTGCCAAAGGCATTGTTTTTCACACCTTCCGCCGGGTTGTGCTCCACTAACGGCACATGCTTGTAGGCGGCGGCATGATAGATGGTGTCCGGCCTCCAGGTGGATATGATCTCCCGCATCCGCCTTTCATCCTGCACGGAGGCGATCAGCGGAACGAGCGTCACATCAAATCCGTCGAGCTTGCTTTCCAACTCCTGGTGAATGGCATAGAGGGCAAACTCGCTCTGCTCTATCAACAAAAGCTTGGCCGGGCCGACGTTGATGATCTGCCGGCAGAGCTCGCTGCCGATCGACCCGCCTGCCCCGGTGACCAGCACTATCTTGCCGACGATGCTCCTGGTCAGCAGGATGTGATTTGGAGAGACCTGCTCGCGTCCAAGCAGGTCATCGATGTCGAGCTCGCGAATGTCGGAGATGCCCACTTTGCCCTGGGCGAGCTCAGTCACGCTTGGCAAGGTCCGGATGGAGACGTGCGCGTCGCGCATTTGTGCAAGTATTTCGTTGCGTCGCTGCCTGCTGATGGAGGGCATGGCCAGTAGAACGTCGCTGATATTCAGCGTGGCAACGAGATCGGGCAGGTCTGCCGGGCTGTAAATTGCAATGCCGTTCAGTATATGGCCATGCAGCCTGTCATCATCATCGAGGAATCCGGCGATCTGCATGTCGTGGTTGTTGGCCATTGCCGCGGCGAGCTGCCGACCTGCGAACCCCGCACCGTAGATCAACACCTTCGATCGGGCGATGTTTTTCCTGAGAATGCTTTGATATTGATCGCCGAGCCAGACCCGGGCCAGGGCGCGAGATGCGCCTATCATCAAAAGCAGGAGGATTGGCTGAATGATCCCGACCGTTCGCGGAACATCGGATACGCCAATGGCCGTGAACAGCGACGCGTAAAGCAGCCCATAGACCGCGACTGCCCGGGAAACCGTTACGAGGGCAGGCCAGCCGTTGTAGCGAAAGATGGCCCGGTAGAGGCCGGAGACGACGAAGATGGGCAGTGCCAGACCAATCGAGGCCCAGACCGCGAGCAGTGCGTTGCCGGATAGCGAAACGAATTCGCCCAGCCGGAGGTAATACGCCAGCCAGACGGTGAGTACGCACAGGCTGGTGTCAACGGAGAGGACGACGACTCTCTTGGCGGTCCTGGGCAGTGCCAGGACAGGCGTTGCCAGCTTGAACAGAGGCTTGTTCATGACATTGGGTTCCTTGAGCTCCGGGCTCTCTCGTCCATCAGGCGTTCACGCGATCCCCGCGACCCTTGCCTGACAGCGTCATCAGTATGTAGTGAAAATATTTGGACAGGCTCAGCTCGTCCAGCATGCGCGCGTCGGTCTCGGCCAACAACCGAGGGGTCGACATGTCGATGCCGTTGATCTGGGCCAGGCCGGTAATACCCGGTCTGGCCTCGAACACAGCGCGTGCCGAGCGTTCGGCGATCAGTTCGGTCTGGTTGAAGAGGCATGGACGAGGGCCGACCAGACTCATCTCGCCGCGCAATACATTCCAGAGTTGCGGCAGTTCGTCGAGTTTGGTTCTGCGCAGGAACCGCCCCAGCGGGGTGATGGCCGCAGCGTCAACCAGATGGGAGGCAACGGAGGCTGTATCCGGGCGCATCGTCCGAAACTTGATCAGCGTGAAAGGCTGCGTCCCGCGTCCCACACGAACCTGCCGGAAAAGGGGCGATCCGGTTTCCCACGCGCCAAGTACGTAAATTCCAGCCAGCAGAGGCAGCCCGAGCAGCAGTCCGGCAGCGGCAAACAGAATGTCAAAGAGCCGAATCATGTCTGGCCATTTTCCGGAGTTGCTCATCCATGGTGACGACGGGTCGCCACCCCAGCAGATCGCGTGCTTTTGAGCTGTCGACCTGCAGCGGTCCAAGCAGGCGATCCGCCCACGCCCGCATGCCGATCAACCGCAGGCCGAAGCGCATCCAGCTGGCGGGAATGGGTAGCAGTCGGGGGGCTACACCATACGCTTCTGCCACCTTTTTCAGCAACTCGGTTGTCGAGACATCCTTGCCGTCGGCGATCAGGAAGAGCTGGTTGGCAGCCCGTGGCGATATCTCCCGGCTGGCGCAGAGGGTGATGAAGTCGACGAGATTGTCGAGCGCGATGAGGGAGCGCCTGTTGGTGACAGCACCGAGAGGCAGCGGAATCCCCTTGCGCACGCATTTTGCCAGGAACGCGAAATTTCCTTTGACGCCAGGGCCATAAACGAGTGGGGGGCGAATCACCACGATCTCCATGTCGCCGCCCTTGGCAAGCGACATCAGACCCTGTTCCGCCTCCCACTTGGATAGTGCATAGGCATCGTCCGGCGCGGTGGGGTCGCTCTCGCTGTAACCGCGCTGCTTGGTATGAGGGCTGCGTATGTCTTGATCTCGGCCTTCGCCGTTGACCTTGGCTGAACTCAAATAGACGAATCGCTTGACTCCGGCGGCCGCTGCTTGCGCTGCCAGATGGAGCGTGGCCTGCGTATTTGACCTGCGAAACTCAGTCGAGGGGTCGATCGATTCTTCGCGCATCACATGCACGCGAGCCGCCAGGTGAATGACGCAGTCGATGCCCTGCAGGCCGGTGGCACCTTCGTCGGGGGGCGCGCGCTCGGGGATAGGAATCCAGGTCGGAACGGGCACCTCTTCGGAGTTGTCGGTGGGGGAGATAGTCTGTCGTGAAGCGCAGACCACTTGAATGCCCAAGTCGCGCAGGTGGAGGCAGAGAGCCCGACCGACAAACCCCGTTGCACCGGTTACCAGTACACGCATCAGTTCAGCAGCTCCGCATAGATGTCGAGGGTCTCGGAGATGATGCGCGGTGACGCAAACTCCGATTCGGCGATCTGTCTGCCGGTCTGTCCCATGCGCGCGCATCGGGATGGATCCTGCAAAAGCTGATGCAGGGCATCTGCAAGGGCCTCGGCATCTCGCGATGGAACAAGAAGACCGTTCTCCCCTGGTTCGACCAGCTCTCGGCACCCCGGCATGTCAGTGGTGATGATGGCGCGTGCGCAAGCCATGGCTTCGACCAGCACCTTGGGGATTCCCTCGCCGTAATAGGATGGAAGGCAGACTACGTGTGCTTGCGAAAATACCGCCGGCATATCCGCACGATATCCCCACCACTCCACACAGCCCTCGGTGTGCCAATCGACCAACTGCTGTTCAGGAATGGCAGAGGGGTTTTCAGGGTCCGGGCTGCCGGCCAGCACAAATCGGGCGTTGCTTCCTCTCGACTTGAGAATCCGGGCGGCATCAACGAACTCCTTGATGCCTTTGTCCCACAACATGCGAGAAGCCAGAACCGCCAGGGGGGCGGTGACTGAAAGCGGGGTGACAGCGTATTTTTTCATGTCGACACCCGCGCCGCGAATACGGCGAATACGTGTCTCATTGATGCCTATATTCTTGGACAGCAAATTGAAGTCGTGCTTGTTCTGAACGATGGTTCGACTCTCGCGATGATCGAGAAGGATCTTGAAAAGCAGTGATATCCATGGTCTTAGCAATTTGGCGCGGCGTGCTTCGGAAGAGAAGACGAAGCCGAGTCCACCCAGGGCGTTGACCGATTTGGCGAATCCAGTCAACCGTGCGGCGACAGTGCCATAGACCACGGGCTTCAGTGCGACCTGATGTACAAGGGAGGGGCGTTCACGTCGGTAGATGCCAATGATCTCCCGAAGTGCAGATATCTCGGAAAAAATGTTGTAGCTGGAGCGTCGCATTTTTCTCAAGGGGACGAGAGTCAAGCCCGCTCGCTCAATATCGCTACCATGGCGGGATACACGCGTGGCAACAACGACGTCATAACCTGCATCCCGTGCAGCAACTGCCAAGGAGAGTCGATGGGAGCAGAAGTACCAGTCTTCAGTGACCAGAAAGAGAAGCTTGGTCGCTTTACTCATGCCTGCAAACCGCTTTCTTAATCAGCCTCTCCTGGGAGGCGTGCCCATGAACTGCCAGCATCGCGCCCAGGACAAGCCAGAATATGCGTTGATAAAGAATTTCGTGTGCTTGGCAGAAAACTACAAATATCAATAAAAGCATTGCCAGCACCCGATGCTCGGGTCGCCTGCGAGCACTGATTGACTGGATGACTAGTCTGATGAATATCCAGGAGAAGAGTGCAGCGCCCACCAATCCGAATTCGGCAAGAATCCATACGGGTGTACTGTGTATGACCAGCGGTTGGTCAAACCAGGCTGTACTCATTTCTATGAATGTTCCAAGGCCTGTCCCAAGAATTGGTGACTGCAGCCAAAGCTCCAGTCCTTTCACGACACTGGTCCAGCGCTGCTGATTGCTGTCTTCGCCGGAAAACAGACTTTGCATGGCGCCGCGTTCAAAAAACAATCCGAGATCGCTGTGGCCGATCAGGGATAGCCAATTTATTTGCGGAAGCAGCCATATCAACAGAGCAAAGGGGACGCTGAGTGCCAGGAAACGGCGATCTCCGAACCTTGTGCCCCAAGCCATCACCAGCAGAATCGCTGCGGTAATCAGGCCGGCGCGAGAAGCGCTGAATACGATGCCGGCGAGAATAAATGCATGCAGCGTGGCCAAAAAAAGCAGCCGCCTTCCGGTACGGAAAGATTGTCTTGGCGAAATTGTACTGGATGTGCTGTTCCGGTATGCATCAGCCCGCCTGTCGAGTCGCTGTTGTTGTGTCGAGTAGCCGATAGCAAGTGCGGAACAAACCAGCATCTGGAAGGCAAATGCGTTGCGATTTCCCGCATATCCCTCGAAATTGAAGCTGATAGCCTGGGGATCCATCCACCCATACTGTGCCAGCCAGCGAATGGTGATCTGCACTGCTACCACGACCGCGGCAGTCGCCATCATGGTTTCTGCTAGCCGCCGTACCCCCTGCGCGCCCAAATAAGTGACGGCGAGATAGCCCACGCTGAGGTATCCGAGCAGAACGAGCCAGCCCACGAGCCGCCCACTGAGTGCCCATTGGGTGACACCGATATCGAGTGTGCCGTGAAAGAAAGCGAAGACCAGCAGCACGCTACTGGCAGCGAGCATCAAATTGAATTCGCGAATGCGCCATAGCGGAAGCTGGCGGGTTGAGATCATGTGCATAACCATGGCTGCCAGCGTCAGCATGGCAAGTGGATCGGCCAGGTTCAGGTTGATTGCGCCGCCAGACAGAGATGCATGTATCTGGAAAAAGATGAGTGTTGCCGTTGCAGTTGCTGTCAGCCAGGCGGCTGCCTTCACCAGATGGTCAAATTTATCGTGTGAGCCGGAGTTGAGCATGGAAGCGGGCGAAGCAAGGTTCTTCCCTCTTCTTAGTATCAGCGGGGCGGCAATGAGAATGGCGATGGTCGAGCACAGCCCAACCAGGATCGAGATGGCCAAAGCACTGGAGCTTGGAATACCCAGCTGACCAAAGGCATAAATGGATGCCAGTTCGCGAATTCCCCAGCCATTCACCGAAATCGGAATACTGGATGCAAAGCTGATGACCGCTGCAGCGGCCAGCAAACCCGGAAGTCCCACTTGGGGCTCCAGTGCAAGCCCGCCAATGACAAATGCTGCCAGAACGAGAAGTTGCGCCACGATGGTGATGCTGGAGGCTTCCAGTATCCGGGTGGCGACGGCAGAGGAGCGCGCCAGCTGGAGTATACGAGCCTCGAATCTGGAGCGCCCCAGCAGGAGGCTGACGATTACGCCGCCAAGAGCGGCTATGGCTATTTGCAGCGCCGAGATTTCCGTCAGGAAATTCGTGATTTCCAGATGCCCGAGAAGAGTGATGATTCCGATGGAGCATAGTGCGCCACTTACAAACAGCAGAATTGCCCGCTCATAGGCCGTCAGCGTCGCGATCAGTACAGATGGAAGTCCGTACCGTTGCAGCACCATGTGCCGCCCCATGACCTGCCCAAACAGAGATATGAAAAACAGTCCTGCCAGATGCCCGGACAGGCTCGCTTTGGCGGCGACTCCGGTGGGCAGGTTGATTCCGAAGCTCAAGAGGATCCGCTTCAGCCGAAAAGTAACTGCAACAAGGTTTAGGGAAAAGAGAGCGAGTACGCAAAAAGTCGCCCAAAAGGGGAATCGACCGAGTTCGTGCATCGCCTCTTCGGTGCCGGCAATCCAGAAGGCGGCCAGCAGTAGCCCCAGTGAGGCTGCAGGTATGAGGATCTTGCGCGCCGAGATGACAACCGCTTTCGTCATGAGTGCCTGGCATGCGTTACTTGTTGCTTGTTAGCCATGATTGAAACATCAGTACATCCCATAAATGATAGGACCAATTTCTACCTCCTGACAGATGCTCCTGCCACTTGCGTTGGATGGGAGCAGGGTTCAAATATCCTTCCCGCACCAAGCGGGCTGGTTCAAGTAGCTCCTCAGCCCAGGTTTTCAAAGGCCCGCGCAACCATTGGTCTATCGGAACACCGAAGCCCATCTTGGGGCGCTCAAGCAATGCCCGGGGAACGTGGCGATAAAGAACCTGCCGCAAGAGCCACTTGCTCTCGCCATGACGGATCTTCATGTGCAGCGGTAGCGCCCAGGCGAACTCCACGACGCGGTGATCGAGCAATGGGACTCGCGTCTCCAGGCTCACAGCCATCGCTGCCCTGTCAACCTTGGCGAGGATGTCATCAGGCAGGTATGAAATGCTGTCCAGGTACATCATGCGATGCTCAAAGTCGGGCAAGTCTACCCGATGAGTGGTGTCGGTTAGTACAGTTAGAGGCTCGTTACCGCCTAACACCAGATCGTTGGGGTGGCTCCAGTGGGAGACCAGCGCCAAGTAAATCTCTTCAGGTGAGCGAACGGCCAGAATTTCGGAAAGTTTGTGCAGCTTGTCGCCCGGTGCACCGTAGCGAAGTCGTGTAGGAAGCCAATGTTCCAGTCGTGAGAACAGTGTGTTCCAGGTGGTTGGAGAGAAGCTGGTCAGCACGCCTGCGATGGCGGCTCTCGCTGGTCGAGGCATCCAGCCAATCTTTCGCCAGATGTTCCGGGCCCAGAAATACCGGTTATATCCGCCGAAGAGCTCATCGCCACCGTCACCGGACAGGCTGACCGTCACGTGTCTTCGCGCCAGGCTCGATACAAGGAATGTTGGAATCTGCGATGAGTCGGCAAAAGGTTCATCATAGAGCGATGGCAGGCGAGGAATCACCGCCATGGCATCCTCTGGTGTGACATAGAGTTCAGTATGCTCTGTGCCGAGATGGCGCGCGACGGTGTGAGCGTGTTCGGCTTCGTTGTATCCGTGTTCGTTAAATCCAATTGTGAATGTCTTCACTGGACGCGGACTCTGTGCCTGCATCAGTGCCACGACGGACGTTGAATCAATGCCGCCGGAGAGAAATGCGCCGAGGGGAACATCGGCGATCATTTGTCCGCCAATGGCTGAGCCAAGAATTCGTTCGAGCTCATTGACGGCGTCTGTGCAGGAGCCGGAAAACATATTGCGTTGCCCCGCCTCTGCCACTTCTCTGGCTGACCAGTAGGTTGTCGGTGACGGCTGCTTTTGCCGGGCATGAATTTGCAGGTAGGTTCCGGGGGGTAGCTTGTTAATGCCCTGGTAGATCGAATATGGGGCGGGAATGGCATTGTGGCGTAAGAAAAGCGCCAAGGAGTCTCGGTCAATATCCGCCTTGAAAGCCGGGTGTTCCTTGAGCGATTTCAGCTCCGAGCCAAACAGAAACACGTTGTTCTGCCAGCCGTAATAAAGAGGCTTTTCTCCCAGGCGGTCGCGGGCAAGCGTCAGCGTTCTGGTCTCGCGATCCCAGAGGGCGAGCGCGAACATGCCGATGCAAAGCTTCAGTGTGGCGTCAATGCCCAGGGATCTGATGGCCTCCAGCAGGGTTTCGGTGTCCGAATGACCGCGCCAATTCGCTATATCCAGCCTCTTTCGCAGATCTGCGTGATTGTATATCTCGCCATTAAAGGCCAAGACGTAGCGACCGCATGTCGAAACCATTGGTTGGTGGCCTGCAGGAGACAGGTCGACGATTGATAGTCTGCGATGTACGAAGCCAACGGCGGCTTCCGCATCTATCCATATGCCGCTGTCATCCGGGCCTCTATGCGAAATGGCATCGCCCATGTGTCGCAAGTGGGTTTCCGCGACTCCATCCGCATAGATACCGGCAAAGCCACACATGTTCAGGGTTGTCCTTTATGGGTAAGCACTATGTCGAATCCCTTAACGAGAAGATCGCTATCCGGTAGCGAACTAAAGCCTGGTGTCATGCTGTATCTGGGGGTTGGCAAGCGGTCCCAGCAAACGATGCGGGGAATCTGGCAGTTAAAGCCGGCGCTCTCAAATATTCCGATCATTTCGGCAAAGCGAATACGGTTCGTATAGAAACCCGAGCTTCGGAAAAATTTACTTTCCCATACCGTGTTGCTGAACCTTAGGTTGTTCAATGCGCCACCCAGGTGATCCTGAAGATCCACTCTATGCACGCATGCGCCGTCTGGCTTGAGTATGCGAGCCATCTCCAATGCTAGCGACTGAAAATCTGGCCTGGGAATGTGTTCCAGTACAGCATTTGAAAAGCAGAAGTCGATGGAGCTATCCCTGATTTGCCTGAAGCTGCTTACACCATTTGTGAGGTATCTGGCGTTGCAGCTCGAGAGCAGCGCTGGAAAGCTGGTCGCGGCATGGATATTTCTTGTGGGAAATCCATTTTTTTCCAGGAATGAAAGAAGCTCTCGATGTATAGACATCTCGGTGGTGGCGAACGGACCTGCGTCGATCAGCCACGTTTGTTTGGCTCCCATGGCGTAGGCGATGGGAGCCGTAAATGCCGAGTCGCCCGGGCCGAGTTCAAGAATATTCATGTCCTCGCGAGAAAAGCGAGGTGCACCGTTCTCAGAGGCAAGGAATCCCGCCGTGGATGCATGAATCGTAAGGCTCTTCAGCGCCTGCTGGGGGCGATTCATCTCTCCGTGGCGGAAAAGCCCCAACTTCGCCCAGTGAGCATAGGAGAGGGGGAGTCTGGAGAGGGTCAGCTTTAACGCGACCTTCAGCCACCAGGGGGTATGTCTCTTCATCATGTCAGCCGACTCTGCACCTGTAGGCGGAGGCGATTTCTTCGTAAACGGCTTCATACTGGAGCGCTATTCGCTCGATTGTAAAATGATCTTCAATTCGGCGTCGTGTCGTTCTCGCGAGGTTTTCCCGACCATCACACGGCAGCTCCAATATCTCTCGGATACCTTGAGCAAGCTTTGGCATGTCGCCTGGTGCAACGATTCGTCCGGTACTTCCCACAATGTGA
Organism: uncultured Verrucomicrobiaceae bacterium; assembly: GCA_964386045.1. Taxonomy (GTDB): domain Bacteria; phylum Pseudomonadota; class Gammaproteobacteria; order Pseudomonadales; family CAMLJR01; genus CAMLJR01. Next base: position 16,513 of record CAYLRA010000032.1, on the reverse strand, counting down.
CCGGAGTCGCCTACGTCAGTCACGACGCAGGGGATTCCTGTCGCCATGGCTTCTCCGACGACATTCGGGAATGCCTCACCATAGGAGGAAGAGGAAACAAGGACGTCCAGTGACGCCATGAGACGAGGAATATCATCTCGTAACCCAAGCATTCGTGTATTGGGAAGCACGCCCGCTGCGGTTGCGGCGCTGACGAGGATGGGATTGGCCGGATGAGCATCCTTGCCCACGAGAACAAAATGCGTTTCGGGTAGCCGCTGGTGAACGATTCCCGCCGCTTCGAGGAACCCCGCGTGGTTCTTTTGGGGGTCCAGTCTGCCGATCAGCCCCACAAGAGGCGTTTCCTGGTTTACACCCAGCTCCTCTCGTACGGATCTTCGAGCCAAGGGATCCGGCCTGAACTTTGTGAGGTCAAATCCGTTGGGGATGACGGCAAATTTCCCTGGGGCATAACCGAGTGACTGATGAATTTGGCGCGCTCTTTCGGAGCAGGAGATTATCCGGTCTGGAATCCAGCGTGAGGCGAAGGCGCATAATTTCACTATCACCCGAGTCGTTGTTCCCGTGAGATTTTTGTCAAGATTGCTGTTGCGGATGCACCAGACGATTGATTTGATGCCGGCTATGCGCGCAGCCAAGCCTCCCAGCAGATCTGCGTGATACATCCAGGTGTGAACGACGTCTGGTTGAATCTGCTTCAGCTTTTTTATCAGGGTCAGAAGTGGTGTGACGCTGGGAAAGCCGGGCGACATTTCCAGAGTGTCCACCGGGATTCCCAGCATCGCTATGCGAGGGCCGAGATCGCCGATGGTTGTCAGGGAGATTACGTGGGGTTCAAAGCGTCGCCTGTCCAGCTTTTGCAGAAGCTTGAGAAGCATCATTTCTGCCCCGCCAGCGGATAGACCGGTTATTACGAAGGCGATGCGCATCAATTTTTACTCAGTACTGCTGTAGTGCGTGAGATCAGTTGCTCAACATCGTATTCACTGGCGATGCGATCCCGGCCCCTGTTGCCAAAATTTCGCCGGTCGTGCGGGGAGAGGGTGATCATATTCCGAAGTGCGTCAGCCAGGGCGGTGGGATTCTTGGGTTTGATCACGCTACCCGCATCGCCAATGATGAGGGCGGAGTCTCCAACATCTGTTGCAATGCAGGGGATTTTGCAGCTGACCGCTTCCGCGATCGTGTTGGAGAAGCCCTCACCAAAAGCGGAAGAAGAGACGAGAATGTCCAGTGCACTGTAGACAGCGGGCATGTTGTCTCTGGCACCGGCCCAGATCAGCCTGTCATTCAGCTCCAGCGTGGCGGCGCGCAGCTTCAGCGTGTTGGTGTAATCCCTGGTGCCGTCACCCACACAGACGAAGCGGGCATCCTGGTGTGTGCTCGCCACCAGGGCGGCGGCATTCAGGAAGGTTTCGTGATCCTTCATTGGGTCCAGTCGGGCCACCACGCCGATGAGTATATGTCGATCATCTATTTCCCAGTCGGCTCGAATCTTTCGGCGCCCTGCAGCGTCGAACTGAAATCTCCTGGTATCAATGCCGTTGGGTATCACGACTATCTTGTTGGAGGAAAACCTCGAAAATACTGCGTGGCGCTTGCCTGCATGCGAGTTGGAAATGATGCTGTCTGCAAAGCGCGACAATTGAGCTTCCAGTAAGGACGCCAGCCGCGATAGGCGGTCATATCGAGAGAGATCCACATCTGATGCACGGATTCCCCAGATAATGCGAGCTTGTGACAGGAGAGGCTTTAGTGTCACTGCCAGAATGTTGGGCACATTCAAAAACGAATATATGACTGCAGGCTTCAGTTCACGAAGGCAGGATGTCAGGCGAAGAAGAAAGCCGAAGGTGTCCCAGCGTCCCTGCTTCCCGATAGAGTGTAGCGGGATGTCGTTGTCCAGGAGTTCGGGCTCAAAAATTCCGCCAGAATAGAACTGAACCACGTGGACGTCATATCCGCTTTTTTTCAGTCCGGTTGCGAGGGCAACAAGTTGTCGCTGTGTGCCGCCTCGGTCCAGTTCCCTGATGAGCAGGGCAATGCGTCCAGGCTGGGCTTTGATCAATGGGTCCATGGGCTGTTCGGGTGATGTGGCTTCCATCAGGCTGGGCTTTGAGAAAAAGGCTGCGCATTCGGAGGTTGGTTGTGATTTTTCTTATACGAAAAGACGAATTCATTACAGCCTAAGCCTCCGCCGCAGGTGGCCAGGTTGGTAAGGTCAAGTCCTCTGCTGTGGAAGAAGGAAAAAATCTCCTCCGGTTTGGCTGCTTCGAATGGATATCCCCCAACCCAATCGATGACGTCCCGCCATGCAGACATGCCTCGAGTGCTGTGTTCAGCATAGTGGCGCCACGTGTAAAAGGGCTTTCCTTTCAGGATGTCGTAAAGCATACGTGGACCCCAAAGGCGAATCATGGCGGGTCCAAGTACCAGCCAGCGAAGTTTGGCGGGCAGGCGGTTGTAGGCTCGCTTTACCTGGGTCCAGACTGGCGTCATGCCGCGCTGATAGTTGTAGATTGCGATGAAAAGGGTTCCGCTCTCCTGCAATGGAAGTATCGAATTCTCAAGTGCCTGCCACATGGCGCCGGTGTGATGCAGAACTCCCCATGAGTAGACGATATCCCACTTTCCCAATCGCTTTATGTAGTCCGTGTCGAGCACTGAGCCCTGTTCAACGGTCCAGTCTGGGCAGTCGGGGTGGTAGCGCCGTTTGAGCTCAGCTGTGCAGGCGACCGACCGCGGGTCGTAGTCAAATGAGTGGACAGTTGCGCCAAGACGGCGCGCCGCGAGGCTGAACAAGCCTGAGCCGCTGCCGATATCTAGAAAGCGTTTTCCATGAAGATCTCTTTCTCCCAGCATGGTGAGTAGTGACTGCTCGGCAAGCGCTATGCGTCTGTCGTCAAGGAGCTCCAGGAATTGTGCCCAGTTTGCGCCAAATTCAAAGCGTTCTCCGCTTAGTATTTCTGCGTCATATTTGCTCATTCTCTTGTAATCCTTGATGGAAATTTGAGGCTATTTTTTATCGGGCTGGTCGGGGCGATGAGTTGGATTTCCAATATTCTGGCGCCCATCGAGTTGCTTGGTACTTCGTGCAGAGAAATATATGTTTCTATGGGATCCATAGGTACCAATGCCGGCCCATGAAAGAAGCTTTTTGATCAGTCCTTGGAGCTTTTTTCGTAAAGGGGCTGAATGCCACTCAACAAAAAAGTGTTCTGTCGCTTCCATTACCAGAAATTTCGAGGAAATCAGGTTGGAAAGTCTCTCTATGTCAAATCGCTGCTGGTGTCCCCATCGGTGAAAGAGTGTGCCGCAACATGGACAGATGACGCGGGACTCCTCCAGGTTTTCGCGCGCAGGTACTGTCCCGATAAATAGGCCGCCATTTCGTAAAACCCGGTCAACCTCCGTCAGGGTTTGTTTCAGTACCTCATCCTCAAGGTGCTCCAGCACTTCTGACATAACTACGACATCAAACATGGAGTCTTGAAAAGGAATGGCTTGGCTCAGGCCGGGCTTTGCTCGTTCCCCCATGGGTAGCAGTTCGCGGAGTCGGTTTATGGTCCGCTCGCTTGGATCGAGAGACCAGATATCTACGCTTCTGGCTATGGCTAAAGACTCCATTGCGCCGTTGCCAACACCGATGTTCAGTACCCGGCTAGAGGGTTTGAGCTTTTTTGCTAAAAATTCGAGTCTCCCTCGATTCTGAGAGAAGGATTCGATGCCTTCATTCTGGAAGTGATCCCAGATTTTCTCTTGGTCTGTCTCGATGGAGGTCATTTTTTTCCTCGTGTCACGCTCAGCGTCAGCATGCAAAGAGACGCTGCATACATTAAGGATGTGGATAGAGCTATGCCTGTAAGGCCCATGCTTGGTGTCAGCACGGTCATTGCTATCACCTTCACAATTAGGGATGAGGTCGCGATGGTTGCAATGACGCCATATCTTCCCTGGCTGGATAGTACGGAAACAAAGACTGATCCAGAAAGAAAGAAAGGCAGCTGCATCAAGCCATAACGCAGTACCTGGGATACTGCCTGAGTATCACTCGCGGTGAATGCGCCGCGCTCAAAAAGTAGCTTGATACCCCATTGCGCAGCTATCCATCCGAAAAACGCGGCTGCCATGCTGACTATAAAAATAAGCCGAGCCCATTGCATGGCAATTGGGTAGAGCCGGTTTCTCCCTTCTGCCTGTATTTTGGAGAATACTGGAAGGGTGGCTCTGGAGACAGCCAGCGATCCGATGCCGAGCGCCAGCGCCAGAATTCTAGACGCATAGTTAAGCGTTGCAATTGAGCCTGGCTCGAGGTTGGCTGCGAAAAGTTGATCGATTATTCCTGCGGAGCCGATGAACGTTTGGCCAGCAAGCATTATTCGGAATCCGCTCCAAAAGCTTGGCCAATGCGGTGACTTGTAGTTGAAGTGTGGCAGATTTAGTCCGCCGCCGCGGTTCATGCAGGCGGCCAGGCTTGTGCAGTGAAGCGCGAAGCCGAGAATCGTGCCCCATACGAGCGGGGCAGCGAGCCCGCTTGGGAAGGTGACCAGGATTGCCAGAATCGCCAGTGGAGGAATGCTCTCCAATAGGGTGTTGGTGTGGCGACTCTCGGCGAGCATGATTGATGAATAGAGGCTAATGATCAGTCCAAGTGGCGCGAGGATGATCATGGCGGGCATGAAATCCATAGCCAGGTTTATGGTGCCTGCCGGCAACCCGACCCAGCTGGACCGGAGTAGCACAGGCAATCCTTGCCAAGCCAGAATCCATGTGACGAGGCCAGTTAACAGGGTTAATCCCAGTAGTTCAGACTTGAACTGGGGGAGTTCATTTTTGCTGGCTTGCTTGATTCGAGAGATTAACGGGACTAGCACAATGGATATTGCGCTGAACCAGATGCCGACAACTCCGGTGATGAGGTTGAATAGCAGGAGGTAGGCATCCACCTGCGGACTGGTGCCGTAGTAGTAAGCAACAGCGATGTCTTTCGCGGCTCGGGCACAGGAGGCCAACAGAACAAAAAGCGCCACATGGGCTATGCCGCTTGCTATGGCGCGATGGTCCGAGTGGAGGCTGCGAAGGCGTTGTAGTACCCGCCGGGGTTTGTTGGCCATTGTGGGGGAGTCGGGCGTTTACGGCTTATGTGTGTCGCTGCGGTACTGTGCATACCACTCAGCCCATCGTGCGATTCCCTGTGATAGCGGAGTATGCGGCTCAAAGCCCACATCTCTCCGCAATGCTTCAACGTCCGCGCAGGTCGCGACTACATCACCATCCTGCATCGGCAGAAAATTCTTCTTCGCTTCCAGCCCAAGAGCGGATTCGATGGTCTGGATGAACGTCAGCAGCTCGACGGGCGTGTGGTTTCCGATGTTGTAGACCCGGTACGGCGCAGAGCTGGAGGCCGCGTCGGGTCGATTGTTGTCGTAGTCGGGGTCTGGAGTCGCCACCTTGTCCAGCACCCGCACCGTGCCTTCGGCGATGTCGTCGATATAGGTGAAGTCGCGCTGCATCCGACCGTGGTTGAACACGTCGATCGGTCGGCCTTCCAGGATGGCGGAGGTGAATAACCAGGGCGACATGTCGGGTCGTCCCCAGGGGCCGTAGACGGTGAAATAGCGCAGGCCGCTGGTTGGCAGGCCGTAGAGGTGGCTGTAGCTGTGCGCCATCAGCTCGTTGGCCTTCTTGGTGGCGGCGTAGAGGCTGACGGGGTGATCGACGCTGTCGCTGACCGAAAATGGCAGGCGGGTATTGGCGCCGTAGACGCTGCTCGAACTTGCGTAGACCAGGTGTTGGATGCCGTGGTGTCTGCAGCCTTCCAGAATATTGCCGAAGCCAATCAGGTTGGATTGGAGGTAGGCGTGGGGATTCTGCAGCGAATAGCGCACGCCCGCCTGGGCGGCGAGGTTGACCACTCGGTCGGGCTGTTCGCGGGCGAAGAGCTCCTCTACGGTGGTCCGGTCGGCGATATCGCCGCGTACAAAGGTGAAGTTCGGGCAGGGCTCAATCTGTTGCAGGCGTGCCAGCTTGAGTCTGGGGTCGTAGTAGTCGTTGAGGTTGTCGATGCCGACGACCCGATCGCCGCGCTGCAGCAGCATTCGGGCTACATGCATGCCGATGAATCCGGCTGCGCCGGTGACCAGTACTTTCATCAATCCATCCCAGGTAAATCAGGTGCGTCCACTTGTGTGATGCTTTTCAAGGCCATGTCCAGATGGCTGCGGTCGAGCGCGGGCGCGGCGCATTATGAAGGGTATGGCCGTCGGGGGGGAGGGCTTTTGGGGAAAACTGGGTGCTCGTCGACCTGGTTTCGAGTGAGCTGTGGTGGCAGCGATCCGGCGACGCGGTGTATCTGATGACTGCGGATGGATGTTTCCCGGCAGGTGAAATTGCCCCCTGATCTATGATGCAATACGCGCTTTTGATTCGGGCCGGTTTGGCGAGTGCGCAATTGTTGCCCGCTCGGGCACCGGGAATCCCGCAGGAGTATTCGAGATGTCCATGGCCGACCGCGACGGTCTGATCTGGTTCGATGGTGAAATGGTCCCCTGGCGCGACGCCAAGGTCCATGTGCTGACCCACACGCTGCACTACGGCATGGGGGTGTTCGAAGGGGTGCGCGCTTATCAGACCGAGAACCGTGGTACCTGCATCTTCCGCCTGAAGGAACACACCAATCGCCTGTTCGACTCGGCCAAGATCATGAACATGGCGGTGCCGTTCTCGAAGGAAGAGATCAACGAGGCGCAGCGCCGGGCGGTGGCAGCAAACGATCTGCACGAGGCTTATATCCGCCCGATGATTTTCCTCGGCTCCGAAGGGATGGGGCTGCGTGCGGCGGGACTGAAGGTGCATGTCATCGTCGCGGCCTGGCACTGGCCGTCATATATGGCGCCGGAGGCCAAGGAGCTCGGTATCAAGGTGCGCACCAGTTCCTACACTCGTCATCACGTCAATATTTCGATGACTCGCGCCAAGGCCAATGGTCACTACATCAATTCGATGCTGGCGCTGCAGGAGGCGCTCTCCGGCGGCGCGGAAGAGGCGCTGTTGCTCGATCCGGAAGGGTACGTGGCAGAGGGTTCGGGCGAGAACGTTTTTCTTGTTCGCGATGGTGTCATCTATACGCCGGAGCTGACCGCCTGCCTGAACGGCATTACCCGTAACACGATCTTCCATCTGGCGAAGGAGATTGGTGTCGAGGTGGTCGAGAAGCGCATTACTCGCGATGAGGTTTACATCGCCGATGAGGCGTTCTTCACGGGCACTGCCGCTGAGGTGTTGCCGATTCGCGAGCTGGATGGGCGGGCCATCGGCGCCGGCCGTCGCGGTCCGGTCACCGAGAAGCTGCAGCAGATGTATTTCGATCAGGTGAAGGGGCGTCGCAGCCAGTTCGCGGAATGGCTGACGTCGGTCAAATGATCCTCTCCCGGAGGCGCTAGGCCTGAGCCAGCGCCTCCAGCTCTCCCTGCAGTGCCAGCCACTGCTCTTCCAGCGTTTCCACTTCCTGCCTGAGTCTGGCCTGCTGCTGTAGCAGTGCCTGCAGGTCGTCTTTGCGCTCCGGGGTGAACAGCGCGTTGTCGCCAAGCTGCTCCTCCAGTGCGGCCAGCTGACCCTGGGCGGTGGTCAGTGCCTTTTCCGTCTTGTCGATCTGTTTCTGCAGCGGGGCCAGTTGTTTGCGCTGGTCGCCGCTCTGTTGGCGAGGCGCGGAGGGCTTGTCGCTCGCGCTCGGCTTTCCGTTGCTTCCTTTGTTGGCGGCTTTGTCCGCGCGCTTTTCGTCGCGGGCGCGGGCCAGCAGCCAGCGGCTGTAGTCGTCGAGGTCGCCGTCGAACGGTTGTACGACGCCGTCGTTGACCAGCAGCAGTTCGTCGACGGTGTTGCGCAGCAGGTGACGGTCATGGGAGACGACCACCAGCGCCCCTTCGAACTCCTGCAGCGCGACGGTCAGTGCGTGGCACATCTCCAGGTCGAGGTGGTTGGTCGGCTCGTCGAGCAGCAGCAGGTTGGGGCGCTGCCAGACGATCAGCGATAGCGCGAGGCGTGCTTTCTCGCCGCCGGAGAAGTGGCGGATCGGCGACAGCGCTCGCTCGCCGCGGAAGTTGAAGCCGCCGAGGAAGTCGCGGATCTCCTGCTCGCGGGCCTTCGGCGACATGCGCTGGATATGCAGCGCCGGACTGGCGTCGAGGTCGAGTGCTTCCAGTTGATGCTGGGTGAAGTAGCCGAGCGCCAGGTGTTCGCCTTCGGTGCGCTCGCCGGCCAGCAGTGGCAATGCGCCGGCCAGGCTCTTCAGCAGCGTCGACTTGCCGGCACCGTTGGCGCCGAGTAGCCCGAGGCGGCTGCCGGGGTGGATCGACAGGCCGATGTCGCGCAACTGCAGCTTGTCGCCGTCGGCGGCGCGGTAGCCGAGCTGGGCGTGCTGCAGGTTGAGCAGCGGGTCGGAGAAGCGGTGCGGTTCGAGGAAGCTGAAGTCGAACGGTGAGTCGACGTGGGCCGGCGCCAGCTGCTCCATCCGGTCCAGCTCCTTCAGCCGGCTCTGTGCCTGTTTGGCCTTGCTGGCCTTGGCGCGGAAGCGGGCGACGAACTTCTGGATGTGGGCGATCTTCTCCTGCTGCTTGTCGAAGGCGATCTGCTGCTGCGCCAGTCGCTCGGCACGCTGGCGCTCGAACGCGGAGTAGTTGCCGCGATAGCGCATCAGCTCGCGGTTGTCGATGTGGACGATCTGCTCGCAGGTGTTGTCGATGAAGTCGCGATCGTGCGAGATCAGCACCAGCGTGCCGCGGTAGCGCGCCAGCCACTGTTCGAGCCACAGCGTGGCGTCGAGGTCGAGGTGGTTGGTCGGTTCGTCGAGCAGCAGCAGGTCGGAGGGGCACATCAGCGCCTGCGCCAGATTGAGGCGGATGCGCCAGCCGCCGGAGAAGCGGCTGACCGGCAGTGTCAGCTGGTCCGCGCTGAAGCCGAGGCCGAGCAGCAGCTGTTCGGCACGGCGGTCGCAGTCGTAGCCGCCGGCCGCTTCGAGGTCGGCCAGCAGGTGGGCCAGCGTGTCGTCGTCGCAGGGTTGCTCCAGCGCGTGCTGGATCCGGCGCAGCTCGGTGTCGCCGTCGAGCACGTAGTCGATGGCGCGGCGCCCGTCGGTCGCCACCTCCTGTGCCATGTGGGCGACCCGCCAGGCGACGGGAATCGACAGCCTGCCGGCGTCGACCTGCAATGCCCCCTGCAATAGAAGGAACAGGCTGGTTTTTCCGGCGCCGTTGGCACCGACCAGCGCGCTTTTCTCGCCGGGGTGGATGCGCAGGGAGGCGTTTTCGAGGAGCGGCGTGTTGCCGCGCTGGAGGTGTACTGCGTCGAGTTCAATCATGGCGGCGGATTATAGCGGCGCCGACTCGATAAATTGAGGGTTGCGAGTGCGAAGGCGTTCAGCGAGGCCGGAGGGCCTCGCGACGGGTGGGGAGTCTCAGTCGATCGGGTCGAACAGGCTGCGCATGCGACCGGGCGGCAGCGGCGGCTCGTCGCGCCGGACGCGCGGCAGCTCTTCGTCCTCTTCGTCGATTCTGACGGGTCGCTTGATCGCCGCAGCCGGTTTGGGCGTTGCGGCAGGAGCTGGCCTGGGGGTGGCGGGTGGCTTCGGTACAACAGCCTTTGGCGTGGTCGCGGGTGGGCGAGCGGTCTTGGGTGCCGCAGTCGCGGATGCTGCCGGAGGCGTTGCCGGTGAGGCGGTCGTGGTGGTCGCAGCGGGTGCTGCCGCTTTGGCGACCAGCTTCAGTGCCGGTGCCTGCGCCGGTGAGCGGGCAGTCGGCTTCGAGGGGGCGGGTTTGGCGGTTACCGCGGGTTTGCGCGCTGGCGTGGCTGTCTTGCCGGCCGGTGTGGCGGCAGGTTTCAGTTTGCGAGCGGTGCGGGAGGCGGCATCGGCGTCGCTGCGCGCCTTGGCGTGCGCCTTCTCGGCGGCCTTGACCGCGAGTTGCGCGGTACGCAGTTGCTTCTGCTGGTCGGCGGAGGGTTTCCTGGCCGCGACGGCCCTGGCTTTTTCCTGCGCCTTGGCCAGTGCCCTGGCTGCGCGCTCGACCTCGGTGGCAGCCTGGGCGGCCGCTTTTTCGGCTTCGCTCATCTGGCGTTCGCGCGCCTTGTGCAGCATCTCTTTGAGAGCAGCGAGCTCTCTCTCCATGTCGGCGAGGGGATCGCCGGCCCTTCTGGTTGGGGTTTTCTTATTGCTCGCCATATCCGTCAGCCCTGAGCACTGGTCAAAAATAAAGCAGTCGCATTATACAAACTTGCCTTCGGCACGCCACGGTGCGTGGTCGTTCAGCACATGCCGCCCAGCACATGTCGCTCAACAAGTGTGCAGGCTGCGTGAAACATAGCACGCCGCTGTGCGCTCGCTGTCTTTTCGTCGGGAGCGGGTAGTACACTCAGTGCGCCCGCCGTGCCGGGCTGTCTGGCCTCTCGCCGGCGTGTGCCGCCTGCGACAACCCCCAACGCGTACAGGGATTCTCAATGACTAGAAAGTTGCTTATCGCCGCCGCCATCGCGGCAGTCATCACCGGCTGCAATGACAAGGCCGAGGAGCCGGCCGTCAAGCTGGAGTCGGACGAACAGAAGGTGAGCTACGGCATGGGGCTCAATCTCGGTAAGCGCATCAAGGAGGAGTTTGCCCTTGATGTCACCGCCTTCTCGGCCGGTGTCCGCCACGCGTTCGACGACACTTCGCCGCTGATGACCGACGATCAGATCATGGAGACGATGCAGTCCTTCCAGCAGAAGCAGGTCGAGACGCGCGAAACGGAATTCAAGGCGCAGGCCGACAAGAACAAGGTGGATGGCGAGGCCTTCCTGGCGGCAAACAAGGCCAAGGAGGGGGTCAAGGAGACCGAGAGTGGTCTGCAGTACCGTTCGATCACCGAGGGTGACGGCAAGAAACCGGGGCCGGAGGATGTGGTTGAGGTCAACTATCGCGGCACGCTGATCGACGGCACCGAGTTCGACAGCTCCTACAAGCGTGGCGAGTCGGTCACCTTCCCGCTCGCTGGCGTGATTCCCGGCTGGACCGAGGGGCTGCAGCTGATGCCGGTTGGTTCGAAGTACGAGCTGGTGATCCCGGCGGAGCTGGCCTATGGCCCCGGCGGCACCGGGCCGATCGGGCCCAATGCGACGCTGATCTTCGAAGTCGAGCTGCTCGACATCAAGCAGCCAGAAGGTGAGGGGCAGTAATCCTTACCGGATGTGAGCGCTTGCAAACTGCCCGCCTTATGGCGGGCAGTTTTGTTTTTGGGGTGAGGTTGGGTGCGAGTCAGGCGACCTGTTCGCGGTGGCAGGTGTGCAGCGCCGCGATCAGCTGGTCTTCCAGCTCGAAGCGCTCCGCCAGTGTCTCGCCGAGGCGCGACAGGCGCTGCGCCAGCTCGGGGTTGGGGCGGCCATCGACGTAGCGGTCGTTGAAGTCGAGCAGCGTCTCGGTGGTGGCGGTGACGAGTGGCAACAGCTGGTTGGCGGTTTCGACGCTGCCGTCCCTGAACTCCTCGGCCTCGCGCACCAGCTCGTAATAGATCTCGAAATGGCCGGCGGAGACATAGTCGAGCAGTAGTTGGCAGAAGCGCTGCAGTCGCGCCGTGTTGGCGCCGCGCTGCGGCGACTGCAGGTGAACCCCACTGAGCGCACAGAACTGCACGATGACGGCCTGACGTTCGGCCAGCCAGCGCTCGACCAGTTCGTTGACGTTGAGCCAGCGTTCTTGGATGGTGCAGTCGTCCAACATGATCTCTCGAGCTCCCAAGGGTTTCGTCGCCGCAGCGGGTCGTTGCCATCGTCGCACGCCGACCCTGCTGACAGTACCGGTGCCTGTGCCAACGATACCGTGGCGTTATTGTGGGCTGGTGCTGTTGCCCGATCGACTATATGCAAGTAGTAGTTTAAGAGCAAGCTGTAACTCTATGCTCTATAGGGAGTTATTTTTAGTTCGTAAGAGTCGAAGCGCTGCGGATTTGTAATAAGCAGTACTGCGGGTTTGTAACAAGTGGAAGAGGGCTAATCCGCCAGCAGAAAAAAGACGGCGGGTATGGCCACCGCGCTGAGGATGCCGACCAGGCAGAGGGCGAGGCTGGCGAAGGCGCCGGCGACCTGGCTGCGCTCGAAGGCGCGTGCAGTACCCATGCCGTGTGATACCACCCCCAGCGTAAAGCCCTGAATGCGCGGATCTTCGATACGCAGCAGCCGGAATACCAGCGGCGCCAGCGTGATGCCGATCGCCGCGGTGATCATGACCGCGCCGGTAGTGAGCGCTATCAAACCGCCCAGCTCCTGGCTGATGCCGATGGCGATCGGTGTGGTGACCGATTTCGGCGCCAGCGAACGCAGCGTCTCCAGACTGCCGTCGAACAGCCAGGCGCCGGCCAGTGCCGACAGCGCGCCGACGGTGGTGCCGACGAGTGCGGTCAGCAGGATCGGCAGCGCCAGCGCGCGGATCAGTGCCAGCTGGTGGTAGAGCGGAATGGCGAGCGCCACGGTGGCGGGGCCGAGCAGCAGTTCGAGCCAGTAGCTGCCGCTTTTGTAAGTGGCGTAGTCGAGGCCGATGCGCGGCAGCAGCAGCGCCAGCAGGGCGGCGCCGGTGATGGCGGGGTGCAGCAGCGGGAAGTGGCGGCAGCGGCGGTAGAGCCAGAGGCAGCCCTGGAAGACGGCCAGCGTCAGCGTCAGCGTGAACAGCGGGGAGTCGAGCAGCGCCCTGAGGTTCATGGCCGTATGCCCTCGTCGGGTGGTGCCGGCGCCTCTTCCGCGATGGGCGAACGCTTCAACAGCCATTTGAGCAGCGCGGCCGTGACCAGCAATGTCACCAGCGTGCCACCGAACAGTGCGGCGAGAATGGCGGGCCACTGACCGTCGAGGCGGTCGCCGAGGAACCAGAGTCCCACCGATGGCGGCATCAGCAGTAGCGCGAGATGGCCGATCAGCCCCTCGCTGGCGCGTTCGAGTCCCGCACCTGGCCCTCCCTGCAGCATCAGCAGGCCCAGCAACAGCAGCAGGCCAATGACCGCGCCGGGCAGCACAGTGCCGGTGGCGACCTTGATCAGCTCGCCGAGGCACTGGAACGCCAGCAGGATGAGCAGCCCGCGGATCATCTCAGCGGCGCAGCAGCTGGAACAGGCCGATGGCGGCGAAGCCGATGAAGCAGAGCAGCGACCACTCCGCCATGCTGAAGCCGAGCAGCGTCCAGTCGATCACGGCGCAGTTGCCGTCACCGCGGAACATCCGCAGCAGTACGTCGGCGAAGGGAAGGGTCTCCAGCATGTATTCGAGGCTCGGTCCACAGGCCGGCACCAACTCTGGCGGCAGTTGCTGCAGCCAGACCTGACGGCCGGCGACACCGGCGCCGCCGGCGGCAAACAGGGCGATCAACGCGCCATAAACGCGACCGCCCCGATTGTGCAGTGCGCCCACCAGCGCCGCGATGCCAACCAGTGCATAGAAGAAGCGCTGCGTCATGCAGAGGGGGCAGGGTTCGAGGCCTTCGAAATACTGCGTGTAGAGCGCGTAACCGAGCAGGGCGGTCACTGCGGCGGCCACCGCGAACAGCAGCAGGCGCGGGGTCGGGACGGCGAGCATGGCCTCGGAGCTCCATCGGACGCGGGCTGGCTACAGTAGGTCATCGCCTGCAATGGCTCAAGCTGTGGCTACACTTGCCGCTCCCCGGAGGTGAAATGGTCCGGATCGTGGTTCAGATGAGGTGTTGCCGATGTTGAAACGACTACTGCCACTACTGTTGATGCTGCTGCTGGGGCAGGGGGCGCTGGCGGCAGCCAAGTCCGAGGCGGCGCCGGCCGCCGGTCCGGGTGGCGAGTACATCGAATTGAAGCCCGCCTTCGTCACCAACTATGGCAGCGGTGCGATTCGTTTCCTGAAGGCCGACGTGACGCTGCGGGTGCCCGATCCCCAGATGACACGGTCGGTGATGCGCCACATGCCGCAGATCCGCCACGCGCTGGTGATGCTGCTGTCGCGGCAGGATGAGCAGAGTGTCGCCACCATGGAGGGCAAGGAGCAGTTGCGGCAGGCGGCGCTGCAGGCCGTGCGCGCCGTGGTCGAGGCGGAGGAGGGCAAGCCCGGTGTCGAGGATCTGCTCTTCACCGGCTTCATCCTGCAGCGCTGAACCGGTTGACGTGAGCGCCGCCGGCGATCAAAGCGCGCGATATTGTTCGAAGTAGTGCGCCAGGTAGTGATCGAACGGCTGCGTGCTGGCCGCTTCCAGTTCCACCTGCTCCCGCAGTGAGCGCGCGGCTGCGGCGCTCAGTGCCAGCCGGGTTGCGTCAGCCGGCGGTGCGGTGCGGAACTGGTTGGCGAACTCGCCCGAGCGCTGGTTCATCCACTCAAGAAAAGTGAGTCGCGAGTCGGACAGCGCCGCCAGTACCTGTGCCGATGGCGTCAGCGCCGGCTCCTCGATGCGCCGGCGCATCGTCGCGACCGCATCGAGGTGTTGGCGGCCGCCGTCGGCCCGGTCGAGCAGTTCGGCGCAGGCTGTCACCCTCTCCAGCATCTCCAGCGCCCACGTCTGCATCGCCACCACCTCTCCATCGCGCCCGAGCTGCAGACCGGGGCGGCGCCCCTCGTTGACCACGGCGCGGGTGTTCGCCTTCAGCTCGGTGCGGCCCGCCTCGTTGCACAGCGGGCTGTCGCTGAATGCGCAGAACAGCAGGAAGGCGTCGACGAAGCGGATCGTCTCGGCGTCGATGCCGAGCGGCAGGAACGGGTTGAGGTCGAGACAGCGCACTTCGATGTACTGCACGCCGCGCTGCGCCAGTGCGGTCAGCGCGGTTTCGCCGCGCTGGGCGACCCGTTTCGGCCGGATCGGGCTGTAGAACTCGTTCTCGATCTGCAGCAGCCCCTCGGAGAGCTGCCGGTATTCGCCGTCGACCAGCACGCCGATGCGGCGGTAGTCCGGGTGCGGATCGAGGATCGCGTGTTTCAGCGTGTTGATGTAGTTGTCGACGCAGTTGTAGCAGATCGGCAGATTTTCCTGCGCGTTGCTCTGATAGCCGAGGTCGCCCATGCGCAGTGACGTCGCGTAGGGCAGATAGAGGGTATCGGCGTCGAGCTGCTGCAGGCGGTGCGGGCGCTCGTCGCCATCGTCGGCCGTCAGGAAGCTGCGCGACAACACCGGCGAGGCGCCGAACAGGTAGACCAGCAGCCAGGACCAGCGGCGGAAATTGCGGATGGTGGCGAAGTAGGTCTCGGTGATCGCCGCCTGGTCGCCGCGTTCGAGCAGCAGGGGCCACAGCGTCTCCGGCAGCGAGAAGTTGTAGTGGATACCGGCGATGGTCTGCATGTGGCGACCGTAACGGTGGCCGAGCCCGATGCGGTAGATGCGCTTGAGCTGGCCGCTGTTGGAGCTGCCGTAGTCGGCCACCGGGATATCGGCCTCGCGCCCGAGCCGGCACGGCATCGAGCCGTGCCACAGCTGTTCGCCGTCGAGCACGCTGTAGACATACCGGTGCAGCTGGTCGAGCTGCTGCAGGCTGCCGTCGAGGGTGGTGGCGACCGGCGTGATCAGCTCCAGCAGCGCTTCGGAGTAGTCGGTGGTGATGCTCGGGTGGGTCAGCGCCGAGCCGAGGGCGCGCGGGTGCGGGCTCTGCGCCAGCTCGCCGTCCGGCGTCGTGCGCAGGCTCTCTTTCTCGATGCCGCGCCGCAGTTCGCGCAGCAACGGCAGGGTGTCCGGCTGGGCAAGACGGTTCAGGCGCTGTTGCAGGGTGGGGGACACGCGGTGCTCTCCGGCGGCGGGCGCGCCAGTTTACGGGGGCTGAGAAGTGGCTCACAAGCGCGGTGCTGTCGGCGCGATGTGCGGGACCAGGGAATTTTTTCGCGAGCCGCTGAACTCTTCCCGACACCCCCCTTCTAACCCTGTACCAAGTCTCCCAACTGGTGAATCATCGGCGCCCCCCGCGGGCGCCATTTTTTTGTCTGCGATTTCGCGGTTGCCGCGCTGGCGATGACCGGTTGTCTGGTCTATTCCTTTGCTCCGTTCAACGGTTTCGCGTCCGGCCGCCTGCATCACCGGCGCTGCGACGCTGTGGAGAGGCAGCGGTGGAATTCAACGATTACCTGAAGATCCTGTCGAGCAAGGATGGCTCCGATCTGTACCTGAGCACCGGCGCGCCGCCCTGCGCCAAGTTCCAGGGGGTGTTGCGACCGCTGGAGCGCGACCCGATGAAACCGGGCCAGATCAAGGAGATCGCCTACGGGTTGATGGACGAGGAGCAGCGCAACGAATTCGAACACGAGCTGGAGATGAACCTGGCGGTGTCGGTGGTCGGCGTCGGCCGTTTCCGCATCAACATCTTCCGCCAGCGCAACGAGATCTCGATCGTCGCGCGCAACATCAAGATGGATATTCCGCAGTTCGAGGATCTCGGCCTGCCCGAGATACTGAAGGAGGTGATCATGGCCAAGCGCGGGCTGGTGCTGTTCGTCGGCGCCACCGGCTCGGGCAAGTCGACCTCGCTGGCGTCGCTGATCGACTACCGCAACAGCAACAGCGCCG
>CAYLRA010000031.1:0-33294 GCA_964386045.1 uncultured Verrucomicrobiaceae bacterium | reverse complement strand
CACCGGCGTGCTGGCGCTCGGCATCAGCCACCACCTCGGCCTGCACCGGCTGCCGACGCTGTTGCAGCATTTCATCGAGCGTTATCCGGAGGTGCGCCTCGACATCGAGTTCCTCGACTCCGAACAGGCTTACGACAAGGTGCTGCGCGGCGAACTGGAGCTCGGCATCATCACGCTGGCACCCGAAGAGAAACCGCCGCTGCAGCAGCAGCGGGTCTGGCGCGACGAGCTGGTCGTCGTCGTGGCGAAAGGCCATCCGCTGGCGTCGCAACAGCGCGTCACCGCGCGCGCGCTGAGCCAGCACCGGGCCATCCTGCCCGGCATGAACACCTACACCGGGCAGATCGTCATCCGGCTGTTCGAACAGCAGCGGCTGACCCTCGACGTGGCACTGGAGACGAACTATCTGGAGAGCATTCGCTCGATGGTGGCGATCGGCCTCGGCTGGAGCATCCTGCCGAAACTGATGATCGATGAGACGCTGCACGGGCTGGCGCTGAGTGGCCAGTCGCTGAGCCGCCAGCTCGGGGTGGTCAGCCACCGCGACCGCACACTCTCCAACGCCGGCAGCGCGCTGCTGCAACTGCTGCGGGCGGAGGCCACCGTGCAACCCCCAAAATGAACAATCTGGCGGTCAGATGGCGGGCACAAAAAACCCGGCCGGAGCCGGGTCATCGAGGAGGAGATACCCTCCTCCGACTGGAACCACTCAGCGGTGGAGCCGGCGCCGGCTGACGGCCAGCCCGAGCAGCCCCACGGCGATCAGCGCCAGCGCGCCGGGCTCCGGCACGCTGGCGACGATGCGGGCGTCGTAGTGACCGGAGTTGTCACCGAAACCGCTGTCGTTCTCGGCGAGGAACAGATAGACCGAGCTGTAATCCGGCACCAGCAGGTGGGCAGCGCTGCCGATGAACATCGGACCGTAGCCAGACTCGCGCTCCCACGACGTCCAGCCGCCCAGCGGTACGATCGAGTCCGCCGAGCTGCTCCAGATACCGATCAACGAATAGGCCGGCAGCTCAAGGAAACTGCAGCCGTTGACGAAGCAGCCGCCATCCGGGCCGGTCGCCTCGATGCCGTTGTCGACGACCAGCCCCCAGGCGTCGATCGTCACGGTGTCGAAGTCGGCGAAGTTGAAGGCGATCCCGCCGAAGGTCACCGACTGCGCCGGCGTCGAATCGGGATTGCCGAGCACGTTGTCGCCTTCCGACGTGAACCAGTGTCCCCAATCGGTGAAATAGAGGTTGTCCCGCGAGCCAACCACTGTGTCGATGGTGATGCTGAGCGCGGACGCGGTGGCAGAGGCCAGCAGCAGGATCAGGGAGGCAGTTAGACGACGCATATTCAGACCTTGCATGTTCAGTCCTTGTGTTCAGCTGACGAGATATCGGCTCGTGGAAATTTCATTAGCAAGCTTGAGACCATTGCAAATATTTACTTATAAATCAAATAGTTGTATTTAAATCAAACCCTCATTGGCAGCAGCCCTGTAAAAACATTCGACAATAAAGAAACTTAATTTGATCGCTCTGCGTTCTAAGTGAGCGATGACGGCGCCTCGTGCTCCAGCCGCTCGATCCCGCCGTCCTGCCCGAAATGGACGGTGACGATGCGGCGATCGAGCGACGCTGCCCGCGCCGACTCCGGGAGGCCGAACATCCCGCTCAGCCGCGGCAGATCGGTGCTGCTGTGGCGCGCCAGCCGGCGCTCCTTGCCGCGGAACCGCCACTGGTTGATCCGCGCCCACAGAATCAGCCCACCGCCGAGGCAGGCGATCACCGACAGATAGAACGTCAGCAGCCGCAGGAATACCCGGTGCCCGCCCAGCAGGATCATGTGGTTGTAAAACAGATGGATGTTCAGCCCCCACGCGATCAGGCTCAGCAGCGGTTGCCACAGGTAGAACAGCAGCCCCCAGAAGAACAGCGTGATGCCCATCGCCGTCAGCTTCTGCCCCGGCCGCACCAGATCGGGCCGATCGATGATCAGTTCCCGGTTTCGAGGATCGGTACGCATCGTCAGCTCCCCTCACGCACACCGCGGTCCGGGCTGACCCAGGTACCGCTGCGGCGGCGGCCGAACAGCGCCTGCGGCACCGCCACCACCGTCGTGAACACCGTGATCAGCCAGTACGCCAGCGGATACCAGATCATCCAGAAGAAGTTGCGCAGCAACCGCTGCTCATAGCGGGAGTCGATCCAGAGACTGACAAGGAACTGCAACAGACAGGTCGAGGCCAGCACCACGCCGTGCCAGCCCGGCACGATCGTCGGCACCCGCAACCCCTCCGGCAGCGACACGAACTTGCCGAGCAGCCAGAACACGACGATGGCGGCCAGCAGGTAGCTCCACACCACCGACAGCCAGTACTCGGCGAGCACCAGCCACATCCGCCGCTTGCGCCAGCTCAGCAGCTGCCGGCCGTAGCGCAGCGCCGCCTCGGCGCCACCGCGCGCCCAGCGCAGCCGCTGCCGCCACAGCCCGCCGTAGGTCTCCGGCATCAGGATCCAGCACAGCGCGTTCGGCTCGTAGCGGATGTCCCAGTGGTCCATCTGCAGGCGCCAGCTGACGTCGATGTCGTCGGTCGCGGTATCGGAACGCCAGAAGCCGACGCGCTGCAGCGCCGCGCGACGAAACGCCACGACGACGCCGGAGACGGTGAAGATGCGCCCGTAGATGCGCTGCGCGCGCTTGATCAGGCCGATGATCGACGAGAACTCGCCGACCTGGATCTTGCCGAGCAGTGTCGAGCGGTTGCGGATGCGCGGGTTGCCGGTCACCGCCGCCAGCCGCGGCGAGCCGTCGAAGTGCGACACCAGCCATTTCATCGCATGGGTGTCGAGCGCGGCGTCGCTGTCGATACAGACGAGGATTTCATGGCGCGCCAGCGTCGCGCCGACATTCAGCGCGCGCGCCTTGCCGCCGTTGCTGGCCAGGTGCACCACCCGCAGGTTCGGATGATCGGGCACGAGACGGTCGAGGATCGCGGCGGTATCGTCGCTCGAACCGTCGTTGATGCAGATGATCTCGAACTCCGGGTACGCCTGCAGCGACAGGTAGTGAACCGTCTCGGCGATATTGCCGGATTCGTTGAAGCAGGGAACCAGCACCGAGACCGGCGGATACTCCAGGTCGGGCGGCGGCGAGTCGGGGCCGCGCCGCTCCCAGTGGAAACGGTAGTAGAGGCCGCCGCACATCCAGACATACGCCATGAACAGCGGGTAGTAGTACGCGAACGCCAGCAGCGCGCCCATGACCGAATCAGATTGCATGACGGTAACCCTGCCAACGGATCGAAGCAGCCACGCGCATCTCCCCTAGAAACGCCATTCGAGGCCGGCGACGAACGCGCCGTAGCCCTCGCGCGCGCCGTCGTAGATACGGCTGCGATAGAGCAGGCCGCCGTTGACCGCAAGCAGCGGGCTCAGGCGCCAGCGGTGCTCATACTCGACATCCCAGATCGCCCCGGCGCCGTGGTGCTGCTGCGCATAACTCGCCAGGCCGACCGCGACGCGATGCGACCAGCTGCGCTCGAAGCGCCGCGACAGGACGCCGACATACTCCAGCGTGCCGCCGACCGAGAGATCGCTCTCCGGATTGAAATAGGGCACGTCGCTGCCGGCCGAGTTTTCCGAGTGATAGAGCTGCCCCGTCGCCGACAGCTCGTGGTGCGCGCTGCGATGGAGAACGTGCCGGTAGCTGGCCGACAGCATGTCGCGGGTGTTGCCGTCGCTGAAATCGACCCGGCCGGCGCCGACCCGCAGATCGCGGCTCTCGCTGAAGCGATGGCGCAGCGCGATCGCGACGGACTCACCGTCGATGCCCTGGCGCAGCGCCCGCAGCGGCACGCCGCGGCTGTCGCTCTCCAGTTCGCCGTAGAGGCTCCAGTGATCGTCGAACCGCCACTCGCCGCGCAGTCCGACCCCGAGGCTCGAATCGGGCGCGCGATGGGTCAGTTCCAGCGACGCATCCAGCGACCGGGAGCGGTATTCGCCACCAGCGCCGATGCGGGTGGAGCTGCCGGCTCCCTCGGGAAGATCGGCCCAGTCGTAGCGGTGCGAAGCGAACAGGCGGTAGTTGTCGGCGAGCGGCGCCGAGTAGAGCTGCTGCTCGAAGCCGATCTCGCCATCGCCGTTGACGGACTGCAGGCCGGACGAATCGGACGAATCGCCGACGACGACCTGTGCCCGGTACTCGGCCAGCCGGCGCAGGCGCTCATCGCGATCGATGGCGACGACGTCCGGGTGGAGCGGCGCCTCTGCCTGCAGTTGCTCCCGCAATGTCCGGGCCGTGCCGAAATCGTTGGCGGCGGTTGCCGTGACGGCCATGCCGGCGCGCACGGCGACGGCATCATCAGCGACCGGCAGCGCCTCGGCATAAATCGCCTGCGCGCGCTCCGGCCAACCGCGCCAGCGGTAGATCTGCGCGCGGCGCAGCGCGATACCGACGTCGGACGGGTGCTCCTGCTGCAACTGCTCCAACTCGTGCCGGGCCTCGTCCAGGCGGTTGTCGTAGGCCGCGAACATCGCCGCCAGCAGCCGCGCATCGCGCGCGTCGGCCGGTGTCCGCGCCGACGCGCGCAGCCGATCCAGCGTCGCCCCGGCATCGTCGTAGCGTTCGAGATCGAGCTGGTTGTAGAAGCGCGATGCGAGGATGTCGGTGGCACCGGGTTCCAGCGTCTCGGCGCGGTCGAGCAGTCTCTCGACATGCTCCGGCTCGCGCCGCTGCCCGTGCAGATCCGCGCCTTGCAGCAGCCCGTATCGGGGCAGCGTCTCCTCGTCCAGCGACACGAACAGCACCGCCGCCGCGTCGAGCTCCCCGGCCAGCGTCAGCGCCCGCGCATGATCCAGCGCCGCATTGCGCCGATCGCGGGCCGATGCCCCGGCCTCCTCCATCTGTGCCTGCCAGTGCTGCCCCGTCAGTGCCATCGCCTCGCGGGCCAGTTCGACGCGCCGCGCCGCCGGCGCCTGCTCGGCCGCGCGCACGGCCGCGGGTGCCCGCTCGGCGAGCGGGCGTTCGGACAAAGAGGGTTCGGACAAGGGGAGTTCGGAGGGCGGAGCCTCCGCGACCTGAGGTAGCGGAACAGCGAACCGGGGTGGCTCCACGCGCTCCACGGGCGCGGCCGGCGACTGACGCGTCACCCCGTCATCGGCCCGCCGGTCATCGCCCCGCCCGGCTGCCGGCTGCCCTGTCGCCGGCCCCGGCAATACCGTCACCACGACCTCGGTCGGCTCGGTGTCGGCTGTCCCGGTTTCGCTCTCCAGGTCGGCGACCCAGCGTGCTTCCGGCTGCGGTTCGTCCGCCGCCGGCTCTCCTTCCGCCGCGGCCAGTGCCTGCCGGCGCACGGTGGCGACAGTGACGGCATCGGCGCTCTGTGCGATCTCACGGTCAGCGAAACGGCGGGCAGCCTCCGGATCGTCGAGCGCCAGCGCCGCCGCGAACAACTCGGCCAGCGCGTAGTCCGGCAGCGCGCGATCCGGCGCGGCATTGGCGAGATCGATCGCCTCGCGGGCGCGGCCGTTGCGCACGAGCACCGTCAGGTAATCGCCCCAGACAGCCCGACTCTCCGGCGCGACCGCCGCCAGTGCCCGCAACTGCTCCAGGGCCGGCTCGACCTCCCCCTCATTGGCGAGGCGCACGGCAGCCTCCCGCATCGCGCTGATTTCGCGATCGGAATAGATTGGTGTCGTGAGTATCTCGTGGACCAGGACAGCGAGTACGACAGCAGGAATAAAAAGGGAAAACAAACGCTTACGCATGTAGCTACTGCTTGGTCGCTACACACGGGGGAGAAAATTGCCGCATAAATCATGTGATCCAGTGCACATTTCGGGCGGCATGTTAACAGCAAATCGAATATCGACAACCCGCACGAAAAAGCCGGGAAGAGAACTTCCCGGCCTGATGCAACCCGCTTTCTCCTCCGGCGATCAGAACCGGTAGCTGGCCTGCAGCGCCACCGTGCGCGGCGCCTCCAGAATGCCGTAGTGCGCCACCGTGCCGAAGAAGTTGTAGGCGAGCGGCGCGTCGTTGGCGTAGGTGACGATCTTCTCGTCGGTCAGGTTCTTGCCGACCAGCGCCACCTCCCACGCCGTCTGGATGCCGGCCAGCGCGATGCGCGCGTTGACCTTGGTGTAGCTGCTCTGCTCGACGCGCGCATCGAGGTTTTGCGACGGGTTGTAGTCGGCGCTGTAGATCAGATCGATCGTGCTGCGGAACTCCAGCCCATCGGTGAGCGCCCGGCGGTAATCGGCGCTCAGGTTGCCGCTCCATTCGGCGACGTACTGGTTGGATTTGCCCCGGTAGTTGCAGTGTGTGCCGGAATCGGGCACCTGCCCCTGCACGCACTGGCCGTTGGGAAACTCCTTGAACTCGAAGTCGAGCCACGCCAGCGATGCGCTCAACGTCAGGTTCTCGCTGACGAGAAAGCGACCGTCGACTTCGATTCCCTGACTGACCGCCTCGGCAGCGTTGCCAACATTGAAGCCGAGAATGCCGTCGTAGATGCTGACCTGCAGATCCTTGTACTCGGTGTAGAAATACGCCGCATTCACCTCGGCGCGCGAACCGATGCGCGACTTGATGCCGATCTCGTAGCCGGTCGCCTCCTCCTCCTCGTATTCGAAGGCACCATCGAGACAGAGCCCCAATGCCGGATTGATGGTCGAGTTCGTGCAGCCAGCCGTGATCGCCGGTCCCGGCACCAGCGCGTAGGTCGGACCACCCGGCGACGCATTGGAGCGTGCGTCGTAGCCACCGGACTTGTAGCCCTTCGTCACGCTGGCATAGGTCATCACATCGGGCGTCAGATCGAACTGCACGGCGACCTGCGGCGCGAAGTGTGACTCCTTGCGGCTGCCGGAGAGCGAGTTCGACTCCGCCTTCAGTGTCTGCGCGAGCAGGATCTCATCGAGTGTATCGAGCGAGGCACCGGTGACCGCATCGGCAAAAGTCAGCGTGCGGCTGCCATCCTTTTTCTCCGAGGTGTAACGGCCGCCAGCGATCAGGCGCAGGTCGTCACGCAGATTCCAGGTCAGCTGCCCGAACACCGACCACAGGTCGGTGTCCTGCGTGAAGTTGCGCGGCGCCTCGATGTCGGTGAACAGATTCAATGCCGCCGCCTGTAATCCCGGATTGCCGGCAAATGCCGGATTGCCAGCAATGATCGTCGGCACGGGACTTCCCGTCGGTACGGAGAAACGGTCGCGGAAATCGAGATCGCTGGTCTGATAGTAGGCACCGGCGATGTACTCGAATGCGCCGCCGGTCGGCGAGGCAATACGGAACTCCTGGCTCCACTGCTCGTAATCTTCCTGCGAGCGCACATTGAAAAGTGGTGCGCCGGTGAAATCGCAGTCGCACAGCTCGTCGTAGTCGTAGGCCAGATACCCGGTAATCGACGTCAGCATGTGATCGCCGAGCGCGAAGTTCATCGTCAGCACGGCGGCATCGGTTTCGTTCTCGCTGTAGTCACCGTTGGAAGAGCGCTTGAAGTCGGCGCGGTTGTTCAGTACCGAGGCATCCTGGGCGAAGCCATTGCGCAGGATCTGCGCATAGTTGAGACCGGTGAACGGCGCCTGTGCGGTCGGGCTGTCATGGATGATCTCGATCGCCCGCCCTTTCGCATCGAACTTGCTGTGCTCGTACTTGAACGTCGCATCGAAGCGATCGTCAGGGCGCCACGCCAGTGTCAGCCGGGCAGTATCCTCCTCCAGCTGCGGCTCGTCGCGCCCCAGCGTCAGATTCTTCATGTAGCCGTCGGCAGTGCGGTTGCGATAGGCGAAGCGCAGGCCGAGCGTCTCGCTCAGCGGTCCCGAAAGCATCGCGTCATAGACCTGTTCGTCGTAACGCGGCTCGTAGGTAACGGCCGCCATCCCCTCGAAGCTGTCGCCCGGCCTCGCCGTGGTGGTGCTGACCGCACCGGCGATGCTGTTCTTGCCGTAGAGAATGTTCTGCGGGCCGCGCAACACCTCGACCCGCTCCAGGTCGAGGAACGGCGCGCGCGACAGCTGCGCCCGACCGTAGTAGATGCCATCGACATACATGCCGACCGACTGCTCGAAACCCTGGTTGATGCCGGAGCCGATGCCGCGAATGTAGATGTTGGTGCCGATGCCGGTCTGCGACATGGTGAAGTTGGGCACGTAGGCCTGCAGATCTTCGATCTTGACGATGCCGGCGTCGAACATGCGCTGGCCATCGACGGCACTGACCGAGATCGGCACGTCCTGAAGACTTTCGGCGCGCAACCGCGCGGTGACGACGATCTCCTCTAACACCGGCGATTGCGCAAGGATTGCCGGCGAGAGCGAGACACCGGCGGTGGCGCCAGCGATCAGAAATGGGAGGAGACGACGATGAGCCACATGACGAATGGACGCTGCCATAACGGTGTTCTCCGCGCTGCTGTAATTGTTATTCCGCAGGAGCCGTACAACCCGACCGTTACCGCTGTTTTCCTTCGTTGTCGGCCGGCTTCCTGCCAGAGGCAGCCTCAGTCTAGCCCCGCCGACAACGAAGGGGAACCCGCGCCAAACAGGATTCGTCAATAACCTGATCAGTCGAATCGAGTGGCGAATACAGGCAGTCAGTAGATACCCAGCGCCAGCTCAACCGGCCAGCGCCTGACCCGGCATCTCGCAGCGTTGCAGGGGTAGACGATCAGCAGCCGCTTCATCGCCGGCTACCGATCGGTGGTGGAGAGATCGCCGGCAGTGCGACCCGGCGCTGGGCGCCAGCGCAGCCAGAGACCGGCCAGCAGCAGGCCGGCAAGATTGGCGACAACATCGGCCACGCTGCCGACCCGTGTTGCCGTCAACATCTGCAGCAGCTCGATCGTCACTCCGTAACCGAGCAGCGCCGGTGCAATGACCCGCCAGTATCGGGCAGCGGGAAAGGCGCGGCTGGCGAGCAACGCCAGCACCAGGAACGCCAGGGCGTGATCGGCCTTGTCCCAGAGCGTCGTTACCGGCACCGCCTGCTGCGGCATCAGGGCCAGCACACTGATCACCACCAGCGCCAGCAGCAGCAATCCCCTCGCTACCTGAACCATCATGCGCCGGGCTCCTGATAGAGCGTGCGCAGCGACTGCGGCGATGCCATCGCCAGCGGCGCGCGGTAGAGGTCGGCCGAGTAGAGCAGGATCAGCAGCAGCCAGCAGAGCAGGCCGACCAGCGCTCCTGCCCACTTTGGCGGCAGCGTGGCGGCCCGGCGCCGGTACAGCAGCGCCGGGCCGGCCAGCAACAGCGACCAGCCCAGCAGCTGGGTGAAAATCGACAGGGAGAGTCGCGACTGATCGACAGCAAAATGGAGCAACCGCGCCAGCGGCCACCATCCCCACTGTTCAACGAACAGCGGCAGCGGCAACAGCAGCGCCAGCACAAACCAGAGCACGATGGCGCTGCGTCGCGGACTCATCGATGCACTCAGCCGAAACGGGCGTCAGCGACGAAGGGATTGTGTTTGCGCTCATGGCCGAAGGTCGAGGTGGGACCATGCCCCGGCACGAAGGCGACATCGTCACCGAGCGGCCACAATTTTTCGGTGATCGAGGCGATCAGCGTGTCGTAGTCGCCGCGCGGGAAATCGGTGCGACCGATCGACCCCTGGAACAGCACGTCGCCGACCAGTGCCAGCTTCTGTCCACGATGAAACAGCACCACATGGCCCGGTGTGTGGCCCGGACAGTGGATCACTTCCAACTGCTGTTTGCCGAAGCTGACGGTATCGCCATCCTCCAGCCAGCGATCGGGCTCGAACGAGCGGCAGCCGGTCATGCCGAACTGCTGCCCGTGCTGCTCCAGCGACTCGATCCAGAACTGATCCTCGCGCTGTGGCCCCTCGATCGGCACGCCGAACTTCTCGCGCAACGCCGCCGCGCCACCGCAGTGATCCATATGGCCATGGGTGACGAAGATCTTTTCCAGCCGCCCGCCGATCTGCTGCAGCGTCTGTTCGATGCGAGCGAGATCGCCACCCGGATCGACAACGGCGGCTGCCCCGCTCTCCTCACACAGCAACACCGAGCAGTTCTGCTGGAATGCCGTCACCGGCACGATGGCGATTTTCATCATCGGGAAAGGACCAAACAGGCAAAAAACGAGGGCGGCAGGATAGCACAGCACCCCCGCCCCTTCGGTTGCCAATACCAGCGTTTCCGGCTAGAGTGCGCGCCTCGCGAAACTACCCAAGTGGCTGTTTTCGTCAGATTACTGGTGAGGTGGCCGAGCGGTTGAAGGCGCACGCCTGGAAAGCGTGTATACGTTAATAGCGTATCGAGGGTTCGAATCCCTCCCTCACCGCCAGTAGCAAACAAAAAGCCCAGCTCAAAGCTGGGCTTTTTGTTTGCCTGTCGGTCGAGGTCGGGTGAGAACCCTCCGGTTCGACAAACTCGCCAAGCGAGTTTGCAACGAGCCGCTCAGCGGCGAAGCCCCCGCAGGGGGTCGAAACCGCAAAGCGGTTTCGATTCATCCCGACCGGCGCAGCACCATTACCCACCCGCTTCCACCACCCACTCCGCCTCCTCGAACTCGCCGATCACCCGGATCTCCACCCCCGGCGCCGCGCTGTCGATGATCGCCTTCACCACCGGATCATGCTGCCCCTCCATCGCATCGCGGACGGCCTTGCTCTCCCAGCTGGCGATCGCCAGCAGCACGCTGGGGTCGCCGATCTTGCGGTGCAACCGCGTGCCGCGCGCGCCCGGCGCCTGCTGGATGATGCGACTGGCGCGCAACCAGGCGTCGGCGTAGGTTTCAGCCGAATGGCCGGGCTTGATCTTTACCTCGAACAGGAACTTCATCCTTCTCCTCCCGCGAGCGGAGCGCGACGCTACTGCATCTTCAGTTCGAGATAGCGCTCCTCCAGTTCGACATAGCGCTGTTGCAACGCCTGCAACTCGTTCTGCGCCCCCTGCAGCTGTTCGCGCGCCGCTGCGCTGTCGCCTTCGCCAGCGCCGTCTGCCCGCACCTGCTCATGCAGTCGACGATTCTCCTCCTCCAGCACCGTGATCGCACTGAGCATCTCGCGGCTCTCGCGGGTCAGGTCCGCCACCAGCTGCTGCATCTCCTGCTGCTCGACGTCGCTCTGCCCACCGCCGGCACCGGCCTGGTCGCGCAGCTGCTGGTTCTCGTCGATAGCGCGATTCAGCTCGTCCTCCAGCAGTTTGGTGCAGGTCTCCGACTCCTTCAGGAAACGCTCCTGCCGATCCAGCTGCTTCTGCAGTTCGGCGATGACCGCATCCTTCTGCTCGATGGTCTGCGCCTCGGCCAGCTGCTTCTTCAGTTGCAGGATCACCTTGTGCTGGTCGACCGCCATGTTGCGCAGCCGGTTGACCTCATCCTGGTTGATGACCAGCCGCTGCGCCGGCCGGCTGGCGCGCTGTGGCTCCTGCTCCTGTTCGGGATTGCGCGTCAGCAGTTCGCCGAGATCGGCGTAGGCATCCTGGTACTGCTGCAGCAGCGTGTCGAAATCACTGCCGCCACCGAGCGACTGGCCGAGCGCACGCAGCTGTTCCAGATAACCATCGGCGCGCCCGCTGGCCTCGCGCCAACGCTTCTCGCCATCGAAATAGAGCTGGCGAAACTTCTCCAGATTCGCCAGCTGACGCTGCAGCCCATCAACGGTCTGCTGCAACGTTGCGTCGGGCGACACCCCCTCGCCACGCTGCCCCGATGCCACCGGCTCATGCTGGCGATAGAACTCGATGATGGCACCCAGCTTGGCGCCCAACACCTCCCAGTCGCACCCCTTGCCCTCGGTCGCCTCCCAGGACTCCTTCTCGGCGATCAGCAGCGCATGCCGCAGCGCCAGTGCCTGGCGCTCCAATGGCGAGTCGGGGGCAATGTCGAGCACGATGTCGCGATCGGGCTGCAGGCTGAGGTGCTGGTTGCGCGTGGCCGCGATCTGTTCATCGAGGTAGTCGACGAAGTCGCGGCTCTGGCGGCGAATTTCGGCCAGCTCACGCCGCGCACTCCTGGCCTCGAAGCGGGCACCACGCAACACATCGCGCAGCGACAGCACCCGCGCTTCGAGCGCCGCGATCAACTCGCGCAACCCACGCACATGGAACAGCAGGAACAGGCAGGCGACGAACAACAGCAGCCCGAATTCGATGCCTGCTATCAGGATCCAGTTGAACTGCGGCATGTCACTGTCCTGCCGCCACCGCGGCATCGGCCGGCATCCGCCGGCAAGGGTTCAATGTACGATCGACGAAGTGTAGTTAAGCTTTTGAATACGCACCATTATTGCTGGAACCAGCGGGGGTTGGCCGCCGCCGCCGCGACGCTGCTGCGCCACGGGTTGATGTCGAGGCCACCGCGGCGCAGGTAACGCGCCGACACGGTCAGCCGCTGCGGCCGGCACTGCCGCCAGATGTCGGTGAACATGCGCTCGACGCACTGCTCGTGAAAATCCTGGTGCTGGCGAAACGAAACGATGTAACCGAGCAGGCCGAGCGGATCGATCTGCGCACCGGCAAACTCGATCAAGACGCCGCCCCAGTCCGGCTGGCCAGTAACCGGACAACGCGAGCGCAACAGCCGACTGAAATAACGACGCTCGACCACCTCGCCCGAGAGGGTTCGCAGCAGCTCCGGTGCCGGATGGTAACGATCGGTGACCAGTTCGAACTCGTCGAGGCAGACGCCCTCCGGTTCACTGACCGGATACTGGTGCCATTGCCCCGGCAGCCGCAGCGCCACGTCGACCGGCGCCCCGACACAGGCGGCGAGATCGGCGGCAATGGTCTCGCACACCGCCTGCACCGATTCAAATCGCCGCATGTTGAGCGAGTTGAGGTAGAGCTTCAGCGACTTCGACTCGACGATGGCCGGCGACTCGGCGGGAATGCGGAACTCCCCCCAGGCCACCAGTGGTTTGCCGCGCGAATCGAGCCAGGAGAGCTCATAACCGTTCCAGATATCGCAGCCGGTGAACGGCAGCGGCTCACCCAGCCCGAGCAGCGACCGCCCGTCGCGGCGCGCGATCGGATGCAGTAACGCCGGGTCGTAGCCGGCCTCGTAGTCGACCGCCTTGCCGAGCAACAGATCATCACGCTGCATGACCAGCCTCCCGCATCATTGCCGCAACCGTTTGCCGGTGCGCAGCAGATGCATGCTGTAGATATAGGCCACCACCGTGAACAGCGCGATCATGCCGAAGGCGACACCGAGATCGACATCGCTGTGGCCGAGCAATCCATAACGAAAGACGTTGACGATATAGAGCATCGGGTTCAGCTGTGACACCCCCGCCCAGAACGGCGACAGCATGTCGATCGAATAGAAGACGCCACCGAGATAGGTCAGCGGCGTCAGCACGAAGGTCGGCACGATCGAGATGTCATCGAAACTGTTGGCGAAGACGGCGTTGATGAAACCGGCCAGCGAGAAGAACAGCGTGGTCAGCAGCACGATGCCGATCGTCACACCGAGGTGATGAATCTGCAGGTCGGTGAAGAACAGCGACAGCAACGTGACGATGACACCGACACAGAGCCCACGCAGCACACCGCCGGTGAGATAGCCGATCAGGATGGTGTGGTTCGACACCGGCGACACCAGCAGCTCCTCGATGAAGCGCTGGAACTTGGCGCCGTAGAACGACGACACCACATTGGCATAGGCGTTGGTCACCACCGCCATCATGATCAGCCCCGGCACGACGAACTGGATGTAGCTGAAGCCGCCCATGTCGCCGATGCGCGAGCCGATCAGGCGGCCGAAGATGACGAAGTAGAGCGTCATCGTGATCGCCGATGGCAGCAGCGTCTGCATCCAGATGCGGGTGAAGCGCCGCACCTCCTTGCGCACGATGGTGGAGAAGGCGGTCCATTCGGTCTGCCAGTGGATCATGCTCGCCTCTCCCCGACCGACGCTGCCTGCCCGGCCACATCGTTGCGCGCCAGCAGCGAGACAAAAAGCTCCTCAAGACGGTTGGCCTTGTTGCGCATGCTGACCACCTGCAGATTGCGTTCGGAAAGATGGCGAAACACCTCGTTGAGACTGTCGCCGCGCGCGATCTCGACCTCGATGCTGTGGCCGTCGATGCGCTTGCCGTCGATGGCGGCGAGATCGATGTCGTCCGCAATCTCATCGCGCAGGTCGAGAATGAAGTGCTCCTTCTGCAACCGCGCCAGCAGCTTGCGCATGCTGGTGTTCTCGATCAGGCGGCCGTGGTCGATGATGGCGATGTTGCGACAGAGGTTCTCCGCCTCTTCCAGATAGTGGGTGGTAAGAATGATGGTCGTGCCCTGCCGGTTGATTTCGCGCAGGAACTCCCACATCGAGCGACGCAGTTCGATGTCGACGCCAGCGGTCGGTTCGTCGAGGATCAGCAGGCGCGGCTCATGCACCAGCGCCCGCGCGATCATCAGCCGCCGTTTCATGCCGCCGGAGAGATTGCGGGCCGGCTGGTCGCGCTTGTCCCACAGCCCGAGTCGCTGCAGATAGTGCTCGGTGCGCTGCTGCGCCAGCGATCGCGACAGGCCGTAGTAACCGGCCTGATTGCTGACGATCTCGAACACCTTCTCGAACTGCGAGAAATTGAACTCCTGCGGCACCACGCCGAGATAACGTTTCGCGCCGGGGAAATCGACATCGATGTCCTTGTCGAAGACCCGCACCGTGCCGCCGCTCTTGCGCACCAGCGAGCAGATGATGCCGATGGTGGTCGACTTGCCGGCGCCGTTGGGGCCGAGCAGCGCGAAGAAGTCACCCTCGGCGACATCGAGGTCGATCCCCTTCAACGCCTCGAATCCATTGCCGTAGACCTTGGTCAGTCCGCGGATCTGCAGTGCCGTCGACATCTCGCTCCCCAATCCATACCCCACCGACCGTGCCGGTGGCGGCTACCGATAAAAACCCAGCAATCTAGGGATGCGCATGCATGAACGCAAGGGCGAACGGGCGGCAGGTGTTGGCGCAGAGGCAACGAGCCGAACCAGGGCGCCAGACGGGAAGCTCAGGTCGGGAACCAGTACCGGAGAGGGTATTAAAGGAAGAAGGAAAAATTGGAGCGGGAAACGAGGCTCGAACTCGCGACCTCAACCTTGGCAAGGTTGCGCTCTACCAACTGAGCTATTCCCGCTTACCCTGACAGATGCCAGAGTGAGATGGCGTCCCCTAGGGGATTCGAACCCCTGTTACCGCCGTGAAAGGGCGGTGTCCTAGGCCTCTAGACGAAGGGGACTCCAGGAACTTCACCGTTCACCCGAGCGGGTTCGCGGCTCTGCTGCATTCACAATCGGCTTTCACCGCGACTGCTACATTTCGCTGCCAGCGCAATGAGTTATGGCGTTGGCGTCGAAGTGGCGCGCATTCTATGTAGCACCCCAACAAAGGTCAAGCGCCCGGTTTCATTTTTCTTCATCGAGCTTTCATTTTTCCTCAACCCCTCTTCGGGCACCCCGATGCGGTGGCCGGGAATCCCGGCCAGGGCTGGCAAATCGGCCGGAGCGTCTACACTTAGCGCGCATTCGCCGAGTGGCCAGTCCATGACAACAACAACGATCATCATCGCCATCGCCGCCGCCCTGTTCATTCTGGTCGCCGTGGTCTTCACCCTGCAGCAGGTAGAGAAGTCGACTCGGGAACGCCAGGCGCTGGCCGCCTCGCTGAAATCCCGCAACCGCTCGTTCCAGTATCTGCTCGACGGTTTTCCCGACGGCTTCCTCAGTCGCGACCTCAAGCAGCTGGTCTGTCGCTGCCTGCTCGAAGGACTCGAACAGTTGACCCGGCTGGAGCCGCGCGACCCGCAGCTGCGCCAACAGCAGCAACAGCTGCAGGAGAAGATGGCGCAACTGGCACAACAGGCAGACAGCACCAGCTACCAGCCGCTGACCAACCCGGCGCAGGTTCAGGAAGTGCAGAAGCTGCTCGGCAGTCTGGCCAATGTGGTGCAGAAGCTGGGTGAGGGGGGCCGCCTGCAGCCCGCCCAGTCGCAACACTACGGCAGGCAGATTCGCCGGCTGGCGACCCGGGTCGCACTGGACGCCCACGTCACCGCCGCGCAAGGCGCAACACACGAGGGCAAACCACGGCTGGCCGAGCACCACTACCGACTGGCCGTCGACAAGATGCTGAAAGACAACGCCGACGGCTTCTTCGCCGCGCAGATCGTCAACTTCCAGCAGCGCATCGCCGCGCTGGAGCAAGCCTCGACCGCACAGGGTCAGGCCGAAGCCGCCGACGATGCCTGGAAATCGTTCGGCGAAGAGAAACAGGAGTGGCAAAAGAAATCGCTTTACGACGAGTGAGCGCCCCTGTGTCAGCAGCGCCCTCTCCGGTAACACCTACTCCGGCTGCAACCGGACCGACAGTGAGTTGATGCAGTAACGCAGACCTGTCGGCGCCGGCCCGTCATTGAAGAGATGGCCCAGATGGGCGCCACAACGGCGGCACATCACCTCGGTGCGAATCATGCCGTAGCTGGTGTCGCGCTGCTCTTCGATACACGCCTCGTTCAGTGGCGCAAAAAAGCTGGGCCAGCCACAGCCGGCATCGAATTTGGTCAGCGAAGCAAACAGTGGTTCGCCACAGCAGCGACAGTCGTAACGTCCATCGCGCCACTCATCCCAGTACTCGCCGGTGAACGGTCGCTCGGTCCCCTTGTCGCGACAGACGTGGTACTCCGCCTCGCTCAGTTGCTCACGCCACTCGTCAGCACTCTTTTCGATCTTTTTCATTGAACCCCCTACAACCCGCGCCGGGGCCAATAGCGCCACCCCGGCCTTTCACCTACACTATGGCGCTTATTTAGCGCCATTTTTCCGGTGTTTGCGAGCATGACCAAGTACTTCAAGTCGGACAAACTGAACAATGTCTGTTACGACATTCGCGGCCCGGTGCTGCACGAAGCGATGCGCATGGAGGAAGAGGGTCATCGCATCCTCAAGCTCAACATCGGCAACCCGGCGCCGTTCGGCTTCAACGCACCGGACGAAATCATTCAGGATGTGATCCGCCTGCTGCCGCAGAGCCAGGGCTACAGCGATTCGAAAGGCATCCACCCGGCGCGCAAGGCGATCATGCAGGAGTGCCAGACCCGCGAAATTCGCGGCGTCGACATCAACGACATCTATCTGGGCAACGGCGTCAGCGAGCTGATCTCGGTGGCGACACAGGCGCTGCTGAACAATGGCGACGAGGTGCTGATCCCGTCACCGGACTACCCGCTGTGGACCGCCGCCACCCGGCTCGCCGGCGGCAAGCCGGTGCACTATCGCTGTGACGAGCAGGCCGACTGGACGCCCGACCTCGCCGACATCCGCGCCAGGATCAGCAGCCGCACCAAGGCGATCGTCATCATCAATCCGAACAACCCGACCGGCGCCGTCTACCCGCAGGCGGTGCTGGAAGATCTGGTCGAGATCGCCCGCCAGCACCAGCTGGTGATCTTCGCCGACGAGATCTACGACAAGATCCTCTACGACGACGCCGAACACGTACCACTGGCACGCCTCGCCGAGGACCTGCTCTGCGCCACCTTCAACGGCCTGTCGAAATCGTATCGGCTGGCCGGTTTCCGCTGCGGCTGGATGATCATCTCCGGCGCCAAGCATCGCGCCTCCGACTACATCGAGGGGCTCAACACGCTGACCTCGATGCGACTGTGCGCCAACGTGCCGGCGCAACACGCCGTGCAGACCGCGCTCGGCGGTTACCAGAGTATCAACGACCTGGTGCTGCCGACCGGCCGTCTCGGCCGCCAGCGCGACGTCGCCTGGGAGATGCTGAACGCCATCCCCGGTGTCAGCTGCGTCAAACCGAAGGGGGCGCTCTATCTGTTCCCGCGCCTCGATTCGAA
This sequence comes from uncultured Verrucomicrobiaceae bacterium, assembly GCA_964386045.1. Taxonomy (GTDB): domain Bacteria; phylum Pseudomonadota; class Gammaproteobacteria; order Pseudomonadales; family CAMLJR01; genus CAMLJR01. The sequence goes on along the minus strand of CAYLRA010000031.1, from coordinate 15,486 downwards.
GCGCTTCAACATTCACAACGACGAGCAGCTGGTGCTCGACCTGCTGCGCCAGGAGAAGATTCTGCTGCTGCAGGGCTCGGCGCTGAACTGGCCGGAACCCGACCACCTGCGCGTGGTGTTCCTGCCGCAGGTCGACGACCTGACCACGGCGATCGAGCGGCTCGGCAACTTCCTGTCGCGCTACAGCCAGTAACCTGGGCGGCGGCCGGCATGAGCGACCTGCACATCGACGACTTCTACCGCGACACGGCGCTGATCCTGCTGCGGCTCTACAGCCTCTTCCCGCGCCCGCAAATATTGTTTGTCGAGGATATCTGCGGCAGCGGCGAACCGGATGAATTCGGCCTGCCGCCGGTGCGCCAGCAGGCCTGCTTCGGCACCATGGTCTGGCTCGGCCAGCAGGGTTATCTGCGTTACGACGACACGCTGCGCCAGGAGGGGCTCGATCAGGCGGTGCTGACCGAGCGCGGCTTCCTGCTGCTCGCCGCCTCCAGCCCGCTGGCCGCCGAGGTCATGCCCGAGAGTGTCGACCCCGAACTGCCCGAGTCGCTGCAGCAGGCCGCGCGCAGCAATGCCGCCCGATTGCGCCGCGCGCTGCAGAGCCGGTCGTCAACCGCGCTGGGCCACTGCATGCTGGCGCTACTGCATCACTCGACGCCGCGCTGAGCGAGCGTCACCCCAAGCGCACGCAGCAAGCCGCACTGCTCGACCGCCAACTCACCGCTCACCGCCATCACACAGGCCGCCAGCTCACGCCGTACCGGATAGTGGCGGCGCAGCGCATCGAACGCCCCGCCCGATCGGTCCACCTCCAGCGCTTCGCGCAGCCGGCGATCGTCCTGGCGAATGTCGTAGACCTGCAGCAGCGCCGCGCGCAGCAGCGCGGCATCGTCGAGCCCGGCATCGAGCCACAGCCGAGGCCCCGCCAACCCTGCCTCCGGTGCCGGCAGCGGCAAACCGAAATGACGGCAGCAGGCCTCCAGCACCAGACGCGTGCCGGCCAGCTTGCCATCCTGGCTGTAACCGGCAATGTGGGGGGTACCGAGACGCACCTGCCGCAGCAGCTCGACGTCGATCGCCGGCTCGCCCTCCCAGACATCGAGCACAACATCGAGATCGGCATCGCGCCGCAGCCGCGCCAGCAGCGCGTCGTTGTCGATCACCTCGCCACGGCCGGCGTTCAACAGCAGTGTCCCCGGACGCAGTGCCGCAATCCGGTCGGCATCGAACAGATGCCAGGTGGGGTGGGCGCCGGCACGGGTCAGGGGCGTGTGCAGGCAGATGGCATCGGCCGCCAGGATCTCGTCGAGTGAACAGAGCGGCACGTCGGCCGCCTGCCGGAAGGGATCGCAGCCGACGGCGTCGATACCGAGCCCGACCAGACAGCGCGCCAACCGGCTGCCGACATTGCCGAGACCGACGATGCCGACTCGCTTCCGGCGCGCCAGCAGCGCTTCGATCAGGCCATCGACGACACAGAAGGCACTCAGCACATACTCGACCACCGATCTGGCGTTGCAGCCGGGTGCGGCGACCGCGGCGATACCGGCCGCGGCGAGCCAGTCGAGATCGAGGTGGTCGGTACCGATCGTCGCACTGCCGACGAAGCGGACGCGGCTGCCTTCCAGCAACGCGCGGTCGACCCGGGTCACCGAGCGCACCAGCAACACATCGGCGTCTTGCAGGTCGGCCGCCGTGATGGCGCGACCGGGCAGCGTCCGCACCTCGCCCAGCGGGGCGAACCACTGCGCCACGCGCGGCATGTTCTCGTCGGCGACGATGGTCAGGCGCGACACGTCCAATCACCCTCCTCCACGGAGTCCACTTATGGCCATCTGTCGCCATCTGGCCCCAAAAAAAGCCGAAATCAGATAAGAAAAGGGACTTGGAGAAGCGTCCACGAACTTTCTATACTGCTTCTCAGTCGAAGTCCCAGACGCCGATATCACCGCTCGGCCATCCGCAGTGGCCACCAGTCGGGAGGCGGTCATCAACGACGAATCAGCTGCATCGCCAACCGATCGCAGCCTTCGCTCAGGAGCATGGCCATGACCCGCGTCCCTCCCTCGGCAGACAACACCCTCGACAACGTCTTCGACCTCTTCTCGGGCAGGCCGCTCTCCGAGCTGAGCGGCGAGCAGCTGATCCGGCTGTCGCCGGAGTATGACGGCCTCTCCATGCTCTACTCCAATCATCACTCGTCGCCCAACAAGCTCTACGCGATGAGAATTGCCGCCTGGGGCCTTTGCGCCGACGGCAGCGTGGTCGGGCTGGTGCCCTGGCTCAACCGCTTCACCCCCTGCCCCGATCTGGACGACCCCGAGACCGGACAGTGGGAGGGTTATTACAACCCCCGCACCGACACCATCTTCTTCGAGCCGCCGGACCACAAGGTGGCCGAACTGGAATACGCGGCCGAATTCTTCGACGCCGGCCCCGACAATCCGCAGCACTGCGTGCAGGAGATCGCCGACACCATCGGCACCCACGCCATGCTGCAGGGCGACGACAACCAGACGCTGATCCTGACCGAAGTGCTGAGCTGGCGCCTGCTCAACGACGGCACCGTCGAGGCGATGCTGATCGACGAGCACAGCATCCACGCCACGCCGGTACTGCCCGGCGACGACTGCCTCTACGCGGCGCGCAACAACCCGCGCTTCCGCTACTTCTTCCAGCACCACATCGCCAACCAGATCAAGTCGGAGGACCCGGCGGCGATGGCGGCCATCGCCATGCTGTTCGACGCGTGAACCGATCGGCGTGTCGTATGGCTCAGGCGCCCTTGCGGATGCCCGCTCAAGCGCCCTTGCGAATGAAGTAAAGGAACTGCCCGTCGCGCTCCTGTTGCGCCAACAGTTCATGGCCGAGGAAGCGACAGAACTTGGGAATGTCGCGCCGGGTCGACGGATCGGTGGCAACCACCTTCAGTACCGCGCCGACGGCGATGTCGCGCACGGCGTTGTGCAACAGCATCACCGGCTCCGGACAGAACAGGCCACTGGCGTCGAGCAGCTGATCGAACGCCGGCGAATCGGCGGCAGAAAGCGGTGAGGTCACGTCGAGGATCTCGCGCCAGGGAACGGAAAGGGCTGCCATTTTGCGGAAACCGGTCGACCTTGCATACCGCAATCCGGCACCCGCAGCAGGAGGTTGTCATGAAAGACGCGGAAAGCACTGACGTCTACCGCGACCTGTTCAGCCGCGGCACCCTCGAACTCACCTTCAAGATATTGCGCAAGCGCCGACCCGCGCTTGCACTGTCGATCCAGAATGTCCTGACGCTGGCTTATGCCCGCGACGATTACCACTCCGCGCTGAGCGCCACCGAGCTGCCGCTGGAACGCGCGGTCATCGACGAAGTGATCCACACCCTTTCGACGCTCGGCAACCAGCGGGTCGGCAACGGTCACACCGATCGCACCGACCAGGTGGTGGTGCGCAGCCTGCTGCTCGACTGGCTGATGCTGGCGCGCGAGAGCGACGATTAAGTCAACCCCGCCAGCGCGTGCCGCGGCAGCAGGGTACAGCTCTCGGTCAGCGCGTCAAAGACGATCACCGCCTCCCCGCGCTGCAGCTGGTCGCGCAACTGCGCCACCTTGTCGGCCATGCTCCACTCCAGCTCACCGTAGTCAGTCCCTTCGCGCGCGATGAAGGCCTCGATCACCCCCTGCAGCGCCTCCGGAGACAACGCCTGTGGCGGAATCAGCACCGGCTCGACGACCTGCTCAGACATGGGTGATGTACTCATCGGCGCTGACATCGGCACCGCCAAGCACGCGCTGCACGCTCTCGATCTTGCGCGCCATCGAATCCTCGCAATCGGTGCGGGTGCCGATTTTCAGCGTCGAGGTGATGCGCGGCGCCCCCATCTCGTGGATGCGGTTATGGCAGCGTTTGATCGCCTCCATCACCACCTCCCATTCACCTTCGATATTGGTGCCGTAGGCGTGCAGCGAGTGGTTCAGCTCCATGTCGATCAGGATGCGCTGACACTCGGCGATATAGGGTGCCAGCGAGTCGCCGACACCGAGCGGAATGACACAGAAATCGACGATCACTTTCATGGCGAAGCCTCCTCGATGACATCTGCCAGCGCCGCGGAGAATCGTGGCCCTGACGCGGTTGATACTATACTGGCCGCCCCCTGCAAGGAGTCCCAACCATGACCAGCCGCAGCGAAACCGTCGTTTTCACCTTCATCGGCAGCGATCGCCCCGGCCTCGTGCAGATGCTCTCCGACGCCGTCGCCCGCTGCGGCGGCAACTGGCTGGAGAGTCGCATGAGCACGCTGGCCGGCCAGTTCGCCGGCATCGTCGAGGTGGCCGTCGATGCGGGCCAGGTCGCGCAACTGCGCGACGGCCTGCAGTCGCTCGCCGATCGGGGACTGACCGTCGTCGTCGCCGACAGCGGCGGTATCTGTGACGAAAGTGCCACCCGGCGCCTTCGCCTCAGCATCATCGGACCCGACCGCCCCGGCATCGTGCGCGAGGTCTCCGGCGCGCTGGCCGCACACCAGATCAACGTGCTGGAGATGGACACCTCGCTGACCAGCGCACCGATGAGCGCGGAGCCGCTGTTCGAGGCGATGGCCGAAATCCGGGTGCCGAAAAGCCTGAACCTGGAGGAGCTGAACAGCCGCCTCGACGAGATCGCCGACGCGCTGACCATCGACATCGACCTGGAGGAGTCGCTGCGCTAGCGCCGAAACCGTCGCAGTAACAGCGAGAGGAGAAAGGCGGCGCCGATGATGACGGCGACGCCGATCACGCAGAACAGCAGCAGCGCGAGCATCTCGCGCGGATCGACATCCCACACCCCGATCGCCGCGCCGATCAGAACCGCAGACGCCAGCACCCCGATCACCGGCGTTCGCCAGCGCGCCACCCGCCGCCAGCGCGAACGCTGGGCGCTCATCGGAAACGCTCCACGCAACTCAGGTTCACACGAGCAGGCTCTCGCAGGTTCACGCGAACGGACTCTCTCGCGTCCACTCGCAGCGCATCGACAGCGGGCCACCGCCCGGCTCGTGCGAACCGGTCGCCGACTCCCAGGTGAAGGTGTGGACACCGTTGAACTCGGTCTCCAGATGTACGGTCGCGGAGACCCAGTACATCTTCTGCAACAGCTGCTCGAAACTGCGGATCCACTGCTCCCACTCGTACTCGACCCCAACGTAGGAGCTGCCGAACGGCACCACGTCGGTGTGCACGGCGTCGAGCGTCGCCACCGGCGTCGGCAGCGCGAACATCTCGCGGCTCAGCAGCGGCCACTCGTCGACACTGGGCAGCGCGCTCAGGGCGCCGCGGTTGATCTCGCGCCGGCGATGGGCGTCGTCGGGACGATTGGCGAACAGCTGATCCTTGATGCAGCCGTAGACGATCGATTCCTGGCTCATGGAGCGTCCGCGTGTGGTGTGGGATGCGAGGCAAAGTAGCAAACCGCCCCGGCAGCGCCAAGGGCGAAAGTGGCAACACGTGCACCGGCGCGCTCAATCGCGCAGCCAGTGCCAGGCGATGGCGAGCGCCAGCAGCGACGCCAGCGATGCCAGTGCAAAGGTCAGCGGCGCGCTCCAGCTCCACAGCACGCCGCTGCAGATGGCACCGAGCGCACCACCGGCGCCGTAGCTGAGGCCGCTGTAGAGCGCCATCCCCTGCCCCTCGTGACCACCGGCGAACAGACGCCGCACCGTGTCGACGGCGCAGGCGTGATAGCTGGCGAAGGTGGCGGCGTGCAGCAGCTGCGCGAACAGCAGCAGCGGCAGGTTGTCGACGAACCAGCCGATCAGCAGCCAGCGCAGCACCGCCAGCGCCAGGCTCGCCAGCAGGATCGTGCGCACGCCGAAACGCTGCAGCAGCTTGTGCATGAACAGAAAGACCAGCACCTCGGCGACCACCCCGAGCGACCACAGCAGGCCGGTTTCGGTGCGACTGTAACCATGCGCTTCGAGAAAAATGCTGAAGAAGGTGTAGTAAGGCCCGTGCGCCAGTTGCAGCAGCAGGCAGACAGCGAAGAAGGCGATCACCGCCGGCTTCGCCAGCAGCTGCAGCAGCGGCTCGCGCTGCGTCCCCTGCCGCGCCACCGGCGGCGGCGCCTCGCGCACCGACAGCGATACCAGCAGCAGTGCCACCAGCAGCAGCGCCATCATCCACGGCAGCCACTGCAGACTGATCAGGTCGAACAGGTAACCCAGTCCGGCAACCACGGCGATGAAGCCGATCGAGCCCCACACCCGCACCAGACTGTAGCGGTGATGACGGCTGCCGAGGTGGCCGAGCGTTACCACCTCGAACTGTGCCAGCACGGCGTTCCAGAAGAAGGTGTAGCCGACCATGATCAGCATCAGCGCCAGCAGCGAACCGGAGCGCCAGAACAGCAGCAGGAATACCAGCAGCGCGCCGAGCGCACCGAAGCGGATCACCGGCATGCGCCGGCCGGAGCGGTCGGCCAGCCAGCCCCACAGGCTCGGCGCCACGATCTTGGTCGCGTGCTGGATGGCGATGACCATGCCGATCACCGCCGCCCCCAACCCCAGCTCCTTCAGGTAGAGCGGCCAGAACGACATCCAGATGCCGACCAGCGCGAAATAGACGCCGTAGAAAGCGGAGAGCCGCCAGTAAGGCCCTGTGCCGGCGACTGGCGACGACGGCATCACCGCCTCAACCGATATGGCCGGGAATCACCGGGGTCGGGCAGCGCACGTCGACGTTCTGTGCGCGGTGGCGCAGCAGGTGGTCGATCAGCACCAAGGCCAGCATCGCCTCGGCGATCGGCGTGGCGCGGATGCCGACGCAGGGGTCGTGGCGACCGGTGGTGATCACCTCGACCGGATTGCCGTCGAGATCGATCGAGCGACCCGGCACCAGGATGCTCGATGTCGGCTTCAGCGCGATGCTGGCGACGATCTCCTGCCCCGACGAGATGCCGCCGAGCACACCACCGGCGTGGTTGCTGGTGAAGCCCTGCGGCGTCAGCTCGTCGCGCTGCTCGCTGCCACGCGCGGCGACGCAGCTGAAGCCGGCACCGACTTCCACCCCCTTCACCGCGTTGATGCTCATCAGCGCGTGGGCGATGTCGGCGTCGAGGCGGTCGAACACCGGTTCGCCGAGTCCCGGCGGCACGCCGGTCGCCGTCACCGTGATGCGCGCGCCGACCGAGTCGCCATCCTTGCGCAGCTGCTGCATGTAGCTCTCCATCTCCGCCACTTTCGCCGCGTCGGGACAGAAGAACGGATTGCTGTCGACCTGAACCCAGTCGATCTCGCGCGCCGGTTTCGGTTCGACGGCGATCGGCCCGAGCTGCGACAGATAGCCGCGCACGTCGATCCCCTGACTGCGCAGCCACTGCTTGGCGATGGCACCGGCGGCGACGCGCATCGCCGTCTCGCGCGCCGACGAGCGCCCGCCGCCGCGGTAGTCGCGGATGCCGTACTTCTGCCAGTACGTGTAGTCGGCGTGCATCGGCCGGAAACTGTTGGCGATCTTGCCGTAGTCCTTCGAGCGCTGGTCGGTGTTCTCGATCAGCAGGCCGATCGGCGTGCCGGTGGTGCGCCCCTCGAAGACGCCGGAGAGGATGCGCACGGCATCCTCTTCGCGACGTTGCGTGGTGTAGCGCGAGGTGCCGGGCTTGCGCCGATCGAGATCGATCTGGATGTCGGCCTCGCTCAATTCCAGCCCGGGCGGGCAACCGTCGACGATGCAGCCCAGCGCCGGGCCGTGGCTCTCGCCGAAGGTGGTGACGGTGAACAGCGTGCCGAAGGTGTTGCCGGACATGGACGGGTTTCCAGATTCAGGGCGGCGATGCGAAAGACGCAGGCGGTGATTATAACGACGCGGTCGCCACTTCAGGCGCCGAACGCATCGGCGTATTCGACGAGCTGCTGGCGGTCGAGCGCAAACACGCCATGGCCGCCGCGCTCGAACTCGATCCAGGTGAAAGGCACTTCCGGAAACGCCTGTTCCAGCGCCTCCCAGCTGTTGCCGACCTCGACCACCAGCAGCCCCTCCTCGGTCAGATGGTCGGCCGCCTCGCGCAGCATCGTGCGCACCAGGTCGAGACCGTCGTCGCCAGCCGCCAGCGCCAGCCGCGGCTCGTGGCGAAACTCGGGCGGCAGCTCGTCCATGTCGCGCGCATCGACGTAGGGAGGATTGCTGACGATCAGGTCGAAACGCTCGCCGGCGAGCGCGGCAAACAGGTCGGATTGCACGGCGCTCACCCGCTCGCCGACGTCGTGACGCGTGATATTGCGTCGCGCCACCGCCAGCGCCTCGGGCGAGATGTCGGAGAGCACGACGTCGGCCTCGTCGAAGGCGAGCGCACAGGCGATGCCGATGCAGCCGCTGCCGGTGCAGAGATCGAGAATGCGCTCGGGATAACGACCGCCGAGCCACGGCTCGAAACCGGTCTGGATCAGCTCGGCGATCGGCGAGCGCGGAATCAGTACATTGCGGTCGACTTCGTAGACACCGCCGGCGAACCACGCCTCGCCGACGATGTAGGGCAACGGCACACGCTCGACGCAGCGTTCGCGAATCGCCGCCAGCAGGCCGGCGCGCTCGCTCTCCACCAGGCGTGCATCGAGCAGCACGGCGGCCTGGTCGAAGGGCAATCGCAGCCATTGCAGCACCAGCGCCATTGCCTCGTCGAAGGCATTGTCGGTGCCGTGGCCGTAGAACAGCTGGGCGCGCTCGAACTGCGTGACAGCGAAACGCACGACGTCGCGCACGCTGACCAGATCGCGCTGCGCGCTGGAGAAATCGACGGAATGATCGGCGCTCAAGAGAGGTTCACCTTCGGGGTGGAGAGGAGCGCCATTCTACCGGCCCGGCAACCACCGCGCAGGAACAATCCTGTGCGCTGGTTTGTGTCGGGCCGAGGCTCACGGCTAGAATCGGCCTCCCTGTTCACTGTCCCGCGGCCGGAGTGGCCGCGCCGCGACAGACGCCGCCCTCCACAAGGAATCTCCGATGGAAAAATCCTTCGCCAAGATCATCGAAAACATCGGGGAAGACCTGAACCGCGACGGCCTGCGCGACACGCCGAAACGCGCGGCCAAGGCCTTTGAATTCCTCACCCAGGGGTACCGCCAGTCGCTCGACGAAATCGTCAACAACGCGCTGTTCGAATCGGCCTGCAACGAGATGGTGGTGGTCAATGACATCGAGCTCTACTCGATGTGTGAACACCACATGCTGCCGTTCATCGGTCGCGCCCACGTCGCCTACATCCCGCAGGGCAAGGTGCTCGGCCTGTCGAAAGTGGCGCGCATCGTCGACATGTACGCGCGCAGGCTGCAGATCCAGGAGACGCTGACCACGCAGATCGCCAACACCGTGATGCAGGTAACCGGCGCGATCGGCTGTGGTGTCATCATCGAAGCCAAACACCTCTGCATGATGATGCGCGGCGTCGAGAAGCAGAACTCGGTGATGCGCACGTCGGCAATGCTCGGCAGCTTCCGCAGCGATGCCTCTACCCGCGCCGAATTCCTCGCCCTGCTGAAATAGGCGTCAGCGCCCCACTTCAGCGCGGCCTGACCACCAGCTCGACACGATCCCCCCGGCGCCCGCCCGGCGCCAGCGGACCCACGCCGTGCGCATCGCAGCGACCGGCGGCGATACCACGCTCCTGCAGTTGCTGACAGACCGTCGTCGCGTAGGTCGCGGAGCGCTCGGTCAGCTGCGGCAGCGAACCCGAACCATAGGCGTGGCCGACGGCGTAGATCGCCACCTGGCTGTCCTGTTGCAGCGCCCGCGCCAGGGCATTCAATTCCGCCTCGTCGAGCGAGCCGCGCCCGTTCTTGTCCAAAGCCAACACCACCCGCCCCAGCTCGCGCCATTGCGCCAGTACCGCGCTCGCGGTGATGGCCAGCTCGCCGGCACGCTCATCCAGCGTGATCAGATCGATGTGCGAATAGAGCCGGCGATTGCCGCGCTGCACCGTATAGAGCGCCAAGGCATACCGCTGACCGTCGCGCTCCAGTTCCAGCGCGTCGTAGTACTGCTGATCGTCGAGCCCATACAGTTCGGCCACACCGAATTGACTGTTCGCCCAGTGGTTGCTCGGACCACAGGCACGACCCCGACAACTGAACAGCATCTGCGTCGCCAACGGTCGCAACTGCTCCAGCCAGAGCTGCTGCACGCTGGCGGGATCGCCACTTTCGGAGAGGCGGAAGGTCAGGCGCTGCAGATCACCAGCGAGGCGACTGCTCTGATCGAGGCGCCATTCGCCGGCAGCACGCCGCCAGGCACCCAGAGCAAGGAGGTAGTCATCGGTGGTCGACTGCTGCTGTCGCTGCAGCTCCGCGTGGCGATGCAGCGGCAGCCAGACCGGCGGCACGTCGACGGCCGTGACGACGCTGCTCTGCAGCAGCAGCGCCAGCAACAACCCGCCAGTGCCATAAATCCTTCGCCAATAACTCATGCCGGTTCACTCCCCTCGGAAAATTGATGCGGAATCTGCTCGCGCCGCGCTGCGCCTCGCTGCCACCACTGCAGTGCGAGACGGGCGATCTCAGGCGCGGCCTCTTCGAGATGAAAATGGTGCCCACCCGGCAACACCACCGGTTCGATGCCCGCCAGCTGCGCGAGTTCGCCCTGCTCCACCAGCCGACCGCCCAACCCCCCGGCGGCGGCGATCAGCAGGGTATGGCCGGCGGCACCGAGCCGTCGTTTCAGCTCACCCACCTGCAGCGGGCTGAGACGCACCGCCGAAGGCAGCTGCAGGCGGGGATCGGCACGCCACTGCACACCCTCCGCCGTTGCGCGCAGGCCGCGCTCGACGATCGGTCGCGCCGCCCGCTCGGAGATACCGGCGACACGACAACGCACCTGCAGCGCACGCGCAGCATCGGGATAGGTGGTGACGGCGCGACCGGTGATCGCGAGATGCTCGCGCACATGGTTGCCGAGCTGGTCGAAACAGCGCTCCGGCGGCGTCGTCTCCGGCGCCAGCCCGTCGAGCAACACCAATGATTCGACGCGCTCCGGCAGCGAAGCCGCCAGCAGCGCGGCGATGATGGCACCGCGCGAATGACCGAGCAGGTGAAAGCGCGGCCAGCCGAGATGGTCTGCCAGCCGCAGCAGGTCGGGCAGGTCATCCCAGACGTTGTAGGCGGCCTGCGCCGGGCGGTGGTAGCTGTGGCCATGGCCGGCGAGATCGACGGCGACGACATCGGCACCTTCGAGCAGTGGCGCCAGCACATCGAACGACGCGGCATTGTCGAGCCAGCCGTGCAGTGCCAGTACCGGGAGCGCGCGGCCCTTCATTTCGACACCATCACCCGCCGCGGCATTGCGCCAGCGTTTGCCGGCGAGAGCGACACCGGCGATATCGAATGAGAACTCCTCGGCGGGCATCGAACTCAAGGCTTGTCGTGCGGCGGGGTGAGCAGGTAGCGCAGGGCGCCGTAGCCTACCGCGGTGATCGGCAGCTCGACACCAGCCAGCGCGGCGGTCGGCAGGGAGAGCGCCGTGTAAGTGTCACCCTCCACCAACAGGCCGAGCAGATCGCCGAGCAGCGGCTGGTGCGCCACCAGCAGCACCGACTCGTCGTGAATCGCCGTCAGGTGTTTCAGGGTCGTCAGCGGCGGCGTGTCCGGCGTCAGCCAGTCGACCGTCTCGATACGCAATCCCGGCAGCGACTGCAGCGCCGCGGCAGCCGTCTGCTGCGCGCGCGCGTAGGGACTGCAGAGCAGACGCAGCGGGCGCGGTGCAAGTGTCGCCAGTACCGCGCCGGCGGCAGCGGCAGCGGCGCGCCCCGGCTCGGTCAGTACACGGTCGGGGTCGTGGCGCGTCTCGCGCTCCGCCTCGCCGTGGCGCAGCATCCACAGGAACAGGCTCATTTCAGCGTGAACTCCACATCGCGGTTCTGTTCGGCCCACATCAGGGTGCCGACCACGTCGCGGATCGATCGGCGGTTGACCAGTATTTCATGCAGCCCCGACACCAGCGGCATGCGCACACCGAGTTCATCGGCCTGCTGCTTCAGCACCACCAGCGTGTTGACCCCCTCGGCCACCTGCCCCAGCTCGGCGATGATCTCATCGAGTGGCTGGCCCTTGCCGAGCGCGAAACCCACCTGATAGTTGCGCGACAGCGGCGACATGCAGGTGACGATCAGATCGCCGACGCCGGCCAGCCCGAGGAAGGTCAGCGGATCGGCCCCCTTGGTCACCGCGAAGCGGCTCATCTCGGCCAGCGCGCGCGTGATCAGCATGCTGATGGTGTTCTGGCCGATGCCGAGCGCCGCTGCCATGCCGGCCATGATGGCGTAGACATTCTTCAAGGCGCCGCCCAGCTCGACACCATACATGTCGCTGCTGGCGTAGACGCGGAAATAACCGCAGTGCAGCAGATCCTGCGTGATGACGATCAGCTCGGCGTCATCACTCGCGACCACGGTCGCCGTCAATTGCCGCGCAGCGATCTCCTTGGCCAGATTGGGACCACTCATGACGCCGAGCCGGGCCTGTGGAATCTCCTCGCGCAACACCTGGCTCATCAGCCGGAAGCCGTTGGCCTCGATCCCCTTGGTGGTACTGACCAGCAAGGTACCGGGTGCGATATGCGCCGCGGCTTCGCGCGCCACATCGCGACAGGACTTGCTCGGCACCGCCATGAAGATGACATCGCTGTCGCCGACCGTCGCCGCCAGATCGGTGCTGGCGCGCAGTGCCGGGTTGAGCGGGTAGTCGGGCAGATATTTGCTGTTGCAGTGGCGGCTGTTGATTTCGTCGGCCGACTCCGCATTGCGCAGCCACAACACGGCGCGATGGCCGTTGTCGGCAACGATGTTGGCGAGGGCGGTGCCGAAGCTGCCGCCGCCGAGCACGGCGACACGGTGGGTCGTGGTCATGGGAGAGAGGTCGCAGCCAAAAGTGCGGGGAGTATATCAGCGCAAACGGTCCCCCCCTGCGAAGTAGGGGAGGTGCCGAGCGTAGCGAGGCGGAGGGGTCGGAGGGTTGCTTGAGCCTCGACGAAGAGCGGACCCCTCCGCCCCTGCGGGGCACCTCCCCTATTGCATAGGAGAGGACTTTTGCGTCAACGCGTCAGATCGAGCAGCAGCTTGTTGAGCCGATGGACGTAGGCAGCCGGATCCTTCAGCTGACCGCCCTCGGCCAGTTGCGCCTGATCGAACAGGATGTCGGTCAGATCGGCGAAACGGCCCTCCTCGCTCTCCTGCTCAAGCCGCGCCACCAGCGGGTGCGACGGATTCAGCTCGAAGATCGGCTTGCTGTCCGGCACCTTCTGGCCCGCCGCTTCGAGAAGGCGGCGCATCTGCGCCCCCATGTCGTAGTCACCGACCACGAGGCAGGCCGGCGAATCGGTCAGGCGGTTGGTGACACGCACCGCCTCCACCTTGCCTTCGAGCACTTTTTGCGCGCGCTCCAGCAGCGCCTTGTGCTGTTCGGCCAGCTTCTCTTTCTCCTGCTTCTCGCTCTCGTCTTCCAGTGCGCCGAGATCGAGTTCACCGCGACCGACATCCTGCAACTTCCTGCCGTCGAATTCGGCGAGGTGACCCATCAGCCACTCGTCGACGCGATCGGTCAGCAGCAGCACCTCGATACCCTTTTTGCGGAACACTTCGAGATGCGGGCTGTTGGCCGCCGTGGCGAAGTTCTCGGCAGCGATGTAGTAGATCTTCTCCTGTCCCGATTTCATGCGCTGCACATACTGCTCCAGCGACTGATCCTGCGCCTCGCCGTTGGTGTGCGTGGTGGTAAAACGCAGCAGCCTGGCGATCTTTTCGCGGTTGGCGAAATCCTCGGCCGGCCCCTCCTTCAACACCTGGCCAAACTCTTTCCAGAAGATCGCGTACTGCTCGGGCTCGCCCTTCGCCAGTTTTTCCAGCATGTCGAGCGCACGTTTGGTCAGCGCCGAGCGCATCGACTCGACCTGCGCGTTCTGCTGCAGGATTTCACGCGAGACGTTCAGTGGCAGATCGCTGGAGTCGACGATGCCCTTGACGAAGCGCAGGTAGAGCGGCAGGAACTGCTCGGCCTCGTCCATGATGAAGGTGCGCTGCACGTAGAGCTTCAGGCCGCGCGGCTTGTCGCGATTCCACAGATCGAACGGCGCACGCTTCGGCACGAACAGCAGGCTGGTGTACTCCTGCTTGCCTTCGACGCGGTTGTGGCTCCAGGTCAGCGGCTCGTCGAAGTCGTGCGACACATGTTTGTAGAACGCCTTGTACTCGTCGTCGCTGATCTCGCTGCGCGAACGGGTCCACAGTGCGGTGGCGGTGTTGATCGCCTCGAATTCGCGCTCCGCTTCCTTGTTTTCAGCATCGGCCGGCTTGCGCATCATCACCGGCAGCGAGATATGGTCGGAGTATTTCTTGATGATCGAACGAATGCGCCAGTCATCGGCGAAATCGGCATCCTCACTGCGCAGGTGCAGCACGACGGTGGTGCCACGCTCGGCACGCTCACACGGCTCGACACTGAAATCGGCTTCGCCTTTTGACTCCCAGTGCACCCCCTGCCCGGCCGGCAAACCGGCGCGGCGGGTGAACACTTCAACGCGGTCGGCGACGATGAAGGCGGAGTAGAAGCCGACGCCGAACTGGCCGATCAGCTGCGAGTCCTTCTTCTGGTCGCCGGTGAGATTCTTCAGGAATTCGGCTGTACCGGAGCGGGCGATGGTGCCGAGGTGGGAGACCACCTCATCGCGCGACATGCCGACGCCGTTGTCGCGGATGGTGATGGTTTTCTGATCGGCATCCGTTTCGACCCAGATGCGCAATTCGGCATCGCTCTCGTACAACGCGCCGTCGGCCAGGGCGGCGAAACGCAGCTTGTCGGCGGCATCGGAAGCGTTCGAGATCAGTTCGCGCAGGAACACCTCCTTGTTGCTGTAGAGCGAGTGGATCATCAGCTGCAGCAGCTGTTTGGCTTCGGTCTGGAAGCCCAGCGTCTCTTTGGCGGCGGTCATCTCTGGCCTCGTCTGTGGTTGAGCAAAATCGACTCGCGGTAATTGGGGGCTGCGACGTCGATTTCAAGGGTGCGATCGAGTCCTCCCCTGCGAAGTAGGGGAGGTGCCGCGAAGCGGCGGAGGGGTCCGGGGTTGGTCGAAGCGCGACGAAGGGCTGACCCCCTCCCCCCCCTTCGGGGGTACTCCCCCTATTTCATAGGGGGAGACCAATAAAAAACCCGCGCGATGCGCGGGTTTTTCGACTTGCGGATGCGACGCGGCAATTACCAGCCAGTCACTTCCTTCAGCGCCTTGCCGATATCGGCCAGCGAGCGGACCGTCTTGACGCCCGCATCTTCCAGCGCGGCGAACTTCTCCGCGGCGGTGCCTTTACCACCGGCGATGATCGCACCGGCGTGGCCCATGCGCTTGCCGGCCGGCGCGGTGACACCGGCGATGTAGGAGACCACCGGCTTGGTGACGTACTGCTTGATGTAGGCAGCCGCCTCGTCTTCAGCCGAACCGCCGATCTCGCCGATCATGACGATCGCTTCGGTCTGCGGGTCTTTTT
>CAYLRA010000030.1:0-34374 GCA_964386045.1 uncultured Verrucomicrobiaceae bacterium | reverse complement strand
TCCACGCGAGACGATCCATGCGCTGCCCGTTCTGCAGTTTCGAAGACACCAAGGTGATCGACTCGCGCCTGGTCGCCGAGGGTGGCCAGGTGCGGCGTCGGCGCGAGTGCCTCTCCTGCGCCGAGCGCTTCACCACCTTCGAATCGGCCGAGCTGTTGCTGCCGCGCGTGATCAAGAGCAATGGTTCGCGCGAGCCGTTCGACGAGCAGAAGCTGCGCAACGGCATCCTGCGCGCGGTCGAGAAACGGCCGGTCAGCCTGGAGACGATCGAGGCCGAGATCGCGCACATCAAACACAAACTGCAGGCCACCGGTGAGCGCGAGCTGGCGTCGCGCGCCATCGGCGAGCAGGTGATGGAGGCATTGAAGCGGTTCGACCATGTCGCCTACGTGCGCTTCGCCTCGGTCTATCGCAGCTTTCAGGATCTCAACGAGTTCCGCGCCGAGATCGACCGGCTGGCGCAGGAACCGCAGCCGGAAAAACTCTGAGGTGAGCGCGCCGGCTTTTTCAGCAATTGACCATGCCCACATGGCCGAGGCACTGCGGCTGGCCGAGCGCGGCCTCTACACGACGATGCCCAATCCGCGTGTCGGCTGCGTGATCGTGCGCGCCGACGGCCGTGTCACCGGCAGCGGCTTCCACCTGCGCGCAGGAGAACCACACGCCGAGGTGCTGGCGCTGCGCATGGCCGGCAACTCGGCGCAGGGCGGCACCGTCTACCTGACGCTGGAGCCGTGCAGCCACCGCGGCCGCACGCCGCCCTGCTGCGAGGCGCTGGTCGCCGCCGGCGTCGCCCGTGTCGTCGTCGCGATGCAGGACCCCAACCCGCTGGTGGCCGGGCGCGGCATCGAACAGCTGCGCGCCGCCGGCATTCAGGTTGATGTCGGTTTGATGGAAGCGCAGGCGCGCGCGCTCAATCCCGGCTTCATCAGCCGCATGGAACGGCAGCGGCCGTGGGTTCGCGTGAAACTGGCGTCGAGCCTGGATGGCCGCACCGCGATGGGGTCGGGCGAGTCGAAGTGGCTGACCGGCGTCGCCGCGCGCTGCGACGTGCAGCGGCTGCGCGCGCGCAGCTGCGCCATCGTCAGCGGCGTCGACACGGTGATCGTCGACAACGCCGCGCTGAACGTGCGGCCGGACGAACTCGGCCTCGACCACGCCGACGAGATCGCGCGGCGCCAGCCGATCCGCGTCGTGCTCGATTCGACGCTGCGACTGCGGCCGCCGGCGCGTATCTTCTCCGGTCGCGGCCGGCTGGTGATCGCCACCGCCAGCGACGACGAGCGCCGGCGTCAGCACCTGATCGATCAGGGCGCCGAGGTGATCACGCTGCCGCGCACGGCGAACGGCCTCGATCTGCAGGCGCTGCTGGCATGGCTGCACGAACAGCAGTGCAACGAGGTGATGGTGGAGGCCGGCGCGCGGCTGGCCGGCAGCTTCTGGCGTGCCGGTCTGGTCGACTGGCTGACGCTGTACATGGCGCCCACGCTGCTCGGCAGCGAGGGGCTGCCGCTGTTCGATCTGCCGCTGGCGCAGATGCGCGAACAGCAGCGGCTCGACATCCGCGACTGGCGCGCGATCGGGCAGGACTGGCGTATCGATGCGGTGCCGCTCAACAGGTTGCCGTCAGGCGATTTGCCGTTAAACGATTTGTCGTTAAGCAACGAGAGAACGAAATAGATGTTCACCGGGATCGTCGAAGCGAAAGGCGAAGTGATCGCGCTCGAACCGCGCGGTGGCGACCTGCGCCTGCGCATTCGCACCGGCGCCGCGTTCGATCTCGGCGATGTGCAGCTCGGTGACAGCATCGCCACCAACGGCGTCTGTCTGACCGTGGTCGAGCTGCCGGGCGACGGCTACTGGGCCGACGTCTCGCGCGAGACGCTGCAGTTCACCACCATTCCGCAGTGGCGGGTTGGCAGCAGCGTCAATCTCGAAAAGGCGCTGCAGCCGACCACGCGACTTGGCGGCCATCTGGTTTCCGGTCATGTCGACGGCGTCGGCGAAGTGGTATCGCGCGACGCCGACGCGCGCTCGATCCGCTTCACCGTGCGCGCGCCGAACGAGCTGGCGAAGTACATCGCACACAAGGGCTCGATCTGCGTCGACGGCGTCAGCCTGACCGTCAACGCGGTCAACGGCACCGATTTCGAACTGAACATCGTGCCGCACACGGCGCAGGTCACCGTCATCGACGGCTACCGCGTCGGCACCCGGGTCAACCTGGAGGTGGACCTGATCGCGCGCTACCTGGAGCGGCTGCTGCTGGGCGAGCGCGCCGCGCAGGGCGGCGGCATCACCGAGGCATTTCTCGCCGAGCACGGTTTCTCTCGCTAGTAGAGCCGCGCGCGGCTGAACGAGGTTGAACATGGCACTGAACACGATTGAAGAGATCCTGCAGGACATCCGCCTCGGCAAGATGGTGGTGCTGATGGATGACGAGGATCGCGAGAATGAAGGCGACATCGTCATGGCTGCCGAGTGCGTGACGCCCGAGCAGATCAACTTCATGGCGAAGCACGCGCGCGGCCTGATCTGCATGCCGATGACGCGCGAACGCTGCGAGCGGCTGAAGCTGCCGCTGATGGTCGAGCGCAACGCCTCCGGCTTCGGCACCAAGTTCACCGTCTCGATCGAGGCGGCCACCGGCGTCACCACCGGCATCTCGGCCGCCGACCGCGCGCGCACCGTGCGCGTCGCCGCGACGCGCAACGTGCAGGCCGAGGAGATCGTGCAGCCGGGCCACATCTTCCCGCTGATGGCGGAGGAGGGCGGCGTGCTGGTGCGCGCCGGCCACACCGAGGCGGCCTGCGACCTGGCGCGGATGGCCGGCTTCGAGGCGACCGGCGTCATCTGCGAGGTGATGAACGACGACGGTTCGATGGCGCGCCGTCCCGACCTGGAAAAGTTCGCCGCCGAACACGGCCTGAAGATCGGCACCATCGCCGACCTGATCCACTACCGCGTGGTCAACGAGAGCACGGTCGAGAAGCTGAGCGAGATGCCGGTGACGACCGATTTCGGCGATTTCCAGCTGCACACCTTCCGCGACCGCCTCAACGGCGACGTGCACCTGGCACTGGTGCGCGGCGACATTTCGCCGGAGCAGCCGGTGCTGGCGCGGGTGCAGCTGGCGGTGTCGGTGCGCGACACGCTGGGCATCCGCGCGCCCGGCGCCATGGGCTGGAGCGTGCCGCGCTGTCTGGCGCGTATCGCCGACGAGAACCACGGCCTGCTGGTGCTGCTCGCTTCGCACGAGACGGCGGCGGACAAACTCGCCAGCATCGATATCATCGGCGGTCGCCTGCCGGCGCCGAGCCCGACCGCGGTCGGTGGCCACGCCGCCTATCTGACCATCGGCGTCGGTTCGCAGATCCTGCGCGAACTCGGCGCGCACAAGCTGCGGCTGATGGGGGCGCCGATCAAATACAATGCGATCTCCGGTTTCGAACTCGAAGTGGTCGAGTACATCGGCCCCGACGCTTGACAGATTTCGTTCAATCGATAAGGAAACAACATGAGCGCTGTGACAACCATCGAAGGCGACTTCATCGCCAGCCCGGGCCACTTCGCCATCGTCGTCGGCCGCTGGAACAGTTTCGTGGTCGAGAGCCTGCTGCAGGGTGCGCTCGATACGCTGCGCCGCCACGGCGTCAGCGACGATCGCATCACCGTGGTGCGTGCACCGGGTGCGTTCGAGATTCCACTGGTCTGCAAGAAGCTGGCGGAGAAGGGCCAGTTCGACGCCATCGTCGCGCTCGGCGCGGTGATTCGCGGCGGTACGCCGCACTTCGAATATGTGGCCGGCGAATGCACCAAGGGGCTGGCGCAGGTGATGATGGAGTTCGGCGTGCCGATCGCCTTCGGCGTGCTGACCGTCGACACCATCGAGCAGGCGATCGAGCGCTCGGGCACCAAGGCCGGCAACAAAGGTGCTGAAGCGGCGACTTCCGCATTGGAAATGGTCAGTCTGCTCGATCGTCTGTAAGGACAACGTCGTGTCGAAATCCGAATTCAATCCCGCGCTGCGCCGCAAGGCGCGCCACTACGCGCTGCAGGCGCTGTATCAGTGGCAGATCAGCCGCAATCCGCTCGGCGAGATCGAGGCGCAGTTCCGCACGCAGTTCGATTTCGAGCACACCGATCTCGATTATTTCCACGAGTTGCTGCACGACGTGCCGGCGCACCTGGGCGAGCTTGAAGCGCTGTTCTCGCCCTATCTCGATCGCGAACTGAAGGACATCAATCCGGTCGAGCTGTCGCTGCTGCGCCTGGGCAGCTACGAGCTCGCACATCGCATTGATGTGCCGTTCAAGGTGGTCATCAACGAATACGTATCGCTGGCGAAGAAGTTCGGCGCCGCCGAGAGCCACAAATACATCAATGGCGTGCTCGACAAGCTGGCGCGGCAGCTGCGCACCGTCGAGGTCGAGGCCGCCGAGCGCTGATCGACGATGCCGCTCTCCGAGTTCGGGCTGATCGCGCGTTATTTCACCGGGGTGGGTGTCGCGCGCGATGAAGTTGCGCTCGGTGTCGGCGACGACTGTCTGCTGCTGCAGTTGCCGCCCGGGCAACAACTGGCGATCTCGGTCGACACGCTGGTCGCCGATGTCCACTTCCCGCGCCATGCCGATCCCTTTCTGCTTGCGCAGCGCGCCTTTCGCGTCACCGTCTCCGATCTCGCCGCGATGGGTGCAACACCGATCGCCTTCACCCTGGCGCTGACACTGGATCGCATCGACGAAGCCTGGCTCGACGGTTTTTCGCGCGGCCTCGCTGTCGATGCGAAGCGGTTTGGCATGGCGCTGGCCGGTGGCGATACCACGCGCGGGCCGCTGCCGGTGATAACGCTGCAGGTGATGGGGGCGGTGCCGGCAGGTGTGGCGCTGACGCGCAGCGGTGCCAAACCGGGCGATATCATCTACGTCTCCGGCGAACTGGGCGCTGCCCGCGCCGCGCTCGCCGTGCTCGACCAATCCGCGCAGACGTTGAGCATCGACGAGCAGCAGTGGCTCCATCGTTACTACCTGCCGGAACCGCGCATCGATCTCGGTATCGCACTGCGCGACATCGCCTCGGCGGCGATCGATATCTCCGACGGCTTCAGCGCCGATCTCGGTCACATCCTCGATCGCAGTGGCGTTGGTGCAGTGATCGACGCCGCGTCGCTGCCGGTCGCCACCTCGCTGTGCGAACATCCCGATGCGCTGGTGTTTGCGCTCGGCGGCGGCGACGATTACGAACTCTGCTTCACGGTACCGCCGGCGCAGCGCGACAACGTGGCGGCACTTTCGCGGCGGCTTGGCCTGCCGCTGACACCGGTCGGCGAAATCCGCGCCGAACCAGGGCTGCGGTTGCGCGCCGCGGACGGCACGGTGACGGCGGTCGCGCCGACCGGTTACCAGCACTTCGAATAAAGCTGATATTTCAAAACGACCTTCGGGAGCAAGCCATGAACTTCGATGCCGAGGCGCTGTTGCGCCGCTACTTCGCCAGCGTCAAGGCGCGCGATATCGACACGCTGATGCAGTTGTATGCAGCGCAGGGGCGGCTGTTGCTCGGCAGCGGCCAGCAGATCGTCGGCCGCGATGCGCTGCGCGGTTTCTTCGAGAAACTGTTTGCGCATTCGCCGCCGTCGCCGGAGCCGGTGCGTATTCTGGGCAGTGGCCTGTCGTGGGTCGCGCAGCTGGAGATCACGCTGCACAGCGGCGCGAAACAGCGCGTGCTCGATCTGTTCACGCTGACCGACGATGGCGAAATCGCCGAGCTGGCGATCTACATGGCGGAGCCGCTGCAGCCGTGATCTCCGACGCCGACGGCCCGCGCCCCGACCTGCGCAACCCGATCCATCTGCTCGCCTTCGGTTTCGGCAGCGGCCTGATCACGCGCGCCCCCGGCACCTGGGGCAGCATCGCCGCGCTGCTGCCTTGGTACTTCCTGCAGCAGCTGCCGCTGTTCGGCTATCTCGCCGCCATCGTCGTCGCGGCGCTGGCGGGTGTCGCCATCTGCGGACGCACCGCGCGCGACCTCGGTGTGCACGACCACGGCGGCATCGTCTGGGACGAATTCGTCGGTCTCTGGATCGCGCTGCTGTGGGTGCCGCTGGAGCCGTTCTGGGTGCTGACTGGTTTTTTCTTCTTTCGGCTGTTCGACATTTTCAAGCCGTGGCCAATCAGCTGGTGCGACCGCCAGCTGAAAGGCGGTGTCGGCATCATGGTCGACGACCTGCTGGCCGGCGTCGCCGCCTGCGCCGCGCTGCATCTGCTGATCTGGAGCGTCGGCGCTGTTTGAATCGGCAGCATTGACCCGTTTGTCAGCGGATGTTCAGCCCGCTGACAGGGGCGGTTCAGTGGCCAACCCCTAGCATCTGCAACGTCTATTTCACAGCCACGTAGCAGGAGCAGACCATGTCCAAGTTCGCCAACCTCATCGCCGTGTCGCTACTGGGTGCGGCCGCCTCCGTTCACGCCGCCGACCGCCCCTTCGTCGGTCTCGCCTGGGGTGAGACCAGGGCCAATTTCAACACCTCGGCCGCCGCATCGGCCAACACCGGCATCGATGCCGATCGCGTCATTCGCGGCACCGACACCTGGGGCGTGCGTGCCGGCGTCCATGGTGACAGCCAGCGTTACTACGCTGCCTACAATTACGTCTCCGGATCGCATGGCGGCGCCAATTTCCGCCTGCAGACCGCCACCGCCAGTTACGATCAGCTGCTGCCGCTGGGTGATACCACCCGCCTGTTCGGCGGCGCGTCGGCCGGTGTCAATTATCTGAGCCAGATTCCGGGCCAATTCAACAGCGACCGCGACTGGGGTGTGCACGGCGGCCTGCAGGCCGGTCTGTTGCAGGATATCGGTGACAACCTGCAGTTCGAACTCGGTTACCGTTACACCCGCAACTACCACACCGAGGTGGATCTGGTGCGTGGCCAGTCCGGCGATGCCCGCCTGAACAGCACCAGGCAGCCCTACCTGGCGCTCAACTATCGGTTCTGATGATCCAAGCGAGGCGTTGATGCAGGTTCTGGTGGTCGAGGACAACACGCTGCTGCGCCACCACCTGAGTGAGCGGCTCGGGGCGGGCGGTTTTCAGGTGCGGGCGGCGGCGGATGGTCGCGAGGGGCTGCATTTCGCCCGCGAGCTGCTGCCCGATGTCGCCGTCGTCGACCTCGGCCTGCCGGAGCTGGACGGCTTCGAGCTGATCCGCGCGCTGCGCGGCGATGGCCTCAAACTGCCGATCCTGGTGCTGACCGCGCGCGGCAACTGGGAGGACAAGGTGCAGGCGCTGCAGCTCGGCGCCGACGACTACGTCGTCAAGCCGTTCCAGTTCGAGGAGCTGGAGGCTCGACTCAACGCGCTGTTGCGGCGCGCCGCCGGTTTCGTGCAGCCGCGCGTGCAGGCCGGACCGATCCTGCTTGATCTCAACCGTCGTCAGGCCTTCGTCAACGATGAGCTGTTGCCGCTGACGGCGTCGGAGTACCGGGTGCTCGAATACCTGATGCTTCACCACCGCCAGGCGGTCAGCAAGGAGCGGCTGCTGGCGATGCTCTACGGCGAAAACGGCGAGCGCGACGGCAACGTCATCGAGGTGCTGGTCGGCCGGCTGCGCCGCAAGCTGGAGGAGGCGGCCGGTATCAACCCGGTTGCGACGGTGCGCGGTCGCGGCTATCTGTTCGACCTGCCGTGTCGCTGAAGCTGTCGATCCGCGATCGCCTGCTGGTCAGTGCGGCGGCGATCCTCTGCCTGTTCGCGCTGCTGCTCAGTTATGCGCTGGTGGTTGCCTACCAGACCACCCTGGAGGATGCGGTGCGCAGCCGGCTCGCTGCCGACGCACGCACGGTGATGGCGGTGGCGCGCGAGCGCAACGGCGAGCTGGTGCTGCCGCGCGTGCTGGAGAATCCGCGCTTCAACAAAGCGGAATCCGATCTGGTGGCGCTGATCTTCAATCGCCGTGGCGAATTGATCTGGCGCTCGCCCTCGGCGCTCGACTTCCACCCCAACTACCGGCCGGTCTACCGCGAGGGACAGGCCGATTTCCTGCGCATCAGCGCCGGTACCCGTGACTATTTCATCTATGACCTCGACCTGCAGTTCGGCGAGTCGGGTTACTCCATCGTCACCGGCGATACCGCGGCCGAGGTCGATCGCCATCTCGCCAACTACCGCAACAATCTGTTGTTGTGGCTCGGTGGCAGCATTGCCGCGCTGGTGTTGCTGCTGGGTGGTGCGCTGGCCTGGTCGCTGCGTCCGCTGCGCGCGCTGCGCCGCCAGCTCGGCGGGGTGCAGCGCGGTGATGAGACCTCGCTGGGGGGCGATTTCCCCGCCGAGGTGGCCGGGCTGGTTCGCGCGCTGAACCGGTTGCTGGCGGTCGAGCATGCGCGTCAGACCCGTTACCGCACCGCACTGGCCGAGCTGGCGCACGGGCTGAAGACGCCGCTGGCGGTGATGGGCGAGGTGACCCAGACGCTGCCAGCCGGGGAGCAGCGCGAGGTGTTGCTGTCGCAGCTGCAGCGAGTCGGCCAGCAGGTCGGCTACCAGCTGCAGCGCATCGTGCCGGGTAGCGGCGGGCTGGTGCCGCAGCCGCTGCCATTGCAGCCGGTTCTGGAAAAACTCTGTACCGCGCTGGCCAAGGTCTATCCGGAGAAGGGGGTGCGCTGGCAGCTGGCACTGGGCGATGTTGCACTGCTGCTGTCGGAGGCGCAGGCACTGGAGCTGTTCGGCAACCTGCTGGAAAACGCCTTTCGGCTCTGCCTGCAGGAGGTGCGCGTCGAGGCACTGCGCGACGGTGACGGAGTGGTGGTCAGTGTCGACGACGACGGTGCCGGGGTGCCGCCGGCGTTGCGCGACCGGATCCTCGAGCGCGGTAGCCGCGCCGATCCCGACCACGATGGCCAGGGCATCGGCCTCGCCGTGGTGGTGGATCTGGTCGATGAGCTCGGCGGTCGCGTGGTCATCGACGATGCCGAGCTCGGCGGCGCCAGCTTCCGCTTGTTGTTGCCGGCGGCTGCGCTCGGTTGATGCAGCGCGCGGCGGCTGCGTATGCTGCCGCCTCCCGCCGGTCGACCAAGGAGTTGTCGCCATGTTTCCGATTCGAATTGCCGCTGTGCTGCTGTCCACGTTGCTTGTCGCCTGCGCCGCGAAACCGCCGGTGGAGCAGTTGCGGGCAGCGCTGCCGGCTGTCTATGTCGGCACGCTGCCGTGCGCGGACTGCCCCGGCCTCGACTACACGCTGCAGTTGCACGCCGATGGCACCTACTTCCTGCGCCGCGATTATCAGCAGCGCGGGCGCGTCGACGAGGTCGGTCGCTGGCTGGTGTCGAGTGATGCACAGACGCTGGTGCTGCAGGAGGGCGACCGCTTCGCCATCGACAGCGCCGAGCAGCTGACGCTGCGTGACCGCAACGGCGCGGCGATCGTCTCGTCGCACAACTCTCTCCACAACACTCTCCACAACTACAGCCTGCTGCGCCTCGATTCGGCGGCGCCACTCGAACCGGCGCTGACGCTGCGTGGCAGCTATCTCTACGTCGCCGACGCCGCGACCTTCACCGAATGCCGCACCGGACGGCGCTTTGCCGTGCTGCCCGGCAGTGGCGCACATGCCGCCGAGCGTGCCTATCTGGCGGGCCGGGGTGCGCCGGGTGAGCCGCTGCTGGTCGAGATCGAGGGTCGCCTGACCGAAGCGGTGGTGATGGAGGGCGCGCCGCAGCCGGCGGTGGAGGTGAAGCGCTTCCTGCGGCCGCTGCCGGAGCCGGCCTGTCCGCAGCCGTTTGCCGCGCAGCCGCTGGTCGGTACGTCGTGGGTGGTCGAGCAGCTCGGCGGCCAGACGCTGGGTGACGAGGCCGGGCGCCTTCCGTCGTTGCAGTTCGATGGCGAACAGCAGCGTGTCAGCGGCTTCACCGGCTGCAACCGGCTGGTCGGAAGCTACAAACAGAAGGGTGATGCGCTGACGTTCGGCGAACTGGCGGCGACGCGGATGGCCTGTCCTGGCGCGACCATTCTCGAAGTCACCTTCACCGATGCTTTGAAGGCGACGGCCCGCCACGTCGTCGCCGGCGATCGTCTGGAGCTCTACGATGCCGCGGACACGCTGCTGATGCGCCTCGCCGTTGAATCCGCTGCCGCCGCAGGGCGCTGATCCTCGTCCACCGACTGTCCGGTGCTGCTCGTTGCCAGCGCCGGGGTGAATCCCTACACTTGCGCCGTCTTGTCGGGGTGCCTCCGCTCCAATGGTGGAGGCTGAGATCGCAGTTCGCGAACCCGTCGAACCTGATCCGGTTAGTGCCGGCGTAGGGAACAAGCGCTTCCGGGCTTTTCGCCACACCGCCCCTGCTCCGCGCCTTCCCTCCTCGCCCGCCCCGACCGGTCTTCACGCCGTGAGCGAGGGAATTCCTATGACGCCGCCCCCCAGCAGCCAGCCGCAACGTCTGCGCGACACCGCGCAGGTCGACACCGCATCGGTTCAGCCGCTGCCCGCCTCCAGCAAGGTCTACGTGCAGGGTTCGCGCGCCGACATCCAGGTGCCGATGCGCGAGATCAAACTGACCCCGACACCGGTGATGGGAAAAGATGGGCAGGCGGCGCTGGAGCCGAACGCACCGATCCGCGTCTACGACACCTCCGGCATCTACACCGACCCGAACGCGAATATCGATATCCGCAAGGGGCTGCCGGGTGTTCGCGATGCCTGGATCATCGAGCGCAACGACACCGAACTGCTCGACACCGAAACCTCGCAATACACGCTGGAGCGTCTCAACGACACCGCGCTCGATGCGCTGCGTTTCGAACTGAAGCGCAAACCGCGCCGTGCCAAAGCTGGTATGAACGTGTCGCAGATGCACTACGCCCGTCGCGGCATCATCACGCCGGAGATGGAGTACATCGCCATCCGCGAAAACATGGCGCTGGCCCAAGCCCGAGAACTGTCGCGCGAGCAGGGCGCGCTCGGTGTGCAGCATCCGGGTCACGATTTCGGTGCGGCGATTCCCGCTGAAGTGACGCCGGAGTTCGTGCGCAGCGAAATTGCCTGCGGGCGCGCGATTATTCCGGCCAACATCAACCACCCGGAGCTGGAGCCGATGATCATCGGCCGCAATTTCCTGGTGAAGATCAACGGCAACATCGGCAACTCCGCGCTCGGTTCGTCGATCGAGGAGGAAGTGGCGAAGCTGACGTGGGGCATCCGCTGGGGTGCCGACACGATGATGGATCTGTCGACCGGCAAGAACATCCACGAAACGCGCGAGTGGATCATCCGCAACTCGCCGGTGCCGGTCGGCACGGTGCCGATCTATCAGGCGCTGGAGAAGGTCAACGGCGTTGCCGAAGACCTGACCTGGGAAGTTTTCCGCGACACGCTGATCGAACAGGCCGAGCAGGGCGTCGACTACTTCACCATTCACGCCGGCGTATTGTTGCGCTACGTACCGCTGACCGCCAAACGCGTCACTGGCATCGTCTCGCGCGGCGGTTCGATCATGGCGAAGTGGTGCCTGTCGCACCACAAGGAGAATTTCCTCTACACGCACTTCGAAGATATCTGCGAAATCATGAAGGCGTATGACGTCTCCTTCTCGCTCGGTGATGGCCTGCGTCCGGGTTCGATCGCCGACGCCAACGACGCGGCACAGTTCGGCGAACTGGAGACGCTTGGCGAGTTGACCAAGATTGCCTGGAAACACGACGTACAGGTGATGATCGAGGGGCCGGGTCATGTGCCGATGCACATGATCAAGGAGAACATGGACAAGCAGCTGAAGCACTGCGACGAAGCGCCGTTCTACACGCTCGGCCCGCTCACCACCGACATCGCGCCCGGCTACGACCACATCACCAGCGGTATCGGTGCGGCGATGATCGGCTGGTTCGGCTGCGCGATGCTCTGCTACGTGACGCCGAAGGAGCACCTCGGTCTGCCGAACAAGGATGACGTCAAGACCGGCATCATCACCTACAAGATCGCCGCGCACGCTGCCGACCTGGCCAAAGGTCATCCGGGTGCACAGCTGCGCGACAACGCCTTGTCGAAGGCGCGCTTCGAATTCCGCTGGGAAGATCAGTTCAATCTCGGTCTCGATCCCGATACCGCGCGTTCGTTCCATGACGAAACCTTGCCGAAGGAGTCGGCCAAGATTGCCCACTTCTGTTCGATGTGCGGCCCGAAGTTCTGCTCGATGAAAATCACGCAGGACGTGCGGGACTATGCGGCTTCGCTGGGGCAGGACGTCGATGGTGCGGAGGAGATTCGTCTGGTCGATGTCGAGGCTGAGATGAAACATAAGTCCGAAGAGTTCAAGGCACAGGGGTCGCAGATTTATCACAAGGTTTGATTTTGCGAGTGCGGCAGTGGCGGGGGTACCCTGCTGTTGCCGGCCTTGCAAGCAGGACTTGCTCAGTGCTCCGTGAGAAATGGCCCAAAGACAAACTGTTGACACTGCTTCGGTGAGAGGTCGGGGCCGGCAACAGCAGGGCACCCCCACCCTCACGCTCAGTGGTGAATTCTCAGAAGACTATATGGATGTGGCGCTGACATTTCGGAGAGGGGGCGGATTGTTGTTGTGGGTCGCACCGGTTATTAGAAGTCTGGTGGCTTGCCCTTTGGACCGTTTCTGACGAAGCAGAAACAAAGTCCTGCTTGCCAGACCCACAACAACAGTCCGCTCCCTCTCGTGGCACGGAATTTAGTCGTTACAAAGGTCACCCGATGAACACAGCAATAGCAGGCGCAGGACTGATCGGCAGGCTGCTCGCCTGGCGTCTTCTGCGCACCGGTCATCGCGTGATGCTGTGCGATCGTGACAGTCGCGACGCACGGCAGTCGGCGGCGCGCGTGGCGGCGGCGATGATCGCGCCGTACAGCGAGGTGGTCGCCGGTGAGCGCGAAGTGTTCGAGTGGGGGTTGCAGTCGCTGGCGCGCTGGCCGCAACTGCTCGATGAGCTGAAGGTCGATAGCGGTCGCGATGTCTATTTCCAGCGGCGTGGCAGTGTCGTTGTCGCCCATACGGCGGATCGCGGCAATCTGCAGCACTTCCGGCAGTTGTTGAACCACTACGTGCCGGAACACCTCGACTCTGTGCACAATCTTGACCGTGATCGATTGCGTGAGCTGGAACCGGAACTGGCCGACCACTTCGACAGCGGTCTCTACCTCGAAAACGAGGGCACGCTCGACAACCGTGAGCTGTTATCGGCACTCGAAGTGGCGATTGAGAAGCTTGGTGGCGAGTGGCGTGCGCCGGTGGTTGTCGAATCGGTCGAGCCGGGCGTGCTGATGCTGCAAGACGGTGAACACATCGCCTGCGATCTCGCCATCGACGCGCGCGGCGTTGGTTCGAAGCCGCAAATGCACGATCTGCGCGGCGTGCGTGGTGAAGTGTTGTGGGTACACGCGCCGGAAGTGAATTTCACGCGACCGATCCGGCTGATGCACCCGCGCTACCAGCTCTACATCGCGCCGAAGCGCGACCACGTCTTCGTCATTGGCGCGACACAGATCGAAAGTGAGTCGCTGGCGCCGATCACGGTGCGCTCCAGTCTCGAACTGCAGTCGGCGCTCTACAGCGTGCACACCGGTTTCGCCGAGGCCGAAGTGCTCGACGCCTTCGCCAACTGCCGGCCGGCCTTCCCGGACAATCTGCCGCGCATCGATGTGGCACCGGGGCTGCTGCGCGTCAACGGCCTCTACCGGCACGGTTATCTGCTGAGCCCGGTGGTTGTCGATGTCGCGCTATCGGCACTGGCCGGCGATGACCAACACCCCATCGTCAAACGGTACGCAGCATGATCGAGATATCCGTCAACGGCGAACGCAGGGAAGTCGATGAAACATCGACCCTTGCCGAGGCGCTGACTCAATGGAACTACGAGTGCGCCCGTGTCGCGGTCGCCATCAACAGCGAATTCGTTTCGCGCGCCGATTACCCCTCGCGGAAATTCGCGGCGGGCGATTGCGTCGACATCGTCGCGCCGGTCGCCGGTGGCTGATCGTCGAGCAGGAGAGAGAAATGTCTGACTGGCAGCTGTACGGAAAGAAGTTTCAGAGCCGCTTCCTGATCGGCACCGCACTCTATTCGTCGCCGCAGGTGATGAGCGACGCGATCCGCGCCAGCGGCGCGCAGATCATCACCGTGTCGCTGCGTCGGCAGAACCCGGCGCAGGGCGGTGGCAATACGCTGTGGGATTACATCCGCCAGCTCGGCTGCGACCTGCTGCCGAACACGGCCGGCTGTCGCACCGTCAAAGAGGCAGTGACGCTGGCACAGATGGCGCGCGAGATCTTCGCCACCGACTGGATCAAGCTCGAAGTGATCGGCGACGACTACAACCTGCAGCCCGATCCGTTCGGCACACTGGAGGCGGCGCAGCAGCTGATCAAGCTCGGCTTCAAGGTGTTTCCGTACTGCACCGACGACCTGGTGCTGTGCCAGCGGCTGCGTGATGCTGGCTGCGAGGTGCTGATGCCGTGGGGCGCGCCGATCGGCACTGGTCGCGGACTGATGAATCCGTATGCGCTGCAGACCATCCGCGAGCGCATTGCCGACGTGCCATTGATCGTCGATGCCGGCATCGGCAAGCCGTCGCACGCGGCGCAGGCGCTCGAACTCGGCTGCGACGGCGTGCTGCTGAACACCGCCGTCGCGCAAGCTGCCGATCCGGTGCTGATGGCGCAGGCATTTCGCGGCGCGATCGAGGCGGGGCGCAACGGTTACCTCGCCGGCGCGATGCCGGAACGGCAGACGGCGCAACCGTCGACACCGACACTTGGAACACCGTTTTGGCACCAGCAATGACCGACAAACCTTCCGTTGCCTGGACCATCGCCGGCTCCGACTCCGGTGGCGGCGCCGGCATTCAGGCCGACCTGCACACCTTCCGCGATTTCGGTGTGCACGGCTGCAGCGTCATCACCGCATTGACCGCGCAGAACTCGAAAGCCGTCACCGACGTCGCGGTGACGCCGATCGGCAATCTGCGCGCGCAGATTGCTGCGCTGGCCGATGATCTGCCGGCACCGGCGCTGAAACTCGGCATGTTGGGTGATGCCGACGTGGTCGCGGCGGTCTGCGAGTTTCTCGATGGCTACGACGGCCATGTCGTCTGCGATCCGGTGATGGTGTCGACCACCGGCGCCTCGCTGCTCGACGGTGCCGGCGGCAAATTGCTGCGTGAAAAGCTGTTGCCGCGCGCGGCGGTGATCACACCGAATCTGGCCGAGGCATCGGCGCTGCTCGGTCGACCGATCGAAGCGGCGGAACAGATGGAACAGGCGGCGCGCGATCTGGTCGTGCTGGGCGCGCGTTCGGTACTGGTGAAAGGCGGCCATCTGACGGGTCGGTTCAGTGGCGATTATTGGAGTGATGGCCGCGACGGCTTCTGGCTTACGGGTGAGCGCATCGACACGGTGCACACGCATGGCACCGGCTGCACGCTGTCGGCGGCGATCGCCGCCTGTCTGGCGCGCGGTTTCGAGCTGGTCGATGCGCTGGTGCTGGCGAAGATGTATGTCACCGCCGGCCTGCGCGCCGCCGTGCAGTTCGGCGCCGGACCGGGGCCGGTGGCGCACACCGGTTATCCGCGCCGGCTCGCCGATCTGCCGATGTTGCGGCGCGGACACGGCATCATTGCCGAAGCCTTTCCCGATTGCGGCGGCGAGCTGGGGCTCTACCCGGTGATGCCGACCGCCGAGTGGGTCGAGCGCGTGCTGTCGCTCGGCGTCACCACGGTGCAGCTGCGCAGCAAGAACCTGAGCCCGGAACAGACCGAAGCGGAGATCGTGCGTGCGGTCGCGGCGAGCCGTCGCCACGGTGCGCGGCTGTTCATCAACGACCACTGGCAGCTGGCGATCAAACACGGTGCCTATGGCGTGCATCTGGGGCAGGAGGATCTGGACGGCGCCGATGTCGAGGCGATTCGCCGCGCCGGTCTGCGCCTCGGCGTCAGTACCCATGCCTGGTACGAAATTGCGCGCGCCCATGCGTTGCAGCCGAGCTACATCGCCATCGGCCCGATCTTCCCGACCACGACAAAAGTGATGAGGTTCTCAAGTCGGGGGCTCGACCGGCTGCGGGAATGGGTTGCGCTGCTGCGCCCCGACTACACTCTCACCGCCATCGGTGGCATCAGCCGCGAGCGCCTGCCGCAGGTGCTCGATACCGGCGTCGGCAGCGTCGCGCTGGTGACGGCGATCACCGAGGCGACCGACTGGCAGGCGGCGACACGCGAATTGCTGCGGTTGCACGCCAGATCGTAGGTGGGCCGGCGCCGGGCGCCGGTTGCAGGGATTTTCCGAGGAGAGAACACAGGCATGGTTGCCCTTGTCGAGCGGCTGCGGTGCAGCCCGCTGTCGGTACCGCTGATTGGGCTGGTCTCCGGCCTGCTGGCACTGATCCCCTTCGTCGGCTGGCCGCTGGGTTTCGCCTTCATCCTGCTGGCGAGCCGGGTGGCGCGGCGCGATAACCACCTGTTCGTCGACCTGATGCTGATTCTGCTGTTCTGGCTGGCGCTGCGGTTCGTCGCTGTCTACTTTTTTGGCTACGCCGCCGCGGCCGATTGAGAGCAATGCCTGCGTGAAGTCGCCCTTTCTCCGGTTTTTCTCCTGTCTGGCGCTGCTGTTGCCGGCGGCTTCCGTTCATGCCGAGGTGAGCGTCGAGGTGCAGGCGCTGATGCGCGATGCCGCCGTGCTGCGCATCGACGGCCGCCAGCAGACGCTGCGCGCCGGCCAGCGCAGCGACAGCGGTGTGCTGCTGGTCAGTTCGACGCCGAAGCAGGCCGTGGTCGAGATCGACGGTCGCCGCCACACGCTGACGCTGAGCCAGCGCATCTCGGCCAGCTTCGCCGCCGCCGAGCAGAGCGAGGTGCGGATCAATCGCAATGCCCAGAACCGCTATCTGACCAACGGCGAGATCAACGGCCGCCGCCTGCTGATGCTGGTCGATACCGGCGCCAGCATCGTCGCGATCAATGCGCATCACGCCAGCCTGCTCGGCATCGACTATCGTCGCGATGGCACGCCGGGTCGGGCCGCCACGGCCAGCGGCGTGGTGCCGGCGTGGGAGGTCAGCCTGGACAGGGTCACGGTCGGCTCGATCACGCTGCACCATGTGCCGGCGATGGTGCTGTCGGGCGGCTTCCCGCAGGAGGTGCTGCTCGGCATGACCTACCTGAAGCACGTCAACCTGCGCGAGCAGGATGGGGTGATGGTGCTGCAGCAGAAGTTCTGAGACTTGGCTCTAGCTCGCGAGACCGTGAACAGGCTCTGAGACGCGCTGCCGGTCGCGGCCAACCTGCTAGAATGCCCGCCCCGTTTTACCGAAGTGCTGGAGTCTCCCCTTGTCCCTCCGCTATGTCGCGACCTCCCGATTGCCGACGCCGTGGGCGGTCTTCGACATGCACGGTTTCGAAGAGATCGGCAGCGGCAAGGAGCATGTCGTGCTGACGCTGGGCAGCGTCAACGACGGCCAGCCGGTGCTGGCCCGCCTTCACTCCGAGTGCCTGACCGGCGACGCGCTGTTCAGCCTGCGCTGCGACTGCGGTTTCCAGCTGCAGGCGGCGCTGGAGCGGATCGCGGCCGAGGGGCGCGGCGCGCTGCTCTATCTGCGTCAGGAGGGGCGCGGCATCGGCCTGATGAACAAGATCCGCGCCTACCGGCTGCAGGATGCCGGTGCCGACACGGTCGAGGCCAACGAACAGCTCGGTTTCGGTGCCGACCTGCGCGAGTACGGCATCTGCCGCGAGATGCTCGACCACCTCGGCATCAGGGCGGTGCGGCTGATGACCAACAACCCGCGCAAGGTCGATGCCCTGAAGAACGAGGGGATCGAGGTCGCCGAGCGCCTGCCGCTGCAGATCGACAGCAACCCGCACAACGCCCGCTACCTCGCCACCAAGGCTGGCAAGCTCGGCCACATGATCGATCACCAGGGTGAAAGCGACGGCGTTTGAGGCGCGGACTTCTCTTCTGTCGTGCGAGTGAGGGAGCTACCCTCTCCCCCGACCCCTCTCCCTGAAGGGAGAGGGGAGCGAGCCACATCAAATGGCAGTGATCCTTCCGGTGGCAGCGATACCTCCCTCTCCCTTCAGGGAGAGGGTTGGGGAGAGGGGGGATTGGATGCCCTACGGCGCCCGCAACGGCTGCAGCGTCAGCAGGCCGAGCTGGGTCATGCGGCGGCGGATCGACGCTTCGACGCCGGCCGCATCGAGCCCGCAGGCCGCCAACAACTCGCCGTGTTTGCCATGGTCGATGAAACGATCTGGCAGGCCGAGTTGCAGCAGCGGCACCACGCGCCCCTGCTGATTCAGATACTCCACCACCGCACTGCCAGCGCCGCCGGCGATGGCGTTCTCTTCCAGCGTGATCAGCAATTCGTGACGCTTGGCGATATCGTCGAGCAGCGCCGTATCCAGCGGTTTGACGAAGCGCATGTCGACGACGGTGGCATTCAGTCGCTCGGCTGCCTGCAGCGCGGCCGGCAGCAGCGTGCCGAAGTTCAGGATCGCCACCTGCACCCCTTCGCGACGTATCACCCCTTTGCCGATCGGCAGTGGCGTCAGGGCCGGCTCGATGGCGGCGTTGGGGCCGGTACCACGCGGGTAACGCACGGCGGCGGGGCCGTCGTGCAGGAAGCCGGTGGTCAGTAGCTGGCGCGTTTCGTTTTCGTCCGACGGCGCCATCACCACCATGTTCGGAATGCAGCGCAGGAAGCTGAGATCGAAAGCGCCGGCGTGGGTCGGGCCGTCTTCGCCGACCAGGCCGGCGCGGTCGATGGCGAACAGCACGTCCAGCTCCTGCAGCGCGACGTCGTGGATCAGCTGGTCGTAGCCGCGCTGCAGGAAGGTCGAATAGATGGCCACCACCGGCTTCATGCCGTCGCAGGCGAGGCCGGCCGCCAGCGTCACCGCGTGCTGTTCGGCGATGGCGACATCGAAGTAACGGTCGCTGAAACGCTCGGCGAACTCGACCATGCCGGAGCCTTCGCACATCGCCGGGGTGATGCCGATCAGCCTGGTGTCGTGCGCGGCCATGTCGCACAGCCAGCGGCCAAACACATCCTGGTATTTGACGCCCTTTTTCTTCGCCGGCATCGCCATGGGGTCGGCGGGCTCCAGCTTCGACAGCGCGTGGTAGCCGACCGGGTCCAGCTCGGCTGGTGCGAACCCTTTGCCCTTGGTGGTGATGATGTGCAGCAGCTTCGGGCCGGGCAGGTCGCGCATGTTGCGCAGTGTCGGCACCAGCGTGTGCAGGTCGTGGCCATCGATCGGGCCGACGTAATTGAAGCCGAGCTCCTCGAACAGCGTGCCGGGCGAGACGAACCCTTTCATGTGCTCTTCGACGCGCTTGGCGAAATCCCATGCCGGCGGGATTTTCGACAGCACCTTCTTTGAACCGCTGCGCAGGTTGTTGTAGACCTTCGACGCCCAGATCTTCGAGAAGTAGGTGTTGAGCCCGCCGGTGTTGCGCGAGATCGACATCTGGTTGTCATTCAGAACCACCAGCATGTCGGTGCCGGTGTGGGCGGCGTGGGTCAGCGCCTCGAACGCCATGCCGGCGGTCATCGCGCCATCGCCGATGACGGCGACCGTCTTGCGGCCCTTGCCTTCGTACTGCGCCGCCAGCGCCATGCCGAGCGCGGCCGAGATCGAGGTACTGGAATGGCCGACGCCGAAGGTGTCGTACTCGCTCTCGCTGCGTTTCGGGAAGCCGGCCAGCCCATCGAGCTGGCGCATCGTGCCCATCCGTTCGCGGCGACCGGTCAGTATCTTGTGCGGGTAGGTCTGGTGGCCGACATCCCACACCAGCCGGTCATCCGGCGTGTTGTAGAGGTAGTGCAGCGCCACCGTCAGCTCGACGACACCGAGGCCGGCGCCGAAGTGGCCGCCGGTCTGGCCGACGCACCAGAGCAGCTCGGCGCGCAGCTCCTCGGCCAGCGCCGGTAGCTGCGATTCGTCGAGCCGGCGCAGGTCGGTCGGCGTCGGCGCGGCGTCGAGCAGTGGGGTGACCGGGGGCTGGCTGGGGATCTCGTTGAACATGCGTTGCGCTGGAAGGCCGGGGCGGAGGGTCGCGCATTGTAAACCATCGAATCGCTATGGGCTTGGCGCCTCGATGGGTAGAGACGAGGCCTGTTCAGATGCTCCTCAACTGCCGCGCTCGATGATGTAGGCCGACAGCTCGCGCAGCCGCTGCGCCTGGGTGCCGAAGCTCCCCAGTGCCGCCAGCGCCTCGGCGTGCAATGCCTGCGCCTTGGCGCGGGCGCCGTCGAGGCCGAGCAGCGCCGGATAGGTCGGTTTGTCGCGGGCCAGATCGGCGCCCTGCGTCTTGCCGAGGGTGGCGGTGTCGGCGGTGATGTCGAGGATGTCGTCCTGCACCTGGAACGAGAGGCCGATCGCCGCCGCGTAGCGGTCGAGCGCGACCAGCTGTTCCAGTGTCGCGCCGGCCCACAGCGCACCCATCTTCACCGCGGCGCGGATCAGCGCGCCGGTCTTCAGCCGGTGCATTGTCTCCAGGTGGGGCAGGTCGATCCGGCGCTCCACGGCGGCAAGGTCGATCGCCTGGCCGCCGACCATGCCGCGCGGGCCAGCGGCGGCGGCCAGTGTCGCCACCAGTTGCACGCGGGTTTCGGCGAGGGTTTCCGGCAGGGTCGCCAGCAGCTCGAAGGCGCGCGCCTGCAGGGCGTCGCCGGCCAGAATCGCGGTCGCCTCGTCGAACTGGATATGGCAGGTCGGCTGGCCGCGCCGCAGCGCGTCGTCGTCCATCGCCGGCAGGTCGTCGTGCACCAGCGAGTAGGTGTGCAGGCATTCGATGGCGCTGGCGATGCCGTCGAGCGCTTCGCTGTGATCGCTGCCGCCGACCGCCTCGGCGCTGGCGTAGACCAGCAGCGGTCGCACCCGCTTGCCGCCGATCAGCAGGCTGTAGCGCAGCGCCTGGTAAAGACGCTGCAGCAGCTCGCCGTCATGGGTCGGTGCGTACTCCGACCGTGGTTCGCCGATCCGTGTCGCCAGCGCGCGATTGACCCGCTCGCGGCAACGCTCCAGGTACGCGCTGAAACTCACGTCTCGTCACTCGCGTCGGTCGGTGCGTCGAAGTCGCGGGTGTCGCCCTCCTCGGAGAGCAGCAGCTGCACTTTCTGCTCGGCTTCGGTCAATGCCTGCTGGCAGTCGCGGGTCAGGCGCACGCCCTGCTCGAACGATTTCAGCGACTCCTCCAGCGACATCTCCCCGCTCTCCATCGCGGTCACCAGCGCCTCCAGTTCGCCGAGGGCCTGCTCGAAGTTGAGCGGCTTTTTCGCTTTCGAGGTCGCCGGTGTCTTGGCCATGGTCGTGGTTCCGTGTCGGGTGCAAAGGATGCGCATTATACGGAGCGTGCGCCGCGTCGGGTGCGGCAGGCGGGCCGGGCTGGCACAGGGGTGCGTGGTATGATCGCCCGCTTCTTTTTTCGCATGCCCGTTGCTGCATGTTTTTGCATGCCTTGCCGCATGCCACTCCCCGGAGCGAATCGATGATGGCGAGCAGGTTGCGATGGCCGCTGGCGCTGTTGTGTGCGCTCTCCGCCGTCGTCGCTGCCGCCGCCGCGCCGCCACCGCAGCGCATCGCCTCGCTCAATCTCTGCACCGACCAGTTGCTGCTGCTGTTGCTGCCGCGCGAGCGCATCGCCTCGGTCACCGAGTGGGCGCAGAAGCCGGAGAGCTCCTACATGGCGGAAGCCGCGCGGGGGCTGCCGGTCAATTACGGGCTGGCCGAGCGCGTGCTGCCGCAGCAGCCCGATCTGATCCTCGCCGGCGAGTACAACGACCACGCGATGGTGGCGATGATGCGCCAGCTCGGCTATCGCGTCGAAATCGTGCGGGTGCCGCGCAACCTCGACGAGGCGCAGGCCTTCATTCTGGAGTTCGGCGTGCTGGTCGGCGCGCAGGCCGAGGCCGAGGCGCTGGTTGCCGGGATGCGACAGCGGCTGGCGCGTATCGTCGGGCAGGTCGGCAGCCAGCCGGCCGGTCTCGCCGCCGTCTACTCGCCGAACGGCATGAGCGCGGGTAGCGGCACGGTCATGGAGGAGATCCTGGCGCGCGCCGGCTGGCGCAACCTCGGCTCCGAAATCGGCCTGCGCGGCTACGGCCAGCTGCCGCTGGAGCAGCTGATCCGCGCGCAGCCCGACCTGCTGGTGCTCGACACCACCGCCGAGCCAACCGGCGGCGCCTCGCTGGCGCATGCCTATCTGTCGCATCCGGCGCTGTCGTCGCTGCCGGCGATGCGCCAGCTGATCCTGCCGCCGCCGCTGTCGGTCTGCGTCGGGCCGATGACGATCGATGCGATCGAGCAGTTGGTAGCCGCGCGACAGGTGGCGGCGCGATGAAGGTGCGCGTGTTGCCCGATCGCGTGTTGCTGCCGCTGCTGGCCCTGGCGCTGCTGGCCGTGTTTGTCGCAGCGCTGCAGGTCGGGCCGGTGGCGCTCGACTGGGTGGCGGCGCTGACCCGTGCCGACGGCAGTGTCGACGGCGTCATCCTGTGGCAGGTGCGGCTGCCGCGCGAGCTGCTGGCGCTCTGTGTCGGCGCCACGCTTGGTATCGCCGGTGCCGCATTGCAGGGGCTGCTGCGCAATCCGCTGGCTGGCCCCGACCTGGTCGGCGTCACCAACTGCGCCGCGCTCGGCGCGGTGCTGACGCTCTACTTCGGGTTGGCCGGGCTGGCCTGGTTCGCGCTGCCGCTCGGCGGCATGATCGGCGCCGCGGTGGCGGTGGCGATCGTCTTCCTGCTCTCCGGTCGCGTCGCCTCGGTGCTGACGCTGATCCTCGCCGGCATGGCGATCAACGCCATCGTCTCGGCGCTGATCGCACTGGCGCTCAACCTCTCCGAAAACCCCTTCGCGCTGAACGAGATCGTCTACTGGCTGCTCGGCTCGCTGGCCAACCGCAGCAGCAACGATTTGCTGGCGACGCTGCCGTTCATGGTCGCCGGCTGGCTGGTGCTGCTCAGCTGCGGGCGCTTCCTCGACGCGCTGTCGCTGGGCGAGGAGACGGCGCAGTCGCTCGGCTTCGACGTGGTTGCACTGCGCTGGCGCGTGGTGGTCGGCGTCGCCCTTTGTGTCGGCGCGGCGGTGTCGGTCTCCGGCAACATCGGTTTCATCGGGCTGGTGGTGCCGCACCTGCTGCGACCGTGGGTCGGCTTCGAACCGCGCCGGCTGCTGGCGGCCAGTGCCCTCGGCGGCGCGCTGCTGCTGCTGGTCGCCGACATCGCGGTACAGACCCTGTCGCCGACACGCGAGCTGAAGGTCGGCGCCATCACCGCGCTGATCGGCGGGCCGTTCTTCCTGCATCTGATCTATAAGATGCGGAGCTCGCTTACATGAAAAGGGTGCGCTGACATGAGCGATCAGCGAACCGACATCAATCTGTTGCAGGCCGATGCGGTCGATGTCGAGATCGACGGCAACGCGATCCTTTGCGATGCCAGCGTTGCCGTTGCGCGCGGCGAGCTGGTCGGGTTGATCGGCCCCAACGGCGCCGGTAAGAGCACGCTGCTGAAGGTGCTGGCCGGCCTGCTGCGACCGCGGCGCGGCGAGGTGCTGGTCGATGGCGTTGCGCTGGATGCGGTGCCGGCGCGGCAGCTGGCGCGGTGTATCGGTTACCTGGCGCAGGGGGCGCCGGCGCACTGGCCGCTGCAGGTGGAGAAGGTGGTGGCGCTCGGTCGGCTGCCGCACCTGAGCTGGTACCAGCAGCCCGGCGCGACCGATCGGGCGGCGATCGAACGCGCACTCGAACTGGCCGAAGTGACCCATCTGCGCGACCGCATCGTCACCACGCTGTCGGGCGGCGAGCGGCTGCGCGTGCTGCTGGCGCGCGTGTTCGCCGCCGAGCCGCAACTGATCCTCGCCGACGAACCGGTCGCCGCGCTCGATCCGTACCATCAGCTGCATGTCATGGAGATTCTGCGCGACCACGCCCATCGCGGTGGCGGTGCCATCGCCGTGCTGCACGATCTCAACCTGGCCGCCCGTTTCTGCGACCGGCTGGTGCTGCTCGACCGCGGTCGTCAGGTCTGCGCCGGCAGTGCGCGCGAGGTGCTCGACAACACCCATTTACGCGCTGTTTATGGCATCGAGGCCGAGCTGACCGAGCGCGATGGCGAGCTGACCGTGATTCCGTGGCGCCGTGCGCGAGATGGCGTTTAGAGCTTTCAACAAAATGCGCCCGCTCCAACGCTTGCCAGGTGCGGTGCCGTGCGTTGTGCCGGGACCGTGTGTCGCCAGGGATGGCGACACCCGAGCCTGTACAGGGATGTACGTTTTTGCGTGTCCCGGCACAACGCACGGCACTGCGCCCCTCGCCGAGCCCCGGGACGCATTTTGTTGGAGGCCGCTGCCACATCGGCCGACAAGCTATTGTGCTGGTTGAAAAAGCAACAATCGCACGCCAATAATGGCCCGGTTTCATGCAAGGCCAGCAGTCACCGGCGCCGCCGGTGTGGCAGACGCGTCGCGCGGGGGCCGGGTTGTGCAGATTTTGCGGTTGAACAAGGCGGGGCAGCCAATCGACTGGCTCAGCTGGCAGGAGGCGGTCTGTCTCTATTCGCGCGACCTGATCCTGTGGACGCTGGGCGAGACCATCTTCGAGATCCACGGCGGACGCAGCCGGCTCACCGGCGAGCGCACCGTCATCGAGCTGCCGAGCATCCTCGCCTGCGGCGGCGACCAGCTGGCGCGCCAGCGCACCAAGCCACCGCTCTCCAACCGCGCGCTGTTCGAGCGCGACAACTACGAGTGTCTCTACTGCGGCAAAAGCTTCGGCTATCACGAGCTGACCCGCGATCATGTGTTGCCGCGTTCGCGCGGTGGCCGCGACAGCTGGGAGAACGTGGTCGCCGCCTGCCGTCGCTGCAACCAGCACAAGGGCTGCCACAAACCGGAAGATGTCGGCATGGAGCTGCGTGCGCTGCCGTTTCGTCCCAATCCGGCCGAGTTCCTGGCGCTGGTCAACAGCCGCCGCATCCTGCCCGACCAGGCCGACTTTCTGGCGCGCCAGTTCTCGGCCAACTGCCGCTGGCAGATGCGCGGCGCGATGTTCTACGCCTGACGGATATCCATCCTGGAGAAGTTCGATGCTTGTCGCCTGGTTGCTCGCCGTTGTCGTCGGAGTCGTGCTCGGCTACCTGGTCGCGCAGCGCGCGGCGAGGCGTTACTGGCAGAACGAACTGAGCCAGCAGCAGCTGGCGCAGGAGACGGAAAAGGAGGGGTTGCAGCAGCAGCTGCAGCAGTCGCGACAGGAGGCGGCCGACCTGCGCTACCGGCTCGCTGAATCGGAGAAGGCGCGCCGTTATCTGGAGAGCCGGCTGGAGCAGAGCGGGTCCGGCTCGTAATTCAGTCGATCAGATCGACCTTGATCGCGACATCGCTGCCACGGCTCGATTGTTCGCTGCGGTAGCCGCCGATACCGCGTTCGTCCTGCCGATCCTGCTGTGTCACAACACCGAGTGGAATCCACTCGCCCAGCCGGCCGCGCACCTGCGTGTTGATGCCGGCGGTGTGGAGGGTGCGACCGCCGCTGTCTTGCGTGGTGCGGTCGTCGCGCTGCTCGATATCGACCACCACCTCGTCGCCGATCACCCGCGCCGTGGCGTAGAAGCCGCTCTCCACCGGCACCACCTCGCGCGTGCCGTAACCGGTGCTGAACGACTGCAGTGAACCGCTGCCGATGTAGGCGGCCATCCCTTCGACGGCGCGCACCTGCTGGTCACCGCTACCGCTGCCCTGCACCGAGCGCTGCTCGACGCGCACCGTGGTGGTGTTGCGCGGCTGCCAGCCATTGCCGGTTCGCACCCGCACCTGATCGTTGCCCCAGTTGCCCTGCACGCTGCCCGAGCTGATCTGTGCGCCGCTGTTGCGCAGGCCGCGCACGGCGATCTGCAGCGAGCGCTGCGCGGTATCGAGTTGCTGCAGTAACTGCCGGATCTGCGCGTACTCGGCATCGGTGACATTGAGGATCAGCTGATTGCCGTAGGTCGTTACCGTTGAGCCTGGCCCCACCTGCGCGCTCAGTACGGGCGCAATCTGTTCCGGCAGCGCGCGCTGCAACGGTACGGCGTGCAGGTGGCGCTGCTGGGCAGCGACGGCCGTGGCGCCTGCAAGCAGTGCGCAGAGCAGTCCGAGCCGTTTGAGCCTGGCCATGGGCAACACGCGCGGCATCAGTGGCGCAGCCGAACCGCCAGTTCGTCGATCGCCTCGACCCAGTCCGAATCCTGAATCCACCCCTCGCTCAGGAACTGCCGTTGGGTGCTGCTCCAGAAACAGGCGTCGGGAAGCCGCTGGCCGGCCTCCAGCGTGTGCTCCTGCAGGAAGCGGTTGATTTCCGCACCGCTGTCGGGCAGCCCGAGTTGCTTGAACAGGGCGCTGAGGTTGTGGGTAGAGGTGTCCATGGTGTTCCTCCGTGGCGTGGATTGGTCCTGCTTCCCGTGACCGGCTTTGATCTGTTCGACCTTGCCGGAGGCGGGTTGTTTACCCGGCGATGACGCGCTGCATATACTCGCGCAAAGTGTGCCACCCCATCATCTTCAGGAGTTAGAAGCATGAATAAAACCATGCCGGTTCACG
This sequence comes from uncultured Verrucomicrobiaceae bacterium, assembly GCA_964386045.1. GTDB lineage: Bacteria > Pseudomonadota > Gammaproteobacteria > Pseudomonadales > CAMLJR01 > CAMLJR01. Next base: position 7,798 of record CAYLRA010000030.1, on the reverse strand, counting down.
GCAGAGTGCTGGTCGTGGTCGACCCGTCGTCGTCGGGCGGTCTGCTGGCGCTGGAGCGGGCGCTCAGCACCAACGACGAGATCGCCAAGACAGCGTACGGCAAGCCGCTGGAGATCAAGGTGCTGCTGGCCGTCGATACCGACAGCGTCGACACCAGCGCCGACAATCCGGCCATCCTGCGCGACAGCGACTGGATGATGGAGAAGGTGGTGGCACCGCTGAGCGATCGCGGCTATCCGTTCAGTGTGCAGGTGAGCTGGTCGACCGACTGGTACGGCACCATCCTGCGCGTTGCCCGCGCCGAGCAGATCGATTCGATCATGCTGCCGCTGGCGACCAAGCCGCACGAGCGCGGTCGCCTGTTCAACGAGTCGGTGTGGCGGCTGATGCGCACCGCGCAGGCACCGGTCCTGTTCGCGCAGCCCAACTCGGCGCCGAAGCGCAAGGTGCTGCTGGCTGCGCTCAACGTGCAGTCGCACAAGCCGGAGCACCAGAAACTCAACGAATCGACGCTGGTGCGCGCCAGGGGGATGGCCAGCCTGTTCGGCGCCGAGCTGCACGTGGTCAACGCCTACGAGGATTCGCTGAACTACCCCGACCGCTCGCAGCTGGTGGCGATGACCGGTGTCGATTCCGCCAACATCCATGTCATGGCCGGTGAAACCGACGATGTCATCCGCCAGGTGGCGACCAAGATCAACGCCGATCTGCTGATCCTCGGCACCCGTCCGCGCCCCAATCGCTGGCGTGGTACCACGGCCGAGCGGATCATCACCCGGCTCGACTGCGACATCATGACCACGCCCGGCCTCGATTGAGCCGGCGGCAGATGTAGAGAGACGGCGACTTCGGTCGCCGTTTTTTTTGCGCCGCCGTTGCCTATTCGCGTTCGCGCGCGGCCTCGATCACGCGGTGGTCGCGTGTCAGTTCGAAGCGCGCCAGATCGTCGGCCATGAACAGCGCGCCGGCGTAGTGCCGACGCGCCTCCGCGGCCAGTACCCCGATGCTCTCCTCGCCGCCGCGCGGATGCCGGCGATAACGCTGGCTGAAGTGGGTCAGGATCAGGTGCGGCAACGCGGCGCGGGTGGCGGCTTGTGCCACCTGTTGCGGCGTGCTGTGTTGATAGCGCGGGCCGACGCGGGCCAGCACCGCTTCGCTGAAGGTCGCCTCGTGCACCAGCAGGTCGCAGTCGCGCAGCAGCGGCGCCAGTAGCTCGGGGCGGTCGTTGTCGCCGCCGACCACGATGCGGCGCGGCCGACGTTGCGGCTGGCACACCTGTTGCGGAGCGATGCTGCGACCGTCGGCCAGGGTGACGCTCTCGCCCTGTTGCAGGGCGCCCCAGAGCGGGCCGCGCGGCACGCCGAACTGCGTCAGCAGGGCGCCATCGAGGTGGCGCTCGCGCACGATCTCGGTGAGACGATAGGCGAAGCTCGGCACGCGGTGCGACAGGGCGGTGTTGTCGACGATGAGATGTTCGTCGCTGTAGCAGAAGTCGGCGGCGTCGCTGCGCACGAATTGCAGCGGAAAGTTCAGCGTCGAAGGGTCGGTCCACTGTTGCGCTGCGCGCACGAACTCTTCGATGCCGGCGGGTGCGCAGAGAACCAGCGGCGTGGTGCGACCGCTCATGTTGGCGCTGGCGATCAGGCCGGGCAGGCCGAAGCAGTGGTCGCCGTGCACATGGGTGATGAAGATGGCGCGCAGCCGGGCGAGGCTGTGGGGTGTCAGCAGCAGGCGGTGCTGCGTCGCCTCGCCGCAGTCGACCAGATACCAGTCGCGTTCGTTGTCGAGGCCGATCGCCAGCGCGGTGACGTTGCGCTCGCGAGTGGGCTGGCCGGCGGAGGTGCCGAGGAAGGTGAGGTTCATCGTGGCCTTGTCATGAGGGAAAACAGCGGCGTGGTAGGCTAGCCGCCCACCGCGGTTCGCGGCAATTATCTGGAGTGAATCATGGAGCTGGCTCGGTTCTGGGGCTGGATCACGGCGCAGACGCTGCGCGGCCTGCTGCTGCTGGTGCCGCTGCTGGTCACGGGGGTGTTCGTGATCTGGATCAGCGGCTACATCGAGCGGACGTTGCGGCCGCTGATCCTGCTGGTGCTGCCGGCGGATTGGTACATTCCCGGCTCGGCGCTGGTGCTGTTCCTGCTGGCGGCCTTCCTGCTCGGTGTCGCCACGCGCAACGTGCTGATGCGCAAGGTGGGGGAGGTGCTGGAGCGCTGGGTCGAGCAGACGCCGGTGATCGGGCGCATCTACCCGGTGGTGCGCCAGCTGACGGATCTTCTCAGTGGCAAGGGGCAGTCGCCTGGAAGCCGTGTGGTGATGGTCGATATCGCCGGTGTCGAGGGGCGGGTGTTCGGCATCGTGCTGCAACAGGGTGGGCACGGCGTCGCCTGGCTGCCGGCCGATTTCGATCTGGTCTACCTGCCGATGAGTTACCAGGTGGGCGGCTACGCCGTGGTACTGCCGCGCGAGCGGCTGACGCCGGTCGACATGTCGCCGGGCGAAGCGCTGCAGATGATCGTGATGGGCGGACTCGGGCAGAAGAGTGGCGTGGACGTGGCGGACACCGGCAAGCCCGTCGAGTGAGCCTGCCGCGTTGGCCGCGCTTTCCAGACTCGCGGAATAAGGGCGGGTAGTGCTGATCGCCACGATGGATTTAGCTGTGCTTGAAGAAAAACGCCTAAGCACATGAGTGTTGGGGATATAACAAATCGGTCTTTTTTGGGGGCAGGACAGCAGTGGCGGTGCTGGAGTAGCTTCTGAGATTCCGCGCTCCGATCCATTGCGATCTGCGTCGCAAATCGGCGCAGCGAAGCCAGGAGGGACCGAGAATGGCGAGCCCTTTGCTGATCGACTACCTCAACCGTTGTCGCGCCATCTATCACCTGCATCAGCACGCGCCGGTCGAGCGCCTCGCCGACCAGGCGGCAGTGCTGCAGGTGCCGTTGCGACGATTGGTCAAGCCGGTGCTGGTGCAGATCGACGGCACGCTGGCGATGGTGGTGGTGCCGGCCGACATCCATCTCAGTCTCGATACGCTGCGCCGGGTGCTCCGCGCCAGGCGCGTGGAGCTGGCGCCGGAGCGCAGCGTCGCGCGCTGTTTCCCGCGCTGTGAGCGCGGCGCCATCCCGCCGGTTGGCCATCTGTTCGGACTCAATGCCTACGCCCTGCCACTGTTCGAGAGTGGACAGTCGGTCTGCTTCAGCGCTGGCAGTCGCAGTGAATCGGTGGAGATGCCCTTTGCCGAGTTCCGCCGTCTCGCCCACTTTGACGAGGTTGGCGACGAGAGCCCGCCACATCAGGTCACCGTGAACCTGCCGCGGCGTCCGCAGCGTCTGCATCTGCCGCATCGATCGCTGCCGGCGGTGGGCGGCAGTGGCGCGGTGGCGTTGCAGGGCTGGTAGTCCGCCGCTCTTTTTTCGACGTTTCCCGTTCGTTCCTCAGCCGCGTCGATGGTAGTCGACGCAGCTGAGCACCTCTTCCGCCGAGCCGAGGATCACCGGCACTCGCTGGTGGATCTGCTGCGGCTGCAGGTCGAGGATCTTGTCGCTGTCGGTCCACGCCTCGCCGCCGGCACGTTCGATCAGCAGCGCCATCGGGTTGGCTTCGTACATCAGCCGCAATTTGCCGGGTTTGTCCGCTTCGCGCCGGTCCCAGGGGTAGGCGAACAGGCCGCCGCGGCAGAGGATGCGGTGCACATCGGCCACCATCGCCGCGATCCAGCGCATGTTGAAGTTCTTGCCGCGCGGACCGTCGCTGCCGAGCAGCAGATCGGCGACGTAGGCGCGCATCGGCCCCGACCAGAAGCGCTGGTTCGACATGTTGACGGCGAACTCGCTGGTCTGCGCCGGGATCGAAACGCGATCCACCGTCAGCAGGAAGTCACCGCTGATCGGGTCGAGCGTGTACATCTGCACACCCTGGCCGGCGGTCAGCGCCAGCATCACCGAGGGGCCGTAGAGCACGTAGCCGGCGGCCACCTGCTGGCGACCGGGGCGCAGGAAGTCCTGCTCCTGCACCGGGGTTGCGCCCGGCGCGTCGAAGATCGAGAAGATGGTGCCGACCATGCCGTTGATGTCGATGTTCGACGAACCGTCGAGCGGGTCGAAGGCGATCAGGTAGCGACCGCTGCTGTTGCACGGCACGATCTGCTCCTCCTCTTCCGAGGCCAGTGCGCGCACGCTCGGTTCGACCTGCAGCAGCGCCTTCAGGATGTCGTTGGCGATGACATCGAGCTTCTTCTGCTGCTCGCCCTGGACGTTCTCGGCACCGGCGGCGCCGAGGATGTCGGCCAGCGCGCCGCGGCTGATATTGCGCGCGATATCGCGGCAGCCGTCGGTCAGCGTGGTGATGACGGTGATCAGGGCGGGTTGCAGCGATTGGCTCTGCAGAACCTGGGGGAGTCGTTGCATGCGGGTATCAATCCTGTTTCGTGGCGCCCGGGTCGGGGGAGGCGGCGCATTATGCCACCACCCCTTTTGCCGATGGCAGCGTGTCGCGCCGGCAATCCGTAGTGACCGCAAATGGCGTGCCGCGCCTAGATTGTTTTTTTATAGGGTTGCGGTGAAATCGCCAGCCTGTATCTAACCCGGCGTTGACGGGAAGTTGGCTGGCGATTGCAGATGGCGTACCTGTTTTGGCAACTGTTTGTTATCGATGAAAAAGCATGCATCGAGAGTGTCGGCGGCCACTCCCGCCGATGGCCTCAAGGTGCCGATTTCGTGCAACGGCATCGCCAGGCTGGCGAGCGCAGTCAATGCGCCGGTCGCTGGAGACAAATTGTTGACGAAGTGCGGTAGCGAGTGGTTGTCGCGGGTTGCGGAAGTTGATTTGTTGGCGTGGATCTGTACGCGGAAGGCGATTGTGGTGGCGCTGTGTCAGCGTGCTGACGCGAAATGATCGCAACTGGAGATACCCGTTAGGGGGCTGACAAACCAAGCGAGGTTGTGCGTTGTTGTGCGTCACAAAACACGCTTGTTGTCGGTCACGGCGTTGACTAGATTCGACTCCGACGCAACCCAGGAGGGATCTGTCATGCGAGCGATCAAAGCATTGTGTGTTCTGTTCCTGGCGAGTGCGGCCCACGCAGTTGATCCGGGCGTTACGATTGCGAGTGTCCACTCTGCCGGGCAAGAGGTCTGCAAGACCAACTATGTCTACCCCGTCGACAAAAGCCTGACCGGCATCTACACCGGTCGCTGCGTGGCGGGTGTTCCCGATGGCGCCGGTGTCGTGCTGTTCCGCAACGGTGACCGTTACGAGGGCAACTTCGCGCAGGGTTACATGCAGGGCACGGGAACCTGGAGCTACGTTTCCGGCGACCGTTACAGCGGCCAGTGGCACAAGGGCCAGCGCCAGGGCGAGGGTGTCTACGCCTGGGCTCGCGGCAGCAGGTACACCGGTTCGTTCGCGGGTAACGTGCGCCAGGGGCAGGGAACCTATGTCTGGCCCAACGGCGATCGCTTCGTCGGCGAGTTCCGCGACAACCAGCATTACAACGGCACTTTCCACACGGCGCGCGGCGGCATCTTCAAGTGCCGCGCCGGCCGCTGCGGCTGAGGGGCTCCGCCCCGCTCAGTTCTCGAGCACTCCCGCTTCGCCACCCCGCCCGATCGGCGGGGTTTTTTTTGTGGCCTGCCGTCCCTGGCGGCCACCCTTCGGGTCGTCGCTGACGCGACGCCAAAAATTGCTCCCGGCAATTTTTTGTTCGGCCATCCGGCTCCCCGCGGTCTTTGTGGCCGCCGGTGCACGCAGCCTCTTTTTGGGGCGGTCTCGATTCGAGTGCACCACAACAAGGCTGGGTATCGGCCGCGGCCTGCTTAAAGGTGTCGGGATGACGTCGAGCGGCGGGCTGGCACCCTGCTTGCTTTGTTCGTCGATGTCCGGCGCGCCGTCGTCGTTGTCTTGTGCTGTGAACCCGTCTGCCGATGTCGTCCCCTGCCCAACGCCCCCTCACCGTGATGCTGGTCGATGACCAGCCGGCGCGCGCCGCCCTGCTGGAGCAGGCGCTGACCGACCACAACTTCACGGTGATCGCGCGTCTCAGCAGCGCCGCCGGCCTCGCCGGGCAGGTGGCGACGCTGCAACCGGACGTCATCGTCATCGATCTCGACTCACCCGACCGCGACACGCTGGAGCACATGGCGCTGGTGCATCGCGACAATCCCCGCCCGGTGGTGATGTTCGCCGACGAGGGCGACACCGCGACCATCGAGCGCGCGGTGCGCGCCGGCGTCAGTGCCTATGTCGTCGACGGCCTCAATCCTGCCCGGGTGAAGCCGATCGTCGATGTCGCCATCGCCCGTTTTCGCGAGTACCACGCGCTGCGGCGCGAGCTGGAGGAGACCCGCACGCAGCTGGCCGATCGCAAGACCATCGAGCGCGCCAAGGGTTGCCTGATGAAACAGCGCGGCATGAGCGAGCCGGAGGCCTACGCCGCGATGCGCAAGATGGCGATGGATCGCGGCCAGCGGCTGCCCGAGGTGGCGGCCAACATCATCGCCGTGTTCGAGCTGCTGGACGGCTGACATGGCAGAACCCCGAGGTACCTCATGACCATCGAGAAAGCGGAGCTGCGGCTCGGCTATATCCCGCTGACCGACTGCCTGCCGTTGATCGTGGCGCGCGAGCGCGGCTTCTTCGCCGGGCAGGGGCTGCAGGTGGAGCTGTGCCGCGAGGCGTCGTGGGCCAACATCCGCGACAAGCTGATCGTCGGCCAGCTCGACGGTGCGCAGATGCTGGCGCCGATGCTGCTGGCGGCGACACTGGGTATCGGCGGTTTGAAGAAGCCGATGCTGACCGCCTTTTCACTCGGCCTGAATGGCAACGCCATCACCGTCTCCAACCGGCTGTTCGCCGCGCTGCAGGCGCGCGCGCAGGGCAGCGGCGCGCTCGATGCCGCACACGCACTGGCCGCGGTGGTGCGCGAGCGCGCCGAGTCGGGGCTGGAGCCGCTGGTGCTGGCGACGGTGTTTCCGTTCTCCAGCCACAACTACCAGTTGCGCTACTGGCTGGCGGCGGCCGGTATCGACCCGGTGCGCGACGTCAAGCTGGTGGCGCTGCCGCCGCTGCAGATGGTCGACAACCTGCGGCTCGAACATATCGATGCGTTCTGCGTCGGTGAGCCGTGGAACAGCTGCGCCGTCGCGCAGGGGCTCGGCAAGTGTCTGGTGACTGGCTACGAGATCTGGCAGAACGCGCCGGAGAAGGTGTTCGGCGTCACCGAGCAGTGGGCCGAACAGCACCCCGAGACACACGCGGCGCTGTTGCGCGCGCTGTCGCAGGCGGCGGCGTGGGCCGACGCCAATATCGACGAGGCGCTGGCGCTGATCGAGCGGCGCGGTTCGCTGGAGGGGCCGTACCTCGACGTCCCCCCCGACTGGCTGGCGCAGCCGCTGCATGCCGAACTGCCGGTGGGGTTGTCGCAGCAACCGCGCGGCGCCGATCATTTCCATGTGTTCCACCGCTATCAGGCCAACTTCCCGTGGCGCTCGCAGGCGCGCTGGTTCCTGCAGCAGATGCAGCGCTGGCGCCAGCTGCGCGACGAGGTGGTGACCGAGGCGGTGATCCGCCGCGTCTACCGCAGCGACCTGCACCGGGCGGTGTTCGGTGAGCTGCACAACCTGCCGCTGGCCGACGACAAGCCGGAGGGGCTGCACGCGACGCCGTGGCGCGCGCCGGGCACGCGCGGCGAGGTCGAGCTGGGGCCGGATCTGTTCATCGATGGGGCGGCGTTTGGCGTTTGAGCATGAGTCCTCCCCTGCGCAGTAGGGGAGGTGCCGAGCGCAGCGAGGCGGAGGGGTCC
>CAYLRA010000029.1:0-35272 GCA_964386045.1 uncultured Verrucomicrobiaceae bacterium | reverse complement strand
CCAGCTCGGCCGACTTGTAGGCGGCGATGCCGCCGCTGATGCCGAGGAGAATCTGTCGGTTGGCGAGGCTGCTCATGGCGAAAATCCGGACGCGGGCCAAGGTCTGGCGGATCGAAGAGCCGCTAAGATACGCGCCTGCCCGCGGCGACGGAACCGGCGTGGCACCCACGGATGAAATCGATCAGGGAGGAGCGATGGCGATCACCGACTGGCCGCTCGACGAACGGCCGCGCGAAAAACTGCTGCAACGGGGCGCCGGCGCCCTCTCCGACGCCGAACTGCTGGCGATCTTCCTGCGCACCGGTGTCGCCGGCATCACCGCGGTCGATCTGGCGCGCGACCTGCTGAATCGCTTCGGCGGCCTGCGCCGGCTGCTCGACGCGGAGCAGCGCGACTTCTGCGCCGCCAAGGGTCTCGGTTCCGCCAAGTTCGCGCAGCTGCAGGCAGTGCTGGAGATGGCGCGACGCCACCTGCACGAACAGCTCGCGCGCGGCGAGGCGCTGACCAGCCCGGCGTTGACACGGCGTTACCTGCAGGCGCAACTGCGCGACGAACGCAGTGAAGTATTCGCCGCGCTCTTCCTCGACAGCCAGCACCGCGTGCTCGCCTTCGAACCGCTGTTCCGCGGCACCCTCGACAGCGCCGCGGTCTACCCGCGCGAAGTGGTCAAGCGCTGCCTGGCGCACAACGCCGGCGCCATCATCGTCGCCCACAACCATCCGTCGGGGGTGGCCGAGCCGAGCCAGTCCGACCGCCGCATCACCGAGCGGTTGCGCGACGCGCTGGCACTGGTCGACATCCGCCTGCTCGACCACATCGTCGTCGGCGACGGCGAGGTGGTGTCGCTGGCGGAGCGCGGCTGGCTGTAGATGTTGCCGCTCTTTCGCTCTTCTGATATAAAGTCGCGCTCTTTCGCCCGGCCCCGCCTCTCGCGGCCCCCAACCGGGTGGCTGCCGCGCCAGCCAGGCAGCGAGAACGAATGAATGACACGGCCCCACGCGGGGTCGTTTACGAGGCAAAGATCATGTCCAGAGTCTGTCAGGTTACCGGCAAGCGTCCGATCACCGGTAACAACGTGTCCCACGCCAAGAACCGCACCAAGCGCCGGTTCCTGCCGAACCTGCACCACCACCGCTTCTGGGTCGAAGGCGAGAAGCGCTTCGTGACGCTGCGCGTGTCGGGCAAAGGTCTGCGCATCATCGACAAGGTGGGCATCGAGTCGGTTCTGACCGACATCCGCGCCCGCGGCGAACAGGTTTGAGGAGCTGACAAATGGCTAAGAAAGGCGCCGTCGACAAAATCCGTCTGGTCTCCTCCGCGGGCACCGGCCACTTCTATACGACCACCAAGAACAAGCGCAACACCCCGGACAAGTTCGAATTCAGGAAGTACGATCCAGTGGTGCGCAAGCATGTGCTCTACAAGGAAGCGAAGATCAAGTAACGCTTCCCCTGGTAGATCGCAGAGCCCCGCCATCGAGCGGGGCTTTTGCTTTCTGGACTTTCCAGCCGCACCCGGCGCCACACTGTCACAACCGGTGAACACCAACCCCTCGGGAGGACACCATGACCGCACAGCCTTCGATCACTGTTACCTCGCTCGACCTCGCCCGCCTGGAGGAACTGATCGCGACCGAGCATTCGGCCGCCGCCGAGGCGCTGGAAGCGGAGCTGGGCCGCGCCGACATCATCGAGCCCAGGGCCGTGCCGCCGACGCTGGTGACGATGAACTCAACCGTGCGCTTCGCGTTCGAGGAGCCGGGCACACCGTCCGCCAGCGGCGAACCATTCGAACTGACCCTCTGCTACCCCCGCGATGCCGGCGCGCCGGGCACCGTCTCGGTGCTGGCACCGATCGGCAGCGCGCTGCTCGGGCTGTCCGTGGGTGACGCCATCGACTGGCCAGTGCCCGGTGGCGACCACCGTCGCGTGCGCATCCTCGAGCTGGCCTACCAACCCGAACGTGCCGGCGAACTGCACCGCTGACACAGCGCACGTTGCCAGCGCGGTCGCGACCCATTAGTGTGAGCGCCGTTTTCACATTCAGAGCATCGCGGTGCCCGGGTCACGACCTGGGGTAAATGGGAAGTCAGTGCAATCCTGACGCTGCCCCCGCAACGGTAAAGCGCTTTCACCTGACGGTGATCGCCGCTGAGTCCGACACCAGCCCGGTGCTCTCCTCGACAAACTGCGGTGGGCGGTTTGGGCAGGGCACTCGGTCGCTCTCTCTCCGCATCCGTCTGTTCTGTTCAACCACTGCCGCAACGGGAGTGGTTGATGAATCGTTTTGCCTCGCTGCTGTTCGCTTTCGCCCTGCTGTTCACCAACAGTGCTCTCGCCCGGATCAACGCACAGATAAATGCGATTGTCTCCGCCAACAGCGCCGCGGAGTTCGCCGCCGGTGCCAATCGACTTCACCCGCAAAACCCCGGCATCGCCATCCAGGCGCGCACGCCGGAACAGCTGGCCGAACTCAGCGATGCCGAACTGCGCGCGTGGCTGCAACCGGCGCAACTGTTGTTCGCGGTCGGGCTGTTCGGCCCCGAGGTGGAGCGGCTGCGCGCGCTGATCGCCGAGTTTCGCGGTGACCGCTTCATCATCCACAGCGAGCGCGAACTGGTGCTGTTGAGCCGCATCGGCGGCGCCCAGACCTTTGCCGATCGCGACGAGGCCGAACGTTTCGGCCGCCTCAAACCCGACGGTGATATCGCCGCCTGGCTCGCGCGGCAGGCGCAGGCTCATCCGCGCCAGCGCGACTGGCTCACCACGCGCAGCTACTGGCTGGCCGGCGGCACCGACAACATCGCCAATCTGCTCGGCTGGTTTGGCGCACGGCTTGGCGCAGGGATCGAGACGGTCGCGCCGCGGCTGCGCGGACCGCTGCGCTTCCGCCAGCAGGGCAATGAACATTCCGCCGAGACACTGCGCTGGACGCAACCGGGCTGGGTTGCGGTGCTCGATCACGGCCGCGCCGACCGCGCCGGTGACCGCGACCTGAGCGATGCCATCTGCCAACAGCTGGCTGCACAGAAACTCGACTGCGTGACGCTGCTGGCCGACTGGGGCAACGGTTCGGTTCAGGCCGCGCAATGGATTCAGCGCCAGGCGACGCAACAAAAGTCCCCGCTGGTCGCCATCGTCAACCTGCAGGATTTCGTCATCGGCGGTGGCGAGGGGCGCGAGCAGGTGACGTCGCTGCTGCAACAGATCGACGTGCCATTGCTGAAGGGGATCCGCCTCGAAGGGCGCAGCGAGACGCAGTGGCGCCTCTCCGCCGACGGCCTGCCGCAGGAAAAGGTGCACTACCAGCTGGCGATGCCGGAGCTGCAGGGCAGCAGCCAGCCGCTGCTGCTCGCCGGCTGGCAGGAACAACAGAGCGATGCGCTGACCGGCCTGCGTTTCGGCCTCTCGGCACCGATCGACACCCAGGTCGACAAACTGGTCGCACGCCTCGCGCGCTGGCAGGCGCTGAAGCTGAAAACGAACGCCGACAAACGCGTCGCCATCATCTACTACAACCACCCGCCCGGTCGTCACAACATCGGCGCCGACAACCTCGACGTGCCGCGCTCGCTGTGGGAGATGCTGCAGGCACTCAGGCGCGACGGCTACAACACCGGCGAACTACCGCCCTCACCCGCCGCCCTGCTCGATCTGTTGCAGCAGCGCGGCGTCAACCTGCCGGAGCAGAACGACGCCTTGACGGCAATGGCGCGCGAGGTCGAAACGATGAGCGCGGCCGACTACCGGCGCTGGTTCACCACGCTGCCCGATGCGGTGCGCGGCGAGATGGTGCACGGTCCTCTCGGCCATTTGCTGGCGCAACTGCAGACGGCGTCTGTCAGCGGTGAAACCGCGTTGGCCATCGCGACGCTCGATCACGCGATCGAGGAGTTTCGTCACCTGCTCGAAGGTGTCGAGCACCCGGCGCGCCAGCGTGCACTCGACCTGCTGGCGCAGCTCGATGCCGCCGTACGCGTGCGCATCATGCGACCGGGACAACATGACTGGCGCGAGCCGGAATCCCTGGTGAAGGGGCTGGCCGACACCGGCATCGAAGGAATCCGCGGCTGGGGCGAAGCGCCGGGCTACGTGATGGTCAGCGACGACAGGCTGGTACTGCCCGGCCTGCGTTTCGGCAATATCTTCGTCGGTCCGCAACCGCCGCGCGGCTGGGAGATCGACGAGGAGCTGCTGCACGCCAACCTGGTGTTTCCGCCGCCGCATCAGTACCTCGCCTTCTACCACTACTTGCGCGACAAGTTTCGCGCCGATGCGCTGGTGCATGTCGGCCGCCACTCGACGTACGAGTTTTTGCCACGTCGCCGCGCCGCACTCGGCGACGACGATTACGCCGATCTGATCGTCAGCGACCTGCCGAGCATCTACCCCTACATCGTCGACGGCGTCGGCGAAGGGATCCAGGCCAAGCGGCGCGGCCTGGCGGTGATGGTCGACCATCTGACACCACCGCTCGCCGCCACCGAACTCTACGACGACCTGCTGCAGCTGCGACAACTGGTGGAGAGTTATGAAACCGGTGCCGGCAGCGGTGACACGCCGGCACGGCGCGCCACGCTGGCCGAGATGCGCGCGCTGATCGGTCGTTCCGGCATCGAGCGCGAGCTGCGCGAATCGATGGCGGATCCGCTCGCCGTGCGCGGCATCAGTTACGAACAGGTCGATGGCGAACTGTTCGCGCATGAGGTTGGCCACTACCTCACCCATCTGCAGGAACGTTTCATGCCGCTCGGCCTGCATGTGTTCGGCAAGGATTGGGAGAAGAAGGCGATCGACACGATGTTGCAGTCGATGGGCGGCGACGCAGTGTCCAACCGATCATTGCTGATTGCCTCGCCAGGCGCTGAAATGCGCGCGCTGCTCGCCGCGCTGAACGGGCGCTTCGTCGCGCCGGGCAAAGGCAACGACCCGATCCGCACGCCGGAAGCACTGCCGACCGGTCGCAACTTCCACGCGCTCGACAGCAGCCTGTTGCCGACGCGCATCGGTTGGCGCATGGGGCGCGAACTGGCGCAGCGCGCGCGCAGCGAGAAAAAAGGCAGCAGTGATGACGGTCGCGATGCGCTGATCCTGTGGGCCTCGGACACCGTGCGCGACGAAGGCACGATGGTCGCGTTCGGTCTCGACCTGCTCGGTGTCGAACCGATCTGGAACGGGCGCGGCATCGTGCAAGGCGTGAAGCGGCGCGCGCTGGCTGACGACGAACAGCGGCGCGACGTGGTCTTCACCAGCTCCGGCCTGTTCCGCGATCTCTACGGCGATCAGCTGGCGCTGCTCGAACGCGCCAACCTGATGGCGCTCGCTGGCGCCGCGGCGACCATTCGCGGCGATTACCCGGCACTGGCGGCGGCGCTCGCCGCCGCGCTCGAACCCCTTGGCGACGCCAGTGAACCGGGCCGCGAATCGCTGCAGCAGAATCTCGTCGCCGCGCACTGGGTGGATGACACGCGCCGGCAGATCACCGCTGGCCGCAGCGCCGCCGAGGCGGGCCGACTGGCGACACTGCGCATGTTCGGCGTGGCACCCGGCGGATATGGCACCGGTATCAATCGCATCGTCGAGCGCTCCGGCGCCTGGACAGCACGCAGCGAGCTGGCCGACATCTATCTGCGCCGGATGGGCCACGCCTACGGCAGCCATTACCAGGGCGAGGCCGTGCCCGAACTGTTCGGCGATCTGCTGAAAACCGTGCGCCGCACCTACCTCGGCCGCGCCAGCAACCTCTACGGCCTGATGGACAACAACGACGCCTTCGATTTTCTCGGCGGCCTGTCGCTGGCGGTCGAACATGCCAGCGGCCGCGTACCGGACAACTTCGTCAGCTGGCACGCCGACCCCGAACGCATCCGTCTCGAACCGCTGTCGCGCGCATTGCTCGGCGAGCTGCGCGGCCGCTTCCTCAATCCGCAATGGATCGAGGCGCTGATGCAGCACGACTACGCCGGCGCACGCACCATGGGCAGTGAGTTCGTCGAATACCTGTGGGGCTGGCAGGTGACCAACCCCGACATCATCACCGGCGAAGTCTGGGAGGCGGTGAAGGCGGTCTACATCGACGACAAATACGATCTCGAACTCGACCACTTCCTCGAACAGAATCACAACGTCCATGTGAAAACCAACATGCTGGCGATCATGCTGGTGGCGATCCAGAAGGAGTTCTGGGAAGCCGATGCGCAGACCATTGCGCAGCTCGGCGACGAATTTGCGCGACTCGTCATCGAACATGGATTGCCCGGCAGCGGCCACACCCGTCCCGACCACCCGATGCTGCAGTGGCTGCTGCCCCAATTGAAACCGGCGCAGGCCGAAGCGTTGCGCGAGCGACTGGCGCAGGCGCAGATGCCGCAACAGGCTGCGGCCGGCAAACAGCCGAGCGTGATCGCCGAGCTGCAGCAGACGGACGTCAACTCAACCGCTGACGCCGATGCGGACGGTCAACATCCGAATCAGTCGATGGCAGGCGGCACCCCCTATTCGTGGCTGCTGATGTTGGCCGCGCTGCTGCTGGCCGTGGGAATCTGGCGCGGGGGTGTGTGGCGCGGATTAGGAGCGAGAAGAGGATGACCGAAGCCATGGAACTCATTACCCATCTGCCCGCCGCCATGCACCAGCTGGTCGGCCTGTTGCTGCAACCGGTGATTGCGCTGCTGCTGTTGCTGGTGGCCGTCGCCATCGTCGACGGCGGTATCGCACTCGGCGAACGTCTCAGCCACTTCCGCCGCTGGCGCTCGCTGCCGCTCACCGACCTGGAGCGACGCGCGCGGCGCCGCATCGACCGCACCGATTTCTACGCACGCCTCGGTCCGATCCTCGGCCTGATGGGCACGCTGATTCCGCTCGGTCCCGGTCTCGCCGCACTGGGTAATGGCGACGTGAAAATCCTCAGCACCGCCATCCAGGTGGCGTTCGACACCACCGTGCTCGGCCTGCTGGTCGGCGCCACCGGCTTCGTGCTCGGCCGCCTGCGCCGACGCTGGTACGACACGCTGATCACCGCGCGCGAAGAGGCGGAGAAGGTACTGCACGACATGGCCGGGTTCACCAGCGGCATCGGCACAGCAACCAACAGGGAGAGTCGCGATGTCACCGCGCTGGCGCCACAGTCGCTTTGACGACGACAGCGACACCGACCCGCTCGGCTCGCTGGCCAACCTCGTCGACCTGATGCTGGTCTTCGCCTGCGGCCTGATCGCCGCGCTGGTGGCGCGCACCGACCTGCTGCAGCAACTGCAGACGCGCGAACCCGTCGCTGTCGAACGCGGGCGCGAACTGCCGCAACTTCCACCCCGACTGCAGGGCGACGGCAGCGGCATGGAGAGTGTCGGCCGCGTCTATCGCGATCCGGAGAGCGGCAAGCTGATTCTGATCGGTGAGTAGTGCCCATCACGCCAATGCGCCCGGCGCATGTATGATCCGCGGCGGGAGCCTGGCGCCGTCGGCGTCAGGTAAAGGAAGAGATCAATCTCAACGAGGATGTCACCATGAAGAACCTTTCCATCGCGACGGCCTGCTGCGTCGCTTTGCTGGCCAGCGGCACGGCCCTGGCGCGCGACACCAAATCGATGCAGCCCATCGCCGCGGCAATGAGCCAACCGGCTGCCACAGAAAAACTGGGCAGCGACGTCAAATTCTATTTCGGCAAGGGCACTCATCCGCCGGTGGAAAAATCGATCGGCAGCTATCCGACCAACAAGAAGACCAACGGCGTCGGCAAGAGTGACCAGGAAGCCTGCAACTGGGCCTTCCTGTCGGCGATGATCTCGCTGCGCGATCGCGCGGTGATGGAAGGCGGTGACGCGGTGATCAACATCATCAGCTATTACAAGAAGAACGAAGTGAGCAGCGAAACCGAGTTCGAGTGCCACTCCGGCGCCATCATGTCGGGCGTTGCGCTGAGAGGTGAAGTGGTCAAGCTGAAGTGATCTGATATTGCGGCCGGCGACAGAGATCGCCGGCCGCAATTGACGAGATTACTTTCCCGCTCGTGTTTGCAGCTTCTCCAGCGCCCGCTGCGCCGCCGCCCTGACCTGTAGCGGCGCGGTGCCACCGATGTGGTTGCGCGCCGCCACCGATCCTTCCAGCGTCAGCACCGCGAACACATCCTGCTCGATCATCGCGCCGAACTGTTTGAGCTCGTCCAGCGACATCTCGGCCAGATCCTTGCTGCTCTGCACGCCATAACCGACCGCTTTGCCGACGATCTCGTGCGCATCGCGGAACGCGACACCCTTGCGCACCAGGTAGTCGGCGAGATCGGTCGCCGTCGAGAAACCGCGCCGCGCCGCTTCGCGCAACACCTCCACGCGCGGCTGGATCGCCGGCACCATGTCGGCGTAGGCCTTCAGGCAATCCTTGACCGTGTCGATGGTGTCGAACAGCGGCTCCTTGTCTTCCTGGTTGTCCTTGTTGTAGGCCAGCGGCTGCGACTTCATCAGCGTCAGCAGCGCGATCAGGTTGCCGGTGACACGACCGCTCTTGCCGCGCACCAGCTCCGGCACGTCGGGGTTTTTCTTCTGCGGCATGATCGACGAGCCGGTGCAGAAACGGTCGGGCAGATGCACGAAGTTGAACTGCGCGCTGGTCCACAGCACCAGCTCTTCGGAGAAGCGCGACAGGTGCGTCATCAACAGGCTGGCGAAGGCGGTGAATTCGATGGCGAAGTCGCGATCGGCCACCGAGTCGAGCGAATTCTCGGTCGGCTTGTCGAAGCCGAGCAGCTGCGCGGTGTAGTGGCGGTCGATCGGATAGGTGGTGCCGGCCAGCGCGGCGGCGCCGAGCGGCGACTGGTTCATGCGCGCGCGGCAATCCTGCAGGCGGCTGAAATCGCGCTCCAGCATCTCGTTCCACGCCAGCAGGTGATGACCGAAGGTGACCGGCTGCGCCGTCTGCAGGTGGGTGAAGCCGGGCATGATCACCTCGGCGTTGTTCGCCGCCAGTTCGATCAGTCCGCGCTGCAGCCGGGTCAGTTCGACGGCGATGGCGTCGATCTCGTCGCGCAGATAAAGACGCACGTCAGTGGCAACCTGGTCGTTGCGCGAGCGACCGGTGTGCAGCTTCTTGCCGGCGATACCGATCCTGTCGGTCAGCCGCGCCTCGATGTTCATGTGCACGTCTTCGAGACCGACCGACCAGTGGAAGCGGCCCGCCTCGATGTCGGCGCGAATCTCTTCCAGCCCGGTCTCGATCAGCGTCAACTCTTCGGCAGTCAGCACGCCGACCTGCGCCAGCATGCGCGCATGTGCCAGAGAACCGTTGATGTCGTGGTGATAGAGACGCTGGTCGAAGGTCACCGACGCCGTGAAGCGCTCCACAAACGCATCGGTGGGTTCGCTGAAGCGGCCGCCCCAGGGTTTCAAGGTCGACTCTGGGGGTTTCAGGGTTGATTCAGAGTCGCTCATCGGTTCGGTTCCGGCTGGGAGGTGGGCGGGAAAAGGGCGCGCGATTATATCAGCCGGCTCTTTCCCGCCCCACCCGCGATCGGCGGCAATCGCGGCCGACCATCCATCCTGCTCCGACGCCCGTTCAGCCCCTCCACGCCCGGCAGGTTCGCGGGTTGTCGTCTACCCTTGCGGAGGTTTTGCACAGATTTCGTGCGCGAACAGGCGGGGGCAGCGGCAACGGATATGAAGGAGGGATCGCGCGCCGGCAGGGAGAGAAACCCGGATGCCGATAACTTCTTTCTGCCCGACCTGTGCCGCGTGCAGCCGCTGTTCCTGCTGGTGCTGTTCGGCGAGCTGCTGGCGCTGCTGTTGACGCTGGCGACCGCCGGCCTGCGCAGTTTCGACTGGCAGTACTTCGCCATGGCGTCGCTGTTCGTGCAGTGGGCCGGACTGCTGTCCGCGGCCGGGCTCTGCCAGTTGCGGCGCCGTCTGGTCGCGTGGCGGCAATCATCGGCGGCGGCACTCTGCTTCGGCTGGGTGCTGCTGGTGACGGCGCTGGTGGGACTCGGCGGCCAGTGGCTGCTCGACGGCGGGCTGCAGGGCAACTGGCGTTTCGACGGCTGGCGGCTGACCGAGCAGCTGCTGATGGCGGCGGTGGTCGGTGGCATCGCACTGCGCTACTTCTATCTGGCGCAGGCACTGCGGCGGCGCCAGCGCGCTGAACTGGAGGCGCGCATCGAGGCACTGCAGGCGCGGATCCGCCCGCACTTCCTGTTCAACACGATGAACAGCATCGCCAGCCTGATCGCGGTCGATGCGCGGGCGGCGGAGGCGGCGGTCGAGGATCTGGCGGCACTGTTTCGCGCCTCGCTGGCGCAGACCAGCGCCGAGGTGACACTGGCCGAGGAGCTGGAGCTGTGCCGGCGCTACCTGCAGATCGAACAGCTGCGGCTCGGCTCGCGGCTGCAGGTGCAGTGGCGGCTGGACCAGCTGCCGCAGGATCTGCCGATTCCGGCGCTGAGCCTGCAGCCGCTGATCGAGAACGCCGTCTACCACGGCATCCAGGCGCGGCCGGACGGCGGGCTGATCGCGATCGGCGGCGCGCTGGTCGGCGGCGAGGTGCGGCTGACCGTCTGCAACCCGCTGGCGGAAGGCCCGCGCGAGAACCACCGCGGCAACCGCATGGCGCTGGAGAACATCGGTGACCGCCTGCGCGCGCTCTACGGCGACGACGCGGCGCTGGTCGCCAGGGAGGAGGGAGGCGAGTTCTGCGCCGAGCTGCGCTACCGCCCCCGCATGGAGACGACATGAACATGATGGCAACGACGCGGGTTCTGATCGCCGACGACGAGCCGCTGGCGCGCGCGCGCCTGCGCCGGTTGCTGGAGAGCCAGCCCGGCGTGGCGGTGGTCGGCGAGGCCGAGAACGGCGAGCAGGCGCTGCGGGCCTGTTCGGCGCTGGAGCCGCACGTGCTGCTGCTCGACATCCGCATGCCCGGCGTCGACGGCCTGTCGGTGGCGCGCGCGCTGGCCGAGCAGCCGCAGGCGCCGGCGGTGATCTTCTGCACCGCCTACGACGACTATGCGATCGAGGCGTTCGAGGCCAACGCCATCGGCTACCTGCTGAAGCCGGTCAGCCAGGAGAAGCTGGCGCTGGCACTGGCCAAGGCGGAGAGGCTGGCCGCCCACCGCATCCCGATCGTCGACGACTCGGCGCCGCGCACCCGCAGCCACCTGTCGGCGCGCTCGCGGCGCGGTGTCGAGCTGCTGCCGCTGGCGCAGGCGCGCTACTTTCTCGCCGACCACAAATACGTCACCGTCTACCACGCCGGCGGCGAGCTGCTGATCGACGACACGCTGAAGGAGCTGGAGGACGAGTTCGGTCGCCGCCTGCTGCGCGTGCACCGCAATGCGCTGGTGGTGGTCGACTACGTGCTCGGGCTGGAGCGCATGCTGCGCGGCCAGTACCGGGTCAAGCTGGCCGACGTGGCGCAGGGGCCGATGGTCAGCCGCCGCCACCTGCCGCTGGTGCGCGAGGCACTGGAGACGCTTTGAAGTCTCCCCCTATGAAATAGGGGGAGTCCCCCGCAGGGGGAGGGGGTCCGCCTTTCAACCCCGGACCCCTCCGCCTCGCTGTGCTCGGCACCTCCCCTACTGCGCAGGGGAGGACTTGATGCAGCGCGTCACCTATCATGGCCGCTTTTCCGATGTCGTCCGCTTGCCATGTCCGCAGATTCCCACCTCGAAACCATTCGCATCGCCACCCGTAAAAGCCCGCTCGCGCTGTGGCAGGCGGAGTTCGTCCGCGCCGAACTGCAGCGCCACCACCCCGGCCTCGCGGTCGAGCTGATCACCTTCACCACCCGCGGCGACAAGATCCTCGATACGCCGCTGGCCAAGGTCGGCGGCAAGGGGCTGTTCGTCAAGGAGCTGGAGAGCGCGCTGCTCGACGGCAGCGCCGACCTCGCCGTGCACATCCTTCATCGAGTGCACGGCGAGGTCGGCGCTGCCGTCGAGCAGCGCGCTCGATGAAGGATGTGCCGATGGAGTTTCCGGAAGGGCTCGGTCTCTCCACCATCTGCGAGCGCGAGGACCCGCGCGACGCCTTTGTCTCCAACCGCTTCGACAACCTCGACGCGCTGCCACACGGCGCCGTGGTCGGCACGTCGAGCCTGCGCCGCCACTGCCAGCTGCGCGCACGGCGTCCCGATCTGCAGATCCGTTCACTGCGCGGCAACGTCAACACGCGGCTGGCCAAACTCGATGCCGGCGAGTTCGACGCCATCATCCTCGCCACCGCCGGCCTGCTGCGGCTCGGTTTCGATGAGCGCATTCGCGCGCGCCTCGACTCGATCGTCAGCCTGCCGGCCGGTGGCCAGGGGGCGGTCGGCATCGAGATTCGCGAATCGGACCAGCGCCTGCGCGAACTGCTGGCACCGCTGCATCACGAAAGCACCTCGTTGAGAGTTCGCGCCGAGCGGGCGCTGAACCGCCACCTGCACGGCGGCTGCCAGGTGCCGATCGCCTGCTACGCCGAGCTGGAGGGCGACACGCTCTGGCTGCGCGGGCTGGTCGGCGACCCGGAAGGCGGCGAGCTGCTGCGCGCCGAGGCACGCGGTTCGATCGCCGACCCCGAATCGCTCGGCATCGGTGTCGCCGAACAGCTGCTGGCGCAGGGAGCCGGTGCCATCCTGCGCAAGGTCTACGGCGAACAGGAGGGCTGAGACGTGACGTTGAGCGTGCTGGTGACCCGCCCGAGCGGTCGCGCCGACGCGCTGGTGGCCGCGCTGGTCGAGGCCGGGTTCAAAGTGCGCCACGTGCCGCTGCTGTCGGTGGCACCGCTCGACCCGGTCGCCGATGCCGACATCCATCAGCGCGGCAAATCGCTGGCGCTCGACCTCGACCACTACCAGCGCGTCATCGCCATCAGCGTCAATGCCGTACACTTCGGCGTGGAGTGGCTGGCGCAATACTGGCCGCAGTGGCCACAGGGCCTGCGCTGGTACGGCATCGGCGCGGCGACGATGGAAGCGCTGCGCCAGTACGATATCGACGCCATCGAACCGGGCGGTAACCAGAACACGGAAGCGCTGCTGGCACTGCCGGCATTTGCCGATCTCCGCGGCGAACGCGTACTGATCCTGCGCGGCGTCGGCGGTCGCGAGACACTGGCACAGGCGCTGCGCGAGCGCGGTGCCGATGTCGATTACGCCGAGTGTTACCGGCGCCTGCCGCCGCAGTTGAGCGAGCGCGAGGCGGTCGCGTTGTGGCAGCCACCGGCCGACGCGGTCTGCCTCAACAGCGCCGAGACGCTGCAACATTTCTGGCAGCTGCTGCCGGCGCAGGCGCAGGCG
Source organism: uncultured Verrucomicrobiaceae bacterium (assembly GCA_964386045.1). Lineage (GTDB taxonomy): Bacteria > Pseudomonadota > Gammaproteobacteria > Pseudomonadales > CAMLJR01 > CAMLJR01. Next base: position 22,016 of record CAYLRA010000029.1, on the reverse strand, counting down.
CTCTACCGCGACCGCGCCATCGTCGTGCCGAGCGAGCGGGTGGCGGCACAGGCACGCGAACTGGGATTGCGCCGCATCATCGTCGCGGCCAATGCCGGCAGCGCCGCCACCGTCACGGCACTGCAGCGGTTTATCAAGGACTCACAACAATGAACGATACGGTCAACGACGACAGCGCCGATGCAGTCACACCGGCGCCAGCCACCCCGTCCGCAGCGGCATCGGCGGCGTCTGCCGGAGCGACTTCAGCGGCTTCAGCGGCTTCAGCAATAACGGCACCCAAAACACCAACAGAATCACCAACCGAGCCGACGACCGCCGCGCCCCCGCCAAAAGCCGCCGCACCGGCGCCACGCGGTGCCGGCAACGGTATCGCCTGGCTGGCACTGCTGTTGGCCGCCGGCGCGCTCGGCGCAACCGCATTCGTCACCTACCGCGACGACACCCAGCGCCAGCTCGACGAGTACCGGCTGCAGTCATCACTGCAGGAGCAGGTGCTGGCGCTGAATGAGCTGCAACGCCAACTGTCGAACCAGCGCGCCAACACCCGCAGCGCGCGCGAACAGCTGCAGAAACAGTTCGATGAACTGCAGGCGACACAGCGGCAGCAGGAGCAGCGACTCGGCGATATGGCGCGCGCCGACCGCAGCGCCTGGCAGCTGGCCGAGGCGGAGTATCTGCTGCAACTGGCGGCTCAGCGGCTGATGCTCGGCGGCGACCCGGTCTCGGCGCTGCGCATGCTGCAGCAGGTCGACAACATCCTGCGCGAGCTCGACGACAGCGCACTGCTGCCGGTGCGCGCCGCACTGGCCGATGACATCGCCGCACTGAAGGCCATGCCGGTGGTCGATGTCGAGGGCACCTACCTCGCGCTCGACGCCGCCGCGAAGCGCGCGCAACGGCTGCAACTGCTGAAACCGATCGCCGGCGTCAACAGCGATGCCGCAACGGCGATCGACAGCGGCGCCGACTGGCGCACGCGACTGCAGTCGGGCCTGCGCGCCGCCGCCGCCAGGCTGGCCGAGCTGGTGCAGATTCGCCGCCACGATGAGCCGTATCGCGCGCTGCTGGCGCCCGAACACGAGGCGGCACTGCGCCACAACCTGCAGCTGCTGTTCGAACAGGCACAGCTGGCGCTGCTGGCCGGCAACCCGGCGCTCTACGAACGCAGCCTGGCCAAGAGCCGCGACTGGCTGCTGACCTACTTCGCGCTGGACGAAAACAACGCGCGTGCGCTCGCCGACACCATCAACGAATTGAGCCAGCTGCCGGTAACGGCGACACCGCCCGACATCGGCCAGTCGCGACGGCTGCTGAAGCGTTATCTGGAGCAGCGGCTGCGCGTCGCCGCGCCGCTGCCACCGGCCAGCGCGGACGACGATGACAACACCTCGGCGGAGCCGCGCCCATGAAGCGCCTCTTCATCGCCATCCTGCTGATGCTGCTGCTGGCGGCGCTGCTGGCGGCGGCGATCGCCAGCGAGCCCGGCTACATCCTGCTGGCCTTCGGCCACTACACGCTGGAGACCACCGCCTGGGTCGGCCTCGCCCTGCTGTTCGCCACGCTGCTGGTGATGTACCTGGCCGTGTCGCTGCTGCACCGCGGCCTGCGCCGTGTCGGCATGGTCGGCCGCTGGCGCGTCGAACGGCGCGTGCATCGCGACCAGCAACTGATGACACGCGGCGTGGTCGCGCTGATCGAAGGCAACCCCTCCCGCGCACGCCACCTGCTGGAGCGCGCCGCCGCCAACTCCAAGACACCGCTGATCAGCCAACTGTGGGCCGCGCGTGCCAGCGCCGACCTCGGCGACAACGTCGCGGTCGAGGTGAACCTGCGCCGCGCCGAACAGGGGCGGCCGCGCGCCATGGGTGCAGTGTTACTGACCCGCGCCGAACTGGAGCTGCGCGCCGGCCAGGCGCAAACGGCGTTGACCACGCTGGCGCGGCTCGGGCGCAACGCACACCGGCTGCCGCGCGCGCTGGAGCTGCAGCGCGATGCACTGCTGCAACTCGGCGACTGGCAGACCCTGCTCACCCTGCTGCCGGAGCTGCGCCGCCACCTGAAGCCAGCCGGCGACGAGCTGGAGATGCTGGCACTGAACACCGGCCGCGCCCTGCTCGATGGCGCGGCGGCACAAGGGGCCGACAGCTTGCGCGAGCGCTGGCGCCAACTGCCGAAGCCACTGCGGCGAATGCCGTCACTGGTCGCGCACCACGCTGCGCTGTTGTTGCAGCACGGCCAGCATGGCGAAGCCGAGTCGCTGCTGAATGATGCGCTGAAACGAAGCTGGGAACCGGCCCTGGTCGAACTCTACGGTCGCGTGCAGGGAAGCGACCCGCGCCGTCAACTCGCCCACGCCGAAAGCTGGCTCGACACCCACGGCGACGACGCGATGCTGCAGCGCTGTCTCGCGCGGCTCGCGCTGCGCAACCAGCTGTGGGGTCAGGCGCGCAATCACTACGAAACGGCCCTGCGCCTGTTCGAGGCGGTCGGCGAGCGCGCGGCCATTGCCGCAACCGGCGCCGAACTGGGCCGCCTGCTGCAGCAGCTCGGCGAACGCGATGCCGCCGCGCGCTGCTTCGAACGCAGCCTCGGCGCCAGCGTGATGCCATCGCTCGCTCGATCGTGATGCCGCTGATCGCCGTGCGCAACCTGCGCCACCGCTACGCCGGCGCAGAACGCGAGGCGCTGGCCGGCATCGACCTCGATATCGCCACCGGCAGCAGCTTCGGCCTGCTCGGCCCCAACGGCGCCGGCAAGAGCACGCTGCTGTCGCTGCTGACCGGCATCGCGCGACCGCAGCAGGGCGACATTCACATCGACGGTCGCGACCTGCGCCGCGAGCGCAACGCGATTCGCGCCATCGGCGCGCTGGTGCCGCAGGAGTACGCCTTCTACCCGGCGCTGAGCGGCAGCGAAAACCTGCGTTTCTTCGCCGGCATCTACGGCCTCGACGCCCGGCAGCGGCGCGCGCGCATCGACGAGGCAGTGGCTGTCTGCCGACTCGATGAATTTCTCGAGCGCCGCGCCGAAAGTTATTCGGGCGGCGTCAAACGGCGACTCAACCTCGCCATCGGCCTGCTCAATGCACCGCGCATTCTCTATCTCGACGAACCGACGGTCGGCATCGACGCACTGTCGCGACAGTGCATCGTCGAGGCGATCCGCGCGTTGCACCGGCGCGGCACCACCATCGTCTACACCTCGCACTACATGGAAGAGGTCGAAGCGATCTGCGACGAGATCGCCATCATCGATCGCGGTTGCGTGGTGGCACGCGACAGCGTGGCGGCACTGCTCGGCGAGCGCCGCGAACGGCAGCTGCATCTGTTGCTGGAAACCGCGCCGACCGATGCGCAGCGTTCGGCATGGCTGGCACGCCCCGGTGCCGCCATCGACGGCAACCGACTGACGCTGCCGCTGCCGGAGCCGGCGCTGCTGGCGCCACTGCTGGCGGAACTGACGCAGAGCGGTCTGACGCCGCGCCAACTGCAATACGGCGTCAGCCGCCTCGAAGAGGTCTACCTCGAACTGCTGGCCGACGAGCGCGACGACAACGAAGCGTCGGACGGACAACGATGAGCGCACTGTTCGCCTGCATGGCAAAAGAGCTGCTGCTGTTGCGGCGCGATCTGCACGGCCTCGCGTTGCTGTTCCTGATGCCGCTGGCGTTCGTGCTGATCATGTCGCTGGCGATGCAGGAGCAGTTCGCCACCCGCGCCGGCAAACAGGTGCAGGTGCTGCTGGTCGACAACGACGGCAGCGCAGCGTCGCAGCAGCTGATCGAACGCATCGGCAATAGCGGCGCCTTTGCGCTGATCGCCGGCGACGCTGCGCAGATCGAGGCGTCACTGAAAAGTGGCCGCGCCAATTTTGCGCTGCTGATCGATGCGGAGTTCAACGACCGGCTGCAACAACAACCCGGTGACGACAACACGCCGCTGCTGCTGCTGCAGGTGGCACCGGACACACCACGCCAGACCGAGCAGCTGTTTCGCGCCGCGCTGCGCGAAGCACTCGGTCGCCAGCGTGTCGACCTGCTGCTGAGCGCACTGCCCTTCGACACCGCTTCGACACATGTCGACGATGCCGCACTCGCCAGCGAAATCGCTGTCAGCTACCAGTACCGCGATGATGGCGCAGCGCCGAGCGCGGTCCAGCAGAGCGTGCCGGCATGGCTGGTGTTCGGCGTCTTCTTCATCGCCATTCCGCTGTCGAACACGCTGATCCGCGAGCGCAACTACGGTACGCTGCGGCGCCTGCGCTCGACCAACGTCACGCCGCTGACCCAGCTCGGCGCCAAGTGGCTCGCCTATTTCGCCATCAACCAGCTGCAGGTGATCGCGATGCTGGCCGCCGGCTGTTATCTGGTGCCGCTGCTCGGTGGCGAAGCGCTGCAGCTGCACGGTTCGCTGCCGGCACTGGCACTGGTCTCGGCGGCGCTGAGTGTGGCGGCGATCGGCTACGCGCTGCTGATCGCCGCGCTGGCACGCACCAGCGAACAGGCGACGCTGGCCGGCGGCGCCGGCAACATCGTGCTGGCGGCGATCGGCGGCATCATGGTGCCGACTTTCATCATGCCGACGGCGATGCAACAACTGGCGCAGCTCTCGCCAATGGCGTGGGGACTGCAGGGTTTTCTCGATGTGCTGCTGCGCGGCGGCGATATCGCGCAGGTGATGCGCGAAGTGCTGCTGCTCACTGGCTTCGGCCTGATCGCGCTGCTGCTGGCCGGCCTGCGTCTGGCGCGCACTCGGGAGTGAATCATGTCGAACAGGATCAGGGAGCGGTGATGACCGAGGAGAATTTGCAATCGGAAGTGCTGAAGCAGGCGCTGAAGGCGATGATCGTCGCCGAGTGCGACAAGGAGATCGCGCCGGAGGAGATCGGCGACGACGAGCAGCTGATCGGCGGCCCGCTCGAACTCGACTCGCTCGACGCGCTGCAGATCTGCATGGCGGTGAAGAACCGTTACGGCGTGCGCATCGAAAGCGGACCGTCGGCGCGGCGCGCGCTGGCCAGCGTCACCGCGCTCGCCGAGACCATCATTGCCGAGCGCAACAGCTAGTGTTTCACCGTGTCCACTTCAGCGGTGCCGCGCTGCACACCGCACTCGGCAACACCCTGGCCGGGCAGATCGACGCGCTGCGCCAACCGCTGGCCGCCATCGATATGCTCGATGTCTCCTTCGCCGGGCAAAATTACCGGGTTCCCTATCGGCTGCTGGCCGGTCTGCCACGACTGACACCGAAAGAGCGCTTCGTCAGCGCGGTTCACCAGGTCATCGGCAAGACACTGGAGAGCGCCGGCCTCGATGCGCAACAGCGCCGCCAGCTCGGCCTGTTCATCGGCACCTCGTCGTTCGATATCTCGGTGTCGGAAGCGCACTACCAGCAGGAGCTGCTCATCAATAGCGACAGCGCGATACCGCTGTCGCGCTCCAGCAGCCTCGGCAATCTCGCCGTGGCGCTGCGCCGGCAGTGGGATCTGCGCGGCCCCGACTTCAGTTTCAACACCGCCTGCACCGCCAGCGCCAACGCGTTGCTCTATGCCGCACGCATGATCGAACAGGGCGAGCTGGAGGCAGCGCTGGTGGTTGGCATCGAACTGGGCAACAGCGTCACCGCGATGGGTTTCCACGGCCTCGAACTGCTGGCGGCCAACGGCATGCGTCCGTTCGACACGCAGCGCGACGGGCTGGTGCCCGGCGAAGCGGTCAGCGCACTGCTGCTGACCTCGCAGCCACCAGCCACACCAGACCAGCGACCGACTTTCCGTCTGCGCGGTGGCGCCACGTTGTGCGACACCTGCAGCATCTCCGCCGCCAACCCCGATGGTTCGACCATCGCCGAAGTGATGCGCGCGGCGCTGGCCGATGCCGATCTCGATAGCCGGCAGATCGCCGCCGTCAAAACACACGGCACCGCCAGTCTGCTGAATGACGAAGCAGAGGTGGCTGGCATGCGTCGGCTGTGGGGCGAGCAACTGCCGCCGCTCGCCGCGCTGAAACCCTTTATCGGCCACACCTTCGGTGCCTGCGGCCTCAGCGAGCTGTTGCTGTTCTGCGGCGCGGTCGAGCGCGGTTTTCTGCCGCCGCTGCCCGGCATCTGCGCCGAACCCTCCGATCTCGGCGTGCGGCTGCCGCAGGTCGCGCAGTCGCAGCAGCCGGGACACTTCCTGCTGAACTACTTCGGCTTCGGCGGCAACAATACCTCGCTGCTGGTCAGCAACACGGAGCGCGCGGATGAATGACGCGATCCTGATTCGCAGCACTGGCGATTACTACACGGAAGTGGCAGACGACCTGCCTGCACTGAAAGAGCAGGTGCGCGAAACACTGGGGCAACCGGTGCGTCGTATCGGCCGTTTCATTCAGCTGGCGCTGATCGGCGCCGGTCGCTGTGTTGGCAGCGAGACACCGGCGCCCGCCACGGCGGTCTATCTGACCTCCGGTCGCGGCGATCTGGAAATCACCATCGAGGTGATGCAGACCCTGTTCCGCGACGGCCAGACGCCGAAGCCGCTCAGCTTCATCAACAGCGTCAGCAACTCGGCCTGTTACTACATCGCGCGCCAGTTCAATCTGCACGGTCGCTCCAACTTCATCTGCAACCGCCACTTCGCCTTCGAGAGTGCGCTGCAACTGGCACAGCTCGATCTGCGCGCCGGCCTGGTCGATTCGGCACTGGTCGGCTCTGTCGATGTCGCCGTGGCGCCGCTGCGCGATCATCGCCGCCGGCTCGGTCTCGAAGCCGATGCGCTGCTGGCTGAAGGGAGTCACTGGCTCTGGCTGCAGCGCGGGCCGGCCGACAGCACTACGCCGAAGCTGTTGGCGGCACGACAGTTTGCCGATCGCGCGGCGCTCGATGCGTGGTTGCAGTCGCTGGCACCGCAACGCGCAGAACTGCAGGTTGCAATCGGGCAGTTTCTGGATGAAGAGACGGCGGCGCAGATCCGCGAAAGAAATGGCTTCGACGCGCTGTTCGACTATCGCCGAAGTCGCGGTCATTACGACAGCCACAGCGGCGCAGCGATCAATGCATGGCTGCAACAGACGTCGGGCAATCGACCGTTGCTGCTGCATTTGAATGGCGATCCGGATGGGCGCTTCAGTGCGATGCTGTTGAGCAGAAGCTGAAACGCGACCGCTGCACAGACAGCGGCCGCGTTGTCGGAGACCCCGGCAATCGATCAGGCACAACGTTCGAGAATGTGCGTCACCACCGTCGCACCGGTACCGCCGATGCTCTGGATCATGCCGAGGCGGCAGTCGTCGATCTGGTTGTCGCCGGCGTTGTCGGTCAGTTGCAGGCAGGCCTCGATCGCCTGATAGAGACCGGTGGCACCCACCGGATGACCGCGCGCCTTCAGCCCGCCCATCGTCGAGATCGGCAGTCGCCCCTTCAGCGTGATCTCGCCATCGAGGCCGAAATAGGCGCCGCGTCCCGGCTCGGCGAAACCGGCCGCCTCCAGGCTCAGCGACGTGATGATCGTGTAGGCGTCGTGCAGCTCGTAGAAGTTGATGTCGTCGAGACGCACGCCGGCCTGCGCATAGGCCTTCTGGCAGGAGTTGCGCACTGCCGCCAGCTCCAGCGTCTTCCACCGATCCGAGGTAGTGAGCCGGTCGGTGGCAACTGCCGACGCCGCGATGCGCACCGCCGGGAACCCCTTGCGCATCATCGCCATTGCCACGTCGCGCGTCGCCAGCACCACGGCGGCGGAACCATCGCTGACCGGCGGTGCATCGCTCAACTTGATCGGATCGGTCAACACGCGCGCCGCCGTGTACTCGTCCAGCGTCATCGTCTTGTGCAGCATGGCGTGTCTGCTGGTGTTGGCGTTGGCGTGAGCGTTGATGGCGAAGTGGCCGAAGGTCTCGACGTCGACGTGATACTTCTCCATGTAGCCGCGCATCAATTGTGCGTTCAGCGAGATGAACGATGCACCGTGCGAGCCTTCATTTTCCCAGTCGGAACCGGTCGCCAGCGCCTGCGTGATGCGCTCGCGCGAGACGCTGTTCATCACCTCGACCCCAGCCGCCACCACCACCTTGTGGAAACCACCGGCGACCGTCATGTAGCCGAGTCGCAGCGAGTTGCCGCCCGAAGCGCAGGCGGCGTCGATCGCCAGTGCCTCGATGCCGGCGAGACCGGCGCGGTCGGCGATGATCGGGCCGAGCTGCGCCTGGTTCGACAACATGCCCGACATCATGTTGCCGATGAACAGCGCGTCGACCGACGCCTTGTCGATGCCGGCCGACAGAATCGCCTCCTCGATCGCCTGCGCCGCCAGCATCACCGGCGACGTTTGCGCATCCTTGGACACCGGCGTCAACCCGACGCCGATGATATAGACATCATTCATGCTGGACCTCCCGCGCCCCGATCCCGGAGCACTAAAGCAGAGTGTTAGACCGTCGCGTCCACGACCGATGACGCGTTGCCGCTGTAGCCAATCTGTTGCGTTTACTGCAGGTACTGGCCGCCATTGATCGACAGCGTCGACCCGGTGACGAAGCCGGCCTGTTCCGACGCGAAGAAAGTGACGCCGCGCGCCACCTCCGCGATCTGCGCGAGGCGACCGACCGGAATCCTGGCGACGATCTTCTCCATCACCTTGTCCGGGATCGCCCTCAGCATTTCGGTTTCGACATAACCCGGCGCGAGCACATTGGCGGTGACGCCATACTTCGCCCCCTCCAGCGCCAGCGTCTTGGTGAAGCCGATCATCCCCGACTTGGCGGCGGTGTAGTTGGCCTGCCCGTACTGCCCGCACAGGCCGTTGACCGAACTGATGTTGATGATGCGGCCGTAGCCGGCCTTGATCATCTCGGGGAAAACCAGGCGGCAGAGGTTGAAGACGCCGCCGAGGTTGGTGTTGATGACCGTCTGCCAGTCTTCGACCGACAGGTTGCGAAAGGCGTTGTCGCGGGTGATGCCCGCGTTGTTGACCAGCACCGAGACCGGGCCGTACTTCTCGGTGATTTTCGCCACCGCGATGCCGCAGGCCTCGAAGTCGCTGACGTCGAACCTGAAACACTCGATGCCGGTGCGTTTGCTGAACTGGACCGCCTTGTCATCATTGCTGAGGTAGCTGGTGACTACCTGAAAGCCGTCGTCCAGTAGCGCCTGACAGATCCCCTCGCCAATACCTCTCGTGCCGCCCGTAACGAATGCTAGACGTTTCATTGCAAACCTCGCCCTTCCCGATACGTCTCGGAATGTGCTTGATAACGCGTGACCGTGACCGCGTGATGTCGATTGCGCGACGCTTTGATGGCATCCGTGAACCGCACCCTCGATCCCCCATGCGAAATACTCTGCCCCCATCACTTTGCATTTCGCGGGCCAATCGTCCTCTTGCAGGCGCAATGATTGCCAATATCGTTTTCGCAGCTAAGCGTGGTCGTTATAGAACACTGAGAGCATAAAAACCCCAGAGATTGAGTGCTTTTCGATTCAAGCAGCCCGGCACCTTATCCATCCTGGCCATAATGAGTGCCGCTGCGGGGCGCCCCCGCCGACAGCGCACCAGCACAGTGCCATCTCCGCTGCCACCAGAGAGTGCGCACCGGCGGCGACGTGACCCCTATCGCGGCGATCGTCATGCCTTCGTGGTTGAATGGTGAGCCCTGCCCCTCCATCGCCCGGGAACCGACCTCGTGCCAGCCATTGCACCGAACCGAAGCGTGCCGATCGCACTGCTCTCGCTGCCGCTCCTCCTGCTGCTCGCCGGCTGCCAGCTGGCACTCGATCCTCGCGAACAGGCGCCGCGCCCGCCGGCGGCGACCCACAGCTTCACGCTGGCTCCCGGCAGCGACGTGGTCGGCACGGTGCAGCGCGTCACCGCCACCCACGAGGACACCTTTTCCGACCTCGCCCGCCGCTTCAACCTGGGATATGACGAGCTGGAGCGCGCCAACCCCGGTGTCGACCCGTGGCTGCCGCGTGCCGGCACCGAGATCGTGCTGCCGACCCGTTTCGCACTGCCGGACACCCCGCGCCGCGGCATCGTCATCAACCTCGCCGCACTGCGCCTCTACTATTTCCCGCCAGTGGAGGCCGGTGAGCCGCAACGGGTCATCACCCACCCGATCGGCATCGGCCGGGTCGGCTGGCGCACCCCCGAGGGGCGAACCACGGTGACGCGCAAACAGCAGGACCCGCCGTGGTTCCCGCCAGCGTCGGTGCGCCGCGAACATGCCGCCAATGGCGACCCGCTGCCCGCCCGCGTCGAACCCGGCCCCGACAACCCGCTCGGCCGCCACGTGCTGCGCCTCGGCTGGCCCAGCTACCTGATCCACGGCACCAACAACCCCTACGCGGTCGGCCTGCGCGCCAGCCACGGCTGCGTGCGCCTCTATCCCGAGGACATCGCGCTGCTGCATGAGGAGATTCCGATCGGTACGCCGGTGACGGTGGTCAATCAGCCGGTGGTCTACGGCTGGGAGGGTGAGACGCTGTACCAGCAAGCCTACCCACCGCTGGAGGATGACAAGCGCGATCAGGCGCAACTGGAGAAGCAGGCATTGCAGGCGGCGCGGAAGCGGGCGCCGGTCGGCGCCGTGGTCGATGGCGATGGCGCTGCTCGACTGCTGGCCGAGCGGCGCGGCATCGCCCTGCCGGTGACAGGGGAAGCCGAGTTGGCGGCGTTCCTGGCAACAACCGTGCAGGTCGAGAACCGACTGCCGGACGGAGCGACCTGGAGTGGCAGCGATCAGCAGCTGGCGGCAGACGACAGAGCCGCCTCCCGCACCGTCACGACGTCACCCCAGTAAAAGAAGGACGAATGCGGAGCGCGGTCATCACGCTCCGCGATTCAGGCAAATCCCCTCAGCAACTGCCACACCGCCGCCTCGCGATCGGCGCAGCGATTGAGGATGGTCGACAACTCGTCGACATCCAGCGCGCTGCGCCCCCGCACCATCTTGCTGGCACGCAGCGCGAACAGGCGCCACTCGTCGCCGGCCTCGGTCAGGTCGAGTGCCGCCTGCTTCAGCAGGTCGCTGTCGCACAACTTCGCTGACTCCTGCAGGAACGACGCATAGATGAAGCGGAAACCGGCGCCACCGGTGCCGATCTCCTCCTGCATGCGGACGATATGGGCGAGGTAGAGGTTGAGATGGTCGCGGTCGGCGCCGGGCCGGCCCAGCCTGACCACGCATCTGGCCAGATGTCGGATGCCGCGAATGCCGATCACCGGCAGCGGCGCCCGGTTCATGATCCGGTAGTTGGCCTTCAGCGCAGCGCGAATCGCCGGGCGCAGGTCGACATCGCCCGGCACCGCCGTCGGGTGATAGAGCAGCCCGCGCGCCGCCAGTGCCCCGCGCGCGAAACGGGCCTTGCGCAGGTCGGCGGCGGCACAGCGGGTTTCGCTCTCGAATACCGGATCGGAGATCAGGTAGTCGTCGCCGTCGCGACCGTAGACGATCAGGTTGTGCGCGTTGAAGTGGAAACGCATCTGCTCCGGGAAGTAGGGCAGCCAGAACACGCTGGTCTGCAAGCCGGCGATCTGCCCGCGTTCGAGCAGCGCATCGAGGTCGCGCATGCCGCGTGCCGGGTCGCGGTAGGTGGCGCGGCGCATCGTCACGCCGAGCCGCTGCGCGACCCCCTTGATGATGCGACCGGGCGGCATGCGGTAGGCGATCAGCGGCATGCCGGAGAGTTTCACCAGCGGGATGTAGGCGAAGGTCAGCGCGTTGGCGAGGCCGAACGCCATCGGCTCGCTGAGCGGCAGGCCGTGGTGGGTCAGCAGGTTCGACACCACGCCGCTTTCGCAGTGGGCCGACTGGCGGTGTTGGTAATTCATCGGGTCAGAGTGTCTCGGAGGAAGCGGGCAGCGACTGCAGCTCGGCAAGGGTCAGGCCGAGCGCCTCGGCGTAACGCGCCAGCAGGCGCGGCGACAGGCGGGCAAAACGGCGCGGGTCGAAGTGCCGGCGGATGCGCCACTGCCAGACGCCGCTGGTCTGTGCCAGCAGCGCCAGATCCATGCGGCGGCGGTACATGTGGAATTCGAGCGGTGACGTTTCGCCGTGTCTGGCGCGCGCCCAGGCGTCGTCGCGCAGGCGGTTGACGGCGTCGATCGCCGCCTGTGTCGCCGCAGTTTCGACCTCCCAGCCATCGGAGTGGACACCGCCATAGTCGCCGCGCTCGTCAACGGCGTAGAACAGCTTGCGCTGACCGCCGTAGGTGGGCGACAGATCCTGTGGCACCTCATCCTTTTTCACGAAATCAGACCCCGGCAGAATCAGACTGCAGTCAGCTGCATCAGCGCGGCGGAGAAGCGACCGCTCTCCGGCACCCAGCACAGCAGCTTCTGGCCGCGCTGGATGCGACCGCTGCGGCGCAGCTCGTCGAGGATGATGTAGATCGACGCGGCGCCGGTGTTGCCGCGCTCGCAAAGATTGGTGAACCAGCGCGACTGTGGAATCTCGAAGTCGGCATTGCGCAGGCCGTCGAGCACCCGGTCGCGGAAGTAGTTCGACGAGTAATGCGGCAGGAACCAGTCGATGTCGCCGGCTTTCAGGCCGCGTTTGGCCTGCAGCGTGCGCAGCGGCTTCTCCACCGTGTAGTGAATGATGTTGTCGTTCAGCAGCTTCACATCCTGCTTCACCGCCAGCACCGACGTCGCGTTGCGCTGCTCCGGCTCCAGCATCGCCCAGCCGGTCAGCGTACCGTTGTCGTTCTTGATGGCGCCGGCATACATGCAGGCCTCCATCTCGCCGGCATAGGAAAAGATGTCGATCCAGTCGATGCGCAGATTGAGCTGATCGGGTTTCGGCTGCGGTTGCAGCAGCGCGGCGCCAGCACCGTCGGAGAGCATCCAGCGCAGGAAATCCTTCTCGAAGGCCAGCTCGGGGCGCTTCTCCAGCTGGTCGGCCGATGCTTCGAAGGCCGCCGCCTCTCCTTCGTAATTGCGCGCGCACAACATCGACGACGACAGCTCGGAGCCGGTGGCGATGGCGCTGTCGTGTTGACCCGAAGCCACCGCCATCCAGCTGTATTTGAGCGCACTGACGCCGCTGACACAGACGCCGCCGGTGGCCACCGTCTCCAGCGCCGGCAACGCCAGTTCGCCCTGCACCATCACTGCATGGTTCGGCATCAGCTGGTCGGGAATGGACGTGCCGCAGCTGAGGCAGCCGAGCTGCGCCAGATCGAAATCGGCAGCGTTTGCCAGCTGTCGCACCGCCTCGGCGGTCAACGCCGCATTGCTGTGGGTCGCCACGCCGCTGATCGGATCGATGGCGTAGTGGCGCGAGCGAATGCCGTTGCTGCGCAGGATGGTGCGGCGCGCGCGCGACGGCCGCTCGCCGACCTGGCCCAGCACCTGCTCCATGCGATCGTTGTCGACCGGGTCGTTGGGCAGGAAGGCGGCGGTGCCGGTGATGTAGACGGTGCGACTCATGCTGTACGTTCCTCGCCGGACGGTGCGGCGTAATACGCGCGCTGGCGCGCCACGCGTTCCCTGGTCAACGGCGTCAGCAGCCGCTTGATGACGGCGCTGATCGGCACCACGGTCAGAATCAATGTCACCAGAAACAGCACATAGACCCCGAGTACAACGCGCCGCAGCGGCGCACCCGGCTTGCCGAGCGCGCGCAACAGCCCACCCCAGATACGGAAGCTGCGCCGCGCGATCAGTTCGGAGGCGATCAGTCGCTCGTTGATCCGCACGGCGCCGAGACCGCGCAGCATCGGCGTGTCATCGCTCGCCTCGCGCTGCGGCAACTGCGCGGCGATGGCGCGACCGAACCGCGCCGCGTCGTCGATGTCGGCGCGCGTCACGCCGGCCTCCGGAATCAGCCCGCCGAGCAGCGCATTGCGTTTGCCGGTCAGCATCCAGCGCGGTGTGGAAATGAAGGTGAAGGCGCTGTGGCAGCTGTCGGTCAGCACCACGTTGTCGATCAGCCGCGCGCCGAGCTGCCGCAGCCGCTCCTTGACGATCTCCTGCGCCAGCAGCCACATATTGCGGCAGCCGATCAGCGTGATCACCGGCTTGCCGCGCAGCAGCCGCGCTGCCTGTTCGCTCTGCAGAAAGGCGGTGGTCGGCAGCGACGGCGACAGGAACCAGACCTGGTAGGCGAGGATGACCAGATCGAACCCGGCATCGTCGGCCACATCCAGCGGCTCGATCGGCGCGGCGTGGGTGTCGGCGTAGACCGTCTCCGGAAAGGTGTCGAAGAAGCGCCAGAACGGCCACGGAAACGGGAACGACTGACGCGGGCGGATCACCGCCGTGGTCAGCGCAATGTCGGGGCTGGCCACCAGCGGTGCGCAGACCGACTGCACGATCTCGGCGAGCTGGCCCGACTGCGAAAAGTGGATCACGAGAACTCGTTTCATCAACGAGCATTTCCCTCTCAATTCAATGAATGCCGACGGCTGGCTTTGATGCGTTGCTTGTCGATCGACGGTCGACCCGGCGCGAACAGCCCCGGCGCGACAGGGGCGCACCGAGATCGGCGGGAGCCGGGCGGCGCGGATTATGACACAGCGATGTCGACCGACCGGCAGCCCGCGTTCAGCGTTCGACCAGCGTCAGATTTCCCTCGGCCAGCAGTTCGTCGCCGACACGGCAGACAAAACGCAGGCTGCCGCCGCGCACCTCGCCCCACTGCAGCTCGAACGGCTCGCCACCGCGCAGCGGCCGCAGGATCTTCAGCTTGCGCAGGCCGCTCGCCCGCAACCGCGGATGGTCGCGGACCAGCTGCGCCAGCACGCCGTCGAGAATGACCACCGCCGGCACCAGTGGATGGCCCGGGAAATGGCCCGGCAGCGCGGGGTGATCGGCGGCGATCTGTAGTGTCGGCATCGGCCTCTCCTGACTGGCGGCGCAGTATAAGCGCTGGCCGCTGCTAGAATTCAGCCACCTCGTCAGATGCCAGGCCGCGATGTCCACCCCCACCGCCCCGCTCGACCGCGACCAGATCGCCGCGCGTATTCCACACACTGGCGCGATGTGCCTGCTGGCGCGCGTCGAACGGTGGAGTGAGCGCGACATCCGCTGCATCGCCACCAGCCATCGCGCCGCCGACAACCCGTTGCGCAACGGCGAGCAGCTGCCGGTCAGCGCCGGCATCGAATATGCCGCGCAGGCGATGGCGGTGCACGGCAGCCTGCTGGAACCGACGACGGGCACGCCGCGGCGCGGCTACCTGGCGGTGCTGAGCCGGGTCGAGTGGACGGTGGGGCGACTCGACGACATCGTCGGCGAACTGCAGATCGAAGCGGTGCGCGACACCGTCATCGATGGCGGCAGCTCCTACACCTTCTCCGTGCGTGGAGGCGGCCAGCTTCTGCTGAAGGGCGCGGCGGTGATCGCCCTCGAAGCCGCATGACCAGACGGCCGGGGCCGGTGTGTTATTCTCCGCGCCGCTTTTCAGGAGTTCCAACGGCACCCCGATTCTCGAATGCAACAACGGCTTCGAAGACAACAACGGCCTCGAAGACAACAACGGGATGCCACCAGGCGTCGTCGGCAGCGGTGATCCATATACCTTGCCGACGGCAGGACGGTGACACACTTCTGCCTTTCATCATGCAAGCAGCACTTCCTCTTACCCTGCTCCGCTGGTCCGCCTGGACCCCGGGGGCGGCCAGCATCGACGCGTGGCGCGCGCTACTGCGTGCACCCGCCGACGATCGCCCGGACCACGGGCAGCCGGTCGCACCGAAGGTCGACTTCGTGCCGCCGCTGCTGCGCCGGCGCCTCTCCACGTTGAGTCGCTCGGCGCTGGCGGTGGCCGCTGACTGCCTCGGCGGTGCTGCAGCGGATTCGACGCCGGCACAAACCCATGACTGCCGCACGATTTTCGCCTCGCCGCACGGCGAGGTGGGCCGCACCGTCGAACTGCTGCAACAGTTGGCGACGGGCGAGCCGCTGTCGCCAAACGGCTTCAGCCTGTCGGTGCACAACACCGCCTCCGGCCTCTACGCCATCGCTACCGGCAACCGCGCCGCCTCGACCGCGCTGGCCGCCGGCCGCGACACGCTGCCGCTGGCCTTCATCGAAGCCGCCGGCCGACTGGCGCGCGACCCGGCGCCGCTGCTGCTGGTGTTCGCCGACGAACCGCTGCCCGCCTTCTACCAGCGCTGGCAGCCACCGCCGGCGCGCAGCTTCGCGCTGGCGCTGCTGCTGGCACCGGCAGGCACCAACGCTGCTGTGCCGTCAAAGCCACAACTGCAACTGCAACGCGATACCGCCGCGACCGATGCCGCGACCGATCCGCTGGCGCTGCTGCCACTGCTGCTGGGCGACAGGCACAGCACGCCGCAGGGCGGCGAGCGCGGTGGCTGGCGCTGGGCGCTGAATGGCGCGTGTCCGCCATGACCGCTTTGCCGCCCTGCCCGCCGCGCGGGGCCGCCGCCGCAGGCTACTGGCTCAACTACGGCTGGCGGGTCATCGCAACCGGCTACAATTTCGCCTTCTTTTTTATCGGCGGCGTGGTGCTGGCGCTGACTGCCATGCCGCTGGCGCGGCTGCTGCCGGGTTCGGCGGCGCGCAAGAACGAGCGTGCGCGGTGGGTGGTGCACACCATCTTTCGCTACTTTGTCTGGCAGATGCGGGCGACCGGCTGCATCCGTGTCGAGCTGCGCGACCGCGCGCGGCTGGCGGCCAGCGATGGCACGCTGATCGTGGCCAATCACCCGTCGCTGATCGACGTGGTACTGCTGATCGCGCTGCTGCCGCGCTCCAGCTGCGTGGTGAAAGCCGAGCTGTTCGGCAACTCGATGTTGCGCGGCGTGGTGCGCGCCACCGGCTACATCAACAACTCGGACCCCGAGTCGCTGCTGCGGCAGTGCCGCGACAGCATCGACGCCGGCCAGTCGATCATCGTCTTCCCCGAGGGGACGCGCAGTCGCACCGGCGAGCCGGTGCAGTTCCAGCGCGGCGCGGCGCAGATCGCCGTGCGCTGCGGCATCGACATCACGCCGGTGCTGATCACCTGCGAGCCGCCGATGCTGCGCAAGGGTGAACCGTGGTACCGGATTCCGCCGCGCCGCGGCGAGTTCGTCGTGCAGCCACTGCCGCGCTGGCCGCTGACCGAACTGATCGAACCCGGCGCACCGCCGCCGCTGGCGACGCGCCAGCTCAACCGCGCCATGGAGGCACGCTTCCGTGCGCTGCTCGGACAGCCGCCGGCAACGGCGCCGCACCCACGCAACGGCGACAACAACGAAGCAGCCGCAGCCCTGGTCGCGGCAACAACCATCAGCCCCGACGGGGCGACAGAACGAGTACGCAGCAATGTCTGACCTGGCTACCGAACTGAAGCAACTGATCATCGACTGTCTCGACCTCGAAGAGATCGGCATCGACGACATCGACAGCGACGCACCACTGTTCGTCGACGGCCTCGGCCTCGACTCGATCGATGCGCTGGAGCTGGGGCTGCACATCCAGAAGCGCTACAACATCAAGCTCGACGCCAACTCGGCCGAGACCAAACAACACTTCGCGTCGGTGAACGCGCTGAAAGCGCTGATCGAATCGCGCCAGCCGGCCTGAGGCAGACGACCATGAACGACCGCGACACCATTTTTTCCGAGCTGCGCCGCATCCTCGCCGACTCTTTCGAAATCGACCCGGACACCATCACGCTGCAATCGAGCCTCTACGAGGAGCTGCAGCTCGACAGCATCGACGCCATCGACCTGATCGTCAGCGTGCAGGAGCTGATCGGCCGCAAGGTGCAGCCGGAGCAGTTCAAGAGCGCGCGCACGGTCAGCGACGTGGTGGAGATCGTCCATCAGCTGATGCACGGCTGATCCACATGGCTGGCATTGGCCGCCTCGGCGCAGCGCTGCTCGGCGCGCTGCTGCTGCTCTACCCCGGCGCCGTCTACTACGGCCTGCAGCACGGCTCGGCACGCGGAGTCGGCCTGCTGCTCGGCGCCGTGGTGGTGATGCGCTGGCTGTTGCTGCGCGGCCGGCTGCATGGCGGCGGCCTGCTGCCGATACTGCTGGCCGGGCTGGCCTGCGCACTGGTCGCCGTGCTCGCCAACAGCGGTGCCGCCTTGCGCCTGCTGCCGGTGCTGATCTCGCTGATCATGCTCGCCACCTTCGGCTACACGTTGTGGCGACCGCCGACCATGATCGAACGCTTCGCGCGCGCGCTCGACGGCGAGTTGTCGCCCGCCGGCATCGCCTACACCCGCCGCGTCACCCAGGTCTGGTGCCTGTTCTTCATCGTCAACGCCGCCATCGCGCTCTACACCGCGCTGTTTGCCTCGATCGCCGCCTGGACCCTCTACAACGGCCTGATCTCTTACGGACTGATGGGGCTGCTGTTCGGCGGCGAGTGGCTGGTGCGGCAGTGGGTAAGGAAGAAGGAGCGGCGCGAGCTGCAACGCAGCGAGGGGGCGGCGCCGTGACCATCGCGATGGCGCTCTCCGAACTACTGCACAGCGCGCGCGCCGACGACCGCGTGGTGGCGCTGCGCGGCGATCTGCCGCTGCGCTGGCGCACGCTGCGCAGCTCGGTTTTCGCCACCCTCGCCGCGCTGGAGGGAAAACCGGGCGGCCACTGGGTGCTGTACGACAGCGACAGCTTCCGTTTTGCCGTCGGCCTGCTGGCGCTGCTGCACAGCGGTCGCACGCCGCTGCTGCCGGGCAATGCACAACCCGGCACGCTGCAGGAGCTGGCGCCGCAGGTGCAGGGATTTCTCGGCGAGCCGCACGGCGTCGATGCCATCGCCATCCGCGAAAGCGCGATTGCCGACGACACACTGCTGGCGCCGATCGGCACCGACGCCACCCTCGAACTGATGACCTCCGGCTCCAGCGGCGATGCCAAACGCGTGGTCAAGCAGCTGGCGCAACTCGACGCCGAACTCCAATGCCACCTGCAGTCATGGCGCGACCGCCTCGACGACGACACGCTGTTCGTCGCCAGTGTCAGCCACCAGCACATCTACGGCCTGCTGTTCCGGCTGCTGCTGCCTCTGCTGCGCGGCGCGCCGTTCGCCACCGAAACCTTCGAATACAACGAGCCGCTCTACGCCGCGGTTGCCGGCAGCAGAAAAGCCGTCGTCGTCACCAGTCCGGCGCATCTGTCGCGACTGCCGCCCGCGCTCGATGGCACCGCCGTGCAGTCGCGACTGGCACTGCTGCTCTCCTCCGGCGGGCCACTGCCGGCCGCCGCCGCGCAGCAGGCACAGACACTGTTCGGACAATCACCGCTGGAAATTTTCGGTTCCACCGAAACCGGCGGCATCGCCAGTCGTCGGCAACCTGAACAGCGCCATTGGCAACCGCTGCCCGGTGTCGCCATCGACAGCGACAGCGACGGCCTGCTCGTCGTGCGCTCGGCCTGGGCCGATGACCAGCACCAGCACACCGCCGATCGCGTCGACATTCACGCTGACGGCCGTTTCACGCTGCTCGGCCGCGCCGACACCATCGTCAAGGTGGAAGAGAAACGCCTCAGCCTCGACGCGATGAACCGGCGCCTGCAGCAACATCCCTGGGTAGCGCAGGCGCGCGTATTGCTGCTCAGCGACAGACAAAGACTCGGCGCGGTCATCGCACTGAGCGACGCAGGTCGCACGCAACTGACTCAGCGCGAACGCTCCGCGCTGATCGCCGCGCTGCGCGACCATCTCGGTCAGTTCTTCGAACGCACGCTACTGCCGCGCAAATGGCGACTGCTCGACGCGCTGCCACAGGACAGCCAGGGCAAGGTGACGCTGCGCGCACTGCAGATGCTGTTCGCCCAGGCGGCATCGCCGCAATCACAACAATCGCAACAATCGCAAAAGGGAGCGCCGGGCGAACTGCTGACGAAAGACGAGAACAGCTGCGAAATCGCCATCGACCTGCTTCGCCACACGGCGGCGTTCGACGGCCACTTCCCGGGGCTGCCGGTACTGCCCGGCGTCTACCAGCTCGACTGGGCAATCCGCCACGCGCGGCGCTGGCTGCTAACGGAGGCGCTGCGTTTCGTCGCCGTCGACCAGCTGAAGTTTTCCGAGGCGGTCTCTCCCGGCTTGCCGCTGTTGCTGCGGTTGCAGCGCCAGGGCGAGCGCGTCGAATTTTCCTACCGCTGCGGCGCGCTGCCGCTCTCCAGCGGGCGCATCCAGTTTGCGAACGCCGCAGCAACACTTGCAAATGCCGCAGCAACACCAGGAGCGGCATCGTGAGCGCAGCGTTCAACCCCTGCCTGCTGATCCCCTGTTACAACCACGGCCGCCAGATCGGCGCCACGTTGTCAGCGTTGGAGTCGCTGCGCCTGCCCTGCCTGCTGATCGACGATGGCAGCGACGCCGACACCGCGCAGGTACTCGACCATCTCACCCGGCAACACACCTGGCTGACACTGGCGCGACTGCCGGCCAATCGCGGCAAGGGAGCAGCCGTGGCGCACGGCATCGCGCTGGCCGCGACACACGGTTACACCCACGCGCTGCAGATCGACGCCGACGGCCAGCACGACAGCGGCGATGTGCCGGCCATGCTGACGCTGGCGCGCGACAATCCATCCGCGCTGATCAGCGGCTGGCCGCAGTACGGCGACGACATGCCCACCTCGCGCCGCTACGGCCGCTGGATCACCCACGTCTGGGTCTGGATCGAGACGCTGTCGTTCGCGATCAAGGATTCGATGTGCGGCTTTCGTGTCTACCCGATTGCCGCAACGCAGCAATTGCTGACCCGGCGCCGAATCGGCGAGCACATGGATTTCGATACCGAGATCATGGTGCGGCTCTACTGGGCCGGCGTGCCGGTGCTGTTCCAGCCGACCCGGGTGCGCTACCCCGCCGACGGCCAGTCGCACTTTCAGCTGTGGCGCGACAACCTGCGCATCAGCTGGATGCACACGCGGCTGGTGCTGGAGATGCCGTTGCACCTGCCGCGCCTGCTGAGCGCTTCGCGCGCGTCGAAAACCGTCGATCACCCCTGGTCACAAAAGGCGGAGCGCGGTGCGTGGTGGGGACTGCGTGCCAGCCTGTGGTGTTTCCGCCTGCTCGGCCGGCGCGGACTCGGCCTGCTGCTCTACCCGGTCATCGCCTACTTCTTCGTCGCCAACCGCAGCGCACGCGCGGCATCGCGCGACTACCTGACACGCCTGCATCGACTCGGCGTGTTGCCGCTGCCACCGGACAGCGGCGCCATCTATCGCCACTTCCTCGCCTTCGGCAGCGCGCTGGCCGACCGGCTGGCGTCGTGGGCCGACGTGATGCAGCGCGACGAGCTGACCTTTCACGGCTACGAACATTTCCAGCGCCAGGTCGACAGCGGCCGTGGTGCCATCATCTTCACCGGCCATGTCGGCAATATCGAACTGACCCGATCGCTGCTGCGGCAGAGCCCCAATGCCCGGGTGAAGATCAACGTGCTGGTGTTCACCCGCCATGCCGAGCGTTTCAACCAGCTGATGCGCGACGTCAATCCCGGCTCGGCGCTGTCGCTGCTGCAGGTCGACGAACTGGGGCCGGGTTCGGCACTGGAGCTGCAGCAGAAGATCGAGGCCGGCGAGTGGCTGGTGATCGCCGCCGACCGCACCTCGCCGACCGCACCCGAAAGAGTCGTCACTGCCGATTTCCTCGGCGCTGCGGCGCCGTTCCCACAGGGACCGTTCATCCTGGCGGCGCTGCTGCGCTGCCCGGTGCAGTTGTTGTTCTGCCTGCGCGAGCGCGACGGCTACCACGTCCATGTCGAGCCGTTCGCCGAGCGCATCGAATTGCCACGCAGACAGCGCGAAGCAGCACTGGCCAGTTACGCACAGCGGTTCGCCAGCGCACTCGAACGCATGGTCCGGCGCGCACCGCTGCAGTGGTTCAACTTCTTCGATTTCTGGCGCACGCCGGCAATCCCCTCGTCGACCAAGAAGCCCTGATGAATACCAACAACATCATTTTCGGCAACAGCCATCTCTCCATCGAACAGATCGGCGCCATCGCGCGCGGCCGCGCGCATGCGCGGCTCAGCGACAGCGCCGGGTTTCGCGCGCGCATCGAACGCGGCGCCGCCTTTCTCGATTCGCTGCTGGCCGAGCAGGGCGTCATCTACGGCG
>CAYLRA010000028.1:0-35631 GCA_964386045.1 uncultured Verrucomicrobiaceae bacterium | reverse complement strand
ACCCGGCGCTGGCCCGCGGCAGCCGCTTCGCCAACGTCGAGAAGGTGTTCGCGGTACTGATGATCTTCACCGCCTGCTCGATGGCGTTCGCGCACGGGGCCAATGACGTCGCCAATGCCATCGGCCCGGTCGCCGCCATCATCGACATCGTCCAGCATGGCGGCACCATGAGCGTGAACGCCGGCGTGCCGGGCTGGGTGCTGCTGCTCGGCGCCGGCGGCATCGTCGTCGGTCTCGCCACCTATGGCTACAAGGTGATGGCGACCATCGGCAGGAAGATCACCGAGCTGACGCCGAGCCGCGGCTTCGCCGCCGAGATGGCCGCCGCCGGCACGGTGATGGGCGCCTCCGCGCTGGGGATGCCGATCTCGACCACGCACACGCTGGTCGGCGCCGTGCTCGGCGTCGGCCTCGCCCGCGGCATCGGCGCACTGAACCTCGGCGTGGTCGGCTCGATCTTCGCGTCGTGGGTCGTCACGCTGCCGGCCGGCGCCGGGCTGTCGATCCTGTTCTTCTTCTTCTTCAAGGGGCTGTTCGGCTGAGGTAGCCAGCGGCTCGGGCTGAGGTGCAGCTCCCACTGCACGGCCACCCGTCTCGCCCGCACCGCACCAGCTGGGTATACTCCGGCGCCTCCAGCAAGTACGGGATTCAGGTAACCGCCGGATGCAGAAGAGAGAAGCCTCGACGAGACCCACCCGCCCCGGCAACCGC
Organism: uncultured Verrucomicrobiaceae bacterium; assembly: GCA_964386045.1. GTDB lineage: Bacteria > Pseudomonadota > Gammaproteobacteria > Pseudomonadales > CAMLJR01 > CAMLJR01. Next base: position 34,920 of record CAYLRA010000028.1, on the reverse strand, counting down.
ACCCTGCCCCGCCTGCTCTCCGCCCTGTCGCTGCTGGTCGGCCTGCACGCCGCCCATGCCGGGCCGTGGATCGCCCCGGGTGACAGCGAGCTTCGCCACCACCTGCAACTGCTGGCCGACGCGGGCCTGCTGACCACGCCGATCACCACCTGGCCGCTGCCGTGGGCCTCCATCCAGCAGGAGCTCGACAGCACCGCCGCCCGCGGGCTGCCAGATTCACTGCTCTGGTCTCTGCAATATGTCCGCTTCGCCGCCAACCGCCAGACCGGTACCGGCATCCGCGCCGAGGGTCGGCTGGAACTGGCCCAGGAGCGTCGCCCTCTGCGCACCTTTGACGACTCGCGCCGCGAACGCAACGAGCTGTCCGCCAGCCTCGACTGGGTCGGCAGCCGCTTCGCCGTACACCTTGCCGGCAGCGCCGTCGACAGCCCGCTCGACGGCGAGCACTACCGCCCGGACGGCAGCTACGTCGCCGCCCTGATTGGCAACTGGGCGATCTCGGCCGGCTGGCAGGAGCGCTGGTGGGGTCCGGGCTGGCAGTCGAGCCTGATCCTCTCCACCAACGCCCGCCCGGTGCCGGCTTTGGCCCTGCAGCGCAACCGCTCGGATGCCTTCGAAACACCGTGGCTGGCCTGGATCGGTCCGTGGCAGCTGACCGCCTTCGCCGGCCAGATGGAAGAGGCCTTCATCCCCGACACCAAACTGCTCGGCCTGCGGGTCACTGCCAAACCCCACCCCAGCATCGAGCTCGGCCTGTCGCGCACCGCGCAGTGGGGCGGCGAAGGACGACCGCAGAATCTCAGTTCGCTGTGGGATCTCATCAGCGGCCAGGACAATGTCGGCTCCGGCGGCATCACCCGCGAAAACGAGCCGGGCAACCAGCTCGCCGGCATCGACGGGCGCTGGAGCTTTCGCGTCGGCAGCACCTCGAACGCGCTCTACGCCCAGGTGATCGGCGAGGACGAGAGCGGCGCCCTGCCCTCGCGCAACATCTATCTCGCCGGGTTGGAAAGTGCTTTCACCAGCCGGCAGTGGAGCCACCGCATCGCCCTCGAAACCGCCGCCACCGCGTCGGGCGGGTATGGCAGCAGCCGCCCCAACTACACCTACGAACACGGCACCTATCTCGACGGCTACCGCCACCTCGGCCGTCCCATCGGCGCCGCCTTCGACAACGACAGCGAGAGCGTCGCGCTGCTCGGCGAGCACTTCCGCGACAACGGCCATCAACTCTCGTGGTCGCTGACCCACCTCGACCTCAACCGCGACGACAGCAACCGCGCCGCGCCGGGCGGCAGCCGCTTCGGCGACGAACGACAGAAATTGGTGCAGGCGACTATCGGCTATGGCATACCATTTGCCGACACGTGGAAAGTCACCGTCGGCGCGGAGCTTTACGACAAGAAGCTGATGTTCCATGAAGAAGAGATCGATTCGACGCTCTTCCTCAAGCTCGAATGCCGGCTGTAGCACGCCCGCAACACCCATTTTGCGCAAGCCGCCGCACGCCACCAACACCTTCAGCAGAGAAGCACCGGATGAGTCTTCCCCAGCATCGTCTTTTCGGCCTTTGGTTCCTGATCGCCGCAACCCTCCTGTCGCTGCTACCCGCAACCATCGCGCAGGCTCAGCCCACGGCGGCACAGATCGAACAGTTCCGCCAACTGCCGCGCGCCCAGCAGGAGGCGCTGGCGGCACAATACGGCGTCGACCTCGACGCACTGACACAGGGCGCCGGTGCCGCACAACCTGCCCCCCAGCCGACAACCGTCATCGCGCCGCGCCCGCAGAAACGCGAACCCGCGCCGCAGAAAACTGTTGCCCCCCAGGATGATTCGCAACCGCTGGAACCCTACGGCTACGACCTGTTCGCCGGCGCCCCGACCACCTTCGAGCCGCTGACCGACATCCCGGTGCCGGCCGACTACATACTCGGCCCGGGCGACACCCTGAACGTGCAGCTGTTCGGCAAGGAGAGCGCCACCTACACGCTGCCGGTCAACCGCGACGGCAGCCTGCAATTGCCCGACCTCGGCCCGATCAGCGTGGTCGGCCTCTCCTTCGAGGCGGCGCGCGAAGCGATCGCCCGCAAGATCGAAAACGAGAAGATCGGCATCACCGCCAACATCACCCTCGGCGAACTGCGCTCGATCCGCGTCTTCGTGCTCGGCGAGGCCTACCAGTCCGGCTCCTACAGCGTGTCGTCGCTCTCCACCATCACCAACGCCCTGTTCCTCGCCGGCGGCATCCGCGAATCGGGATCGCTGCGCAACATCCAGCTCAAGCGCCAGGGCAAGCTGATCGCCACGCTCGATCTTTACGACCTGCTGATGCGCGGCGACACCCGCAACGACCTGCGGCTGCAGCCGGGCGATGCCATCTTCATTCCGCAGGCCGGATCCCGGGTCGGCATCCGCGGTGAAGTACAGCGACCGGCCCTGTACGAAGTGACCGCCGGCGAAGCGGTGCGCGATGTCATCGCCATGGCCGGCGGCATCAAACCCGCCGCCTATCCGCGCGCCTCGGTGATCGAACGCATCGACGCGCAACACCTGCGCACCGCGATCAACCTCGACCTGACCACCGACCGTGATCGCGCCCAGCCGGTGCGCAACGGCGACCTGATCCAGGTGCGCTCCACCGCCGACCACTTCGACAACACCATCGCGCTGGTCGGTGCCGCCAACCGTCCCGGCATCTACCAATGGCGCGCCGACATGCGCGTCACCGACATCCTCCGTTCGCGCCTGCACGACGTGCATGCCAACACCGACCTCGACTACGCACTGGTGATTCGCGAGATCGACCATCGCGGCAACATCCAGGTGCTGCAGTTCAACCTCGCCAATGCGTTCGGCAACCCCACCTCGCCGGACAACCTCGCGCTGCACTCGCGCGACAGGATCCTGCTGTTCCAGCGCTTCGAGTTCGACACCAGCCGCGACGCCTTCCTCGACGAGCTGATGCAGCAATCGGCACAGGAGGCCGCGCAGCGAACCGCCGCCAGCCAGACCAGCGAGGGGGCTCAGCCCACCTCAGACGACACCGTCACACAAGGCCAGGCCGACACTCTCGCCGCGCAAACCATTGCCCAGATCCGCGAGCAGCAGCTGACCATCCAGCGCTCCGCCTACCGTCTGGCGGAAAAAGGGCTCTCCGCCTACAACGACCCCGCCTTCCTGCCGCAGACCCGGTTGTTCAGCCGCAAGCAGCTCCTTTCACCCGTCATCGCGCAACTGCGCGAACAGGGCAAGGCCGGCGCGCCGATCACCACCACCGAGATCGCCGGCGCAGTGAAATATCCCGGCGAATACCCGATCAGCGAAGGCGGCAGCGTCAAAGACCTGATCATCGCCGCCGGCGGCCTGGTCGATTCCGCCTACACCGAAAGCATCGAGCTGACCCGTTTCAACCCGGGTTCCGCGGACAACGAAGTCACCCATCTGCAACTCGCCCTGTCAGAGGCGCTCGGCAGCAGCGGCGACCAGCTGAAACTGCAGAGCCGCGACCGCCTCAACGTACTGACCGAACCCAACTGGCAGCAGCGCATGACGGTCACGCTCAAGGGCGAAGTGCAGTTCCCCGGCGAATACGCCATCCGCCGTGGCGAAACCCTCGGCGACCTGCTGCAGCGCGCCGGCGGCCTCACACGCTTCGCCTTCGCCCGCGGCTCCGTCTTCACGCGCGAGCGCCTGAAGGAAGAGGAGCGCCGCCACTTCGAAACACTGGCCCAGGACCTGCGCAAGGAGATCGCCGCACGCGCCGTCTCGATCCGCAACGTCACGCCGACCAATTACACCGAAGAGTCGAAGATGCTCGCCGATCTGGCGCGGTTCCAACCGGTCGGCCGCATGGTCGTCGACATCCCCGGCATCCTCGCCGGCGACACCCGGATGGACGTCAAGCTGGAGCACAACGATGTCATCATCGTGCCGGCTGCGCGGCAGGTCGTCAGCGTTATCGGCGAAGTACAACACCCCACCTCGCACCTGTTCGACCCCGCACTCAACGTCACCGAATATCTGGAGCGCTCCGGCGGCCCGAAAGCGCGCGGCGATACCAAACGCATTTACGTCATCAAGGCCGACGGCTCCGTCGCCATGGCCGGCAAGCGGTCGTGGTTCGCACGCAACAACACCGTGGAGCCGGGCGACACCATCGTCGTGCCGCTGAACACCAGCTACGGCGACAGCCTGACCGTGTGGGCGCAGATTACCCAGATCATGTACCAGACCGGTGTCGCGATAGCGGCGATTGCAACGCTGTAGCCTGCACGACCCGGAGCATCACCATGCAACCAAATCAAAGGCTCGAGGCTCTGATGCACGAAGAAAACGACGAAATTGACCTTCTGGCACTGGCCAAAAAGATATGGGATAGAAAGTGGCTTGTGCTGCTGATCACCGCCGCATCCATAGCAGGTTCGATCGCAGCTTCACTGGTGATTCCCAACACTTACCGCGCTGACGTCTTGCTGGCACCGGTTTCACAGGATGAAACCGCTCTATTTGGGGGACTGGCCAATCAGCTGGGAGGGCTTGCCAGTCTGGCCGGTGTCGATCTCGCCGCACGCGGCGCCAGCAATGCGACCCTCGCCATAGAAACCATTAAATCCCGTGAATTCATCACGACCTTCATTGAAAGACACGATCTGTTAATTCCGTTATTTGCCGCAAAAGGCTGGAGCAGATCCAAGAACGAATGGATCATCGATGAAACCAAATACAACACATCAAACAACCAATGGGTCAGAGACGTCTCCTCACCCAAAAACGCCAAACCCAGCAGCTGGGAGGCCTACCACGAATTCAATCGAATGTTTTCCGTCAATCAGGACAAAAAAACCGGTCTTGTACGACTCTCGCTAGAGTCCTACTCACCGTTTGCTGCAAAAGAGTGGCTAGACTGGCTTGTCAATGACGCAAATTCTCATATCAGGCTACAAGACACCGCCGAAGCAAAACGAGCGATTGAGTATCTCCAGCAACAAGCCACTCAGACCCCTATTGCCGAGATGCAGAAAGTCTTCTACCAATTGATCGAGCAACAAACCAAGACGATTCTGCTAGCCGAGGTTCGAAAGGAGTATGCGTTCAAAATAATTGATCCCGCAGTAGCTCCTGAAGAAAAAGTCAAACCAAAACGCAGTCTGATTGTTGCAATCAGCACTCTCACAGGAGGACTGATCGGCATCTCTCTAGCACTCATTCTTCCTGCGCGCGGCGAAAGCCAGCCCGATGAATACGCATGAGCATAAGTCCAAACCCTCCCCGACTGGCCATCGTTGTATCGATGACCAGCGGCCTCGAAAGCTTTGTGAAACGCGAACTCGAAGCGCTAGCCGATCGTGGATACACAATACAGCTGCTTGCCACCAAGCACACTCCCTCGCCGGGCTTCGAACCACGCAGCGATATTCCGTATCAGGTCCCATCCGTTACCGCCGTCATGAAAGGGGCTCTGTACTGGAGCTTGCGCAAACCCCGGCTGGTGGCAACTCTGCTACGCGAAGCCGTACGCCTCAATGGCCTCATCGAACTGCTGCTGGCTCTATCGTGGGCAAGAGCACTGTTCAACCACAAGATTGAAGGCATTCATTGCGCATTTGGTGATCGCAAGTACTTCGTTGGATACTTCCTGCATCGCCTCACCGGACTTCCGCTGACGGTGGCCATCCACGCGCACGAAATCTATGCGCAACCCAACGAGGCCCTGTTCAGGCACGCGCTGAACTACACCAGCGGCATCGTCACGATCTCAGCCAAGAACGCGCGCCTGCTAGGTGAAAAATACGGTATTGATGCAAAGAAAATCGAACTGATCCGACTCACGATCGATCTCGATTTCTGGCAGCGACGCAGCGATACCATCAATGTTTTGACGGTTGCCCGCTTCACGCCACGCAAGGGCTGGCATGAACTGATCGCCTCCGCACAGCTGCTGGATGCGCGCTTTCATTTTTATGCCGTCGGGTTTGGTGAGCTGGATATCGACAGCCTCGCACAGGTCGCCGGTATTGGTGATCGCTTTACCGTATTCCCGAAGCTGCAGCCCAAACACCTGCGCCTGCTGATGCAGGCCTGCGATATTTTCTGTCTGCCGTCGAAGCCCACGGCTGACGAAGGCTCCGAGGGCATTCCTGTGGTGCTGATGGAAGCCATGGCCATGGGCATGCCGATTGTGACCACCGACGACGGCTCGATCAGCGAACTGGTGGAGCACGAAATCGTGCCGCCAGCCGATGTGCCAGCCCTTGCACGGGCGCTGCAAAAAGCCGCGCAACACGCCAGCAGGCAACAACTACCCACATCACCCGGTAATCGCGCACGCGTCAGCGCCATGCACAGCGCCGACAACCTGAACCAGCTGGATGGTTTTTTTCGGCGCAGGATTCACGGCGCATGAGTACTGATAACGCACCCGCACCTATGCGCATCGTCATGGTGTGCTTCGGGCTGGACACGGCCAATCTGCGCAAGCAACCCTGGCATTCGGCCTGGGGTATTGCGCAGGGGCTGCAGCACAACGGCCTTGAGATTGCGGTCATTACCGATACCGCAACGCCGCCATCGAGTGATTCGATACGCGTGATCCATATCGATACCATCTATCGCGACAACCGGCCTTCACCGCAACTACTGCGGGCACTGGCACAACTGCAGCCACACAGGGTGATCGTCGTCGCCGGCACGCAGGAGCTGCTGCGCCCTCAGCGCTTTGTATTGCCAGCACCTGTCACGCTGCTGCTCGCCAATCAATTGTTCGAACTGAAGGAACTGCGTCGCCTCACGCCCGTGGAATGGCAGCATGAATGGCGCATGCTGAAAACTCCACTGCTGCAATCGCTGTTGCCGGCAGCACTGCTGCGGCGCCAGATCTCGCGCGCGCGTGTCGCGCATTTGCTGTTTCTGTCGGAGGCGGCACAGAAGCGCCATGCCAGCGCAGGCCTTGCACCCGGCAGCGTGGTACGTCCGTGCATCGGCGGCGAATTTCTGCCACGGGTCACCGTGCATGACTCGTCCAGTCGCGAGCCAGTGCTGTGTTTTTTTGGTTCTCCGCTTTTGCTGCGCGGCGCCCATGCCGTGATCAAGGCGTTTGCACGCGCCCGTCACGCAGGACTGCGGGCGCGGCTCGCACTTTATATTCGTGCCGACGACGCCTACACCCGTGCGCGTGCCGAAGAAATCCGCCAACACATCAGCCGTTGCGATGCCGACTGCAGATCACGCATCGATTATGTCGATGACAGCCTTGCTCCTGCCGCGCTGGCGACACGGCTCACCGATGCTGATGTGTTCGTGCTGCCGTTCAAACTCACCGTATCGGATGTGCCACTGGTGGTGATCGAGGCTGCCTTGCATGGCAAGCCGGTGCTGACATTCGACACCCCTGGCGTCAGCGAGTGGCGCGCAGCTTTCCCCAACATCATGCTGTGTCAGCCCCGTGAACTCGCCAGCGCGATGCAACGCGCCGCCAACAGCCCAGTGCATGCGCCGCAAAACCCGGCGCAGTGGACCGACTGGCAGATGGCACTGGCGCCTCTGGCACAGGCCATGCGGCAGCCACTCGACGTCAGCGCATTGCTACGCTACCGCATGGTGTGCCTGATCGGCGTCGACGGCTGTGGCAAGAGCACACTGCTGGCGCAGCTGTCGGAGCAGCTGGGCCTGCAGCAACACGCGCACGGGTATGTCTGGAGCCGTTTTCGCAACTATGTTTCGAAACCGTTACTGGCACTGACACGCCTCACCGGCCACAACCGCAAGGTAGAGATCAACGGCGTGCGCATCGGCCTGCACGAATTCGCCGGCAACCGGCTGCTATCGCGCGCGTTTCTGCTGCTGCAGCAGTGCGACATGTGGCTGGATATCGCGTTGCGCTACCGCCCGCGCCTGCGCAAGGCCATGGTGCTTGGTGATCGCTGCCCCCTCGATACGCTGGTCGACGTTGCCGTCGATACCGGCATGGACGACCATGTCTTCGGCAGCTATGGTCGTGCGGTCATGCGCTGGTTGCCACAGCCCGCACTGATCGTGATGGTAACGCGCAATGCCGATGACGCACGCGCGAGCCGGCCCGACATTGCAGCCGATCCGTTTTACCAGCGTCGCGTGTTGCTGTATGAACGCCTGGCCCGCACGTTCGACCTGCCGGTGTTACAGAACGACGGCGGCATTGCGCAGGCCTTGCTGCAGTTAAGCCAGATCGCAAGGAATCACAACCATGGTCAAATTGCTGCGCGCCTTTAAGCGACGCTTTCTGCGCTCGCTGACCGCGCACATCGAGCGTGAGCTGCTGCAACGCTGGTTCGAAACCGCGGCGCTGGGTGGCAATGTGCTGGACATCGGCGGCGGCTCGTCGCCCTATGCGCGTTTGCTACAGCGGGATGCCCAGCTGATCAACCTCGATATCGAGCGCAGCGACGCCACCTCCGTGATTGCCGATGCGCATGCACTGCCGTTTGCCAGCGGCAGCCTCGATGCCGCCATCTGCACCAATGTGCTTGAGCACGTGCGCGCGCCGCAGGTGTGCATTCGCGAGATCACGCGCGCACTGCGCAAAGGCGGCGAGCTCATCGTCATCGTGCCGTTCATGTTCAAGGTTCACCCCAACCCGGAGGATCACTGGCGCTTTACCTGGCAGTGCCTAGAACATCTGTTTGCCAACGACTACGAAGTGATCGAGAGTTTTGTATCCGGCGGTCGCTTTGCCGTGATCTGGGAAATCATCGGCCAGGTGCGCGGGCTTGAGCTGTTGCGCATTTTCAATCCGCTTATCGCAAGGCTGCCACTGGCAAACCGTGACTATGCGTTGAGTTACGGCTATCGGCTGAGGAAAGTGCGATGAAAATCGTCAACGTCTATAACGGCGATTTCATCCACTCCAGCCAGGGTGGTGGCATGCGTTACCTGCGCGACCTGATGCAGGCGCAGCATCGCAAGGGTTACGCGGTGGAGCTGCTGGCCGTGGGCACCGGCGGCCCGCGACAGATCGATATCGAAGGCGTGCCGGTCACCTATGTTCCCATAAGCCGCACGCTGCGCTGGCCGGTGTTTCTGCTCAATCTCTTTCTGTATCTGCTGAAGAACGGCAAACGATACCGCAGCCAGGTGATTCACCTGCATCGCGTGTATTTCGCTCCAGCGTTTCGTTTTCTGGTGCGTAATGCGCATATCGTGGTAACAATTCACACCAAGACATTTTCGGTACTGACCGAGCGCTTTCCCATTGCCGAGAAGCTGCTTCCCCTTATTCTGATGCTGGAAAGCCTTCTTATTCGCACATGCGTGAACCGACTCAGCGCAGCCGGCGAATACGCCATCAACCTGTACAGTGAGCGACACGGCATCGCGCACGGCGACATGGTCCCGCTATGTGGGCCAAGCCTGATGCAACCGTGCAACGCACCCGATCCTTCTTTACTTGACGACACGCGAAAAAACATTCTGTGTGTGGGGCGTATAGCATCAGTCAAACGTCCCCTGAGCGTACTGATCCTGTTCCACGCCACCCTACTTCGAGCGCCATCCCTGACAGGAACGCACCGCTTGGTATTCATTGGCGATGGCGAGGATCGCCCCAAGCTGGAAAGCGAGATCAAGCGACTGGGACTTACTGCCCATGTAAAGGTGCTCGGTAGCGTCAACGCCTCGCGCATGGGCAGCATCTATGCAGGCGGCTGCTGCCTTGTACTGCTATCCACGTCAGAAACCGGGCCCTTCACGGTCAAGGAGGCACTGGCCTGTGGACTACCCGTGTTCGCAACGAGGGTGGGCAACGTCGCGGACTACGTTCCCGAATCCTGTGGGACGGTAATCGACGTAGACAAGCCCGAAAAAAGTGTGAATGAATTTATCGACTTTCTTCAGCACAAATTTGATGACAAAGAGTGCCGGCGGCGAGCAGCATCTATTTATCTGAGGGAACAAAACCAATTCGATATAGGACTTATCAAACTATACCAAGCGACCCGCAACCCATGCGCAGCCTGATTACACGTCATCGCGATGCTCTGTCAGGGCTGATCAGTCTTGGCGGCTCTCGCCTCCTGCTTACCGGGATGTCATTACTGTCAAGCATCCTGATCGCGCGTGGACTCGGCGCTGAACAACTTGGTATGTTTGCACTCATTACTGCTGCGTTCGCCTATGTATCGATATTCAGCGAATTCGGCTTGCGGTCAACCATTACGGCCGAAGCTTCGAGGCGCAACGATACAGGTGCTGTATTTGCCCCCTATATCCGATTACGCCTACTAATCGCTACGCTAGCCTACACTGCAACACTTGCTGTAACTGGCCTCTTCTATCCAGCGTATTTCAAGCCGACAGCCCTGATAATGCTCAGCATTTTCTTCTTTGCCCTGCAGATCGACTGGATACTGTTGGCAAACCGCCAGTACCAAACAGCGGGCTGGATTTCCATGACACGCTGGATGGCTTATCTAGCATTAATCGCAATGGCAATGCAGTTCTGGCATATAGATATTAATGTCATAGCGTATATTTTTCTTTGCTCATGGATGGTCGGTGCACTGTCTTCTTGGCTGGCAGTGATTCGCAATGGTGGATCACTTAAACCAAGACCAGGAACGATTGCACCCGACGAAAAGCAGCTACTCAAATCAGGTGCACCAGTACTTGGTGCAACATTAATCAGCCAAGCATTGCAAAATTCAGACCTTCTATGGGCGGGAAAAACATTTGGAGCGAGTGACGCCGGGCACTACTATCTGGCAAGCAGCGTCATTGGTGCAGGACTCATCTTCGCCAATGCCATTGGACAAATGGCAACTGTACAGTACGCACCACTACGTAACGACCCGGAAAAAATCATCGCCAAACTAAAATCTGACATATGGTTAATGCTCTCCATTTCACTTATTGTTTCCATCGTTATATACGCGGCCTCACCACTAGCACGACTTCTATTTGGTGATGAATACTTCGACGTCGTCACCCTCATCCGAAGGTTCATTCCATACTTGATCTTGTATCATATTTGGTCACTTTACTTTTTCATATTCATTGCGATAGGCCTAGAAAAGCCACTATTAAAAGTCAATCTCGCAACGGCATCACTAATTCCACCGCTACTAATCCTCACAACCACTCTTGCGGGCCTAAATGAACTAGCCATTGCAAAAGGCGGCATACTGTTCGGTGGAATTCTCTTTATGCAATGGCAGTTGTCCACAACTTTCCACTTAAAGTTTGGCGCCCTCACAAAACCGCTAGCATCAGCGTTAATTGTGGCATTCGGCATAGCAAGCATATTTTTTTGTCAACCCTGATAATGACAAGCCCCAAGTAAAATGAACTCAATTATTCGAACAATCCTTGTATCAATAACCCTGATGTACCTAGTTCCAGCAGCACTTATTGAACTCACAAACTTGCGCGCAGTTGTTAACTCACTATTTTTAGCTTGCTGTACTGCACTATGCGCATTCGGGCTACTAACTCTCAAGAAATCAAAAGATTTCGCACTTTTTGAAAAGTTGATCGGCTCAACTGGGATAATTATAACTCTGATTTTGAGCGCAAAAAATGCTCTTTCCAGCACATTTTATATTGAAGGATATAAATTTTTACTGATATTCATTCTTATATTTTTCGGCAGCGAGCTCAGCAAAGCAATATCAGCATCCAGGATCATCAAAGATCTCTCCTTGGTATTAAGCCTGTATACCTGCCTCCTAATAACTTTCTTCATCATAACTGGAGCAGACAACCTAATACGCCCCGTTGGAGCTGGCGAGATATACACACGATTAGACATAACTGGCTCAGTAACAATTATGGCCATAAGCTCAACAATATCGCTGCTTTTAATTTCAAGCTTGGCCATGAGAACCCGAAGCCTCATTATTCGCATAGCGCTTTTTTTAATTGCATTCACAGCTGGATACTTGATACTTCTTTCCGCAAGCAGGCAGGCCATATTGGTAATTGTGGTTTATGCAACCCTCCAGCTTTTATCCGGGAAACTCCTCAATCGGAAGGTAATAATTCGTCGCGCTTCCATACTTGGCGCAGCACTAGCCTCAATATTGCTATTCACAGCATACACAGCATTTATCAATGACTCTTTGTATGTCCGGATCTTTGAAAACCCCACAGAAGACTACAGCTCCGGCCGACTCAACTCAGTTAATTTATGGCTAAGTGAAATGCATGAGCACGGAGGACCGTTAGGATTTGGCCATATCCGCAACAATACTATTCAAGAAATTGAACTACTTTGGCCCCACAACGAATTCTTAAGATTTTATATTGAGGGCGGAATTCCTGGCGCTTTTCTCACCTTTTTGATGCTGATCTATGCGATCTCCACGCTCAGGTTTTCCATGCGACCCAATGAGCCATCTCTAGAAAAAAATCTGACTTTGATTATATTCTCAGTATTCATAGTCCAGATGTCAGTCGAGAATTTTATTAACAATACCTTTTTAAGCACACTCTGCTTTCTCCTTCTCAGCATTTGTACTCACAGCACGATCTCGCAGCAAAGGAACAACGTCAAACCCAAGAAAATCCACCTCATTGAACCTACTTCACCCGCAAGATCACCAACAACCTCATGAAGAAAAATCATTCGCCATGGTCCATGATCACAAACCCCGAGATCTTCTTTAAGACGGAGAATAGTAACGCGTCAGTCGTAAACTATGGCTGTGGAAATCGGAAAGATCCCGGCCAAATTGGTGTAGATATTTCACCCAACGCAGATGCAGACCATGTAATCACCCCCGACGCCCCTCTACCCTTTGCCGACAACAGCATCGATATGGTAATTAGCCGCTTTGTGCTGGAGCACGTTGGCGACCTGGAACGACTACTCAGGGAAATCTGCCGCGTGTTGAAGCCGGGGGGCGTCTTCAGATTCTGCGTGCCGCATGCGCTCAGCATCGACATGTACGATGACCCAACGCACCGCCGCTTCTACACGCTGCGAACGATGAACTACTTCAGCGGCAGCAGTAATGTGCACTACGCCACCACTAGCTTCTCGCGGGCAACGCCCTATCTGCGCCTGACGCTGGGCTGGCCGCGCTGGCGTATCATTCGCTATCCGATGAATCTGCTGCTGGGCACCATCGGCCTGCTTGCACCGAACTTCGGTGAGAACCTGCTGAAACTGCCCTTCATTACCGGCACCCTCTTTTTCGAACTGGAAAAACGCAGCTGACTGACAACACGATGAAAAAGAAGAACTTCAGCTGGATGCCAAAATCCTCTGCGATGCGCGCGCTGATGCAGAGCCCTATCGGCATTCTCGCCATCAACTGGGTGTTTCAGGGCATGCGCGGCATGCAGCGCAAGGAATTCGGCTTCCGCCTGCTGCTGGAAGCAGCCCTCACGCTCGTCACTTTTTTGCTGCTGCCGTCTGAGCTGCATGCCATCCTGCGCCTTGGCGCTGCACTGGTGGTCGCCCACACGTTCAACTGGTTGTTCAACACACACCTGTGGGTTTGCGTACGCTACTTCCCGATCTATCGTCGCAATCCTGAAGCGCTGGCGAAGTTTCTGGCGAAGACGCAGGCACAACTGCAATCATTGTCGTGGCTGGACGAAGCAGTCTGTATCGGCTCCGTTGGCGACAGCGGCGGCATACGATCAGAGCGCTCAGATATCGACCTGCGGCTGGTGTTTGGCCGCAACAACTGGTGGCGCGTGAATCTGCTGCTGTTGCGTCTGCGCACTGCCGCGCTGCTGCAGATCATTCCGCTGGATTTGTATGCTTACGACAATGTGCAGGCGCTCGATCGCTTTCGGCAAGACGAAGGCCTGCGTGTTCTACTCGATCGGCGCGGCCAAATTGCCGCACGTTACGGCAAGCGTATTTACTGAGAATCAGAGATGTCCAAATCCATCGAGAGCCTGCGGTTTCTGGTTGCTGACCTCAAACGGGCGTGGGGCGCAAAACAGCCGTTTTCTTGTGCATTTCTACTGTCGCCATTCATCTGGCTCACGGTGTGGAGCATCATCTATTACCGCATCGCGCGCGCCCTGTACCTGTTGCCGTCACCGTTGCGTCAGATATTTGCCCCTGTGCGCCTTGTCTTCAAACGTTTGATACAGATGATCACGGGCACGGATATCTCCGAACGGGCGGATATCGGCCCCGGCTTCTTCATCGCGCACAACGGCACACTGGTCATCGGCGCCGGCACAAAGGCCGGCAATAATTTTTTTGTCCGGCAAGGTGTCACCATCGGTGGCGACAGCTTCAATGCCGGCCACCCTACTTTTGGTGACAACGTGATGATTGGCGCCAACGCCGTGGTGGTGGGTAACATCACCATCGGCTCGCACGTGATCATTGGGGCTAACGCTGTCGTGACCAGGGATTTTCCGTCCGACTGCGTTATTGCAGGCGTACCTGCGAAAGTTATCTCCGGGAAATCGGGGCACTGGGAGCCCCGTTAACTCTCTCCAAGCCCCAGGATTGAGAGTCTTCACCGTCGGAAGCGCACGAAACATGAGAGTCGCTGTAATCGTTCCAGTCTGCAATGCCGAGAAGTGGCTGCCACAGTTTCTGTCGGCGCTGCAGATGCAGCGTCCCACACCAGACACCGTGCTATTTATTGATTCCGCATCCGATGACAACACGGTGTCACTGCTGCGCAATGAAGAATTCCCCGTGCACTGCATCACAAGGTGCGAGTTTAATCACGGCGGCACACGCCGCCTGGGCAGTGAACTGGTCGGCGCCGACGTGTGCGTGTACCTGACACAGGATGCGATACTTCATTCGCCTGACGCCATTGAAAAACTGGTAGCGCCTTTCGCTGAAGATGCCTTGATAGGCGTCAGCTACGGGCGCCAGCTTCCACACTCCAATGCCGGACTGATTGGCGCCCACGCACGCAGTTTCAACTATCCTGCGATCAGCCATACACGCGCATTAACCGACGCACCAATCTTCGGCGTGAAAACGTGCTTCACATCTGATTCTTTCTGCGCTTATCGCGTATCGGCACTCAAGGAGATAGGCGGTTTTCCACACTGCGTGATCGGCACCGAGGATGCCCACGTTGCCGCACGCCTGCTTCTGGCCGGGAAGAAAGTACACTACGCCGCCGATTCCTGCGTATACCACTCCCACGACTACACACTGACAAAGCAGTTTAGGCGGTACTTCGATATCGGTGTTTTTTATGGCCGCGAGCACTGGATCCGTGCAAGCTTTGGATCAGCTGGCGGCGAGGGGCTGCGTTTCCTTGCCTCCGAAGTCGCTTATCTGATGCAACATCGTGCCATACGACTATTACCGTACGCCCTGCTGCAGAATGCGGCTAAAATTCTCGGTTATCGCCTTGGCAAGCTGGAAAGAAAACTGCCCATGTCACTGAAGATGAGGATCAGCATGAACCAAAATTTCTGGAGCCAGGACAGTGGCTCCTGACCAAGAAACCATTGGTAACACCACCCCAAAAAGACACATTGAGCCCCGAAAAACGTGCCTGATCTACTCCTCAGGAGGACACTATGCCGAGATCAAACGTGCGCTGACTGACATCGATTTCACCCATTCTTATCACATCACGTTTTCAATAGACGAAAGAACTCCTCAAGCTGATAACGTAGAGCGACGTTTTTTTATAACACACCCTCGACGGAAGGTGCTTCGCACGCTGAAAAACGCTTGGGAGTCGCTCTGGCTTCTGCGGCGTGAAAGGCCGCATTTCATCATATCAACGGGCGCCGATGTCGCCGTTCCGACGCTGATACTGGGCAAGATTTTTTTTCGCTGTAAAATTATTTTTATCGAGTCGGCAGGTGACGTCACTCCCACGCTCACCGGACGCATCGTCTACCCATTCTGCGACCTTTTCATCGTGCAGTGGCCCGAGAAGCTGCACCATTTCCCCAAAGCTGTGTTATCAGAAGGTGTTCTTCTGTGATTTTTTTGAGTGTAGGCACGTTCATCAAGGGATTCGACGAACTAGTGTCAGCCATGGACGAGACCTGTGCACAAACAGGCCTTGTTGCGTTCGCGCAGATCGGCAATTCGTCAGTAACTCCTAAGCATATGCAGCATGAACGGTTTCTGAGCACGAACGAAATGCAAGCCCAGTTACAACATGCCAAGCTCGTCGTCTGCCATGGCGGCTTTGGCATCATTGGTGACGCCATGCGCGCGCAGAAGCCAATCGTCGCCGTACCTCGCCAAAACCCTGCCAATTCATCCAGCGCGCCCGCAAACAACCAACTCATTGTCGTGAGAAAGCTACAGCTTCTCCATGGCATCAGTGTCTGCACTGAGCTCAATCAGCTACCTGAGCTGGTTCGGGATGCACTTAAACGGCACCAAGGCATCCAGCACTATGCCCTACACTGCAACATCTCAAACCTGATCACCCACTTTCTAGAAAACATACGTTAGGATTGCCAGCTCGAATTTTCTGGTTGCTAAACTAAGCCGCTCGAATGCACTGTTGACAAAGACTCGTCTGCGGCGATGCCGCAGGTTGGTTTTCCAGCGCACATCAGTATTGAGTAACCCACTAATCGAGACTTCACGTTGAACCCGCGCGGAATGGTCCGCCCCTACAACTCGCTGCTATCCATCATCCAGCGCACCTTCGAGGTTCTGCTGGTGTGGGTCAGCCTGGTGCTGTCGGTCCACCTGTACGACCGGGACTGGAGCCACTCCTACGGCGTCGCGGCCGCCTGTGGCATGGCTGCCTACTACCTCGCCGCAACCACGCTCGATACCTACCGCTCCTGGCGGGGGCAGTCCGTGCTGCTTGAGATCTGGCAGGTCGGAAAGTGCTGGATCGCCGTGATCTTCACGCTGCTGCTGATTTCGTTCGTTACCCGATCCGAGCATCTCTACTCACGGCTTGTCATCACCACCTGGTGGGTGCTGGCGTTTGGCGCCCATGTGGGTTTTCGCATGGGCCTGCGCGTGACGCTTCGTTATGCGCGGGCGGCCGGCTTCAATTCGCGCTCCGCCATCATCGCGGGTGCCGGCCCGGTCGGTATCGCGGTGGCCAGGCAGATCACTGGAAACCCCTCGATGGGTGTGCGCCTGATCGGCTTCTATGACGACCACCTGCCAATTGGTACTCGTCCCGCCGAGGATCTGCCCCTGGAGGTGATCGGACCGCTGGACAATCTGGCCGTCGACGCTCACATGCAGGGTTATGACATCGTCTATTTCGCGCTGCCGATGGGGGCGGAGATTCGCGCCAAGGCAATCATCAATACCCTGACCCGCTCCGCGACCGAGGTGCAGTACATTCCGGACATTTTCGTCTTCAACCTGATCAATGCCCGCATACGGGACCTGGGGGGCATCCCGACCATCAGTCTGTTCGAGTCGCCGCTCGACAGCTTCGGCAAGCTGACCAAGCGGATCGAAGATATGGTGATTGGCAGCCTGATCCTTTGTCTCATTGCCATCCCCATGATTGCCATTGCCATCGGGATCAAGCTGACGTCACCAGGGCCGGTCCTGTTCAAGCAGCGCCGCTACGGCCTCAACGGACAGGAGATCAAGGTCTGGAAGTTTCGCTCGATGAGTGTCTGCGAAGATGACGGACATGTCGCGCAGGCCACCAGTGACGATCCGCGGGTGACTCCTTTTGGCCGTTTCCTTCGCAGCACATCTCTCGATGAGTTGCCGCAGTTCTTCAATGTACTGCTGGGATCAATGTCGATCGTCGGACCCAGGCCGCACGCGGTGATTCACAACGAGCAGTATCGCGAGCTGATCGATCAATACATGCTGCGCCATCTGGTCAAGCCCGGCATTACCGGCTGGGCGCAGATACACGGCTGGCGGGGAGAGACAGACACGCTCGAAAAGATGGAGCAGCGCGTCAAATACGATATGGAGTACATCAGGCACTGGAGCCTGAGCCTTGATCTCAAGATCATCCTGCTGACGGTTCTGCGCGGATTTACCGACAAGAACGCCTACTAGCAGGCCGATACGCTGCGATCTTTCCGTTCATATGGCGCGCATCCCGGGCCTAGAATAGCGGCTACCTCCCAACCCAAGGGCCCCCGCCCATGAAAGCCCTCCCCACCCTGTTCGGCATGCTCGACGCGCTGATCGCCAGCCCGTCGGTCAGCTGCTCGTCGCCGCAGTTCGACATGAGCAACCGCGGTGTCATCGAACTGCTGGCGCAGTGGCTGGAGCTGCTCAGGTTCGACGTGCGGATCATCCCGATCGAGGGGCAGCCGACGAAAGCGAACCTGATCGCCACGCGCGGGCGCGGCCCCGGCGGGCTGGTGCTGGCCGGTCACACCGATACCGTCCCCTATGACGAAAAGGGCTGGCGCTTCGATCCGTTCAAGCTGACCGAGCATGAGGGGCGCTGGTACGGCCTCGGCGCCACCGACATGAAGGGGTTCTTCCCGGTCGCCATCGAAGCGGCGCGCGCCTTCATTGATACCGAGCTGCAGCAGCCGCTGATCATCCTCGCCACCGCCGACGAAGAGTCGTCGATGGATGGCGCGCGCCAGCTGGTGGAGCAGGGGCTGCCGAAGGCGCGCTTCGCGGTGATCGGCGAGCCGACCGACCTGATACCGGCGCGGCTGCACAAGGGCATGATGATGGAGTCGCTGACGCTGACCGGGCGCAGCGGCCACAGCTCCGATCCGTCACTCGGCAACAACGCGCTGGAGGCGATGCATGAGGCGATGGGCGAACTGCTGACACTGCGCGGCGAGCTGCAGACGCGCTACAACAACCCCGCGTTCCATGTGCAGGTGCCGACGCTGAACCTCGGCTGCATCCACGGCGGCGACAACCCGAACCGCATCTGCGCCGAATGCGAGCTGCACTTCGACCTGCGCCCGCTGCCGGGCATGGACATTCGCGACCTACGCGCGCAGATCACCGCGCGGCTGACGCCGCTGGCCGAGCGGCGCGGTATCAACATCCAGCTGCGTTCGCTGTTCCCCGGTGTGCAGCCGTTCGAGCAGCCGGCCGATTCGGAGCTGGTGCGCGCGGTGGAAAAGTTGACCGGGCACACTGCCGGCACCGTCGGCTTCGCCACCGAAGCGCCGTTCATGCAGCAGCTCGGCATGCAGACGGTGGTGCTCGGCCCCGGCTCGATCAACCAGGCGCACCAGCCCGACGAGTTCCTGACCGCCGCCCAGGTGCAGCCGGCGGTGGAGATACTGAAGGGGTTGATTCGGCAGTTCTGTCTGTAGCGGACGGCTTCCGCGCCAGCTTGTGCCCGGTTCGGCGCTGACCGCACAATGCGGGACGATCTGGCTCCCGACCCACACCCCCGTTCGAACCGACAGAGCGACCCCAGTGCCGTGACCAACACCCCGCAACAGCCCTCCGCCGACTCCTCCGCCTCGACCTCTGACACCTCTGACAACTACGTCAAATGGTTCCGGAATTCGGCGCCCTACATCAACGCGCACCGCGGCCGCACCTTCGTCATCATGTTCGGCGGCGACGCGGTCGATGATCCGTCGTTCGCGACGATCATCCACGACATCGCGCTGCTCAACAGCCTCGGCGTGCGGCTGGTGCTGGTGCACGGCGCGCGACCGCAGATCGAGGCGCGCTGTGCGCTGCGCGGCATCACGCCGCGCTTCCACCACGACATGCGCGTCACCGACGGCGACGCGCTGGAGTGCGTGAAGGACGCCGCCGGTTCGCTGCGGGCGCAGATCGAGGCGCTGCTGTCGATGGGGCTGGCCAACTCGCCGATGCACGGCGCGCAGATCCGTGTCTGCTCCGGCAATTTCGTCGTGGCGCGACCGCTCGGCATTCACGACGGCGTCGACTTCTGCAACACCGGCGAGGTGCGGCGCATGGATGTCGAGGGGATCAATCGTCAGCTGCAGCAGGGTTCCATCGTGCTGTTGTCGGCGATCGGTTATTCGCCGACCGGCGAGGTGTTCAACCTCGCCTACGAGGATGTGGCGACGCAGGCCGCCGTGGCGCTGAAGGCGGACAAGCTGATCGCGTTCAGCGACCAGCCGGGGCTGCTCGACGCGCAGGGCGAGCTGGTGCGTTTCGCCGAGCTGCGCGATGCGCGGCCGCACTACCAGCGCGCCGGCGACCTGCTGCTGAAAGGGATCCTGCAGGCGCTGATCCAGAGCATCGAACACGGCGTCAAGCGCGCCCACCTGATCAGCTACCGCAACGACGGCGCGCTGCTGCAGGAGCTGTTCACCCGCGACGGCGCCGGCACGCTGATTACCGAAGATCAGTACGAGCAGATCCGCACCGCCGGCATCGACGATGTCGGCGGCATCCTCAACATCATCGAGCCGCTGGAGGCGAAGGGGATTCTGGTCAAGCGCTCGCGCGAACTGCTGGAGACCGAGATCAACCAGTTCACGGTGATCGACCGCGACGGCATGGTGATCGCGTGCGCGGCGCTCTATCCCTACCCCGACGTCGGCTGCGGCGAGATCGCCTGTGTCGCCACCCACGCCGACTATCTCGGCGCCGATCGCGGCGAGCGGCTGCTGGCGGCGCTGGAGCACAAGGCACGCCAGCTCGGGCTGCAGCGGGTGTTCGTGCTGACCACGCGCACCGCGCACTGGTTCCGGGAGCAGGGTTTCGTGCAGGCGCCGCTGGAGGCACTGCCGCCGCAGAAGCAGGCGCTCTACAACTTCCAGCGCAGTTCGCGCGTCTTCATGAAACCACTCTACTGATCCAATAAAGGAGATAAGAATGTCCGTTGCCATTCACGACCTGACCGTGCCGACCTTCGTGCGCCAGCTGGAGGCGGTGATCACCTGCCTGAAGAAGGCGCAGAATTTCGCCGAGTCGCGGAAGATCGGCAGCGAGGTGCTGCCCAACTTCCGTCTTGCCGCCGACATGTTCCCGCTCAGCAAGCAGGTGCAGATCATGACCGACCACGCCCGCGGCGCCTGTGCGCGGCTGGCCGGGGTCGAGGCACCGGTGTTCGAGGACAGGGAGAACAGCCTGCCGGAGCTGATCGAACGGGTGCAGAAGACGCTCGACTTCGTGCGCACGATCAAGCCGGAGCAGGTCAACGGCAGTGCCGATCGCGACATCGTGTTGCAGTACCCGGGCATCAAGCTGGAGTTCAAGGGGCTGCCCTACCTGCTCAACTTCGCGCTGCCGAACTTCTTTTTCCACGCCACAGCCGTGTACGCCATCCTGCGCCACGTCGGCGTCGACCTCGGCAAGGGGGACTTCCTGGGGAATTTCCGCTGAAGGCTCCCTGGGCAACTTCCGCTGAGCCCAGTGTCCTCCCCTATGCAATAGGGGAGGTGCCCGAAGGGCGGAGGGGTCAGCCCCTTTGACCCCGGACCCCTCCGCCTCGCTGTGCTCGGCACCTCCCCTACTTCGCAGGGGAGGACCAGACCCGACCAACACTCTCTGCCGCACTGTCTATGCTTGCCGTCTGTGACTTTTTATCTATGACGACAGCCGGCAGGCGAGACGATGACGGAGCACAATCCGCAAACCTTTCATGTCGTGTGCAGCGGCCTGCCGCGCGCCGGTTTCGAGCGTGCGGCGGTCATCGCCGCGCTGACCCACCTGAAGATGGCTCCGACCCAGATCGAGCAGCTGCTCGACGGTCGCCGGCGCGTCATCAAGCGCACCGATGACAACGCGGTGGCCGATGGCTACCGACAGCGGCTGTGGAGCGCAGGGCTCGATATCGAGGTGGTTACTGCCGACCCTGCTGCTGCCACGCCCCCGACAACCGAGCCAACGACACTGTCTCCGACCATTCCGGCAACCGCTCCGCCTGCAGCTGTCGAGCAGCGAACCGCGGAGCGCACACCACTCTCCGCGGCAGCGCGCACCGCCGACCGTCGTCTTGCACTGCGCTGGTTATTTGCCGCCCTCGCTGTCGGCGCCCTGCCGGCGGCACTGGTTCTGCTGCTGGCAATCACGGTCGCATTGACGCTGTTCCACGCCGTCGAACACGCCGCCTGGCTGCAGGTGCCGCCCTGGTGGTGGAACGGGCTGCTCTACCTGCTGCCGCTGCTGGCGGGCCTCGGCCTGCTGCTTCTGTTGTTCCGCCCCCTGTTGCCAGCGCCGCGCGACAACCCCGCGACAGCCACCGATGGCGACGACGAAGCGACCGTGCGATCGCTGCTGGCCGATGCCGCCAACAGTTGCGGCCTGCCGCAACCGGCTGTGCTGCGACTCGGTGCGGACAGTACGTGCATGGTAACGCTGCTGCCGGGGCGCGACGGTTGGCGCAACGGGGAGACGGCGATGACGCTGGGGCTGGCGCTGCTGCGGCAGCCGCCGGCGATGCGCCGCGCGACACTGGCGGCGGCGCTGGTGCAGACGCTGCCGCGGTCGGCGCGTCTGCGTCATCTCGCCGAACGCGGCGAGCAGTGGCTGGCGGCCAATATCGAGCCACGCGACCACTGGCAGCGGTGGCTGGCGCAACACGCCGACACCCATGAGCCACCGCGCTGGCTCGGCCCGCTGCTGACACTCGAACGCGGCTACCGGCAGCTGGCGTCGCGGCTGTTCACCCCGCTGCTGGCGTGGGCGCGGTCGCGACTGCTGCCGGCACGGCGCGCGCAGCTGCTGGAGGGCGATCGTTTCGCCGCGATGGTGGTCGGCACGGCGCAGTTCGAGACATGGCGCCGAACCGAGCGCCACTGGCAGTGGGCCGCCGACTGGGCACTGCCGTTCGCGCTGGAACACCCGGTGGAGAACCTGCCGGCGCTGATCGCCCACGCCGCACAGCAGGCGCCCGCCGAACTGGAGGCTCAGCTTGGACGTGAACTGGCGGCCAGCCCGACGCCCGGCGAAAAATGGCCGGGCGAACGCAGCCGCGCGCTGCGCATCGGCGCGCTCGACTTGCCGCCAGCCGCCGGCGATGCAGTAGCCGACGCCATACCCGAGGCGGTCGAAATCGCCACGACTGACGCCCACTACCGCGCACGCGGCATCGACACCGGCACCCGCCTGCCGACCGAGCAGACCGAGCAGCTGGTGGCACTGCTGCGCGAACGCCAACAGGCGGCAGCGCGCTACTTCAACGGCTGGCTGCACGCCGAGCGCGGCTGGCGACTGCCGGATACCGCACTGATCGCCGCGCTGCCGCTGAGCGACGCCACCGAGCAGCTGCATGTCTGCGTCAACGAGATCCGCCGCCTGACACCGGATCGCGCCGCGCTGCTGGCCAGCCGCGACCGCCTGCAGCAGCAGCTGACCGAACTGCGCCACGGTACCGAACTGCTGTCGCTGCGGCAGCCCTTCACGTTTCGTCTGAACCCCGGCATCGACCCAATGGCCGCACCTCATCTGATCGAGGCGAAGCAGATCGAACTCGACAAGCAGCACGAGCAACTGGCACTGCAGGAGTCGATCATGGGCGGGCGGCTGGCGCTCGGCCTGCGCCTCAGCGGCCAGGCCGACGACGAGGTCGCCGCGTTGCGCGACGGTCTCGCCTTCTTCACCGAACTGCTGGAGCGGGTGGCGCGGCTGCAGGGCGATGCCGCGCTGCTGGCGGAGCTGACGCGACACTCCCTGGAGAGTGACACCCAGCCTGTGTTGCAGCGTCTGCGCGAGCGGGTGACAGAGGCGAGCGGGCGACTGCTGCGCCGACTGGAGCAGGCGCCGCCCTTCCCCGAGCGGCACACCGAGACGGCCGCACTGCGGGTGCGGCGGCGATTGCAGGCTGATGAAAGAGGCGATATCCCCCAACAGGCACTGGCCCTGTGTGCGGCCTGTCGCGACCTGCATGTCGAGCTGTCACAACTGGCCGCCGACTGGGCCAGCGGCGCCGAAGAGTCCTATGCGATAGAGACGATCCGCCGCGCCGACCTGTAGGCGCAGACTCAGCCGGAGATGGCGACGCCGGCGATGTCGAGCTGGCCGTAGTAGAGGGCGGTCGAGCGACCCGCCGCCTTGGCCGCGTACATGGCGCGATCGGCGCAGCGCTGCAGCGACTCGGGGTCGACACCATCGCGCGGTGCCAGCGCCACGCCGATGCTGGCGGAGACCGAGGCAGCACTGCCCTCGCAATCGACCGGTGCGGCGATGGTCAACAGCAGCGCCTCCACCACCCGCTGCAACGGCTCCCCCTCCGCCATCCCCTCCAGCAGCACCGCGAATTCATCGCCACCGATGCGTGCCACCACGTCGGATTCGCGCACCGCCCCGCGCATGCGCTGCGCCAGCGTGCACAACAGCAGGTCGCCCGCGTGGTGACCGAGTGAATCGTTGACCTCCTTGAAACCATCGAGATCAATCAACAGCAGCGCCAGCGGGCGCCTATCCTGCTGCTCGGCGCGCACCAGCGCCAGCTCGACGCGCTTGCCGAACGCGGCGCGGTTCATCAACCCGGTCAGCGGATCGTGGGCGGCGGCAAACCCAGCCTGGTCGCGCTCGCGCATGACACTGTCGGTCAACTTGCGGTTGATCAGGTCGAAGAACCAGAAACAGGCAAACAGCACCAGTGCACTGGCAAACCAGGTGGCGACCACAACGGTATGAATGGCCCCCATCGAAACCTGCGGCACCAGCTCGGCGGCATCGACCCTGGTCAGCGCGCCGACCGTCACCATCGACACCAGCCCCCAGATCAGCGCGGAACGCGAGCCGGCGGTCAGGAAGGCCTGCACCGGATGCACCAGCAGGAACATCATCATCGGTGAATTGGGGAAGCCGCCCGTCACCAGGAAGATGTAGACCAGTGGTATCCAGCCGAACCCCATGAACAGGTTGCCGATCACAACGAACGGATAACCGTGCCGCAGCATCCACAGGCAGGCGCTGATCAACACCATGGCCAGCGGACCCACCAGCGTCACCACACGCAGGTAGTGCTCGTCGTCGCGCTGTAACCAGGCCACCACCGGCAACAGAATCACTGCATAGGTGATCGCCAGCAACAGCGTGCCGGCCAGCGCACGACCGCGATAGAGCTGCTCCCAATGCCCCAGCCGGGACAGCTCCGCGGGCAGCCAGCGATCGATCTCGCGCAGCAGTACCCGTGTGATCACAAGGCCTGCCCCGTCGGCGCAGGCAGCTGCAACAGCGGCTCGATGTGGCGGCGCAGCAGGCTCGGCAAGGCGAACGGGCCGAAGCGGCGCAACACCCGCCCCTCGCGATCGACCAGGAACTTGCAGAAATTCCACTTGATCGCGCGCGAGCCAAACAGCCCCGGCACCCGTGCCTTCAGCAAGGCAAACAGCGGCTCCTGATGGCTGCCATTGAGATGCGCGCGCGCGAACAGCGGGAAGGTGACGTGGTAGTTCTGCAGGCAGAACTCATGCACATGCCGGTCGCCAAGCGGCTCTTCGAAGAAGTCGTTGGACGGGAAGGCGAGCACCGAGAAGCCGCGCTCACCGTAGTCGCGCTGCAACTGTTCGAGGCCGGCGTACTGCGGCGTGAATCCGCAATAACTGGCGGTGTTGACCACCAGCAGCACCTGGCCACGGAATCGCGACAAAGGCATCGGCTCCCCCGTAATCAGCTGGCAGGTCAGGTCGTAAATCGATTGGGTCATTGTTATTTGAGCAAACGTAGTCGCCGGCAAGTCTAGCCGGTTCGGCGCGGCAAAGCGCCCCCGCGAGGGAAGATGATCCCACCACTTATACCAAGATATCGGCAGATAACCGCATTTATGGACAAGACAGCATAAGTGCCTCGCTCGCCGCGAACAGGGCGGATGCGTCGCGCCGGTCCGTCTTCCCCATCGGCGCCGAGCGACCCGCGTTGACCCATTCTTTGGCGGCGTGCTACCTACCCGCAGTCAACCAAGGGCGAGTGTGGTGAATATGGATATCCAACAACAGATCGCCACGATCTACCGCGACGAATCGCGCCGCGTATTGGCGACGCTGATTCGATTGCTCGGCGATTTCGAACTGGCCGAGGAGGCGCTGCAGGAGGCGTTCGCCGCCGCGCTGAAGCAGTGGCCGAACGAAGGGGTTCCCGCTAGTCCACGCGCGTGGCTGGTCTCGGCCGGCCGTTTCAAGGCGATCGACAGGCTACGTCGCCACAGCCGTACCAGGGGCTCGTCCGACGAACTCGAACATCTCGCCGATGAAGAGATCGACCTCGCCACCGAACTCGACGAAGCCCATCTCGCCGACGACCAGCTGCGACTGATCTTCACCTGCTGTCACCCGGCGCTGGCCGCCGAAACGCAAATCGCATTGACACTGCGCGAGGTGTGCGGGCTGACCACCGAAGAGATTGCCACCGCTTTTCTACAGAGCACACCAACCGTGGCGCAACGCATCGTGCGCGCCAAGAACAAGATTCGCGACGCCAACATTCCCTATCAGGTACCCGAGCGCAGCGAACTGGCCGAGCGGCTCGACAGCGTGCTGCGTGTTCTCTATCTCGTCTTCAACGAGGGGTATTCGGCATCGAGCGGCGAGGCCGTGATACGCCACGACCTGTGCGATGAAGCACTGCGACTCGGGCGCTTGCTGATCGAACTGCTGCCGGAACCGGAAGTGCTGGGATTGCAGGCGCTGATGCTGCTGCAGGCATCGCGCCGCGCCGCCCGCGCCGGCGCTGACGGCGAACTGATCCTGCTGCCGGAACAGGACCGCACGTTGTGGCATCGCGGGCAGATCGATGAGGGCAGCGTTCTGGTCGAACGCGCACTGCGCACGCGCCGCTTCGGCCCCTACACGCTGCAGGCGGCCATCGCCGCCGTACACGCGGAAGCCGCCAGCGCCGATGCCACCGACTGGCCGCAGATCGTCGGCCTCTACGATGCGTTGTATGCGCTGGAGCCTTCGCCCATCGTCGCGCTGAACCGCGCCGTGGCGGTGGCGATGCGCGACGGCGCGCAGGCCGGTCTGACACTGATCGACCAACTGCTCGGCGATGGCCACCTCGACGGCCTTTCGCTACAGAACTATCACCTCGCCCACGCCGCCCGTGCCGACCTCTGCCGCCAGCTCGGCCATATCGACGATGCCCGCGCCGCCTATCGACGAGCGCTCGAACTGGCCCGACAACAACCGGAGCGGCAGTTCCTGCAGCGCCGGCTGCAGGAACTCGACGACGCCGACGCGTCCTGACGTCGTCCCGATGAATTTTTCCTGTGCAGCTGTCGAAACCGGTGGCCTGCCATCGACTACCCATCAACCAACGGGCAACACCCTGTCAGGAGCCTCGCCGATGAAATACCTCTGCCTCGTCTACGCCAACGAAGAAGCGCTGCACGGCAGCCCCGACAGCCCGCGCGACGCCGAGTGTTTTGCCTACGCCCAGAGCCTCGCCGAGAGCGGTCGCATGCTGGCCGGCCAGGCGCTGCAGCCGGTCGCCACCGCCACCACGGTGCGCGTGCGCGGCGGCAAGCTCAGTGTCACCGACGGCCCCTTCGCCGAAACCAAGGAGCAGCTGGCCGGCTTCTACATGGTGGAAGCGCGCGACCTGAACGAGGCGATCCAGATCGCCGGCAAGATCCCGCCGGCGCGAGTCGGCAGCATCGAGGTACGACCAATCCGCGAACTCGACGTCTGATCCTGCCTCTGACTTTCAACACGATCTGCCAATCAACGGAGGATATGACCATGCAAGTGAACGCCTACCTGAACTTCAATGGCCGCTGCGCCGAGGCGCTGACCTACTACCAGGAAAAACTCGGCGCGCGCCTGGAGGCGATGCTCACGCACGGCGAATCGCCGATGTGCGACCAGATACCGCCCGGCTGGCAAGACAAAGTGATGCACGCCTGCCTCTTCTTCGGCGACACGCAATTGATGGCGTGCGATGCACCCCCCGACATGTATGAAAAGGCGCAGGGTTTTTCGGTCGCGCTGAATGTCGACACCGCCGCCGAAGCGGAAAAGGCTTTCGCCGCGCTGCGCGATGGCGGCGCCGTCACGATGGAACTGCAGGAGACTTTCTGGGCGCAGCGTTTTGGCGCCGTTACCGACCGCTTCGGCATTCCGTGGATGGTCAACGGCGGTTTCAAGGAGTTCAAACCCGACAGCTGACAACCGGCGCGCTTTTCAGCAACTCATTACCGTCTCGGGCACCACTGCAGCAGCGGTGGTGCCGCTGCGAATCCGCTCCCACACCTTTTCGTGGAAGAAGTAGGCGACCGTGTTGCACATCGGTTCGACCAGCGCGACGGCGCCACCGGCAACGACATCGCCGGTCATGGCGTAGACCACCGAGAAGGCGACGGTCATGTGAACGGCGGCGAAGGTGAAGGTCTTGGCCATGATGGCTCTCCTCGAATCCGGGGCAGCCAGTAAAAGCGACCGCGATGAACCAGATGATAAGAGTTCTCATCTTTAAAGAAAGACAATCACTCCGATCGACTCAATCGCCTATGGCTATTGTCGCCTTCGATTCGGGTTTCAGCCGCGCCACCTAGCCCGACCGCGCCAACTGCTGGCACAGTAGGCGGCCCTCGCAACACGCCCAGCCACGCCAATGCCTCCCATCGATACCGACACCGCAACCAGCGACGCCATCCCCGCCGGCCCACGCGCCAGCCGCTGGCGCCGCGCGCTGGCAACGGCCCAGCAGTTGCTGCAGCGCGCACCATGGCTGTTGCCACTGGTGAGCTTCGGCATCGGCTGGCTCGGCTTCGTGCTGGTGCAGCGCGGCGACGAGCTGGCACGACTGGTTGCCCTGTTCGCGCTGATTGGCTGGCCCTGGCTGCTGGTCGAGCCCCTGCTGCGGCGCGGGTTCGAACGGCGGTACGGCCCGCGCTTTGTTGTGCCGGCCTGCAACTTCGTCACGCAGTCGCTGCAACAGGAGCTGCTCTTTTTCTCGCTGCCATTCCTGATAGGTGCCAGCCAGCTGGCGCCGGGGCATCTGCTGTTTTGCGCGCTCGCGGTCGGCGCCGCGGTAGTCGCCACCGCCGACCCGATCTACCACCGACTGGTGGCGCGGCGGCCAGCGCGGCGCATCGCCTTTCACGCCTTCTGCAGCTGGATAGCCGCGCTGGTGGTGCTGCCGATGGTGCTGAGGTTGCCGCTGGAGCGAGCGATGCCGCTGGCCCTGCTCGGCGTCTCGATCTGGCTGGTGCTGACCGTGCCGACGCTGCTCGCCGCGCTGCGTACACCGGGACAACGCATGCGCTGGGGCATCGGCCTGCTGCTGGTTCCCCTGCTGCTGTGGGGAATACGCGACCAGGTGCCGGCAGCCGGTCTATGGGTCACCGATGCACGCATCGCACAGAGCATCGAAAAGCTGGTGCCGGGACCCGCCGTCGAGCGCATTCCCGCGGCGCAGCTCACTCAGGGCGTGGTCGCCTTCATCGCCATAAGGGCTCCCCTCGGCCTGCAGCAGGGGGTGGTCTTCGAATGGCACCACCGCGACCGCGTCGAACGCATCCCGGCCGAGATCCGCGGTGGCAGCGAACAGGGCTGGCGCACCTGGTCGCGCAAGCGGGTCTTTCCGCAGGATGCCGTCGGCGCATGGCGCGTCGATGTGGTCACGCCGCAGGGGCAACTGCTGAAGCGGATGCGTTTCGAGGTGTATTGATCGGCGCAGGAAAATATCTGCATCGCCACATCGCGGTTTGATGCATGTCAACTGCCGGGCCGCGCATGCCATGGACAATGTCGACACTCCCGCACCCTCCACGGGGCGGGGGTTCGGTGCAATGTCACAACGGCGGTTGCGTCTTGTGCCGGTCGTTCGTTCGCTTGCTTGAGCCGGGATTTTCCCGGCTCTTTTTTAACGGCAAGAGTTCCACTCACCGCGCCGGCAACAACCTCGCGCTGTTGCGAACGCCAATCTCCCCCGCGACCCGGCTGCGCCATCGGCGCCGCGCTGCACGGTTTCGAGCGCCCGCCCGCCGGTGTATGATGGCGCCTCACTGTTATCGCCCCGCTTGCCAGTACGGCCCGAAACTGGCAGCGTGAACCGCAGTAAATCCTGAGTGGAGAGTTCCTGTATGAGCGACAACATCGTTCACGTGACCGATGCCAGCTTCGAAGATGACGTGCTGAAGTCCGACCTGCCAGTGCTGGTCGACTTCTGGGCAGCCTGGTGCGGCCCCTGCAAGATGATTGCGCCGATTCTCGACGAACTCGCCAACGAGCACGCCGGCAAACTGAAGATCTGCAAGCTCGATGTCGACGCCAACAGCAACACCCCGGCCAAGTTCGGCATCCGCGGCATTCCGACGCTGATCCTGTTCAAGGGCGGCAACGCCGAGGCAACCAAGGTGGGTGCCCTGTCGAAAACCCAGCTGAACGAGTTCATCCGCGCTGCAGTGTGACCGGATACGCGGGGTGCCCACGCGCCCCGCGTACTGACTGGACGCCCCTGGTTTTCGATGTTACATTTCGCCCACCCCCAGATCTTGCAGCTGCCATAACAACCAGCCCGGCTGTTCAGTTCCATTAATTCATCGTCTTCTTCCGGCGTCGGCGCGCACCCCCTGCGGCCAGTGATCGCCGGTTCGATCACCCTCCACTCCCACCTTCTTCTTTAGCTATCTATGAATCTGACTGACCTCAAGACAAAACCGACCGTAGAGTTATTGGCAATCGCCGAAAACATGGGCCTCGAAAACATGGCCCGTTCCCGCAAACAGGACATCATCTTCGCGATCCTGAAGCGGCACGCCAAAAGCGGCGAGGACATCTACGGTGACGGTGTGCTCGAGATCCTGCAGGACGGCTTCGGCTTCCTGCGCTCGGCAGACTGCTCGTACCTGGCCGGCCCCGACGACATCTACGTCTCGCCGAGCCAGATCCGCCGCTTCAACCTGCGCACCGGTGACACCATCTCCGGCAAGATCCGGCCGCCGAAGGAGGGTGAGCGCTACTTCGCGCTGCTGAAAGTCAACGACATCAACTTCACCAAGCCGGAAAACTCGCGCAACAAGGTTCTGTTCGAGAACCTGACGCCGCTGTTTCCGAACAAGCGCCTGCTGCTCGAAGCCGGCAACGGCACCACCGAAGACCTGACCGGTCGCGTCATCGACCTGGTGGCACCGATCGGCAAGGGCCAGCGCGGCCTGATCGTGGCGCCGCCGAAGGCGGGCAAGACGATCATGCTGCAGCACATCGCCAACAGCATCATTCGCAACAACCCCGAGTGCTACATGATCGTGCTGCTGATCGACGAGCGCCCGGAAGAGGTGACCGACATGCAGCGTTCGGTCGGCATCAAAGGGGCCGAGGTTGTCGCTTCCACCTTCGACGAACCGCCGGCGCGCCACGTCCAGGTCGCCGAGATGGTCATCGAGAAAGCCAAGCGGCTGGTCGAACACAAGCGCGACGTCATTATTTTGCTCGACTCGATCACCCGTCTCGCCCGCGCCTACAACACCATCGTGCCGTCGTCAGGCAAGGTGCTGACCGGCGGTGTCGATGCCCATGCGCTGGAGCGCCCGAAGCGCTTCTTCGGTGCCGCGCGCAACGTCGAGGAGGGTGGTTCGCTGACCATCATCGCCACCGCGCTGGTCGACACCGGCTCGAAGATGGACGAGGTCATCTACGAAGAGTTCAAGGGCACCGGCAACATGGAGCTGCACCTGGACCGCAAGATCTCTGAAAAACGTGTCTTCCCGTCGATCAACATCCGCCGCTCCGGCACCCGCCGCGAGGAGCTGATCACCAGCGAGGACGAGCTGTCGCGCATGTGGATCCTGCGCAAGCTGCTGCACGGCATGGAAGATCTGCCGGCGGTCGAGTTCCTGATCGACAAGCTGAAGGACACCAAGACCAACGGCGAATTCTTCGACTCGATGAAGCGCAAATAACCGCGCCGGCATGAACTATCGCGACCTGCGGGACTTTCTTGCCGAACTGGAAAAACGCGGCGAACTGAAGCGGATCGCCACCGAAGTCGATCCGCATCTCGAAATCACCGAAATCAGCGACCGCGTGCTGCGCGCAGGCGGCCCCGCACTGCTGTTCGAAAACCCGAAAGGCTCCGACATTCCGCTGCTGGCCAACCTGTTCGGCACCGAGTGGCGGGTCGCCTTCGGCATGGGGCAGGAGAGCGTCAGCGCGCTGCGCGAAGTGGGCGAACTACTCGCCTACCTGCGCCAGCCCGACCCGCCGAAAGGATTGCGCGACGCCTGGGAAAAACTGCCGCTGCTGAAACAGGTGCTGAACATGGCACCGAAAGAGATCAGCGACGCGCCGTGCCAACAGAACGTTTTCAAGGATGACGCTGTCGACCTGCACAGGCTGCCGATCCAGACCTGCTGGCCCGGCGATGTCGCACCACTGATCACCTGGCCACTGGTGATCACGCGCGGCCCGCACAAGGAGCGGCAGAACCTCGGCATCTACCGGCTGCAGCTGATCGGCAAAAACAAACTGATCATGCGCTGGTTGAGCCATCGCGGCGGTGCGCTCGATTTTCAGGAGTTCAAGAAGGCGCATCCGGGCGAGAAGTTTCCGGTCGCCGTCGCGCTCGGCGCCGATCCCGCCACCATTCTCGGCGCGGTGACACCGGTGCCCGATTCGCTCAGCGAATATGCCTTCGCCGGCCTGCTGCGCGGCGGCAAGACCGAAGTGACGAAGGCGCTCTCCTGCGACCTGCAAGTGCCGGCGCGCGCCGAAATCGTGCTGGAGGGCTACATCGATCCGGACGAGATGGCCGATGAAGGTCCGTATGGCGACCATACCGGTTACTACAACGAGGTCGACCGCTTTCCGGTCTTCACCGTCACGCACCTTACGCATCGCGACGATCCGATCTACCACAGCACCTACACCGGCCGCCCGCCGGATGAGCCGGCCGTGCCCGGCGCCGCGCTGAACGAAGTGCTGGTGCCACTGCTGCAGAAGCAGTTTCCGGAGATCGTCGATTTCTACCTGCCGCCGGAGGGGTGTTCGTACCGCCTCGCCGTGGTGACGATGAAGAAGCAGTATCCCGGCCACGCCAAGCGCGTGATGTTCGGGGTCTGGTCGTTCCTGCGTCAGTTCATGTACACCAAGTTCGTCATCGTCACCGACGACGATGTCAATGCGCGCGACTGGAAGGATGTGATCTGGGCAATGACGACGCGGATGGACCCGGCGCGCGACACGCTGATCGTCGAAGACACGCCGATCGACTACCTCGATTTCGCCTCGCCGGTTTCGGGACTCGGCGGCAAGATCGGCTTCGATGCCACCAACAAATGGCCGGGCGAGACGACACGCGAATGGGGTCGGCCGATCGAACGCGATCCCGATGTCGTCAAGCGCGTCGATGAAATGTGGAGTCATTTGGGACTCTGAAAACTCAGCGCGGACGGTCGATGACCGCTGCGCTTCCGGGACCTTCAGCGACAGGGACGTCGCTGAAGGTCCCGGAAGCGCAGCGGTCATCGACCTGTGCAGGTCTGTGGTACTCATGCTTCCTTTTTTTCCGCCACCGCTGTCGCTCTACATCCACATACCGTGGTGCGTGCGCAAATGTCCGTACTGCGATTTCAATTCGCACGCCGCCAGCAATGAACTGCCGGAAGCAGAATATGTTGCCGCGCTGCTGAATGATCTCGATCTGGATGCAGACGCCGCTCAAGGCCGCGAGCTGCAATCGATCTTCTTCGGCGGCGGCACGCCGAGTATTTTTTCTGCCCGAGCCATCGGCGCGATCCTCGATGGCGTCAACCGCCGCGTCGCTTTTTCGCGCGACATTGAGATCACGTTAGAGGCGAATCCCGGCACCGCCGAGCAGGCGAAATTCAGCGGCTTTCGCGCTGCCGGCGTCAACCGGCTGTCGATCGGCGTGCAGAGTTTCAATCCTGCCCATCTGAAATTGCTCGGCCGCATTCACGATCGCGAGCAGGCGATCAATGCCGTCGCACAGGCGCGCAATACCGGCTTCGACAACATCAACCTCGACCTGATGCATGGACTGCCGCAGCAGTCGATCGACGATGCCGAAAGCGATCTGGACGCCGCGATCGCACTGTCGCCGGAACACCTCTCCTGGTACCAGCTGACGATCGAACCGAACACCGAATTCAACAAGCGACCGCCCGTGTTGCCACCGGATGACACACTGGCCGCCATTCAGGAAGCCGGGATCGCACTGCTCGACCGTCACGGCTATCTGCAATACGAGGTCTCTGCCTATGCACGCGATGGCAAACGCGCGCGCCACAACCTGAACTACTGGCAGTTCGGCGACTACCTCGGCATCGGCGCCGGCGCGCACGGCAAGCTGACACAACCTGATGGCAGCATCTTCCGCACTCAGAAAACACGACTGCCGCGCGACTATCTATCGAGTGATGGCCATTGCGATCGCAACAGCACTGCCATCGCCGCCGAAGAGCTGCCGTTCGAGTTCGCCATGAATGCGCTGCGGCTGAACGACGGTTTCGAACGCTCGCTGTTCACGACCCGCACCGGGCTGCCGTGGTCCGCCATCGCCGCGCGTGTCGATGCGCTGGCCCGACGGGGACTGCTCTGCGCACAGGGGGAGACCATCGCCCCAACCGAGCTGGGCCGACGCTTCCTGAACGACGTCCTGGCCGCCTTTCTGGAGGGGTGACCGCCGCCGGAGCGACACCTCGCGCGTGGTATCCTATCGCCCCGTTTCTGCCCGCTCCGCCCGAGGTACGCACCATGCCCGCCTATCGCTCGAAAACTTCCACCGCCGGACGCAACATGGCTGGCGCGCGCGCCCTGTGGCGCGCCACCGGCATGAAGGATGGCGACTTTGGCAAACCGATCATCGCCGTGGCCAACTCGTTCACGCAGTTCGTGCCGGGCCACGTCCACCTGAAGGATCTCGGCCAGCTGGTCTGCCGCGAGATCGAGAAAGCGGGTGGCATTGCCAAGGAATTCAACACCATTGCGGTCGACGACGGCATCGCGATGGGCCACGACGGCATGCTCTACAGTCTGCCGAGCCGCGACATCATCGCCGACTCGGTCGAGTACATGGTCAACGCGCACTGCGCCGATGCCATCGTCTGTATCTCCAATTGCGACAAGATCACCCCCGGCATGCTGATGGCCGCGATGCGCCTCAACATCCCGGTGGTGTTCGTCTCCGGCGGCCCGATGGAGGCCGGCAAGACCAAACTGGCCG
>CAYLRA010000027.1:0-35712 GCA_964386045.1 uncultured Verrucomicrobiaceae bacterium | reverse complement strand
GTTTCGAGAGAGATTTCGGGGCTGTGCGGGAAGCGAGGCGTCAGCGGCTGCCGACGCTGCGCACCTGCGGTACCGCGACCACCCGGCGAACGGCCCGGGTGTCGTCGGCGGAAGAGACGGTGATACGTACCGGGCTGCCATTGCCGCCATCGCTGCGCGTGGTGGCCACCACGGTCTCCGGCAACCGCTTCTCCGTCGCCGGTGTGGCAGCCGCCGACAGTGGCAGTGCCAACAGCAGCGCGGTGGCGAGGCCGGCCATGTGCGGCACGGCAATGAGCGAACGGCGATCGGTGGTCTGCATGGCGCATCTCCCGCGTTGGCAATGTGTCCCGATAGCGCTTGAGCAGAAAGCAGGCCAACTCGGCGAAACCCGGTTATTCCACAGAAAAAACCGGGAAAACAGCCACAGACACGTCGCTGCGCGAGTGAGAAGTTCGACGCGATGCGTCCACTGCTGCGTTGCGGCCAGCAGACCTGCTTCCGGCCTGTTGATCAGGCAACAGCCAGGTCCTCCCCTGCGCAGTAGGGGAGGTGCCGAGCGCAGCGAGGCGGAGGGGTCCGGAGTTGATGGCGAAACAGCAAAGAGCTGACCCCTCCGCCCCTTCGGGGCACCTCCCCTACTGCGCAGGGGAGGACACTCGGAG
This sequence comes from uncultured Verrucomicrobiaceae bacterium, assembly GCA_964386045.1. GTDB lineage: Bacteria > Pseudomonadota > Gammaproteobacteria > Pseudomonadales > CAMLJR01 > CAMLJR01. Next base: position 35,068 of record CAYLRA010000027.1, on the reverse strand, counting down.
CGCTGGCGCGAAGCTTGCTCCCACCCTGCACCGGCGCGTGTATCTGCACATCGCACATCGCACACCGTCGCGCCGCGCGCTCGCCGATCAGCAGCGACACCATCAAAACCGAACAACAGAAGGAACGGATCATGAGCAAGCAGAACGAACTCCTATCGACAGTCGACACCATCTGGTTCACCCGCTGCGCCGGTGGCGGCCGTGGCGGCGTTCCCACCGCCTCCGGCATCGCCTACAAACTCGGCTGGCTCAATGCCGAATTCGATCCGGACGGCATCCAGCTGCGCACGCTGCAGGAAGACGCCGACGATTCGCTGCGCCACCATCACTACGATCACCAGCTGCCGACGCTGATTCGCGAAGGCGGCAACCTGTTCGCGATTCCCGCCCGAGCACAAGGCGCACCGACGCGGCTGATCGGCCTGACCTGGATCGACGAAGGCCAATCGATCCTGGTTCGCCCCGACAGCGACATCCGCTCGCCGAAGCAGCTGCAAGGCAAGCGCCTCGCCCTGCCCGCGCTTCGCCGTGCCGACATCGACGAGAACAAGCGCGGCCGCACCATCTCTCGCCACATGAGCCTGCACGGCTACAAGGGCGCGCTGGCCTCGGTCGGGCTGACGCTCGATGACGTCAAGCTGGTCGAAGTGGGCGGCGTTGCCGCCGAGCAGAATCAAAGCGGCTTTGCCGAGAGCTACAAGGCGCTGCTCGCCGGTGAAGTCGATGGCGTCTACGTCAAGGGAGCAGCGGCGGCCGACGCGGCACGCAAGCAGGGACTGATCGTCGGTATCGACCTCGACAAACTGCCGGAGCGCCGTTTCCGCGTGAACAACGGCACGCCGCGCCCGATCACTGTCCACGAGGATTTCCTCGAAAATCATTTCGACCTGCTGGTGCGCTTCCTGCACCAGACACTGCGCGCTGCCGAGTGGGCCAAGACCAACCTGCAGGGTGTCAGCGAAATCCTGCAGAGCGAGACCGGCGCCACCGCCGAGGGTGTCGCCAGCGCCTACCGCGATGGCTTCCATCTGTCGCTGGCGCCGGACCTGTCGCAGGAGCGTGTCGAGCTGTTCCGCCAGCAGAAGGATTTCCTGCTGACCTACGGCGTGCTCGATCGCGACTTCGACTTCGACAGCTGGATCGATCGCCGGCCTCTGGAAGAGGCGCTGAAACTGCTGAAAGGGAAATCGGCGGCGTGAAGAAATGCCCGCGCACGGTGTGCGCGGGCGTCTCTATTTCTGTGCAATGTTCTCCGCGAAAATCAGACCACTTCAACAACCTGCTCAAACGCCAGCCGCGGCCCGCGCACCACCGATTCATCGCGCACGCCATAACCGATATTCGCCAGCAGCAGCGATTTGTAACGTCCATCCGGGAAGAACTCGGCATCGAGCAGGTCGGGCTTGAAACCGGACATCGGGCCGACATCGAGTCCCAATGCACGGGCAGCAAGGATCAGATAGGCCGCCTGCAGCGTGGCGTTGGTTTTTGCGGTCGGTTCGATCCAGTCCGGCGCCTTGTCGAAGAACGACTTCGCATCGTAGGAGAGGAACTGCTGCGGAAGATGCTCATGAAAGCGACTGTCCCACGCCACGATCACGTTCAGCGGTGCCGCCAGCGTCTTGTCGCGGTTGCCGGACGACAGCGCCGGCGACAGACGCTGTTTCGCTTCCGGCGAACGGATGAACAGATAGCGCGCCGGCTGCGCGTTGAAGCCGGTCGGCCCCAGCTTCAGCAGTTCGTACAGTTCACGCACGACCGTGTCGGACACCGGACGATCTTCGAACCTGTGAATCGAGTGGGCCTTGCGGAACAGCAGATCGAGACCCGCCTCATCGAGTCGTTGACTCATCGTTTACTCCATATCAGGTCACATGCGGCGCTCAGGAGAGCGCGGCACTGAAATCAATGACACGACCGGGCCGCGGGCTGGCGTCGCCGGATTGCGAAAAGCGATTTTGCGGCCGCGGCAACCCGAGATGTTCGCGCAGCGTCGTTCCCTCGTACTCGGTGCGGAAGATGCCGCGCTTCTGCAGTTCGGGAATGACCAGATCGATGAAGTCCTTCAGGTCATCGGGCAGCAGCGACGGCTTGAGATTGAAGCCATCGGCCGCACCGTTGACGAACCAATCCTCGATCTGGTCGGCGATGTCGACCGGTGTGCCGACCACGGTGCGATGGCCATTCACCGCGCTGAAGCGCACGAACAGCTGGCGGATGGTCAGGTTCTCGCGCCGTGCCAGCGCGACGGCCTGACGCCAGCGGCCGAGGCCGTTTGCAGGCTCCGGGAGATCCTTCGGCAGTGGTCCGTCCAGCGGATGCTGCGACAGATCGACACCGAACAGATGGCGATGGCCGGAGACGTCGACGGCCTCCTCGAAGGCGCGGTGCTTCTCCTCCGCTTCCTGGCGCGACGAGCCGATGTGGAAGAACAAGCCCGGCGAGACGATCAGGTGATCGGGATCGCGGCCATATTTCGCCATGCGGCCTTTCACATCCGCGTAGAACGATTTCGCTTCGTCGATCTCCTGCGCGGCGGCGTAGATCAGCTCGGCGTACTGCGCGGCGAACTCGCGGCCGACATCGGAGTTGCCGGCCTGGAAGAAGACCGGATGGCCCTGGATCGGTCGCGCGATGTCGAGCAGCGCGTCGGTGTGAATGTGCTTGCCGTGGAAATGGACCGGATGGGCGCTGGCCGGATCGTAGAAGCGGCCACTCTCCTTGTCCGGGTGGTCGAAGGCGCCGTCGTCCCAGCTGTCCCACAACTGGCGCGAGGCGTCGACGAATTCGGCGGCGCGCACGTAGCGTTCGTCGTGGTCGAGCGGCTCCTCGACGCCGAAGCTCCTGATGGCGCCGTCGGCCAGCGACGAGACGATGTTCCAGCCGACGCGGCCGCTGCTCAGATGATCGAGCGAGGCCAGATAGCGCGCCGTGTTGTAGGGGCGGTTGAAGTTGGTGTTGACGGTGGCGACCAGGCCGATGTGCTTCGTCAGCGTCGCCAGCGCGCCGATCAGCGTCAGTGGCTCGAAGCCGCCGCCGCGCGCACGACGGCCGTTACCCGCCTCGTCGCCACCATTGCCGACGAAGTCGGCGAAGAAGGCCAGATCGAACTTGCCGCGTTCCAGCAGCTGCACCAGCTCTGCCCACTGCGCCAGATCGGGGTTACCGCCGGCCTTGACGCCGGGGCGGCGCCACGCCTTGCCGTGGGTGCCGTACAGCTGCACGAACATCGACAGCACCAGCTGACGTTTTCTCTTGCTCATCGAATTGCTCCTTGATCAGTGTCTCGCGGGTTCACGCGCTCTCGCGCAGTTCACGCTGAACGGCCTGCAGCGGCGCCGGATCGATCCAGTCGTCGATGCTGAAATCAGCCTCGATGAACTTCCACTGCAACAGGAAATTCTTGAAGCTTTCGAGACCGCGAATCGACTGCTCATTCAGCGTCGTTTCCAGATGACGATGCACCTCGTCGCCATAGGCGAAACGTACCCAGTGCTCGGCCCAGCCGGTATCGCGCGCGATCTGCGCCACCGCCTCGGCCGGATGGTTTTTCGCCCAATGCCCGACCTCGACAACGCGCGACAGCAGCCGCTGCACCAGCTGCGGATGGTCGCGCAGCGTCGCGCTGTTGACCGTCAATGGTCGCGGCGTGCAGTAGTTGATGCGCACCTGCGGATCGGGGTGGTTGCCGATGTCGACGACGACGCGCGCGCCGAGCAGGTGTGCCGCCTCGGCGCCACGCACGTCCTTGACGTAGATGGCATCGACCTCACCGCGCGCCAATGCCAGCGCGGCGCGCGTGTAACTGTGGCGTCGCGCGCGTCGCACCGCCGTCGCCGGTGCCTGCACATCACTGCCATCGATGCTGTCGACTGTGTCGGCCAGGTCGATGAACTGAGCGTCGGCATGGTCGAGACCCGCCAGTTGCAGCGCGGTCAGGAAACCGCGCAGCGATGCCGCGCGCGCCACATCCAGCTTGTCGTCGCGACGCTTCGGCAGACCGAGACGACGGCCGCGCAGATCGGCAGCAGTGCGGATACCGGATTCGGGCAATGCCAGAATCGCCTGGTACTCGTCGATCCACGAAATGCCGATGACGCGCGTCTGCTGGCCGCGCGCACGCGCCCAGATCGCCGGGCTGCTGCCGCCGTAGCGGAACGAGTGCGGCAGCGTGTGCTCGAAGTGCGATGCCAGCTCGACCGGATCGTTCGACTCCTGCAACGATTTGATCGCGATGCCGTCGCCATCGAACTCGTCGCGCAGCCAGCCGAGCTGGGCGGCGAGACCCAGCGGCGTCGGAATACTGCAGCGCGTGTACCAGAGCGCATCGGGGTTGCTCATGGCGAACTCTCCTTCCATCAGAAGCGGGCGGTGATGCCGAAGTTGACGAAGCGCGGCTGGCCGAGCGACACCGGATAACTCGGCGAGGCCACCGTCGAGTTGACGACGTAGTTTTCGTCGAGCAGGTTGTTGACCGTGGCGAAGTACTCGATCTTGTCATCGCGGGTCAGGTAGGCCAGCTTGGCGTTGCCGATCCAGTAGGCGCCCTGCTCCTGCCATTCGCTCTGGTAGACGTTGCCGTCGAGGCCGCGCGCCACGTCGCCCTGCGCCGCGCCCTGCTGCGCCGCGTTGTAGTACTGGTGGCTGCGGAACACCCAGTCGGTGGCCAGCACGATCGTGCCGGCGCTCTGCAGCGGGATGCGGTAGTCGATGTTGAAGTTGGCCAGGTGCTTCGGCGTGCGGAAATAGCGGTTGCCGCTGCGGTCGACCCGTTGCGTCACACCGCTGACCGACAGCAGCGGATTGAAATCGACGTACTCGGCATCGGTGTAGTTGTAGGCCGCGGTCAGCCTCAGGTTCTCGATCGGCGACCAGTTGACCTCCAGTTCCAGCCCGCGCACCTCGCCGCCCGCCGCGTTCTGCGAGAACGAGCCGGTCGGCGGGTTCTGCAGGTTCAGCGGGTTCGGCGCCTGTACGTTGAGCTGGATGTCCTTGTGGTCGTAGTAGTAGGCGGTGGCGTTCAGCAGCAGCGTGCCGTCCAGCCAGTCACTCTTGATGCCAAGTTCGTAGTCGTCGAGATACTCGGGCTCCACCTTCGGAATGTACGGCGTTACACCCGCCGCGATCTGATCGTTGTTGAGTACCGGAATCGAGCTGTTGAAACCGCCTGAACGGTAACCGCGCGCGTAGCGGAAGAAGACCAGGACGTTGTCGAACAGCTGATACTCGGGTGTGAAGTCGCCGGTCAGTTCGCTCCACGTCTCACTGTCGCCAACGTCGACATCGTAGGTGAACGGCGTGTTGACCGACGACGGGAACCACCAGCTGGCGATGTTGTTGAACGTCGCGCCGGGGCTGCGGATCGTGTGGATGTTGATGGTCTTCTCTTCGTCGGTCCAGCGCAGGCCGGCGTTGATCGCGAAACGCTCGGTGACGTTGAACTTCAGGCTGCCGAACGCGGCGTAGCTCTCGGCGTCCTGGTCCAGCCAGGTGCGCGTATAGGTCTGGCGGGCGACCGGCGCGAAGGTGGCGCTGGCGCTCTCGCGCTCGAAGTTGTAGCGGAAGTAGTGCAGGCCGGCGATCCAGCTCAGGCGCTGATCGGTCGGCGACACCAGCCGGATCTCCTGCGAAATCTGCCAGCTTTCGTCCTCGCCCCAGCTGGAGGTGATGTCGCGCGTCCCGGTATAGGTGGGCGGGTGGCCGGAATCGGAGCTGCGCGTCGTCTCGCTCTCGTCGAAGCCGCTGATCAAGGTCAGCGTGTAGCCGTTGCCGAGCTGCCAGTCCAGTTTCAGCAGGCTGCCGCTGGTGTCGGTGTCCTCGGTCGACGGTCCGCCATAGAACGGATCGCCGGATTTCGGTTTGGTGCCATACGACGGCGTGAAGCCGTAGCGGTCGGCGCCGCCGGCCTCGCTGTGGACGGCATATGAATAGCCGCCGTTCGGCTGCGACTTGTTGATGTGGACGTTGAACAGCGCGCTCAGGTTGTCGGTCACGTCGACCAGCAATTGCAGCCGCGCGGCGTCTTCGCGGAAGCTGGGGCCGTCATCGCCGGTGTAGAGGTTCTTGGCGTAGCCCTCGTACTCCTGGTGATAGAGCGAGATACGGCCCGCCGTCCGCTCGTTGATGCTGCCACCGAGCGCGCCCTGCAATCCGCGCGCGCCCCAGTCGCCGGCGGTGACCTGCAGATAGCCGTCCGTTTCGTGGCTCGGTTTTTTCGAGATGAAGTTGACGGCACCGGCGGTGGTGTTCTTGCCCCACAGCGTTCCCTGCGGCCCGCGCAGCACCTCGACCCGTTCGAGGTCGTAGATGGCGAACGACTGCAGCGAGGTCAGCGCGGTGAATATCTCGTCGCGGTAGACGCCGAGCGGGCTCTCGGTGGTGAGGTTGGGATCGTTGGAGCCGATGCCGCGAATGAACCAGCGCGGGCGCGAGAAACCGCTCTGCTGGCCGGAGAGACCGGGAACCAGTCGCTGGATGTCGTTGGAGCTGAAGATGCCGCGGTCGATGACATCGTCGCCGCTGACGACGGCGATGGCGGCGGGAATCGTTTGCGGCGACTGTTCGCGCTTCTGCGCGGTGACGACGACGGTTTCCAGTACACGCTGTTGCTGCTGCGGTTTTTCCGCCTGTGCCTGCGCGAAAAGATCCGGCGCGATACCGCCTGCGACAACGGCGGCCACGGCGATGGCCAGAGATCGCTTGTTCGAAGATTTGGACGAAACGAAAGGCATTGCACTATCCCCAGAAAAATTCATAAGCAATGCAGGATTTGCGCTGTTTTTTCGGTTCTTTTGATTCGCGCCAAACCTGCAGTCGGGGCGCCATTGCAGGTTGCGGGCCAATGCGGGAATTTTGTGAAGTGTTTCGATGAAACCTTAAAAGAGATTATTTTTTCTCAGGTTTTTTGCGCATCAGGAGACAGCGCGGGAAATTCGACGGCGTTTTCTTCGAAGAGTGTCTCTGCAACAGCAGCAAAAACGCTTGTTCACTGCTGCCACAGAGACAGGTACTGCGGACGCAGTTATTTGCGCGCGGACTGTCGCGCGCGAACCAGCGGCAGCAGTTTGGTGCCGAGATGGAAAGCCTCTTCCAGATGCGGCTGCGACGACAGCAGGAAGGTGTCGACACCGAGCGCCGCATATTCGCCGATGCGGGCGGCCAGCTCCTCGTAGCTGCCGACCAGCCCCGATGCCGCATCCGCGCGCAGCCGACGAAAGCCGGACCAGATGCGCGAATCGACGTGGTACTCGTCGAAGCGCTCGCCGATCGCGGCCGCCTGCCACTGCTGTTGCAGCAGCTGCCACGCCGCCTCGCTCTGCTCGCGCGCAACGACCTCCGCCCTGATCGCAAAACGCAGCCGGCGGTTGTGCGCCGCCGCGAGTTCGTTCAGCCGGGCGATCCGCTCCTTCGTCGCCAGCGGCGTGTCGAGCGGCAGGATATGGACGTCGGCGTGACGGGCGCTCAACGCCAGCGCCTCCTCACTGTTGCCGGAGAGATAGATCGTCGGCAGCGCGTACTGCGTCGGCACCGGACCGCGTCGCGATTTGCCGGTCGACCCGTCCCCGGTATCGGCGGCACGCGGCCGGTCGGCGAGCGCCGGCACGAAGCCGCCGTTTTCGACCTCGTAGTAGCGACCCTGGTAGGTAAAAGGAGGTTGATTCCAGACACCCTTGACGACATCGAGAAATTCGCCGGTGCGCTCGATCAGTTCGCGCTCGCTCCAGTGGTGGCCGTGCCAGTCGTTGCCGCCGTGGCCGTCGGTGACCAGATGCCAGGCCAGCCGGTCGCCGCTCAGGCGCTGGAAGCTGACGGCGATCTTGGCGGCGTAGACGGCCGACAGGAACGGCGCCGGCAGCGACGGCACGAAGGTCAGCCGCTTCACTTCGCGGGTCAGGCCGCCGGCGACGATCAGCGGCTCTTCGCCGGCCGGCGTCTGCGGAATCAGCACGCCGTCGAAGCCGCCGATGTCGGCCGCCCGCGCCACCTGCGACAGATAGTCGAACCAGGTGTAGCCGCCGCCGTGGCGCAGATCGGAGCGCGCGAATACCGGGCGCTCGTCCGTTGCCGGCGTGAAATCGCCGCGATGCCATTGCGCGCGACTGAAGGAGCGGCCGTCGCCATCGGCCGGCAGTTGCCAGAAGAATTGAATGCTCATCGTGCTGCCACCTGTTTGTTCGATTGGCTGCCGCGCACCAGCGGCAGCACCTCCTCGCCGACGTGGAACGCCTCCTCCAGCGCCGGCGTGCTGGAGAGAATGAAGCCGCGCACCCCCATGTCGATGAAACCGTCGAGGCACTCGGCCGCCTGTTCGTAGCTGCCGACGAAGCCGAGCGGCGAGCCCTGGCTGCCGAGCGTGCCGAAACCGGCCCACAGCCCCTCGACGATCAGATCCTCGACCTTCGTGCTGCGCGTCACCGTCGTGCGCCACGAACCGACGCCATCGCCGCCGCGCTGCGCGCGTTGTGCGCGCTCCTTCGCGTCCCAGTCGACGGCGGCCCAGGCGCGGCGCACCACATCCCACGCCTCCTCCGGTGTGCGCCGCGCGATGATGTTGAAGCGGATTGCCGGTTTGACGCTGCGGCCATCCTTCGACGCCAGCTCGCGCACGCGGTCGAACTTGATGCGCAGGTTTTCGCGCGGTTCGAGGTGGCTCAGGTCGAAGTCGGCGTGCTTGCCCTGCGCGGCCAGCGCGGCATCGGATGAACCGACGAAATAGAGTTCGGGGAATACCTGGCCGGTCAGCGGCTCCGGCAGGCCGGCGTTCTCGATCTGGAAGAACTTGCCGTGGTAACTGAACGGGCCGCCGTTCCAGACGCCTTTCAATACGTCGAGGAATTCGGTGGTGCGGGTGTAGCGATCGTCGTGGGCGATGCGATCGCCCCACCACAGCTGTGCCGGTCCGCCGCCGCCAGTGATGATGTTGAACAGCAACCGGCCGCCCGACAGACGCTGCAGGCTCGCCGACATCTTCGCGGCGTAGAGCGGATTCAGCCAGCACGGCTGGTAGGCGATCATGAAACGCAGCGTGCGCGTGTGGCGCGCGATCGACGAGGCGATGACCCACGGATCTTCCGAATCCGGAAACGACGGAATCAATGCGCCATCGAAGCCGGACAGTTCGGCGGCGCGCGCCTCTTCCAGCAGATAGTCGTGATAGACGTGCCCGTCCGGTTCGCCGTCGATCAGGCCGGGCGCGAGATTTCCCGGCAGCAGCGGCCCCCAGGTGCCGCGCGTGTAGCCGGGGCTGGCGAGGTCGCCCTTGCAGCCGTGGATGGGTATGCGCCAGTGGAACTGTGTCATTGCCGATTGCTCCCGATTCGATTTCATCCGGCATGAGCAGGAATCGCACCAATCGGGTAATCGCACAAAACTGTGGGTTAAAGGCACGTTCACCACGTCGACACCACCGCCACTGTTTCCGGGTGTGCTTCCTGATGATCAGCGCCGCTGCCGCAGTGTTGCTGCATCAACACCCGATGCGCGTCCAAATCAGATTTGTTGATAAGCAATGCAGCGATCGGCCGGAAAAATGTTCGCCGCGCGCGTCATCGCGGCAGTGACGCCGTGCCCGCCGCAATCTCCCGGCTGTCGATGGCACGGGTCAATGGCTTGGATCAATGGCATGGTATGAATCGTGCACTTGCGTCTCCCCACCGTGGGCGCGAGAACTGTTCTCGCATCTCTATCTTCCAGCTGTAGCGGAAAGCCGAGTGCATGTGGATTTACCTGACCAAACGACTGCTGGCGATGATTCCGACATTGTTCGGCATCCTGACGCTGACGTTCGTCGTCATTCAGCTGGTGCCCGGCGGGCCTGTCGATCAGATGATGGCGCAGTTCACGCAGGACAGTTCGCGCTCCAGCGCCGAGGGCAGCAGCAGCGGTGGCTGGAGCTACAGCGGTCGGCGCGGTGTCGACGCGACGCAGGTGCAGCAGTTGTCGCAGCAGTTCGGTTTCGACCAGCCGGCGTTGACGCGCTACGTGCAGATGCTGAAGAGCTTTCTGGTGTTCGATCTCGGCGAGAGCTACTACCGCCACCAGAGCGTCTGGTCGCTGATCAAGGAGAAGCTCGGCGTTTCGGTCTCGCTCGGCGTCTGGACCTTTCTTCTCACTTACCTGGTGTCGGTGCCGCTCGGCGTGGCGAAGGCGGTGCGCGCCGGCAGCCGTTTTGATTTCGTCACCAGCCTGATCGTGCTGACCGGCTACGCGATGCCGGGCTTCATCCTCGGCGTGCTGCTGATCGTGCTGTTCGGCGGCGGCTCGTTCTGGGACATCTTTCCGCTGCGCGGATTGACGTCGGACAACTGGGACGAGCTGAGCTGGTGGGGCAAGACCCTCGACTACCTGTGGCATGTGACGCTGCCGGTCACTGCCTCGATGGTCAGCCTGTTCGCGATCAAGACGCTGCTGACCAAGAACATGTTCCTGGAGGAGATCCGCCGGCAGTACGTGCTGACCGCGCGCGCCAAGGGGCTCTCCGAGAGTCAGGTGATGTGGCGGCATGTGTTCCGCAATTCGCTGCTGCCATTGATCACCGGTTTTCCCGCCACTTTCATCGGCGCCTTCTTCACCGGCAGCCTGCTGATCGAAACGCTGTTCTCGCTGGATGGCATCGGCCTGCTCTCCTTTGAATCGATCAACAACCGCGACTATCCGGTGGTGATGGGCACGCTCTACCTGTTCACGCTGATCGGACTGGTGACCAAGCTGCTCGGCGACATCGCCTACGTGCTGGTCGATCCGCGCATCAAGTACGCCGCCCAGGAGGCCTGACGTGCCCATTCCTATTCGTAGCGACAGCAGTCCGTCCGCCAGCGGCAGCAGCGTTCGCCCGGTCTCGCCCGGACGGCGCGTCTGGCAGCGTTTCAAGCGACATCGCGCCGGCTACTGGAGCCTGATCCTGTTCTCGGTCCTGTACGGCATCAGCCTGATCGGCGAGCTGGTCTCGAACGACCGTCCGATCGCCGTCTATTACGAGAAGCAGTGGTATTTCCCATTGTTCAAGGAGTATCGGGACACGACCTTCGGCGGCGCGCTGCCGAGCGTCGCCGACTATCAGGACCCATTCATTCGCGCGCAGCTCGACAAGCCTGGCAACCTCGCCATCTGGCCGCCGAACCACTTCTACTACGACACGCTGAACTACTACTCCGACGCCGACCACTTCCCCGGACCGCCATCGCGCGAGAACTGGCTCGGCACCGATGCCTCCGGCTACGACCTGACGGCGCGGCTGCTGTACGGCTTTCGCGTGTCGGTCACCTTCGCGCTGGCACTGACCGTGGTCGGCACCGTGCTCGGCATATTCTTCGGCGCGCTGCAGGGCTATTTCGCCGGCAGGATCGATCTGGTCGGGCAGCGGCTGATCGAGGTCTGGGGCTCGATGCCGGAGCTCTATCTTCTGATCATCTTCGCGTCGATCTTCAACCACAGTTTCATCGTGCTGTTCGCGCTGCTGTCGCTGTTCAGCTGGATCGGCCTGTCGGACTACGTGCGCGCCGAATTCCTGCGCAACCGCCAGCTCGAATACGTCAAGGCCGCGCGCGCCATCGGTCTGCGCAACGGGCAGATCATCTGGCGCCACCTGATACCGAACAGCATGACGCCGGTCATCACCTTCCTGCCGTTTCGCATGAGCGCCGGCATCATGGCGCTGGCCAGCCTCGATTTCCTCGGGCTCGGCGTCGCGCCGCCGTCGCCGTCGCTCGGCAATCTGCTGGCGCAGGGCAAGGCCAACCTCGATGCCTGGTGGATCGCGCTCTCCACCTTCGTCGTGCTGGTGTCGACACTGCTGTTGCTGACGTTCATGGGTGAAGCGCTGCGCGACGCGCTCGACACGCGCATGGCCGACGCCGATGAGGAGGGTGTCGCCAACGACGAGTCCGACGACGTGGCCGTGGTGGCTTCGTCGCCGGCGCTTGCGACCACCAGCAGCCGTCTGCGCCCGCTGCCCGAGGAGGTCGCGGCATGAGCGATGCACTGCTGTCGATCGAAAACCTGTCGATCGCCTTCGGCCGCCGCCAGGTGGTCAAAAATCTCGATCTGACCATTCGCCCCGGCGAGCGGCTGGCGCTGGTCGGCGAATCGGGTTCCGGCAAGACGGTCACCGCGCTGTCGATACTGCGCCTGCTGCCGCGCGCGCAGCCGAACGGCGCCATCCGTTTCCAGGGACGCGATCTGCTGACACTGCCCGAAGATGAACTGCGCCAGGTGCGCGGCCGCGACATCGCGATGATCTTCCAGGAGCCGATGAGCGCGCTGAACCCGCTGCACACCATCGGCAACCAGATCATCGAGACGCTGCTGCTGCACGACGCCACGCTCGACAAACGCAGCGCGCGCGACAAGGCGCTGCAACTGTTGACGCGCACCGGCATCCGCAATCCCGAGCAGCGCCTGGTCGACTATCCGCATCAGCTCTCCGGCGGCCAGCGCCAGCGCGCGATGATCGCGATGGCGCTGGCCTGCCGGCCGAAGCTTTTGATCGCCGACGAACCGACCACCGCGCTCGACTGGACCATTCGCGCGCGCATCGTGAAGCTGCTGCTGTCGCTGCAGGAGGAGGCCAATCGCGACGGCGACGGCATGGCGATCCTGCTGATCACGCACGACCTGAACCTGGTGCGCCGTTTCGCCCAGCGCGTCGCCGTCATGGAGCGCGGCGTGCTGGTCGAGGAGGCCGATACCGAGACGCTGTTCGCGGCGCCGAAGCACCCCTACACCGTCAGGCTGATCAACAGTCTGCCGGTGCGACAGATCGACGAGGTCGGCGAACGCAGCCCGGTGGTGCTGAAGACGCACAAGCTGCGGGTCGAGTATCCGAAGCGGGCGCAGGGTTGGCGCGGCCTGTTCTTCAGCGACAGCTTCGCCGCGGTCGAAGGCGCCGACCTGCTGCTGCGCGCGCGCGAAACCATCGGCGTCGTCGGCGAATCGGGTTCCGGCAAATCGACGCTGGCGCAGGCGATCCTGCAGCTGCTGCCGGCGCGCTCCGGCGATGTCGAATTCTTTCCGCAGAGCGGACACCACGCCGCCTTCCGCGCCCGCGTGCAGGTGGTGTTCCAGGATCCGTTCGGCTCGCTGTCGCCGCGCCGCACCATCGAGCAGATCGTCGGCGAAGGGCTGGCGCTGCACTACCCGCAACTCGACGAGGCCCAGCAGCGACAGCGCATCGTCGACGTGCTGGCCGAGGTCGGGCTGTCGGCCGCCGTGCTGCAGCGCTACCCGCACGAGTTTTCCGGCGGCCAGCGCCAGCGCATCGCCATCGCGCGCGCACTGGTGCTGGAACCGGAAGTGCTGGTGCTCGACGAACCGACCTCGGCGCTCGATGTCTCGATCCAGAATCAGGTGTTGCAGCTGCTGTCCGGCCTGCAGAAGAAGTACGGGCTCAGCTACCTGCTGATCACGCATGACCTCAGCGTCGTCAATGCGCTCGCCCACCGCCTCTACGTGATGAAGGATGGCGTCATCGTCGAGGAGGGAGAGACCTCGGCGGTGATCAACCATCCGCAACACCCCTACACCCGCAGCCTGGTCCAGGCCGCGCTGTAAGCCGAGTTTGAAACCGAGTTCACCATGAATCCGTCGTTACGCCGCGCCCCTTCCTTCGCCGCCCCTTCCCTCGCCACCATTGCCGCCGTCGCCCTGCTGGTTTCCGCGCTGTGCCTGGCGCCGCGCGTCGAGGCCGCGCACGCCGTCGCGCAGTTCGGCGAGCCGAAATATTCCGCCGACTTCACCCACTTCGACTACGTCAACCCCGACGCGCCGAAGGGCGGCGTGCTGCGGCTCTCCAACACCGGAGTCAACAGCAACTTCGACAAGCTCAATCCGTTCAGCCTGCGCGGCCGCCCCGCCCCCGGTCTGCTGGAATTGACCTTCGAGACGCTGACGGTCTACAGCCTCGACGAAGCCAATACGCAGTACGGACTGCTGGCCGAGGATATCGAGGTCGCGGACGATTTCACCTGGGCCACATTCCGGCTGCGCCCCGAGGCGCGCTTCTCCAACGGCGATCCGGTCACCAGCGCCGAGGTCAAACACTCGTTCGACACGCTGGCCAACCGCAACGGCAACAAACACGCGAGCCCGGTGTTCTCCGCCTATTTTTCCGAGATCGAGCGGGTCGAGATCATCGACCGGCTGACGGTGCGCTTCGTCTTCACGCGGCCGGGGCGCGACCTCTCCTTCGTCGCCGGCAGCCTGCCGGTGTTCTCGCCGACGTGGGGCGTCGACGACAGCGGCGCGCCGGTGCCGTTCGACCAGCTGCGCCTGCAGCAGCCGGTGGCGAGCGGCCCCTATCTGGTCGACCGGGTGATTCCGGGCCGCACGATCACCTATCGCCGCAACCCGAACTACTGGGGCGACCGGATTCCGGCCCGCCGCGGCACGCTGAATTTCGACGAGGTGGTGTTCAAGCTCTACAAGGATGCCGACACGCAGGTCTCCGGAATGCGCGCGGCCGACTACGACTTCTTCAGCGAAGTGCGGATGCGCTACTGGTGCTGCCAGTACATCGGCAGGCGTTTCGACAACGGCGAACTGATCAAGGAGCGCATCCCGCACTACAACCCGCCGGCGATGGCCGGCTGGGCCTACAACGTGCGCCAGCCGAAGTTCCAGGACCCGCGCGTGCGCGAGGCGCTCAATCTGGCGTTCGATTTCGAATGGGTGAACGGCAAGATCTTCGACAACGGCTTCGGCCGCGTCGCCAGCTATTTCAAGACCACGCCGCTCGAAGCGAAGGGCCATCCCGGCCCCGACGAGCTGGCGCTGCTGGAGCCGTTCCGCGACCAGCTCGACCCGAAGGTGTTCGGCCCGATCAACGAGCTGCCCCACAACCAGCGGCCGGCCGACATCCGGCCGAAGCTGGAGCGCGCGCTCGAACTGTTCGCCGAGGCCGGCTGGAACTACCGCGACGGCGCGCTGCGCAACGCCGACGGCGAGCCGTTCGTGTTCGAGGTGACCGGCACCCGCGGCAACAACATGCTGATGGACCCGTTCTACTACAACCTGCGCAAGCTCGGCATCGACGTGCGGCAGAAAATCGCGGACAGCGCCACTAACCAGAGCCGTCAGAACGCCTTCGACTACGATTTCGTCGCCTTCAACCTGCGCGAGTCGCGCAACCCGGCCGCCGAACTGTGGCGCGCCTTCAACAGTGCCGATGCCGACCGGCCGGGCTCCGAGAATGTCATCGGCGTCAAATCGCCGGTCGTCGACCATCTGCTGACCCGCGTGCTCGACGCCAGTTCGCAGCGCGAGCTGGAGGCCAGTGCACGCGCGCTCGACCGCGTGCTGCGCCACGGCCACTACGTGCAGCCGTGGCGCTACCTGACCCACCACCACATCATCTACCACTCGCGCCTGCGCCGGCCGCAGCAACTGCCGCTTCACTACGGCGCCAACGACTGGGTGATCGGCACCTGGTGGGACAGCACGGCGGAACGCGACGCTGTTGCCACGACGGCACGCTGACAGCAGCGCTGCTGCAATTTCTTCACCTGATGGAGTCAATCGTATGAGCAGCGAATTCATCTGGCAGTTGCCGACCAGCGGCGACGGCCGCTACGGCCGTGCCGGCCACTTCAAGCGCGGTGAGCGGCTGCCGGGCGAGGCGCGCCCGTTCCGCCCCGGCGTCAGCGACCCGCGCGGCAGCCGCTTCAACTATTTCGACCACCTGCACCAGGTGGCGCGCGCCGCCGACATCGCTGGCTTCGACGGCCTGCAGATCCGCCACGACACCGACGGCGACGAGTCGTGGATCGTCGCCGGTTATCTCGCCCGCAGCACGCGCCACCTGAAGCTGCTGACCGAGTTCGAAGCGTCGCGCGGGTCGGCCGTCTACGCCGCCAAGAACGCGGTCAGCTACCAGCGCTACACCGGCAACCGCTTCGCGTGGCAGATCAGCGCCGGCGGCGATGCCGCGCGCCGCCGCCAGCTCGGCGATTTCGTCGCCGATGCCGATGTGCCGGCGCGCATCGAGGAGTTCGTCACCGTTGCGCGCGGCGTCATCACTGAAGCGCCTTTCAGTTTCAAGGGCGAGTTCTTCGAAGTGCTCGACGGCGGCTTCAAGGGACCACTCGGCGGCCACCCGGTGCCACCGGTCTACCTGTCCGGCAACGGCAGCGACGATCTGCGTCGCTCGGTGCGCTTCGCCGACGTTCACCTGTTCGACGCGCAACCGCTGCCATCGCTGTCGCAGGCGATCGCCGCGCTGCGCGGTCTGGCGAACGCCGAGGGCAGGCAGGTCGGTATCGGCCTGCGCATCGACGTGCTGGCGCGCGAGACGGAGCAGGAGGCGTTGCGCGATGCCGAGCGTCATCTGCAGCAGAGCGGCGGATCGCGCGACAGCGAAGGCGTGTTGTGGCGCAACTTCACCACGGCGCAGACCGGCGCCGCCGCCACGCTGGTCGGCAGTCATGAGCAGATCATCGATGCGCTGGCCGCCTATGCCGAGGTCGGCGTCGACAGCTTCGTGCTGGCGGCGATTCCGCACTTCGAGGAGGCCTACCGCATCGGCGAATACGTGCTGCCGGCATTGCGCGCGCGTATCGCGCAGCGTTCGCGCGCGGCCTGACGTCCGCTCCATCCATTTTCGGAGAACCGCTATGACCATCGACATCTTCTGGCGTCTGCCCACCCACGGTGAACCCGCTTCGCTGCGCCGCCGCGATCCGTTTCGCGGCGACTGGTCGCCGGCCAGCGACTTCGCCGCACCGCAACACGGCCTCAGCGGCGGCCGCGCCGACGGTTTCACCTACGCCGACTACCTCGCCGAGATTGCCCGCGCCGCCGAGATCTCCGGCTTTCAGGGCGGCCTGATTCCGTCGTTCCCGATGACCGACGAGCCGTGGGCGATCTCATCGTTCCTGGCGCGCGAAACCAGCACGTTCCGCTTCATGATCGCGTTCCAGCCCGGCTTCCTGAATCCGGTGACGGCGGCGCGGATGACCGCCAGCCTGCAGCGCGCCACCGGCGGCCGCGCGCTGTTCAACGTCATCACCGGCGGCGGCGGTCCGGCGCAGTTGTGGTGGGGCGATTCGGTCGGCCACGACGACCGCTACACCCGCACCACCGAGTTCCTCGACGTGCTGCGCGGCATCTGGAACGGCGGCCCGTTCGACTACGACGGCAAGTTCTATCGCGTCGAGAACGCCGGCCTGCCGCAGCCGCTATCGCAGGAGGCGTTTCCGGAGATCTACTTCTCCGGCTCGTCCGACGCGGCACTGGTGTCGGCGTCGAAGCACGCCGACTTCTACCTGAGCTGGCTGGAGCCGTTCGCCCAGCTCAAGGAGAAGTTCGATCGCGTCAAGGAGAAGACGGCGGCGCTCGGCCGCAAGATCCGCTGCGCGGTGCGTGTCGACATCATCGCCCGCCCCACCGAGGAGGAGGCGTGGGACGAAATCCGGCGCGGCTTCGACAACCTGCCGCCGGAGAAACTGGCGGCATTGAAACGGCGCGCGGAAGGCGGCGGCGATTCGGTCGGCGCCGCGCGCCAGGGCGGTTTCCGCCCGCAGACGATCAACAGCTACCGCGACTTCATCATCGAGCCCAATGTCTGGTCCGGCTTCAGCCTGCTGCGCGGCGGTCAGACCAACGGCATCGTCGGCAGCTACGAGCAGGTGGCCGAACGGCTCGACGATCTGGTCAGGCTCGGCGCCGATGCCTTCATCCTCGCCAGCACCCCGCACCTCGAAGAGGCCTATCGCGTCGGCGAAGAGGTGCTGCCGCTGGTGCGCGGCCATACCAGCACCGGCGCGGCGGCGCCGGATTTCAAGACAGCGGCGGTCGGCTGAATGGGTCCTCCCCTGCGAAGTAGGGGAGGTGTCACGAAGTGACGGAGGGGTCCGCAGTTCGCAGTTGAAAGGCGGACCCCCTCCCCCCTTCGGGGGACTCCCCCTACTTCGCAGGGGGAGACTTGGTGTCTGCCACTCTGGTGGCTATACCCGGTGGCGAGGCCGATGATCGGCTGTCGATAATCCACGCCCTTTGCCAACGCCTCCGCCGGAATCCCGATGAGTGATGCGCACAGTGGCGCCGCGATGACGCTGGTCATCGTCGGCGCCGGTTTCAGCGGCGCGCTGACCGCCGTTCACCTGCTGCGCGCGGCGGGAGATCATCCGCTGCGGCTGCTGCTGATCGAGCAGCGCATGCGGATGGCACGCGGTCTCGCCTACGCCACGTCGGACGACAACCTGTTGCTCAACGTGCCGGTCGGCAACATGAGCGCGCTGGCCGACGAGCCCGAGCACTTCCTGAACTACTGCCGCGCCATCGACCCGTCGATCAACGCCGGCTCGTTCGTGTCGCGCCGGATCTACGGCGACTACCTCGAACGCACGCTGCAACAGGCCGAGCGCGACAGTCCGCGAACGTTGACCCGCCTGCACGGCGAGGCGGTCGCCGTCCGGCGCGACACCGGCTCACATCGCTTTCAGATCGAACTGGCCGACCGCCGTTTCATCGACGCCGATCGCGTCGTGCTGGCGCTCGGCTATTCGGGCTGCAACCGCATCGATGCGCCCGGTGCCGACCACCTCGTCGGCGACGGCTGGAGCCAGGAAGCGGTCGCGGCGATCGACGGCAGCCGGCCGGTGGTGATCGTCGGCAGCGGCCTGACCGCGATCGACACCGCGTTCCGCCTGACCAGCCGCAACGACGACTGCCAGCTGCTGATGGTGTCGCGCCGCGGCCATCTGCCGCGCGGACACCGCACGCGGCCGCATCCGCCGGCGGTGGGCGACTTTCCCACCTATCTGCGCGCGATTCCGCCAACCGCCCTCGCCCATCTGCGCGCGATTCGCAAAGAGGTGGCACAGCGCACCAGTGGCGACGGCGACTGGCGCGACGTCATCAACGAGCTGCGACCGTACACACCCGAGCTGTGGCAGCGCCTGCCGCTGGAGCAGCGCCGGCATTTTCTCCGCCACCTCGCCGGCTACTGGGACACCCATCGCCACCGGCTCGCGCCGCTGGCCGCGCAGCGTCTGCATGCCATGCTGCAGCGCGGCCAGCTGCAGGTGCTGGCCGGCCGCATTCACGGCGTGCAGCGACAGCACGACGGCGTCCGCATCGAGATTCGCGAACGCAGCAGCGGCGACATTCGTGTCGTCGATGCCGCGATGGCGATCAACTGCACCGGCCCCAACTACGACCTCGACGGCGCGACGACGCCGCTGCTCGCGCAGCTGCGCGACGACGGTTACCTGCGCGCCGACCCGTTGAAGATGGGGCTGCAGATCGACGATGCCTACCGCGTGATCGGTCGCGACGGCGATGCGATCGACGGGCTCCACTACATCGGGCCGATGCTGCGGGCGCGCTACTGGGAAGCGACGGCGGTGCCGGAGCTGCGCGTTCACGCACGCAATCTCGCGCAGACACTCAGAAATTCCAGGTGATGGAAGCTCCATACGAACGCGCCTGGCTGAAAGTATTGCCCTGGGTTCCGCTGTTGGGGTTGGCGATCTGGCGCAGGTAGACAGACACTTCGTCCAGCACGTTGTTGGCATAAGCGGCCACTTCCCACTTCCTGTCGTGCGGCGCGAAGCGCACGCGGGCATTGCCTATCCAGTAACCCGGCGTCTCCTGTCGCGGGTCGTGCTGCACCGTGGCGTTGTGATAGATCTTGCTGCGGTACGACCAGTCCGTGGAGAGGATCAGATCGCCGACGGAGAGCGGGACCGTGTAGTCGGTACCGAGCCGCACGGAGAGCTCCGGCGTCCGGTAGAAGCTGTTGCCGCTGGCATCGAAGGGACCGGCACCGCCGATGTTGTAGAGGAAGTCGGTGTACTTCGATTTCAGGTAACCCAGAGAACCGGTGACGCGCCAGTTGCCGGTGACCAGCGCATCCGCTTCGAACTCGATACCGGTGACCTCTCCATCGGACTGCCCCAGCGCACTGGTGGTCCAGGTGCTGGTGGTCTCGTTCCAGAAGGCGCGCTGGATGTTGAGCGACAGATTGTCGATGTCGTAATGGAACAGCGCGGTATTCAGGGTGAGACGACCATCGAGCAGCGCCGTCTTCAGGCCCAGTTCATAGGCGGTCAGAATCTCGGGATCGGTCTCGTAGACCTGTCCATTGTTGATGGAAGAGTTGAAGCCGCCGGAACGAAACCCCTTGGCGATACGGGCATAGCCCAGCACATCCTTGCTGAAGCGATATTCCGGCGTGATGTCCCAGGTGAACTCGGACCAGTCCTGCTTCCTGCTGCGCACCGTGGGCTGGACGTTGAGTCCGGCGGCGGTGAAAACGATCCCGCCCGGCAGATACCAGCCACCCTCGCTCAGATAGTCGAAATGGTTGGCGCGCCAGGTCGTCGAGGAGATGGTGATCTCCTTGCTCTCCCAGGTCTGGCGCAGGCCGACGATCAGCGACAGATCATCCGTGAAACGGATACGGGTGTTGCCGAAGATCGCCTTGCTCTCCGAGTCCTGGTCCCAGGAGCTCAGGGAGTATTGCCGGTAATTGGCGGGCGCCGGCCAGGTGGGGTCCGCCACTTCACTGGGCGCGAAATCGAAACGCGCGCTGCGGCTGCGATTGTGGGCGGTCAGATCGTAGTAGTAGGCGCCCAGAATCCAGCTGACGTCCTTGTCCTGCGGCGATGTCAGGCGCAGTTCCTGAGTCACCTGCTGGGTGTCCAGCGCGCTGAAACCGGCACTGCGATTGGAGTAGCTTTCCAGCTGGGAGCTCACCAGCGAGAAGGAGTTGCCTTCGCGGGTGTTGTAGGCACTGATGGAGGTCAGCGTGTTCTGACCCAGCTGCCAGTTGAACTTCAGCGTGACGTTGTTGAATTCGATCTTGCTGCTTCCCGTGCCATCGTAGAAGTCGTCGTCATAGTTGGGATTGTTGCCGTAGTGCGGCGTGAACGGCTTGCCGTTGATGAGCCAGGTGCCGTTCGGATCGACGATCGTCTGCTCCGTCAGGGGGTCCGTCGTGGCGCCGACCGGATAACTCGGCGAGGAGTCGCCACCGTTCAGGCGGCGCGTGCTGAGAATCAGGTGGGACTCCAGGTTGGGCGTGAGATTGGCCAGCAGCTGGAAGCGCGCGCTGACGTCGTCCGTGGAGGGGCCGTACTTCGAGGCACCGAGGTCGGATCCGGCCAGGTTTCTGGCATAACCTTCGGCGCTCTCCTGATAGAAGGAGAAACGCCCCGCCAGCACGTCATCGATGATGGCGCCGCCATAGGCCGCCTCGATCTCGCGCCCTTCGTCGCTGGGGCTGTAGGTGAATCGGGTATAGCCGTTCGACGTGAAGCTCGGCCTCTTGCTGATGTAGTGAATGGCACCGCCCGTATTGTTCTTTCCCCACAGCGTGCCCTGCGGGCCGCGCAGCACCTCCACCCGCTCCAGATCGTACAGCGGGAAGCTCTGGTTGGCCTGGTAGCCGACCACCACTTCGTCGACGTAAATGGAGAGCGGGCCATCGTGGTTCTGGTTGGGATCGTTGGTGCCGATGCCGCGCAGGAACCAGCGCGGCTTGCCGCTGCGACCACCGCCTTCCGCCGACAGGTTCGGCGCCAAACGCTCAACGTCGGTGGAGAGGAAAATGGCTTTTTCGCGAATGTCATCGCCACTGATGGCAGTGATGGCCACAGGGACTTCCTGCAGATTCTGTGTGCGCTTTTGCGCAGTCACGACCACGGTACCCAGTGATCGGCTTCGGCCCGTCGCCTCCCCTTTCACCGCCTCTGCCGGCGATGCTTCAGTCGATACGGATTTTTCATCATCGGCATGAGCGGCGTTCATCAGAACGGTGCAGGCAATTGCCGCATAAATGGTCTTCCGGCGAAATGCGTTCAAAACGACATGGCTTTTTTCAGCGACATCCCGCTGTTTTTTGTGGGTGGTGAAATTCATGTGAGTCCCCGTTGAAAAGCCGCATGGCCAGCATGGCCTGAACTCCTTGCGGCAACTGGGCAGGGACAAAGGCGAAAACCATGCCAGTGGAAAATAATAATTATTGAATCGTTATTACAGTATTTGATAACGACCTTCAGGAGCCTCTGAAAAAATCATGAATCCGGCTTCCGTCATTCCGCGCGGAGTCGCGTAATTCATGGTCATTGCACATAACCGGCAGATGGATTCTGCGACTACGCTCTGCTCCGCGCAGAATGACGAAGCGCCTCGATGAGCATAATTTTTGAAATGCATCGACACGCCGCTGCAGGTCACATGATTTTTACGGCACCGCGGGAATTCCAGCAGCATTGCTTCTCGACTGCTGGATTAAACGCACCGGGGTCACCGTAATCGAACAGTACCTCCCGGCAGGGCAGCAGAAACCTCTTGGAACAGCACTCATCCAGAGGCTCATCCAGCCGGCACTTTGATCGAAACCCTCCTGTAAATCAGCGTATTTCCTTCGATGACCGCCACTGCGACAACGGCATCGAGCATCAACTTTCACAAGCTGGCACGGAGCGTGCTCTGCCCCGTCCTGCAAAACACATTGACTCCATGCCAGGAGGGGCAACGTCATGTCTCAACAACACGAAAACGCATCCGGGGCCACCGCGCCCGTCGATCTCTATTACACGCGCTGTGGCTCCGCGACTGCCTCGGCGCTGGCCATCGGCAAAAAATGGCTACAGGAGGAGTTCGCCAAGCCCGGCACCACTCTGCACTCGCTGCGCGATTCCGACAGCCTGGAAGTCCGCAACTCTCACTACCACCACCGCCAGAGCGGCATGTTCCGCGAAGGCGGAAATATCCCGCCGATCTGGGCGCGCGGCATCGGACAGGAGACGGTGGTCGTCGGCATCACCTGGCTGGATGAATACCAGGGCGTCATCACCCGTGCCGACAGCGGCATTCGCACGCCGGCCGATCTCAAGGGCAAGCGACTGGCCGTGCCGCTGCATCGCAATGCGGTCATCGATTTCCAGCGCGGCGCCGCCCAGCACGGTTATCAGACGGCGCTGGCACAGGCCGGACTGACGGTCGACGACGCCATCCTCGTGGACATCGAATCCGGCAGTTACGACTCGCAGGATGGGCCGCGCCAGCAGGTACCGCGCGAGCGCAGGGACAGTGTGTTCGCGGCACTGGAAGAGGGTCGCGTCGATGCCATCTTCGTGCGCTTCGCGCGCGGCTATCGCCTGTCGCAGGATCCGAAATTCCACGAAGTCATCAACATCAACACCTTGAGCGATCCACTGCTGCGGGTGAACAACGGCACGCCGCGTCCGGTCACGGTGGATCGCGCATTCCTCGAAAAACATCCCGAGGTGGTCGTGCGCTACCTGGCGGTGCTGCTGCGCACCGCAGAGTGGGCGGCCCAGCATCGCGATGAAGTGCTGTCCCTGCTGGCACCGGAAGATGGCGGTGCCACGACTGCGGAAGTGATCGGCTCGCATGGCGAGAATGTGCATCTCTCGTTCACGCCAAAACTCACGCCGGAATATATCCGCGGTCTGGAAGTGCAGAAGGATTTCCTGCACGCCTGGGGCTACTTCAAGGACAACTTCGACATCCACGACTGGATCGTCAGCTGGCCGCTCGAAGAGGCGCGCAAGCTGGTGGAGCAGGAACGCGCACTGAAGGGCCGGGACGCCGCCTGAAACGTTGGCTGAAACAGCCAGAAACGGTGACGGGCCAAATGGCCCGTCACTCCGTTGCATCCCGTTTGAGCGAGAGATGAATCGTGAGCAGCAAGAAAAAACGCCAACTGGTCCTGAATGTATTTTTCCAGCGCTTCGGCCACCATTCAGCGGCCTGGCGTCACCCCAGCTCCACCGGCAACGGGCGCCCTGACCTGAACTGGTGGATCAACGCGGCCAAACTTGCCGAGGCGGCCAAGTTCGATACGTTTTTTCTTGCCGACTTCATCGGCCGCTCCGGCGAAATCTCCGAGAACACCGGGCGCGGTGGCCTCAGCTACCAGTTCGAGCCGTTCACGCTGCTGTCGGCAATTGCCACGCATACCCGACACATCGGTCTCGTGGCCACGGTGAACACCAACTACGACTCTCCCTATCATGTGGCGCGCAAATTCACCTCGCTGGATCACATCAGCGGCGGCCGCGCCGGCTGGAACATCGTGTCGTCCTATGGCGACCACACGGCAAAGAATTTCGGCATCAGGGAAGAGCGCGAACATGACGATCGCTACGCGCGTGCCGCCGAGTTCGTGGAGCTGACCAAGGCGCTGTGGGACAGTTACGACGACGATGCCTTCGACAATCCCGACCGCAGGGCCGGGGTGTTCTACCGTCCGGAGTCGGCGCATCCGGTCAAGTTCCAGGGCAACTACTTTTCCTCCGACGGCCTGCTGGACTTTCCGCGTCCCATCCAGGGTTATCCGGTACTGGTGCAGGCCGGCAACTCCGACACCGGCCGCGAGTTTGCCGCCCGCATTGCGGAAATGAGTTATTGCTCGGCCAATTCGCTCGACGTGGGCAAGGAGTTTTACAAGGACGTCAAAAACCGCATGGCCAAGTACGGTCGCGAAGAAGACCAGCTCAAGATCTCGCCCGGCCTGTCGGTGGTGGTGGCGGAATCCGATCAGGAGGCGCAGGACCGCTTCAATGAACTGCAGGCGCTGGTCAAGCTCGACAAGGTGCAGTTTGGCGGCTTCGACCTCTCCGACTATCCGCTGGATGGCCCGCTGCCAGACCTGCCCTACCGCCCGGGCAAAAACGGCCAGGGCCGTTTCCAGCAGCAACTGGAACTGGCGCGCCGTGAAAACCTCACCATCCGTCAATTGATACTGCGTTTTCGCGTCGCACGCGGTCATGTGCAGGTGGTCGGTTCGGTCAAGACCGTGGCCGACACCATCGAGCAGTGGTTCGTCGAGCGCGCGGCTGATGGCTTCAACGTGATTCCGCCCTATCTGCCACAGGGATTCGAAGATTTCGTTCGCCTGGTTGTGCCGGAGCTGCAGCGGCGCGGCCTGTTCCGCACCGAGTACGAAGGAAAGACGTTCCGGGAAAACCTGGGGCTGCATCGTCCGGCCAATCCCAACGGCGCGCGCAAGGCCAACGCCGCCTGAGCGCGACCGCGGCCCGGCGTTGTCATGCTTTCGACAAGCAGGCGCGCCGGGCTTTTCATCCTCTGCCGAAAACAAGTATCCCGCTGCCATGTGGTCCTACCTGCTGAAACGCCTGCTCATCATGATCCCCACGCTGTTCGGCGTGCTGACGCTGACCTTCTTCGTCACCCAGTTCGTGCCGGGCGGGCCGGTGGAACACACCCTGGCGCAGATAGACGCGGAGTCCGGCCGCACCGGAACGGATGGCGGGGTCTCCGGCACCGGCGGCTGGAACTACAGCGGGCGCAAGGGCATCGACGCCCAGCAGGTGGAACAGTTGACGGCGTTCTACGGCTTCGACAAACCCGCGCTGCAACGCTTCGCGCACATGGTCGGCAACTATCTGCGTTTCGATCTGGGAGAGAGCTATTTCCGCAGCGAAAACGTCTGGGATCTGATCAAGGACAAACTGGGCGTGACCGTGGCCCTGGGGGTATGGACCTTCCTCCTCACCTACCTGATCTCGGTGCCGCTGGGCGTGGCCAAGGCGGTCAGGGCCGGCAGCAGGTTCGACCTGATCAGCAGTCTCGTCGTGCTGTTCGGCTATGCCGTTCCGGGTTTCGTGCTGGGCGTGCTGCTGATCGTGCTGTTCGGCGGCGGTTCGTTCTGGGACGTCTTTCCGTTGCGCGGCCTGGTGTCGGACAACTGGGAGGAGCTGAGCCCCTTCGGCAAGATCACCGATTACCTGTGGCACATCACGCTGCCGGTGACAGCATCGGTGGTGAGCAGTTTTGCCATCAAGACGCTGCTGACCAAGAACACCTTCCTCGAAGAGATCCGCCGCCAGTACGTACTGACGGCGCGCGCCAAGGGCCTGTCCGAGCGTCGCGTGCTGTGGAAACACGTTTTCCGCAACGCCCTGCTGCCACTGGTGACCGGTTTTCCCGGCGCCTTCATCGGCGCCTTCCTGTCTGGCAGCCTGCTGATCGAGACGCTGTTCTCGCTGGATGGCCTGGGCCTGCTCTCCTATGAAGCCATCAACAGTCGCGACTATCCCATCGTGCTGGGGGCGCTCTACCTGTTCACCCTCATCGGCCTGCTGATCAAGCTGCTCGGTGACATCGCCTATGTGCTGGTGGACCCACGCATCAAGTTCGATGCCCAGGAGGCATGAAGATGACTTCTCCCGCGACCTCTGCTGCGCCTTCTTCTACAACTACGCCCGCCACCGCGTTTTTTCCGTTTTCTCTGTGGCGTCTCTCGCAATTTCTGCGCAGCCGTAAACCCCGGCCGCGGGAAAGCTACGCCACGATATCGCCCGGTCGCCGCGTCTGGCTGCGCTTCAAGAGCAACCGTCTGGGCTACTGGAGCCTGATCATCTTCCTCACCGTCTACGGGCTGAGCCTGTTCGGTGAAATCATCTCCAATGACCGCCCGCTGGTCGTCCGTTACGAAAAGCAGTGGTATTTCCCGCTGTTCAAGGATTATCCGGAAACGGTATTCGGTGGCGATCTGCCCATCAGGACCGATTTCAACGATCCCGTCATCAAGCAGAACCTGAACCAGCCCGGCGTGTTCCTGATCAAGCCGCTGAACCTCTACTACCACAACACGCTGAACTACTTTTCATCGGGCCATCACAACCCCGGCCCACCCAGCAGCGAGAACTGGCTGGGTACGGACATTTCCGGTTACGACGTCGGCGCGCGCCTGCTCTACGGCTTTCGCATCTCGGTGACGTTCGCCCTGGTGCTGACCGTGGTGGGCACGATTTTCGGCGTCATCATCGGCGCGCTGCAGGGCTATTTCGCCGGCAAGCTGGATCTGTTCGCACAGCGTCTGATCGAAATCTGGGGCTCGATGCCAGAGCTTTACCTGCTGATCATCTTCGTGTCGATCTTCGAGCCCACCTTCTTCCTGCTTTTCATCCTGCAATCGCTGTTCAGCTGGATAGGACTCTCCGACTACATGCGCACCGAATTCCTGCGCAATCGCCAGCTCGAATTCGTCAAGGCGGCGCACGCCATGGGCCTGTCGCACGGACAGATCATCTGGCGCCACATCCTGCCCAACTCGCTGACCCCGGTCATCACCTTCCTGCCGTTCCGCATGAGCGGCTCCATCATGGCGCTGGCCAGCCTCGATTTTCTCGGCCTGGGCGTGGGCGCGCACGCGCCAAGCCTGGGGCAACTGCTGCAACAGGGGAAATCGAACCTCGATGCCTGGTGGATCTCCCTCGGCGCTTTCACCGTACTGGTGTCGACCCTGCTGTTGCTGACCTTCATGGGCGAGGCGCTGCGCAACGCGCTGGATATCCGCATGGCGGACGACTTCCACGATGACGACGTGACGGATGAAGAGAACGTGGATGCCGCGCCCCGTGTCGCACCGCAGCTGGAGCCCGCCTGATGAATACCGCCGTCAAGGTGCCGCTGCTGCAGTGGCAGGATGTTTCCATCCATTTCGGCCGCAAGCGCGTCGTACACAAGCTGAACCTCGACATCTATCCCGGCGAGCGGCTGGCGCTGGTGGGCGAATCCGGTTCCGGCAAGACCATCAGCGCCCTCTCCATCCTGCGGCTGATACAGCAGGCCCGCATCAGCGGCAGCATCCGCTTTCGGGGCGATGATCTGCTGCAGAAAAGCGAGGAAGAGCTGCGCCATGTGCGCGGCAGCGACGTGGCGGTAATTTTTCAGGAGCCGATGTCGGCCCTGAACCCGCTTTACTCCATCGGCAACCAGATCATCGAAAGTCTGGAGCTGCACGAGGGGCTGAGCGGCGGCGCGGCGCGGGCCAAGGCCATCGAGTTGCTGGCGCGCACCGGCGTGCGCGAGCCGGAGCGGCGCGTCGACAGTTTTCCGCACCAGCTTTCCGGCGGACAGCTGCAGCGCGCCGTCATTGCCATGGCCCTGGCCTGCAAACCCAAACTGCTGATCGCCGACGAACCGACCACGGCGCTGGATACCACCGTGCGGGCGCGCATCGTCAAGCTGCTGCTGGATCTGCAGGAGGAGAGCACGCGCGGCGGTGAGCCGATGGCGATTCTGCTGATCACGCACGACCTGAATCTGGTGCGGCGCTTTGCCGAGCGCGTCGCCGTGATGGAGCACGGCCTGCTGGTGGAAACCGGCGAGACCGAAGCCCTGTTCGCCGCGCCGCGCCATCCCTACACCGTGAAGCTCATCAACAGCCTGCCGATACGGCGGATCGAGCCACTGCCGGCGAGTGCGCCGACACTGCTGGAGACCCGGCGACTTCGGGTCGAATACCCGAAGAAAAAGGCAGGCTGGAAGGGATTCTTCATCAAGGATGCCTTCGTTGCGCTGGCCGGGGCGACGGTGCAGCTGCGCCAGGGTGAAACCATCGGCGTGGTGGGCGAGTCCGGCTCCGGCAAATCCACGCTGGCCCAGGCGATCCTCGGGCTGGTGCAGGCCAGGGGCGGAGAGATCGATTTCGAGGGCAGTGACATCACCGAACGTCATCGCACCGAACGCCGCGCCCTGCGCTCCCGTCTGCAGGTGGTTTTCCAGGACCCGTTCGGCTCGCTGTCGCCGCGGCAGACCGTCGGGCAGATCGTCGGCGAAGGGCTGGCCCTGCATTTCCCGGAACTGTCCGCGCAAGAGCGCCGCGCCCGCGTCATCGACATCCTGGCCGAGGTCGGCCTGCCGGCCTCCGTCATGACCTCCTATCCGCACCAGTTCTCCGGTGGCCAGCGCCAGCGCATCGCCATCGCCCGCGCCGTGGTGCTGAAGCCGCGCATCCTGGTGCTGGACGAGCCCACCTCCGCGCTGGATGTCTCCATACAGAACCAGGTGCTGGAACTGCTGGTCGGCCTGCAAAAGAAATATGGCCTCAGCTATCTGCTCATCAGCCACGATCTGGCGGTGGTGAATGCGCTGGCGCACCGGCTGTATGTACTGCGCGACGGCGAGGTGGTGGAAGAAGGCGACACCGAAGCCGTCATCGCCGCGCCGCGTCACCCCTATACCCAGGCCCTCGTCAGCGCCTCTCTGTAGAGCACGCGTGGAAATGGCCATGTCGATTTCGTGATTGAAGATGACTGTATTGAAGGCGCTTGTGTTGAAAACGG
Organism: uncultured Verrucomicrobiaceae bacterium; assembly: GCA_964386045.1. Classification (GTDB taxonomy): domain Bacteria; phylum Pseudomonadota; class Gammaproteobacteria; order Pseudomonadales; family CAMLJR01; genus CAMLJR01. The sequence continues at coordinate 6,008 of CAYLRA010000027.1, read as the reverse complement.
TTGTGTTGAAAACAGTTGCATTGAAAACGACGGTGTTGAAAGCGATGCGTTTTTTCGTACTTTTCCTGTTGGCGGCGCTGCCCGTGCAGGGCTGGAGCGCTCATGCCATTGTCCAGTTCGGCGAGCCGAAGTATCCCGCCGGCTTTCGCCATTTCGATTATGTGAATCCGGACGCGCCCAGAGGGGGTGTGCTCACGCTGTCGCTGGTCAGCCTCAACAGCAGTTTCGACAAGTACAACCCGTTCACGCTCAAGGGGCGACCGGCGCCGGGCCTGCTCGACATGCTGTTCGAGACGCTGACGGTATTCAGCCTGGACGAGCCCAATACGCAATACGGTCTGCTCGCCGAAAATATCGACCTGGCCCCGGACCTGCGTTCGGTCACCTTCCGCCTGCATCCGCGCGCGCGCTTTTCCAACGGCGATGCGGTAACGGCCGAGGATGTCGCCTACTCCTTCAGGACACTGGCCGACGGCAAGGGCGTGAACCCGCGCTTCAAGGCCTATTTCTCGGAAATCAGCGATGTCGCGGTTCTCGATGAACGCCACATCCGTTTTGATTTTTCCCGGCCCGGCAAGGATCTCTCGTTCGTCGCCGGCAGCGTGCCGGTGTTCTCGCGCAAATGGGGGCTGCAGGCCGATGGCAGCCGCATCCCCTTCGAGGATCTGAAACTGGAGCAGCCCATCAGTACCGGCGCCTACCTGCTGGAAAGCGCGAGCAAGGGGCTGAGTGTCATCTACCGCCGCGATCCCGACTACTGGGGCGACGAAAGCCCGGCCCGGCGTGGTTTCCATAACTTCGACAAGGTCGTCTACAAGCTCTACAAGGACCGCGACACCCAGGTGACGGCCCTGCGTGCCGGTGACTACGACTTCTACAGCGAAACCCAGATGCGCTACTGGTGTTGCCAATACATCGGCAAGCGCTTCGACACCGGCGAACTGATCAAGAGCAAGCTGCCGCACAGCAATCCGCCCTCCATGAATGGCTGGGTGGTGAACATCCGTCGCGAAAAATTCCAGGACCCGCGCGTGCGCGAGGCGTTGAACTACCTGCTGGACTTCGAGTGGATAAACGAAAAGATCCTCGACAACGAATTCCGCCGCACCGACAGCTATTTTTCCGGCACCGCCCTGCAGGCCAGGGGGCTGCCATCACCGGAAGAGCTGCAACTGCTGGAACCTTGGCGGGATGAGCTGCCGCCGGCCGTGTTCGGCCCGGTCTACGAGCAGCCCGACTCCATCAGGGCCGGTGGCTTTCGCGCCAATCTGCGCCGCGCACTGGAACTGTTCGCCGAGGCCGGCTGGCACTATCGCGACAACTATCTGCGCAATGCCCAGGGCGAGCCGTTCACCATGGAAGTGTCCGGCCTGCGCACGCAGAGTGCGCACGTCGAAACGGTCAACCTGAATCTGCTCAAGGCCGGCATCCTGCTGCAACGCCGCGATGCCGATGCCGCCACCAGCCGCAGGCGTATGCAGACGTTCGATTTCGACTACACCTCGCTGTCACTGCGCGAATCGCGGCTGCCGGCGGGTGAGCTGTGGCGTGTATTCAACAGCACGGATGCCGATGTTCACGGCTCGGAAAACATCATCGGCGTGAAGTCCGCAGCCGTGGACGACCTGATTCAGCGGATGATGGATGCCGACGACCAGCGCGACCTGGAGATCGCGGGGCGCGCCCTGGACCGAGTGCTGCTGCACAGCCACTACTTCATTCCGTTCCGCTATCTGGACCACCACTACATCGTCCACCACAAACGCCTGCGCTGGCCGGACATGCTGCCGACACACTACAACGCGCAGGAATGGGCCATCGGCACCTGGTGGGAAGAGTCAGCGAAAAGCCCATAGCGAAAATTCCGTAGCAAAAAATCCGTAACGCCGGCTCGCGTCGGCAAGCTTTCCACACGCACACCAAGGAGAACATCATGACTGCCGTTTTCAATCGCAGCCCCGAATACCAGGTGGCGGAAATTTTTCTGCAGCGCTGGTCCCCACGCGCCTTCAATGGCGAAGCAATCGATGAGAACACGCTTTTCAGTCTGTTCGAGGCGGCGCGCTGGGCACCCTCTGCCAGTAATTCGCAGCCCTGGCGTTTCATCTATGCCCGCCGCGACAGCGAACACTGGCCACGCTTCCTCGGTCTGCTCAACGAAAAGAACCGGCTCTGGGCCGCCAATGCCGCCGCACTGGTGGTACTGGTCTCCAAAACCACGCAGGTTCGTCGCGGCGCCACCGAAGCCAGCCCGCTGCGCAACCACGCGCTGGATGCCGGCGCGGCCTGGGCCAGCCTGGCGTTTCAGGCCGAACACCTCGGCTGGCGCACCCATGCCATCGGTGGTTTCGACCGCAGCCGCGCCGTCGAGGAGCTCGGCATTCCCGACGGCTATCACGTCAACGTGGCCATTGCCATCGGGCGTCAGGCTGCCAGCGAAACCCTGCCTGAAGAGCAACGCGCCCGGGAACAACCCAACGGCCGCCGCCCACTGCGTGAAATCGTCACGGAAGGTCAATTCACCTTCACCGACTGACACACCCTGCCGTCCTATTCAATCGAAAAAGCGTAATCATGAAAAACATCTGGCGTACCATTCAGTTCATCCCCGAGTACCGCGGCCGTATGCTCGGTATCGCACTGGTAGGCACCGCGCTCGGCTTCATCGGCACGGCCACGCCCTATCTGTACAAGGGCATCGTCGATGCCATCTCGCGCATGTTGACCGGCAGCATCACCCAGGAGGAGGCCACCTGGACGGTAACGCTGCTGCTGATCACCTTCTTCGTTCTGCGTCTGGGCGTGGTCATCTTCAGCGCCCTGCAGAACCTGCAGGCCGACAACCTCTGGCTGGCCACGGTCAGCACCTTTCGCCAGCGCGTCTTCGACAACATGACGCAGAAGTCCATCGACTATTTCGAGAAGACGCGCGTCGGCGAAATCATGGACCGCTTCGGCAACATCACCTCCATCACGATGTGGCTGTCGTCGCTGACCGATGGCACGCTGGCCAATATCCTGCAGATGTTTTTCATCATCACCGTGCTGCTGCTGAAAGCTCCGCTGGTGGGCGCCATCATGCTCGGCGTGCTACTGCTGAATTTCTGGATTTCGTGGCGCACGGTGGGCGTGACGCGACCCTATCGCCGCGGCTGGCAGGCACTGGCCGGGCGCATGACCGGGCTGCTCGCGGAAATGGTCGGCAACATCGCCACCGTCCGCAGCTTCGGCGGTGAACCCGCCGTCAAGCAGCGCTACGACAGCACCCAGGCAGAATGGATGGTGACGCGCGGCAATCTGCATCGCGCCGAATGGCGCTCCGAGCAGTCGCTGAACATCATCAACACGCTGGCGGTATTCGCCGGCGTGACCATCACCGCGCGCGGCGCGCTGGCCGGCATTTTCACCACGGGCGATATTCTGCTGGTGCTGACGCTGACCCAGAACCTCATCAACTCGATCCAGCCCATCGCGCGCCAGATCAACCAGGCCGGCGAGATCGAGAGCACGGCCGAGCGTCTGGTGGAGTTGCTGGACGAAGAGACCGAGCTGGTCGACAGCCCCGACGCGATCCCGCTGGAAACGCTGCAGAGTATCACCTTCGAAAGCGTGAGCTTTCACTACCCCGGCAAGGAGGAGTACGCGTTGCGCGATCTCTCCTTCCATCTCGATGCCGGGAATACGCTGGCGCTGGTGGGCAGCAGCGGCAGTGGAAAAACCACCGTGGTGAAGCTGCTGATGCGTTTCTACGATCCCAGCGCGGGCCGTATCCTGATCAACGGCCGCGACCTGCGCGACTACCAGCAGCGCACGGTGCGCGCCGTGATGGGCGTGGTCCTGCAGGACGTGGCGCTGTTCAACGACAGCATCGGCGAGAACGTCGCCTTCGCCCGCCCCGGCGCCAGTCAGGAGGATGTGCAGGCCGCCGCGCGCGCCGCACACGCCGACGACTTCATCCAGCGCCTGGAAGATCGCTACGACACGCTGGTGGGCGAGCGCGGCATCAAACTCTCCGGCGGCGAAAAGCAGCGTGTCGCCATCGCCCGCGCCATTCTGAAGGACCCGCAGCTGATCATTCTCGACGAAGCCACCAGCGCGCTCGATTCGGAGTCCGAACACCTGGTGCAGCAGGGACTGGAGCGGCTGCTGAGCGGGCGCACCTCGGTCATCATCGCGCATCGTCTGAGTACGGTGATGAATGCCGACCTCATTCTGGTACTCCGCCAGGGCGTGATGCTGGAGCAGGGGCGCCACGAGGAGCTGGTTCAGCGCAATGGTCTCTATGCCCGCCTCTTTGCGCTGCAGACCCAGGGGCGACAGGCCGCTGGCGCGCAGGCTTGACGGCCGGGCAGCGCCCCGGTTACGTGGCACGGCAACTGCTCGGCATGTCGTGGACATCAACCCACACCGACAACCCATGGAAAAAGGAGCCGCACCATGATCAGCCAGGCAATGATCGATCTCTACGACGAATTCACGCACACCCGGCTCGACCGCCGACGCTTCATGACACAGCTCGCCCGCCTGTCGGGCGGCACCGCCTGCGCCGCCGCACTGCTGCCGCTGCTGGCGGCCAATGCGTCGGCCGCGCCGCTGGTCGAGGCGGCGGATGCGCGCCTGCAGACGGCGCGCGTCGCCATTGCCGGCGGCGTGGAACTCGATGGTTATCTGGCGCAGCCGAAAGGCGACGGCCCACTGCCAGCGGTCATCGTCATCCACGAAAATCGCGGCCTCAATGCGCACATCGAGGATGTGGCGCGCCGCTTCGCACTCGAAGGTTTCCTGGCGCTGGCACCGGATTTCCTGGCGCCGTCGGGCGGCACGCCCACCGACGAGGATGCCGCGCGCGAACTGATCGCCGGACTCGATGCCGACGAGACGCGGCGCAATCTGCTGGCGGCGCGGCAGTTCCTGGCAACGCATCCGCGCGGCAACGGCCGCGTCGGTGCCGTCGGCTTCTGCTGGGGCGGCGGCAAGGTCGGCGAACTGGCGGTGCATGATCCCGCGCTGAACGCCGGCGTCGTCTACTACGGCCGCCAGCCGGCCAGCGACGACGTGGCGAAGATCCAGGCACCGCTGCTGCTGCACTACGCCGGTCAGGACCAGCGCATCAACGAAGGCATTCCCGCGTTCGAGCAGGCGCTGAAGGCGGCGAACAGGAAGTACGAGCTGTTCATCTACGAAGGCGCGAACCACGCCTTCAACAACGACACGTCGGCGGCGCGCTACGACAAGGCAACGGCGGAGCTGGCCTGGTCGCGGACGATTGCGTTTCTGCGGGAGCATCTGCGATGAGCAAAGCCGTGCCGTTTCCCGAGCGGTTCGAAACGGCGCGGCTGCAGCTGCGAAAACCCCGGCCCGATGATGCGGCCACGCTGTTCCGGCTCTACGCACAGGATGCCGAAGTCACGCGATTCCTGACCTGGAAACCCTACGATGACGTCTCGATCAGCGAGCGCCACATCGCGCTGTGCATCGAACAGTTCGAGCAGGGAGCATCCTTCCCCTACATCATCAGTCGCAGCAGTGATGGCGATGTGCTGGGAATGCTGAGCGCGCGGCCCGGTGCCCATGGCGTCAACATCGGCTATGCCCTCGGTCGTATCCACTGGGGACAGGGATTCATGACGGAGGCGGTTCGGGCGCTGATCGATCTGGCGCTGTACCGCCTCGGTTTCTTCCGTGTCGAAGCGGCCTGCGATATCGAAAATGTCGCGTCGGCGCGCGTCATGGAGAAGGCGGGCATGATTCGGGAGGGCACGCTGCGGCGCTTCATTGTCCACCCGAATCTCTCCTCGGAACCGAGAGACAGCTACCTCTACGCCGCCACGCGATAGCTTGCGCGACTCGATCGATGACAGCAGCGCCTTCGACGACGACGTGCCCACCGTGCAACAGGAAACGGCGGAAGCGTTCGCCAAGCCCTCGTTCCTGTAATCGCCCGTTCGGGCGCGCGGTGATGGGTATCGCCTTCGGCTCAACCCATCCTACGAGCTGCCCCAAGTCCT
>CAYLRA010000026.1:0-36188 GCA_964386045.1 uncultured Verrucomicrobiaceae bacterium | reverse complement strand
CAACGGCAAGATCATCCAGGAGCTGGAAGGGGTGTTCCGCGGCGCCGGCTGGAACGTCATCAAGGTGGTCTGGGGGCGGCTCTGGGACCCGCTGCTGGAGAAGGACAAGACCGGTCTGCTGAAAAAGCGGATGGACGAGGTCTGCGACGGCGAGCTGCAGAACTACAAGGCCAACGGCGGCGCCTACACGCGCGAGCACTTCTTCGGCAAATACCCGGAGCTGCTCGAACTCGTGAAGGATATGTCCGACGACGAGATCATGTACCTGAACCGCGGCGGCCACGATCCCTACAAGGTCTACGCAGCCTACGCGCAGGCGGTGGCGCACACCGGGCAGCCGACCGTGGTGCTGGCGATGACCGTCAAGGGCTACGGCATGAGCAAGTCGGGCGAGGCGGCCAATGAAACGCACTCGGTCAAGAAGCTCGACGTCGACAGCCTGAAGCGATTCCGCGACCGCTTCGGCGTGCCACTCGCCGACAGCGAACTGAAGAGCGTTCCCTATTACCGCCCGGCGCCGGACAGCCCGGAGATGGTCTACCTGCGCAAGCGTCGCGAGGAGCTCGGCGGCCAGCTGCCGGCGCGGCGACGCGCGTTCGACGCGCTGCAAACGCCTTCACTCGACGATCTGAAAGGGCAGTTGCAGAGTTCCGGTGAGCGCGAAATCTCGACCACGATGTCGTTCGTGCGCACGTTGTCGACGCTGGTGAAAGACAAGCAGATCGGCGCGCGTGTCGTGCCGATCGTGCCCGATGAGGCGCGCACCTTCGGCATGGAGGGGATGTTCCGCCAGCTCGGCATCTACTCGTCGCAGGGGCAGCGCTACACGCCGCAGGATGCCGGTCAGATCATGTATTACAAGGAGGACAAGAAGGGGCAGATTCTCGAAGAGGGGATCAACGAAGCGGGCGCCACCTCGGCGTGGATCGCCGCCGCGACCTCGTACAGCAACCACAACTACCCGATGGTGCCGTTCTACATCTTCTACTCGATGTTCGGCTTCCAGCGCGTCATGGATCTGTTGTGGGCCGCCGGCGACTCGCAGGCGCGCGGCTTCCTGATGGGTGCTACTTCCGGTCGCACCACGCTGAATGGCGAGGGGCTGCAGCACCAGGATGGCCACAGCCAGCTGATGGCCAACATGATCCCGAACTGTCGTTCCTACGATCCGACCTATGCGTATGAGCTGACCGTGATCATCCAGAGCGGCCTGCAGCGCATGTACCAGCAGCAGGAGAACTGCTTCTACTACATCACCGTCATGAACGAGAACTATCGCCACCCCGAGATGCCGGTCGGTGTCGAAGAGGGGATCGTTCGCGGGCTGTATCGGATCGAGGCGGCGAAAAACAGCCGGCGCAAGACCGACCGCGTGCAGCTGATGGGTTGCGGCACCATCCTGCGCGAAGTGCAGGCGGCGGCCGAACTGCTGCGCAGCGATTTCGGCATCAGCGCCGATGTCTGGAGCGCCACCAGCGTCAACGAACTGCGCCGCGACGGCCTCGCCTGCGAACACTGGAACCTGCTGCATCCGACCGAGGCGCAGCGCGTGCCCTATGTCACGCAGCAGCTGCAGGATGCCGAGGGGCCGGTGATCTTCGCGTCGGATTACATGAAATCGTTCGGTGAGCAGCTGCGCCCCTACATTGCGCAGCGCTACGTCGTGCTCGGCACCGATGGGTTTGGTCGCAGCGACACGCGCGCCAAGTTGCGCCACCACTTCGAGGTCGATCGTCGCTTCATCGCGCTGGCCGCACTGCGCGCACTGGCCGACGATGGCAAGCTGAAACACGCCGATGTCGCCAAGGCGATGAAGCAGCTTGGCATCGACCCGGACAAACGCGACCCGATGAGCTGCTGACGACGAAGATCAGACGAAGATCAAAAGCACCGTGGTGCGGATCACGCTGCCGGGCAACCAGAGAAAGGGCGGGAAAAGACAGTGGCAGAAATCATTGAGGTGCCGGAGATTGGCGGCGCCGAGCAGGTGGAAGTCATCGAGGTCTGTGTTGCGGCGGGCGACGAGATCGCGGCCGAGCAATCGCTGATCGTGCTCGAATCCGACAAGGCGTCGATGGAGGTGCCGTCGCCGCGCGCGGGCAAGGTGGGGCGCCTGCTGCTGAAGGTGGGCGACAAGGTAAAGGCCGGCGTGCCGATCCTTGAGCTGGTGAGTGCAGGTGGTGGTGAGGCTGCCGCGAAGCCGGCGGCTGCCGCACCCGCACCGGCGGTGGAATCGAAACCGGCGGCAGCACCCGCGGCGCCGGCGCCGGTGTCACAGCCGGTCGCAGGCGGGATCGAGCCAGTCGCCATTCCCGATATCGGCACCACTGATGCCGTCGATGTCATCGAAGTCTGTGTCGCGGTGGGTGATCGTGTCGCCGAAGGCGACAGCATCATCGTGCTGGAGTCGGACAAGGCGTCGATGGAGGTGCCGTCGCCGAAAGCGGGCGTGGTACGTGCGTTGCGCGTGAAGGTTGGCGACAAGGTGACGCAGGGCGCGCCGCTGATGGATCTCGATGTCGAAGGCGCGGTGAGCGCAGCGGTTGAAGAAGCCGCTCCCGCTGCCACCGCCGGTGCGGCGCCCGTCGCTGCGCCGGTCCAGGCGCCGACCATCACGGCGATGGCAGCTCAGGTTTCGCCGCCGGCCACGGTCGAGTCTAACGATGGTGGTGTGACGCGCGAGGTGCCGGCAGCGACCTCGGCCAGCGATGTCTACGCCGGCCCCGCCGTGCGCAAGCTGGCGCGCGAAATGGGCATCGACCTGTTGCGCGTGTCGGGCAGTGGTCCGCGCGGTCGCATTCAGAAGGACGACGTCAAACAGTTCGTCAAGACGCTGATGGCAGGGCGTTCGCAGGCACCGGCGAGCGGCAGTGGCATTCCGCCGATACCACCGTTCGATGCGGCGCAGTTCGGCGAGGTCGACATCCAGCCGCTGAGCAAGCTGCACAGGCTGACCGCCGCCAACATGCAGCGCAACTGGCTCAACATCCCGCACGTCACCCAGTTCGACGATGCCGACATCACCGATCTGGAGGATTTCCGCAATTCACTGAAAGGTGAGATGGAAAAACGCGGCGTGAAACTGACACCGTTGCCGTTCCTGTTGAAAGCGTGTGCGCTGGCGTTGAAGGCGCATCCGAAATTCAACGCATCGCTGCACAGCGACGGCGAGCAGATCGTGTTCAAGAAATACGTGCACATCGGCATCGCCGTCGACACGCCGGTCGGTCTCGTCGTGCCAGTGATTCGCGATGTCGACAAGAAGAGCCTCTGGGAGCTGGCGGCGGAGTCGGCCGAGCTGGCGGCGAAGGCGCGCGACCGCAAGCTGAAACCAGCCGAGATGCAGGGCGGCTGCTTCTCGATCTCCAGTCTCGGCAACATCGGCGGCCTCGGCTTCACGCCGATCATCAATGCGCCGGAGGTGGCGATCCTCGCCGTGTCGCGGTTGACGGTCAAACCGCAGTGGGACGGCAAACAGTTCGTGCCGCGCAAGATGCTGCCGCTGTCGCTCTCTTACGATCACCGTGCCGTCAACGGTGCCGATGCCGGGCGTTTCTTCACGCAGCTGAACGAGTTGCTGGCGGATATTCGCAAACTCGCGCTCTGACGCTTCGGTCCTCCCCTGCGAAGCAGGGGAGGTGCCTCGCGCAGCGAGGCGGAGGGGTCCGGGGTTGACCTAGCCTCTCCGCCCCTCTCGCCGCGAGACATACCAAACCTGGAGAGGCTCATGCTGCTTCGTGCGTTGCTGCTGATCGCGCTTGTCGCAGGGTTCGCACCATCCGAGGCTGCGCCTGCCGGAACGACGGTGCGGGTGGTCGAGACCTGGCCGGTGGGCGACGACGTCGTGCTCGCGCGCAACCAGAACTACTACCTGCGTCTGGCCTACAGCACCGATGCGCCGGCGCGCATCTGGGCCAGGCCGTTCCTGCACGGTCGCGAGGTGAATGCGGGCAGCCATCCCTCCGCGCTCTACTCCGGCAGCAGCGAGATGCTGGGCTGGTTCTTCCTGATGCAGCCCGGCGTCGAGGTGGACGAGATCCGCATCTCGGCGGGCGATGGCGGAACGGGAAGTACGCCAGTCGTGGCGAGCCATCGCGTGCGCATCGTCGGCGGCGCTCACGCGGCGGATGCACAGCGCGAGCCGCCGTGGGTCGCGACATTGCGCGCGCAGGCCGAGGAGGCGCAGCGACGAGCTTTCGACGCGCGCATGAACGAGCCGGTGAGCGCCGGCGAGACGGCACTGTTCGGCGGTTTCATGCTGGCGATGGCGGCGCTGGGTGTTGCCGGCATCGTCGCGCCGATCGTGGCGGTGCGGCGTTGGCAGGGCGGGTGGAGAATTGCGGCGATGCTGCCGCTGGTGGCGGTGGCATTCGTCGTGCTGCGGCTCGTCATCGATACCGCCATCGATCCGACGTCGCACAACCTGTGGCCATTCGAGATATTGCAGGTGGGTTTTCTGAGTATCGTCGTGATACTGGCGTTGCTGATCGTGCGGAAGGTGCGCGGTGTCGGCAGGGGTGGTTGATGTCCTCCCCTATGCAATAGGGGAGGTGCCCCGAAGGGGCGGAGGGGTCAGTCCTTTGTCACACGACGATCAACCCCGGACCCCTCCGCCTCGCTGCGTTCGGCACCTCCCCTGCCGTGCAGGGGAGGACTGTCAATACCACGCCGAAAAGAAAAGCCGAATCACATCCGCATCGAACGAATAGAGCGGCTCCTCGCCGGCGCTGCCGCTGCTGATGTCGCGGAAGTCGTCGTAGTCGAACTGCATCCGGTCCCAGTTGAAGTTGATGCTGGCCTTGTCGATCCACGGTGCGCCGCTCCAGCTGAACTGGTAGCTGACGCCGACGCCGTAGGTCATCGAGGTGAAGGTCGACAGTTCCTTGTCGCGCGCCAGGTAGTTCTGTGCATCCTGGAACGGGAACAGGTCGCTGTAGAACTCGGCCTTGTCCTGGCTGTAGTGGCGCAGGCGCACATCGAAAATCCAGTGCTGGCGGAACGGGTGGGTGTAGCTGATCTCGAAGCTGTCGGCCTTGATGTCCCAGTCGTCGCGGTAGTTGCGGTACTCCGCTTTCAGCGCGGCGCGATAGGGCAGGTAGTGGATGGCGCTGAGCGAGAAGGTGTCGCTGGTGCGGGTGTTGGGGTAGAGCTCGGGCTGGAAGGCGTAGGTGCCGCCGCCGGTCAGGTAGCGCACCGAGCGGTAGGGGTTGTTCAGGTAGCCTTCGTCGGTGATCGCTTCATACTTGGCGGAGATCAGCAGGTTGCGGGTCAGGATCTGGGTCAGGCCGACGCGGTAGTGGCGGCGCTCCACCTGCTCGCTGAAGGTGTCGTCGCCGTTGCGTCGAACTTCATCGTCGCCGAGTGAAAAGCCGATCGAGATGTTGCTGAGGTCGCCGAAGAAATCCTGGCCGATGTCGAAGCTGTAGGTCTGCGCGGTGTAGTCATTTTCGTCGCTGTGGGTGTAGCTGGCGCTGAGCAGCGTGCGGTCGTAGAGGTAGTCGACGCCGATGCTGTTCTCGGTGCGGGTCTCGGTGTAGCCGTCGGGGCTGGCGGTGGTGACGACGTCGATCGAGGCGCTGCTGACGTTGTCGACGTAGTGCTTGAAGCTGACCGAGACGGTCTCGGCGAAGTTTTTGCGCACCAGCAGCGATGGGCCATCGACAACCACGCCGCCGCCATCGTAGCGGTGGTAGAGCAGGTCGGCGCGCTCCTCCGGCAGCACGGCGGCGATCAGCAGCGGTGCGCTGGCGAGCAGGGCGACAACGGCCAGTGTGCCGGCGATGAATCGTGTGGTTGGCTGCATCATTCCTGCTTTTCTCATGTCCTTTCAGGTTCCACTCGCAGCCGTATTCAGTTGCAGCCGCAACCGCCGCCACCGCCACCCTCGGCGCCGCGCGCCCCTTCGCGTGCCTGGTGGACGTGATTGAGGAAGGAGGTCGAGACCGGATCGCGGCTGAAGCTCATGATCGGGTCGGCGAGGCGGTCGCGTTCGTAGGGTTTGACCCAGGGCTCGATGGCGCAGCCGGCGAGCAGCGCGGTGATGGCGAGGAGCGTCAGCGTTCGATGTGCGTTCATTCGCGAATCAGCTTCTTGATCTGCTCTTCGTACTGTTTTTCGTAGCCCGGTTTGTAGCCTTTGTGCAGGTAGCGCATGTTGCCGTCGCGGTCGATCAGCACGGTGGTGGGCATCGCCGCGACATTGTAGGCGGCGCTGACCAGGCTTTCGGTGTCGTAGAGCACGGGGAAGGTGACCGGAATCTCCTTCAGCAGCTGGTCGGCTTTCTCCGGCTCCTTGTCGACGCTGACACCGATGACATTGACGCCAAGCGATTCATACTTTTTCTGCAGCGCATCGAGGTGTGGCATCTCCTGCCGGCAGGGGCCGCACCAGGAGGCCCAGAAGTTGAGCAGGATCACTTCGCCGCGATGTTCACTGAGGCGCAGGTTGGAGCCACTGGTGCTTTTCAGTGCGAAGTCGGGTGCCATGTCGGCCTGCGCACAGAGCGCGGTGGCGAGCAGCGTGGGCAGTAACAGGGAGCGCAGCAGCGACATCTTCATGGTGACAACTCTCGGATGTTGGTGGGGTTGCATCCCTTCGAACGGGTGATCATGTCCAGCGGCACATGATCAGAAAAAACAGGTGAGGCCGGCGCGCAACTCGATGTTCTGCGTCAGCTCCTCGGTGCCGAACGTGTCGCGATCGAACAGGTGGTCGCGCACGTCCAGTCGCAGCGCCAGCCAGTCGGTCAGCAACAGGCGATAACCGGCGCCGACCGTGACGGTGAACCAGTTGTCGCCGGCGAACTCGGTGCGACCGACGCCACCGATCAGGTAGAAGCTGGAGTTGAACGCCCGCTTGCCGATGAAGACCTCGCCCGGCAGCACGTTCCAGCCGAGCGAGACGTTGTAGTAGGTGTATTCACGGTCGCTGTCATTCAGCAGCTGCGCGCCACCACTCAACTCTTCATAGCTGGTGCGGTCGCCCTCGGACTGGCCGTAGGTCGCCTCGACAAAAAGATCCTCGGTAATGTGATAGGCGAGACTGACGCCGACGACCTCGCCGGTGTCGAAATCCTCGATGCTGAGCACGCCGTAATAGAGACCGACCTCAAAGTTTTCGGTATCGATGGCCGGGCGCTCGATGGTGCGGCGCTGCAGATCCGGTTCGATCACCTGCCCGAGGGTGGTGTCGTCGTTGGCGAGCGCCGGCAGCGTTGCCGCCAGCAGCGCGCTCAGAAGAAAGTGCTGAATCCGATTTTCCATTCTTCGATCACTTCGTCATCGTCGCGTGAGGTGAGCACAACATAGTGCTTGTATTGGAATCGCACCAGAAAGTTGCGGGTCCAGTAGTAGCGCAGGCCAATGCCGGCATTGAGCATGTCGTCGGTGCGGTCGCGCGCCTGTACCAGGTTTGCTTTCGGCTGGATCTCGATCATGCCGGCGCCGACGGTGAAGAAGGGTGACAGGCGCCAGTGCGGGAACGGTTGGTTGACGATGCTCACCGTGCCGTAGCGACCGTTGGAGAAGGCGCCGAAATATTCCGAGTACTCCGCCTCCAGCGACAGGTTGCGGGTGAAGTGCCAGGCGCCGTAGATGCCGATCGCATCGGTCTTCTCGAACAGCCCGGCCAGCGCGCCGCCCTCCCAGCGCCGGTTGCGGTAGTCGTCGATGTCGGGATTGAAGAAGGCCATTGGTTCACCGTTCGCATCGACGGTTCTGGCCATCGATTCGGCGCTGACCCACCCCTCCTTGCCTTTGCGGGTACTGACCTTGACCCAGTCGGTGCGCTGCTTCAGTACGGTGACCGACTCCCCGCGCTCGGCGACGTAAAAAATCGGGTAGCCGCGACCGGGTCCGGTGCGCAGTTCGATGTAGGGTTCGGTGACATGCGCGGTGACGATGACTTCATCGGCAACGGCGATGTGTGACAGCGGAATGAGCGCGGCCAGCAGCAGTATTGGCAGCAGCAGGGCAGGGAGCGATCGCGCGGATGCCATCAGCAGGTTCGGGCCGTCAAATGGGTAATGTCGTTCAAACAGGTAATGTCGTGGTGGACGGCACGGGATGTTGCCAGGCAACCGCCATCGCTCGCCGGCGCAAAGTCTAGTCGCTCGATCCGGTACCGGCCAGCCGCCCCCATCGTCACTCTTCCGCCGCTTCGAGCAGGTCGTTGTAGTACTGCGCGCCGATGTCGAGCCACTCGGAGATCAGGCGCAGTTCGCTATCTGTCAGCATGCCGACGTGGTCGTTGTTGGTGGCGCGACTGTAGTTGCCGCAGGTACCGCCAGTGGTGAAACAGCCGAAGAAGAGCGGGCTGCTGCGCGCGCCGCCGGTGCTCATGGTGGCGCCGACCGGCACCGTCACCTGCACGATGACCGGGTCGCCGTTTTCATCCAGCACCGGGTTGTCGTCTTCGTCGAGCAGTGTTCGATCGACCAGCACGTCGTTGCCGTCGGCATCCACTTCGTTGTCGCCGGTGAACAGTTCGGAGTAGGAGAGCAGGTAGTTGGCATTGCGATCGGATGGCACGGCGGAGAGGTCGAGCTGCCCGGCCGGCACTTGCGCGACACTCATCGCATCGGTCGGCGAATGGCACGCCGTGCAGCGGTTGTCGCCGATCTCGTTGTCGTCGTTGTCGAGGATCGGGCGCGGCCTGTCCCAGATCGGCTGGATGTGCTCTTCGTAATTGATGACGATGCGGCACTCGTTGCGCCAGGTGGTCTGGCACGCGGGGGGAGTCGGCATTACCGGTACCTGCTGTACCGGCACCCCCTCTTCGACGGTGATGTAGCTGTAATCGAACGCTGTGTCGCGCTGTGCCGGGTCGGCCGCCCACTTGTCGACGAAGGCGACGTCGACTGACGGCGTCTGCAGTTCGCTGCGCAGCGTGGCGATCTCCGCCATCGTCTGTCCCGGCGCGTTGCCGGTCATCGTCACCAGATGGTTCATCGAGAAGGCCCAGCCACCGCCGCGGGCGACGGTGGCACCGGGATTGACCTCCGGCACCTGCGAATCGAGGCGACCGTGGGTGCGCTCGGTGGCGCCGTCGTGACAGCCGGCGCAGCGCAGCGCTTCGCCCGCCTTCAGTTGCCACCAGACGTTGTGGCGCGGCGAGATGCGCTGCGCGTTGCCGTCGACGATGTTGAAGGTGAATGGCACGTCGGCTGGCAGTGCAACGGCGACCGAGCCATCGGGCTCGATCGGCACGTAGCCGATGATGTGGCGCATCCGCTGCGAGGCGTTGAAGCCGAACGCGCTGTTCGGAATTTCGAGGATCTCGTCATCGTCGTCCGGGATCGGCACGGCCTGGATCAGCTGCAGGAAGCGACCGCGGCGCTGGCGATAGCGCACGCTCGCCGGCTCGGTCTGGTCGAGCAGGAACTGCTGCGTGGTCGGGTTGCCGGCGTTGTCGCGCACCTGGCCATCGATGTTGTAGACCGAGCGGATGGTCAGCAGCGCCTGGTTCTCCTGCTGCAGGGAGCCGAGCACGGTGACGCCGTAGAGATCGAAGTCGCTGGCGGCGTCGCCGACGAGCGGATCGATGGGTGTGGCGATGGTGGTGTGCGGCGCACCGGTGACGATGTCGGTGAAGATCACCCCTTCGCGCGCGACGACCACTGGCCGCTGCGTGTTGTTGCCGGGGTCGAACACCCACAGTCCATATAGAAGAGGCGCAGGCTGCGCGCCGGCGGGTGCCAGCGAGCAGGGGACGATGCGGTCGCCATCGAGTGCGCGGCACTGGCTCCAGCTGACCAGCAGCCGGCGGGTGCCATCCCACAGCGGATAGGCGGCGCTGAACTGGCCGCCGGGCGACAGGCGACCGTCGGTGTAGACCGGGTTGGTGGCGAGCGAAACCTGGCCGCTGCCAGCCAGGCCGACGTTTTCCCAGGTTGGCTGGTCGTGGTCGCTGTAGCGCTCGACGTCGATCGCGATCAGGTCGCCGCCGAGCGACGCGCTCATCATCGGGCGCAGGATGGCCAGCATGCGGCCATCTTCCATCTCGCGCGGATTGGCGAACTGCACCGGTACGGTTGGATTGCTACCGGTGTCGTGGCTGTAGAAGCCGTACAGCATCGACAGTGCCATGCCGCTCGGGTTGATGGTGTAGAGGTTCATCCGGTTGACGCCGGTCTGGTTGTCCCAGCGGGTGAAGACCAGCTTGCCGGAGCGCAGCAGCGACGGATCGAGATCGTGGCTCTGGTTGTGCGAGATCTGACGGATGTCGCGCCCGTCGTCGCCCATGACATGCAGTACGCCGGCCTTGCGCTGCAGCGACTCTTCCAGCGCCGAGAAGGCGGGAATGCCGGCGCTCGGCAGCTGCGCGCGCACGCCGGTCTGGCGATCGGAGACGAAGACGATTTCATCATCGTTGTCGAGATAAGCCGGCGCGACGTCGTTGCCCAGCTCGGCGCGGTTGTCGCTGGAGATGACGCGGCGCAGTGCACGCGTCTGGAAGTCGTACTCCCAAATGTTCCAGGTTGGCTGATCTTCCGGATCGGCGTTGGGTATCTCCGGTGCACGCAGTGCGAACAGCAGTTTGCTGCCATCGGGCGACACTTCGAGGTCGCGCACGTCGTATTCGTTTTCCTGACCGGGAAACAGCGCGTCGGTGACAAAGGTTTCCGGCGCGCTGTTGGCGGCGCGGTCGCGCACCACCAGCCGGCCACCCGGTGAGAAACGGAACGGATCGCGCAGATCGGTTTGCAGTGGGTCGTCGCTCGGCCCCGGCAATGGCCGCTGTACGTAAGCAACAGGAAAATCGACGGTGACCGGGTCGGAGGATTGTTCGTCGGAGGAGAAACCGATATTGCCGCCACCACCGCCACCGCAGGCAACGAGCCCGCCGACCAGTCCACAGGTCAGCAACAGCTTCGCGATACGCGACAGTCTTGTACTGGTGTGCGACGGGTATCGAAGAAGAACAGGTGAAGCGGTGAATTCCGTTTTCACGGCAGGGTCTCGATGGTTTCTATTGATTAAGGGTCGTCGTGGCGTAGCAATGGTTGTCGTGATGCCGTTGCGGTGGCGCCTTGCCGAGGGGCGGAGCCGTGGCAATGGACGTTGCAGAGATTCTAGGTGCGATGTCGTCGTGGCGATGCAGGCGCGAAGGAGTATATGCGACCGCTGGTCGCCGCGATCTCCCGGTCATCCCTGCGCGTCTTTGATATGTGCGGGTCTTCACCCTTTGTGAGAATTAAGCGCTCCTACAATGGCGCCGCCACGAAACGCACACTTTACTGTCGTGCGCACCACTCCGTAGTCATGCGCTGGGCTGATCTGTCGTACGTGTCTTTCAGCAGTAGTGCGTGCCTGGGATCGCGCCGCGGAAGCCGGTGTTGTAGCTGTATGTGTCGCACTTCACACACGAAGGATCTGGATATGGTCAAGGCGAAGTTCGCGGTGGGTCGCCGTTTGCAGGTGGCGTCGCTGCTGGTATCGGCGCTGGTGCTCGGTTGCTCGCAGGTTCTGGCATCGCCGCTGGAGCAGGCCAGGCGCATGCACGATCGGCTCGCCGGTGTGCCGCCCGATCAGACGGTGCTGAATCAGATGGAGGCGCTCATTGCCGGTGGCAATGCAGCTCAGGCCGCTGACTTGGCGATGCAGAACCCCGGCTTCTTCAACGTCACGCTGAAGAACTGGGCGTCGCCATGGACCAATCGCGACGACGACAAGTTCGCGCCGCTGAACGATTACAGCGCGACGGTGATCGGCATCGTGCGCGACGGCCTCGATTACCGGCAGGTGCTGTACGGCGACATCATCTACGTGCCAGCCAGCGGCACCTACTCGCGCGACGACAACACGCTTTACGAACTGACCGAGGCGGCCTACGCCAACCTCGGTGATCCCGCCGTGCTGGTGCAGCGCCCGCAATCGGAGGTCGTCGGCCCCACTGTTCTGCCGCCCGATGCAACGGCCGGCATCATGACCACGCGCGCCGCCGCGCGCGCCTTCTTCATCGACGGCACCAATCGCGCGATGTTTCGCTTCACGCTGAAGAACCATCTCTGCAACGACATGGAGCAGGTGCTCGACACGTCGCGTCCGGTCGATCGCATTCGCCAGGACATCAGCCGCAGCCCCGGCGGCGACAGCCGCATCTTCAACAACAACTGCGTCGGCTGTCACAGCGGCATGGACCCGCTGGCGCAGGCTTTCGCCTATTACGGTTTTTCCTACAACGGCGATCCCGATACCGGTCGCCTGGTCTACACCGAGGGCAGCGTGCAGCCGAAATACCACATCAACGCCGACAACTTTCGTCCCGGTTTCGTGACGCTGGATGATCAGTGGGACAACTACTGGCGCGACGGCCCCAACACCGCGATCTTTGGTTGGAACGGTTCGCTGCCCGGCAGCGGCAGCGGCGCCAAGTCGATGGGGCAGGAGCTGGCACACAGCGATGCCTTCGCCCAGTGCAGCGTGCGCAAGGTGTTTCAGGCGGTCTGCCTGCGCGACCCCGGGTCGGCTGACCAGGCGGCGTTCACCGACATGCTGAACAACTTCCGCGGCGGTAACTACAACCTGCGACGCACCTTTGCCGATGCGGCCGTTCACTGCAGGGGCGGCTGAGCCATGTTCAATGAACGATGCGATGGGGTGGCCGTGATGGATGCCGCCAAGTGGAGCGACGGAATGAGCAGCTCGATGCGAATGTTCAGTGGGTATGTCGCGCGTTGCACCGGCATTGTCGTACTGGCACTGCTCGCGGCCTGCAGCGGCGGCAGTGGCGGCGGCACCGAATCGAACAACCCGCCCTCTGCCGGAGGCGGTGGCGGCGGTGGCTTTACCTATAGCGGCCCGGCGCCCGCTGACAGCCAGGTACAGCAATTCAAGATCAATTTTTACGACAACCTGGTCGGCGGCAATCGCTGCGGTACCTGCCACACGCGCGGCGGCACCGGGCCGGTGTCGTTCGTCGATCGCGATGACGTCAATGTCGCCTACGCCGCGGCGCTGACGATTGTCGATCTCGCCAACCCGGCCGCCTCGCCGATCGTCGACAGGGTGGGTGGTGGTCACGGCTGCTGGGAGTCGCCGAACAACGCTGCCTGTCGCGTGCAGATGATCAGCTTCATCGAACGCTGGGCCAATGCCGCGGCCGGCGGCGCGACGACGGTGCAGCTGACGCAACCGACTGATCGCAACCCGCAGGGCGCCAAGACCTTCCCGGCCGATGCCGCGACGCTCAACTACGGCAGCAGTGCCCTCCACAACCTGTTGCGCACCCACTGTGCCGGTTGCCACTCGGAGAGTGCCGCGACGGCGCAACAACCGTTCTTCGCCTCGGCCAATGTCGATGTCGCCTACAGCGCGGTGAAGAGCCGGGTGGACCTGAACAATCCGGAGCGCTCGCGACTGGTGGTGCGGCTGCGTCAGGAGTCGCACAACTGCTGGAGTGACTGCGCCGGCAACGCCAATCAGATGCAGACCGCCATCGAGCAACTGGCCGGTGGCATCACCGCGACGGAGATCGATCCATCGCTGTTCATCAGCGCCGGCCAGATTCCCAACCTCGACGGCATCATCGCCAGCAGTGGCGGTCGCCATGAAATGAACCAGATCGCCTTCTGGCAGTTCCGCGAGGGCAGCGGCAACCTGACGTCCGACACCTCCGGTATCGCGCCGGCGATCAACCTGACGCTCTCCGGCGACTACGAATGGGTCGGCGGCTGGGGCGTGCAGTTCCATCGCGGTCGCGCCTTCAACAGTGGTAATGCCAGCCGCAAACTCTACGACCGCATCGCCACCGTCGGCGAATATTCGATCGAAGCCTGGGTGGCGCCGGCCAACGTGACGCAGGAGGGGCCGGCCGAGATTCTTTCGTATGGCGACGGCGGCGTTAACCGCAACTTCCTGATGGGGCAGACCCAGTACAACTACGAGTTCCTCAATACCAGCAGCCGCACCAACAGTCGCGGCGAACCGTCGCTGTCGACCGCCGATGCCGACGAGGATCTGCAGGCAGTACTGCAGCATGTGGTGATGACCTACGATCCGGTGCAGGGACGGCGCATCTACGTCAACGGCACTTTCACCGACGACGTCGATCCGCAGGCCGGCGCGACGCTGGCCGACGACTGGGCCTCCGAGCATGTCTTCATCCTCGGCAGTGACCTGGGCTACTCGCGCCACTGGAGCGGCATCCTGCGCCAGGTGGCGATCCACAATCGCGCGCTGACGCAGGAACAGATCGAGCAGAATTTCGAGGTCGGCGTCGGCGAGAAGCGCTTCCTGCTGTTCAACGTGTCGGCGCTGCTCGACCCGGACCAGCCCGGCCAGTGCATCAATGGCTCGACCAGCTTCTGTTATGTCGTGTTCCAGGTCAGCCAGTACGACAGCTACAGCTACCTGTTCACGGAACCCTTCTTCGTCAGCCTCAACCCGGAATTCCAGCCGTGGTCCGGGCTGACCATCAGAGGCATTCGCATCGGCATCAACGGCAAGCTCGCCGGTGTTGGTCAGGCCTTCGTCAGTGTGGACACGACGATTGCCGCACCGGCCTATGTCGACGGCGAAGGCCAACCGCTGTCGCTGCTCGGCACGCTGATTCCGCTGGAGAACGGACCCACGAGCGACATCTTCTATCTGCAGTTCGACCAGATCGGCAGCAGTGCCGACCAGACGCCTTCGGCCGTGGTGCTGGACTTCACCTACAGCCTGACCGGGTTGCCGACCACCGATCTGGCGTGGCGCACCTTCGACGAGATCAGCGCCAGCTTCGCAGCGATCACCGGCGTCTCCCCAGCCCACAACGGCGTCAGGCCCACCATCGAAACGGTGCGGCAGCAGCTGCCGGTGGTGGAGGGTTTCTCGGCCTTCCTCGCCTCGCACCAGACGGCGGCGACGCAGCTCGCCACGGCCTATTGCAGCGTGCTGGCCAGCGGCAGTGGCACTGTGCCGCTGACACTGACTCTCACCGATGCACCGACGGCAGTGAGCTGGCGCTCTCAAGTGGTCGATCCGCTGGTTGCTCGCGCCATCGATGCCAGCCTGTGGAGCGGCGTCGATCCCGGTTTCGGTACGGCAGTGGCCGACGAGCTGGAGGCGCTGATCGTCACGCCCGCGAGTGACCCGGGCCGTCAAACAGGTCTGATGCACAGCAACGCGACACTCTGTTCGCCGTCGAGCAACAGCTGCCGCAATCGCGAGATCGTCACCGCCACCTGCAGCGCGCTGCTCGGCAGTGCGGTTCTGACCCTGCAATAAGCAGCCCGCGGGGCGCACGAGGAGAGTCACCATGGCAAAGCGGCGTTTCTTCCATCCGGACGAGCCGTTGAAACACCCGGACCACCACCGGCCGCGCACCCGGCGCGAGTTCATCGCCCAGGGCTTTGCGCTCGGTGCCGGCACGGTGGTCGGCAGCTCGCTGCTCGGTCTGCTGGCGAGCCCGGCGCGCGCGGCGCTGTCGCCCGACCTGGTGTCGGCACTCACCGCCTGTGCAGGCTCCAGTGGCGGTGGTGGCATGATCCCGTTCATCTGTTTCGACCTGGCCGGCGGCGCGAACCTCGCCGGTTCCAACGTGCTGGTCGGGCGTCAGGGAGGGCAGCTCGATTTCATCGGCGTCGAGGGTTACAGCCGGCTCGGCCTGCCGAGCGGCATGGTGCCGTCGGCCAGCGCCGGCAATTTCATCGACGACAGCCTGGGGCTGGCGTTCCACAGCGACAGTTCGATCCTGCGCGGCATTCAGGACAGCGCCGGCCCCAACTTCGATGCCATGGCGGAGGGCACCAACGGCGCGGTGCTGCCGGCGCGCTCCGAGAACGACACCGGCAACAATCCGCACAACCCGATGTATGCGCTTCATCACGCCGGTGCGCGCGGTTCGCTGGTCAACCTGATCGGTTCGCAGAGTTCCGACTCCGGTGGCAACTCGATGGCGCCGGCGATGCTGATCGATCTCAGCGCGCGTCCGACCAAGGTCGATCGCCCCACCGATGTCACCGGTCTGGTCGGCACCAGCGACCTGCCGCGATTGCTCAGTCAGAGTGACAGCGTGGCGGCGCTGGAGGCGTTGAAGCGGATCAGTGATCGCAAGCTGGCCACGCTGGCGCAGTACCGTGGCTACAACCCGCCGGCAGACACGATCGCCAATGCGCGCTGCGAGATACTGAAAAGCGTCGACAACACCGATCGTTTCGGCAGCACGCCGCTCGATCCGCTGCTCGATCCCGACCTGTTCGGTGCCAATGGCGTCTTTGGCAACGAGAGCAACAACGGTGAATACCGCAAGGCCGCTTCGGTGATGAAGCTGGTGCTCGACATGGACAGCAGCGGCAACCATTTCGGTGCTGCCGGCACCATCACCATGGGCGGTTACGACTACCACACCGGCGAGCGCGCCACCGGTGAATTGCGCGACTATCGTGCCGGTCGCTGCATCGGTGCCTGCCTCGAATATGCGCGCCGCAAGAATACGCCGGTGATGGTCTACGTTTTCAGCGACGGTTCGGTCTCCAGCAACGGAAGAATCGATAACGCCCCCGAGGCGCGCGGCAAGCCGGAGTGGACCAGCGACAACCAGGCCACCGCTTGCTCGTTCTTCCTGGTCTACAACCCGAACGGTGCCGCGCAGCTGATCGGTGACACGGCGCTGGAGCAGAGCCAGCACCAGCAGATCGGCTGGTTCAACGCTGACGGATCGGTCAATACGCAATCCAGCCCGGCCGGCAACAGCGTCATCCAGCTGGTCGACATGGTGGTGCTGAACTATCTGGCGCTGTCCGGAAACCAGAACCTGCTGTCGGCTGCGCTGGCGGGACGTTCGGAGGCGGCGATACTCGGCGGCCCGTCGAACTGGGATCGTTACACCGCGTTTCAGCCGCTCGCCTGAACGTGCGCGACGTCGCAATCCTTTCATTGCGGACCGGGCGTCCGCGGTAAACAGCGCCCGTCGTGCGGTATCGCGACGGGCACCGCGCCACGAATCGACTACCCTTGCCGACGGGTGCGATCAATGTCGGCTCTTCGCCTCGTTGCCGTCACCACGGATCACCTCATTTCTCAGGAGTCTCCCCATGTCGATGCCATCTGTCGAACGCTGGCAGCGGGTCGTCTCGGTGTTGATGCTGGCGCTGACCTGCGTCGGCGGCGCGGTGGCCGACGATGCGGCGCAGCAGCGCGCGCTGGCGACCGATGTCGAGCAGATCAAGCAGCAGGCACTGGCGCTCAACCGCGACCTGTTCCTGCTGGAAGAAGAGCTGCTGTTCCCGGCCAATACCCAGGTGGCGGTGTTCGTGTCGATGGATATCGGCGAGTTCTTCCAGCTCGATGCGGTGCAGTTGAAACTCGATAACAAGGTGGTGGCCAACTATCTCTACACCGAGCGCCAGGTCGACGCGCTGTTTCGCGGTGGTGTGCAACGTCTGTACGTCGGCAACCTGAAAGGTGGCGAGCACGAACTGGTGGCGGTCTTCACCGGGCGTGGCCCGCACGATCGCGATTACCGCCGCGCCACCACGATCAGGTTCCAGAAGGATGACCAGCCCAAGTATCTCGAACTGAAAATCACCGATTCGGAGGCGGCGCTGCAGCCGGAGTTCACGGTCAAGGAGTGGCAGTGACCGATGTCTGCGCGGCGGTCGGCTCCAGTGCGACGATTCATCTCGGTTGATCTGCTGTCGCGGACGGCACTGGTGTTGCTGTCGGCGCTGGTGCTGCCGGCAGTTGGCGCCGATGACGCGGAGGAGCTCACCAGCGTGCGCGACCTGCGCTACGGCGTTGCGCTCTATGAGTTTCATCAGGAGAACTACCTCCAGTCGCTGACCGAGCTGCTGCTCGGCGAAGCGAAACAGGACATGCCCAACCACGGCGAGTTCGCGCGGCTGTTGCGCGGAGGCATCTCGCTCTCCTATGGCCTCAACGACGAGGCCGAGCGCATCTTCGAAGCGCTGCTGGCGACCCATCCCAAACCCGAGGTGCGCGACCGCGCCTGGTTTTTTCTCGGCAAGAGCCATTACCAGCGCGGCGAGCGCGACGGCGCAGCTGCCTTCTTCGCCCGTGGTGGCGAGCAGCTGCCGAAGCCACTGGCCGCCGAACGCGACTATCTGGTGGCGCGCATCGCACTCGATCGCGGTGAATCGGTGGCCATCGCCGACAACGCGCGGATGACGCCGTGGCTGCCCTATCTGATGTTCAATGCCAGCGCGGCGCAGGCGAAGCGCGGCGACTGGCAGGGGGCGGCGTCGACACTCGAAAGGCTGGCGGCGCTGCCGCTGCGCGACGAGGAGCACAAGGCGTTGCGCGATCGCGGCTTCACCGTCGCCGGCTACAGCTATCTGGCCGGCGGTCAGCCGGCCGCCGCCGAGGCGCAGTTCCGCCGCGTGCGGCTCAACAGCCCGCTGGTCGACCGGGCGCTGCTCGGCTATGGCTGGGCGGCGGCGCAGCAGGGCGATTACCGGGCGGCGCTGAAACCGTGGCTGACGCTGCGCGAACGTTCGCTGTTTTCGCCGGCGGTGCAGGAGGTGTTGCTGGCGCTGCCGTATGCCTACGAGGAGCTCGGCAACGAGGCGCAGGCCCTGGCCGAATACGAGCGCTCGGAACAGTCGTTGATAACCGAGATGGCGCGTGTCGATGCCGCCATCACCCGGCTGCGCGACCTGCCGTTGCTGGCCGTCTGGCTCGACGACGAGGCGCTGCGCAGCGATGGCGACTGGCTGCCGCGTGCACGCGCGCTGCCGGTGCGCACCGACATGCCCTATCTCGAACAGCTGCTGGCGAGCAACCCGGTGCAGGAGGTGATCCGCGACCTGCGCGATCTCGACGTGCTGCAACGCTACCTCGCCGACTGGCGCGGTCGGCTGGAGGCGCTCGACACGGCGCAGCTGCTGCAGCATCAGCGCCGGCAGGCGCTGCTCGCCGAACAGCCGCAGCAGCAACTGGCGGCGCGCGATGCGGCACTGCGCGAACAGCGCGAACAGCTCGTCGCGCGGCAGCAGCAGGCGGCCGTGCGTGGCGACGGACTGGCATTGATGAACGAAGAAGAGCTGGCGCAGTGGCGCAGGCTACAGCGCGTGGAGCGCAATCTGGATGCACTGGCCGCCGCCGGCCGCGACGTCGGCGCGCAGCGCGAACGTTTCACGCGTCTGCGTGGCCTGCTGGTGTGGCGGGCGCACGAGCAATTTCCGGCGCGCCGCCGCGATCTCGACAAGGCGCTGCGCGATGCCGATGCGACGCTGGCGCAGACCGCGCAGTTCCAGCAGCGTCTCGATGCATTGGTCGGGCGGGCGCAGGCACCCGAGCAGGGGCCGCGTATCGATGCACTCGATCAGCGTCTCGTGCAGTTGCTGGCGCGGATCGACGGCGCCCAGCGCGATGGCGAAAGCTTGTTGCGCCGGCGCGCCGAAGCCGAGCTGGTTGCTCACCGGCAGCGTTTGCAGGGCTACCTTGGTCGCGCGCGGCTGGCGATGGCGCGGCTCTACGACAAGGGTTCGACCGGAGGTCAGCAATGAGCGCGGTCGCACCCAGCCGCAACAGCCGCTGCCTGCTCGCCGTCGTGCTGCCGCTGGCGCTTTCAGCCTGCACCGCGTTGCGCGACCGCGAGGCGCCGGAGCCGACGCTGGCCGATCTCGGCGCGGTGGTGGTGCCGTCGGTATCGAAACCGCTGCCGCAGCTGTCGCTGGATGAGGTCTCGGGCCGTTATCAGCAGGCACTCGAAAGCGCCGATGCACCGACGCGCGCGCAGGTGGAGCGTCGGCTGGCCGACCTGAAAATGCTGAGCGGCGAGCAGCGCCAGCTCGACTCGGTCGAATCGACCCGCCATTTCGACCAGGCGATCGCCAGCTATACCGCACTGCTGGCATCGCAACCGAATCATCCCGACAACGATCGCGTGCTCTACCAGCTGGCCAAGGCCTACGACATGGATGGCCGTGGCGACGAGGCGCTGGCCACGCTCGACCAGCTGGTGTCGCGATATCCGCATTCGCCGGTGATCGCCGAAGCACAATTTCGCCGCGCCGAGCTGCTGTTTGCCCGTTCGCGTTACCGCGATGCGGAGCAGGCCTACGCGGCGGTGGTGGCGCGCGGCGACGAATCGAGTTATGCGCAGAACGCGCTCTACATGCTCGGCTGGACGCAGTTCAAGCAGAGCGACTACGAAACGGCGCTGCGCTCGTTCTCGCGCACGCTCGATCGGCTGTGGCCTGCCGATGGCGAGCTGGACACACTGCCGCGTGTCGAGCGCGAGCTGGTCGACGACACGCTGCGCGTGATGAGCCTCGGCTTCTCCTATCTGGAAGGGCCGCGCTCGATCGTCACGCTGTCGCGCGAGCTGGGTGAGCGCCACTACACCGCCGCGTTGTACGACAACCTCGGCGAGCTCTACCTGACGCAGAAGCGATATCGCGACGCCGCCGACACCTGGCAGGCATTCGTCGAAGCCAACCCGCTGTCGCGGCAGTCGCCGGCGATGTTCGTCAAGCTGATCGGCGCCTATGCCGCCGGCAATTTCCCCGACGACGTGCGCACGCAGAAAGCGGCTTACGTGCAGCGTTATGGCATCCACTCGAACTACTGGGCGGCGGCCGACGAAACGCAGCGCGAGCAGTTGCGAATCGAGCTGAAGAGTTACCTGACCGAGCTGGCGCAGTACCACCACGCCCAGGCGCAAACCCTGTCGGCGCAGCTGGCGGCAGCGCAAAAGCAGCCGGCGGCAGCCGACAAAAAGAGCGCGCCAAAGGATGACGGAGCGGCCGCGCAACCGAGGCCGACGGCCGATGCCATCCGCCATGCCTACGCGCAGGCGGCCGACTACTACCAGCAGTACATCGACACCTTTCCGCAGGCGCCCGACGTTGGAAACATGGTGTTCCTGCTGGCCGAGAGTCGCTACGAGTCGGGCCAGTATCGCGCGGCGATCACCGCCTATGAGGCCGCCGCCTATCAGTATCGCGATCCCGCGCGCGGCGCCGATGCCGGTTACAGCGCGATTCTCGCCTACGACAGGCTGGCACCGCAGCTCGACGAAACGCAGCGCGCCGAACTGCAGGAGCTGAAGATCGACAGCGAATTGCGTTTCGCCGCCACCTATCCGCAGGACAGCCGTGCCGTCACCGTGCAGGCGCACGCCGCCGACACGTTGTACGGCCTGAATCGTTACGACGAGGCAATTGCCGCCGCCGGCGCGGTGGCGGAGTGGCCGGGCGCCGACGCCGCGCTGCGCCGCAGCGCCTGGTTGATCGTCGCCCACAGCCAGTTCGAGCTTGAGCGTCACGCCGAGGCCGAGCGCGGTTATCGCGAGGTGCTGGCGTTGACGCCGGTCGGCGATCCGGCGCGCGCCGGACTCGACGAGCGGCTGGCGGCATCGGTCTATCGTCAGGCCGAGGCGAAACTCGCCGCCGGCGATCGCGTCGCCGCCGCCAACGAATTCCTGCGTGTCGCCGAGGTGGCGCCGAACGCGTCGATTCGCGTCAACGCGCAGTACGACGCGGCGACGCAACTGATGGAGGCGGGCGATCACGCCCGTGTCATCGACGTGCTCGGTGACATGCGCCAGCGTTTCCCGACGCATGCGCTGAGTGCCGGCATCGCCACCAAGATGGCGGTGGCCTACCGCGAGAGTGGCCAGCCGGCGGCGGCCGCCGCCGAGTTGACGCGAGTGGCCAACGAGGACAGCGACCCGGCGGCGCGGCGCGAGGCGCTGCTGACGGCGGCCGAGCTCTACCAGCAGGCCGGCGACGAGGCCAATGCCGCGGCGCGTTACCGCGATTTCGTGCAGCATTATCCGCAGCCACTCGATCCGGCGCAGGAGGCGCGTGCACAGCTCGCTGCCATCAGCGCCAGGCTCAATCAACCCGGCGATCGCGATCGCTGGCTCAACGACATCATTGCGACCGATGCCAAGGCCGGCGCGCAGCGCAGCGAGCGTTCGCGTTATCTGGCGGCACAGGCGCAGGATCAGTTCGCCGACCAGGCCTATCAACGTTTTGTCGCCACGCGGTTGACGCTGCCGCTGAAGGAGTCGCTGCCGCGCAAACGGGCCGCGCTGGAGCAGGCGCTGCAGGCCTATGGGCGCAGCGCCGGTTACGGCGTGCAGGAGTTCGCCACCAGGGCGGCGTTTCATATCGGGGAGATCTACGGCGGTTTCAGTCGCGAGTTGATGGCGTCACCGCGCCCGCCGGAACTCGACGACATGGCGCGTGAGCAGTACGACCTGTTGCTGGAGGAGCAGGCCTATCCGTTCGAGGAGAAGGCGATCGAGGCACACGAAGGCAATGCACTGCGCAGTCGCAATGGCATCTACGACCCGTGGGTGCGACGCAGTTTCGATGCGCTGGCGCAGCTGTTGCCGGCGCGTTACGCCAAACGCGAGGAGAAGATCGATGTCAGCACGTCGATTTATTGAGCTGGCGTCGATCGCGCTGCTGCTGGTCCAGCTGGCGGCGTGCGGTACACCCGCGCGCAAGGTCGACAGCGATGTCGCGATCGGCGGTGGCGATCCCTATCTGCAGTCGCGGCCCGAGGTGTCGTCGTCGGCGCAGCGCGAATTCGATAGCGCCGTCGCCGCGATGCAACAGCAGCAGTGGTCGAGCGCCGAGCGGCAGTTTCAATCGCTGGCCACCGCGCAGCCACAGCTGTCGGGACCGCCACTCAACCTGGCGCTGCTGGCGGCGCGCGACGATCGCCACGAAGAGGCCGAGCGCTGGTTCCGGCAGGCGATCGCCGCCAACGGCAACAACCTCGGTGCGTTGAATCAGTACGCGATCTGGCTGCGCGAGCAGGGGCGCTTCAATGATGCCGAGGCGGCCTATCGCCAGGCGCTGACGCGCTGGCCCGATCATGCCGACAGCCACCGCAATCTCGGCATTCTGTATGACCTCTATCTCGGCAACGGCAACGAGGCGTTGAAACATTACCAGCGTTACCTGGCGCTGGTCGGTGATGCGCAGACGCCGGTGCGCGGCTGGGTGGTCGAATTGCAGCGTCGCACTGCCGGCGGGCAGGGCGGAGGAGAAGAGTGATGCGCCATTTCACACTGGCACTGATGACGGTTTTGTTGCAGGCGACATTCTTGTGGCACACGCCATCGCTGGCACAGGAGGAGGCGCGTGTGCAGTTGCAGAGCACCGTCACCGGCAACCAGGAGCAGCCCAAGGTGCTCTACATCGTGCCGTGGCAGGGGCCGGGTGGCGCCGACCATCTGCGCCAGTCGCTGCAGCCGGTCGTCGACGACATCCTGGTCAGCGTCGACCGCGACGAGTTCCGCCGCGAGCTGGAGTATCGCGCCGCCGCGACTGCCGCCGAATAGTGCCCGTCCGGGATTGGCGCGGGTTATCCGCCGCCAAACTGTCGAATCGTTGGCAGAATTCGAACGCTGATCGCGGTGCCGGCAGCGACCTGCGGAGGAGCCGCTAATATTGCCGCCATTGCACGGCTTGTCACATCCTCCACCCGCAGGAACACAACATGGAAACCTACAGCGCCATCGTTCGCTTCTTTCAGGAAGGCGGGCTCTTCATGTACCCGATCGGCATCGTGCTGGCATTCGGCATCGCCATCGCCTGTGAGCGCTGGCTGTTCCTGACCGCCGCGCGCAGCGCCAACCGCCGCGCCTTCGACCAGATCCTGCCGCTGCTGCAGAAGCAGGACTTCAAGGGCGTGCTGCAACACGCGCAGGTGTCGCGCGCGCCGGTGTCGCGCATCATCGCCGCCGGCATCGCCCGCCTCGGCCAGACGCAGCGTCGCGACGAGATCGAATACGCGATGGAAGAGGGGGTGATGGAAGCGGTACCACGCCTGGAGAAACGCACGCCCTATCTCGCCACGCTCGCCAATATCGCCACGCTGCTCGGCCTGCTCGGCACCGTCATCGGCCTGATCGCCGCCTTCACCGCGGTCGGCTCGGCCGATCCGTCGGAGAAGGCGGCGCTGCTGTCGGCCAGTATCTCGGTGGCGATGAACACCACCGCGTTCGGCCTGATGGCGGCGATTCCGATGCTGCTGGTGCACGCGATGCTGCAGACCAAGACCGCCGAGATCATCGACAGTCTGGAGATGGCCGGCGTGAAGTGCCTGAACCTGCTCGCCGACCGGCGGGTGCTGACTGCCCAGACGCGCGCCGCCGACTGATTCCCTGACGCCGTCGCGGAGCGAAACGATGCGTATCAAACGCCGCCAGAAGGAGCCAGCCGAGCTCGAAATCACCGCGTTCATGAACCTGATGATCGTGCTGGTGCCGGTGTTGCTGATGAGCCTGGTCTTCTCCCGGATCACCGTGCTCGACCTGAAGCTGCCCGAGCAGTCGGCCAGCAGCGAGCAGAGCAGCGATCCGGACAATCGCGAAGTGGAACTGGTGATCCGCCCCGATCGGATGGAAGTGATGTACCCGCGCGGCGTGGTGGTCAAGACGCTGCCGCAGATCGAGGGCAAACATGACTACGCGCTGCTGTCGCTGACGTTGCAGGAGATCAAGCGCACGCTGGCCGAACAGCAGCTGGAACGGCGCGCCATTACCCTGCTCTCCGAACCTGACACCGATTACCAGACACTGATCTCGACGATGGACACGGTGCGTTCGTTCAGGTCGGTGCTGGTGACCAGCGTCGTCGACGCCGAACTGTTCCCGGAGATCATCTTCGGCGACGCGCCGCCGGATACACGCCGCAACGATGTCGCTGCGCTCGACGGAGGGCGGCAGCGGTGAAAGCCAACCTGCGGGCGCGACGCATGGCGCGCAACAACCGGCGACTCGGCAAGTCCTCGACGCTGAGCCTGGTATCGCTGATGGACATCTTCACCATCATGCTTTTCTTCCTGCTGCTCAACAGCGGCGAGGTCGAGGTGTTGCAGCCCGACAAGAACATCCAGTTGCCGGAATCGCTGGCCGAACGCAAGCCGGAGTCGATGCTGCTGATCAAGATCAATGGTGACGAGATCCAGATTGGCGGCAAGCGTGTCGCGCAGGTGGCGGCGCTGAACGGCGGTGACGAGATACCCGAGCTGGCGCTGGCATTGCAGGAGCACGCCGCCACGCAGCCGGCGCTGACCGGGCAGCAGGCCGCGCGCGGCCGTGCCGTCACCATCATGGGTGACCAGGCGATTCCCTACCATCTGTTGAAACGGGTGATGAGCACCTGCGCGCTCAATGAGTTCCGCGATATTTCGCTGGCAGTGGCACGTATCGACAAGGAGAGCGGCGAGGCGCCGGCGGCAGGAGGGGGCGGCGCGTGATGGGTGCAGTGTTGCGCGGACCCGAGCTACAGCTGCCCTGGCATGCGTCGCGAGGCGAGGATGCGCGGTTTCGCTCGTTTGGCACGACATCGCTGCTGGTGTTCCTGGCATTGGCGCTGGTGGTGCCGTTCCTGCCGGTGCCGGAGTTCGCGTTGACCCGCAGCGAACAGCCCGAAGAGGTGCTGGTGCGCATCCAGCTGCAACCGCAGCCGTTGCCGGAACCGCTGCCGCAGCCGGTCAAGCCGCCGGAAGTGAAAAAGCCGGAGCCGAAACCCGAGGTGAAGCCGAAGCCGGTCAAGCCCGAGGTCAAACCCCAGCCGGTGCAGCAGCAGCCCAAACCGGTCGCCGCCGGCACGAAGGAGGGCGAGGGCAGGACCGCGCCCGTCGATCTGATGCAGCAGGCGCGCGACACCGCCGCCAAGTCGGGCGTACTCGCCTTTCGCGATGAATTGCAGGCGATGCGCGAGAGCATCGATGTCGCCGATGTCACCCGCAGCAACCTGACGCGCGGCGCCGCGCAGGCCGAGCGCACCGAGCGCGCGGTGATCGCCAGCAGGGCGACCAGCAGCAGCGGTGGTATCAGCACCGCCGCGATGAGTCGCGACACGGGTGGCATCGCGCTCTCCGGGCGTGAAACCACCCGCATCGATACGCCGGCTGGCATGGCCGGCGGCAGCGGCAACCAGAGCGTCAAGGGTTCGGCCAGCGGTACCTCGCAGGGCGATCTCGTCGCCGGCAGCGACCGCAGCGGTGGTCGCAGCGACGAGCAGATCCGCCGCATCATGGATCAGAACAAGGGCGCACTGTTCTCCATTTATAACCGCGCGCTGCGCGAGGATCCGTCGCTGCAGGGCAAGCTGGTGTTCGAGATGGTGATCGATCCGTCGGGCGGCGTCGCCGAAGTGAAACTGGTCTCCAGCCAGCTCGCCGACAGCGCGCTGACCAACCGTATCCTGGCGCGCATCCGCATGATCAATTTCGGCGCCGCCAATGTGCTGCGCACGCGCGTAAACTACTCGCTCGATTTCCTGCCGTTCTGAGGAACGCTCAACCGGTGTGGCGGGAGGGCTGCGCCAGTTTTCATGGCGCGCGCATGGAGTTGCGGCAAGGCGCCGGAGGTTGCTTATGAGCAAAGAGAAGCCATCGCTGGCCAGCCATCTTCCGCTGTTGGTGCGCTGTCATCCGCTGCAGCAGATTGCCGCGCCGCAACTCGACGAACTGCTGGGCAAGTGCAAACCGCGCACGCACGCCCGCGGGCAGATGCTGCTGCGCAAGTCTGAAGCGTCCACCACCTCTTACACCTATCTGCTCGCCGGGCGCGCGGAGTTGCGCCGCACCTTCTTCGACCGCGTGACACTCGAGGCGGGCGAGGGCGATGCGTTGCAGGCGCTGGAGATGTTGCTGCCGGCCGACGGAGGGCAGATCAGCGCGCTGGAGGAGTGCTGCACGCTGCAGTTGTCGCGTGACCATCTGGATCGCGCGCTGGCCGCCAACACCTCTTCCGACTTTTCGGTGGCGATGCTCAGCGACAGTGATCTCTCCGAAGAGTTTCTCGTCTCCGATGGCGCGGTGGAGGTCGACTGGATGTCGCGCTTCCTGCAGTCGCCGCTGGCCAACCATCTGCCGGCGATGGTGATCCAGCAGCTGCTGGCCTGCCTGCAGTCGCGCGAGGTGGCGCGCGGCGAGGTGATCGTGCGCCGTGGCGAGCCGGGCGAAGCGCTCTACCTGCTGACACGCGGTGTCGCGCTGGTGCATACCGATCCCGATGGCGCCTTCGGTGGCCGCGATTTCTCGCTGATTCCCGGCGATTATTTCGGCGAGGAGTCGCTGGTGGCGGAGACGGTGCGCAACGCCACCGTGGTCATGGAGGCCGACGGCGCCGTCGCGCAGCTCGATCGCAGTGCCTTCGATGAGCTGATTCGCCCGCACCTGATTCCGTTGCTGCCCGACAGCGGGATCAGCGGCAGCGAGTTGTTGCTCGATGTCCGTTTTCCGGTCGAGTTTCGCCGCCGGGCGCGCCAGGGTGCGCGCAACGTGCCGATCGCGGTGTTGCGCGCATCGCTGCAGGAGCTACCGCATGACCAGCGCCTGCTGGTGACGCCGGAGGGCGGTCGGCGCAGCGAGCTGGCGGTATTCCTGCTGCGCCAGGCCGGGTTCGATGCCTGGCTGCTGCGGGGTGAGGTGGCCTAGCGCAGTATCGCCACGCAGTCGCCGTCGAGCCGGAAGGTGGCGGAGACCTGCTTGGTGATGCGCTGCGGCCCCACCTTCAGCGCCGCGCCACTGTCGCCGCCGGCCATCTGCGCCTTGGCGAAGTCGGCACGCAGTTCGTAATGGTGCTGCGGTCGCGCGGCCCCTTCTTCATCGACGGCGATGACGCCGGCGACCTTGCGGTCGAAGCCCGCCGCCATTTCCGTTGCCTTGCCGCGCACATTGGCGATGGCCTTCTTCAGCGCCTGCTGCTCCAGCTTGTCGATGGTCGAGAACTCGGTGGTGATGTTGTTGATCTGCGTCACTTCGGCGTCGGCCAGCGCCTGCACCAGCTCGCCGTAGCGGTCGACGTCGCGCAGCTTCAGTTCGAACTGCCGCGACACCTGCTGGCCGCGCAGCACGCGCGTGCCGCCGCTCCAGTCGTAGTCGGGCGCCGCCTGAATCTTGCTCGCCTGCAGGTCGCGCGGGCCGATGCCGTGCAGGTCGGCGGCGCGGATCACGCCGTTGCCGATGGTGTCGACCCGCTGCTTGGCCTCGGCCAGCGTCGGTGCGGTGTGCGACACCGTCACGCTGACGATCACCGTGTCGGGCACCGCCTCGACGAAACCCGTGGCCTGCGCCGACAGCCGCGGCGGCACGCAGGTGGTGTCGGCATGGGCAAGCGAGCTGGCGAGCGGGGTTGCCAGCAGCAGCGTCGCCGCGAGTGGCAACAGTGCGGTGCGAACAGAAAGGGCGGCGCGAGCCATGCGAGAGGTCTCCGGGAGTGGCGGGCGCGGAATTCTAACCCGGCGGGTGGATGGCGGTGTGCAATCGCTGCCGGCAGCTCCTAGACTGCCCGGCTTCGAATCGCTTTGAGGCAAAGGGATGAGCAATGTTCCGCGCGCTGTCGCGCTCTGTTTCGCCGCTGGTGCCGCCGCCGGCTTTCTGCAATGCGTCGCCGCCTGGCTGCTGCAGCGCTACGGCATTGCCGCGCAGGTCGGTGCCCATGTGGTCGGTACGCTGACGCCGTCGGTGATTCATCCGCGTGTGGTGATCGGCGGGTTGTGGGCGCTGTTGTTCCTGCTGCCGATGGCACGTAGCTCGGTACTGGTCTCCGGCCTGCTGTGGGGGCTGGTGGTGGCCGCCGCCGAGTTGTTGCTGTTTCCGCTGATCGCCGGTCGCACCCCCTCGCTACTCAACATGACGGCGCTGTTCGCATTGCTGCTGTGGCTGCTCTGGGGCGTGCTGGCGGCGCTGCTGCTGCGCTGGATCCGCTGACTGCTGCCGGTGTGCACGCGAGGCAGCTGGGCCGAACTGGTGCAGCCGGACCCAAAACGGCTCGCCAATGGGGTCGGAACCGCTTCGCTTCCACCGGGCAGCTGCTGATAACTGGTTGATCTGCCGCGAGCTGGCAGGTTTCCGGCGGCGGTGGTCCGTCACTTGGCAGACATATTGCTCCTCCATGCTTGCACAGGACGCAGTGCGCCGCTTCACCGGTGACCCATGACCTCGTGATGCGGATGCGCGAGCAGCCGTCATTCGTCAGCAGCGAGGAGTCGAACATGCCAAGACCGACGCGCTTTACCGTCAGCGGTATTCCGCAGTGTGTGGTTCAGACCGGAATGGACTGGGCGCGCACTTTCAATTACCGCGATGACTACCAGATCTACCTCGAAAGCCTGCGCCAGGCGGCAGCTCACTACGACTGTGAACTGCATGGCTACGCGCTGTTGCCGAACCGGGTGCAGCTGCTGGTGACGCCGCACGTCGAGACCGCGGTGCCGCAGATGATGCAGTCACTCGGTCGCCGCTACGTGCAGTACTTCAATCGCCGCTACGACCGCAGCGGCACGTTGTGGAATGGCCGTTACAAATCCTGCCTGGTGGAACCGGGCGAGTTCATGCTGAATTGCCACCGCTACGTCGACACGCTGGCGGCGATCGCCGGCGTGGTCAACGATCCGCTCGACTACCCGTGGAGCAGCCTGCGTCAGCATGTCGGCATCGCGCCGCATTTCGTCGCCGACGACAGCAGCTGGCTGGCGCTGGCGCCGGAGCCGGGCGAGCGCTTCCAGGCCTACGCCGAGCGCGTGTCGACGCCGCTGCCGACCGAGATGATCAAGGAGATCAACATGAACGTGGTGCAGGGCAGCGTCTACGGCAGCGAGGAGTTCCGCGCCCGCATCGAGAGCCAGTGTGGCCAGAAGGTGCGCCCGCGTCCGCGCGGTCGTCCGCGCCTGCGCCAGGCGGTCTGATCAGCGCACGGCGTGCCACCTGACTCAACGCGCCGCGTGCCACCTGAACAGCCGCGCCGCCGCGATCATGCAGAGCAGCGTCATCGCCGCCAGCCACAGCAGGTGATGGAGCACGTCGGCGAAGCTGGCCCCCTCGACCATCACCGCGCGCGCCGCCTTCACCAGGTGGGTCAGCGGCATCAGGTCGGCGCCGCGCTGCAGCCAGCCCGGTGCGTTGTCGAGCGGGAACCAGACCTCGGAGAGAAACATCATCGGCCAGGTAACGGCGTTGAGCAGGCCGCCGGCGAACTCCTCGCTGGCGGTGCGGCTGGCGACCAGCAGGCCGAGCGCGATCATCGACATCGCGCCGAGCAGCGCGATCAGCAGCAGCAGCGCGTAGCTGCCGAGCTGCAGCAGGTCGAGCAGCCAGATGCAGGCGAGCGCGATGACGGTGGCGACGCCGAGCACGATCCACAGCCGCGATACCAGTTGCGCGGCGATGAACTGCAGCGCGCTGACCGGTGTCGCCTGCAGTCGCTTCAATACGCCGTTCTGGCGGTAGCGCACGATCACGTAGCCGACGCCGAACAGCGCGCTGAACATCATGTTCATGCCGATCACGCCGGGCAGCACCCAGTCGACGTAGCGGACGGCGCTGCCCGCCAGCTGTTGCTCGTGGAAACGCTCTCCGAGTGCCGGCTGCAGCAACCGCAGCAGTGCATCGCCCTTGCTGGAAGCGGGGTTGTGCCAGTAGCGACCGTCGCTGGCGATCAGCAGGTCGAGCTGGTGGTGGCGGATGCGCTGCTGCGCGCGCGGCAGCTCGTCGACCTCGATCAGCTCGACGTAGGGCAGTTGCAGCGCCAGCTCCACGCGCAGCGTCGTTGTGTCGCCGTGCAGACCGAGCCGGAACAGCGTCGGGTCGGGGCGCGAGAAGGCGAGTGCGCAGCCGGCGATGATCAGCAGCGGAAAAATGAACGACCAGGTCAACGCGCCGCGGTCGCGGAAATATTCGGTGTTGCGCGCGCGCAGCAGTGCCAGGAAGACCTTGAGCCGGTTCGAGGGGGAGGGGCGTTCGCTCATCGGGCTCTTCTTATTCACGCAGCGCGTGGCCGGTCAGCTTGATGAAAAGATCCTCCAGCGTCGGGTTGCTGACCCGCAGGCTGGAGAGATCGACACGCTGTTGCATCAGTTCGCTCAGCGTCGCTTCGACCGACGTGGTCTCGATCACCAGCGCATCGTTGTCGCGATGGACGTGACCGTTGACGCTGAGCGCAGCCAGCTCGTCGCGCCAGTCGAGGCAGACGCGGCGCAGCGGCAGGTGCTTGTCGAGCAGCGCGCGCGGTGAACCCTGGTCGACGATGCGGCCGCGGTCGACGATGACCAGCTCGTCGCACAGCTGTTCGGCCTCGTCCATGTAGTGGGTGGTCAGCAGCACGCTCTTGCCGCGCGCGCGGATGGCGCCGATCAGCTCCCAGAAGTTGCGCCGCGACTGCGGGTCGAGGCCGGTGGTCGGCTCGTCGAGGAAGATCAGTTCGGGGTCGTTGACCAGCGCCAGCGCCAGCAGCAGTCGCTGCTTCTGGCCGCCGGAGAGTTTGCTGGCACGGCGTTCGAGGAACTCGTCGAGCTGGCACAGGCGAATCAGTTCGTCCAGCGGCAGCGTGCGCGGGTAGAGGCTGGCGAACAGCGTCAGCACTTCGCGCACGCTGAGGAAATCCATCAGCGCGGTCGACTGGAACTGGATGCCGACGCGCTCGGCGAAATCGCGGTCGCGTCCGCGGCTGTGGTCGAGCGTGCGGCCGCGATAACGGATCTCGCCACTGCTGGGAATTTTGATCCCCTCGATCATCTCGATCGTCGTCGTCTTGCCGGCGCCGTTCGGGCCGAGCAGGCCGAAGCAGCTGCCTTCGCGAATACCGAACGAGATGCCGTCGACGGCGACGACATCGCCAAAGCGTTTGCGCAGGTCGATCACTTCGAGGTGGAAGGCGGGCATGGGGTCTCGGCAGCGGGCACATCGCGACAGGTCGGCAACTTTACCCGAGCGTCGGCACGGGGCGCAGCTTTACCCGCCGGGCAATACCTCCTAACCTGCGCGATCCGCCGCCGTCGCGCCCGCCTCCATGACCTCCCCGCAACCGCCCGTCAATGCCCGCAAACCCGTCACGGGGTTCGGCATCTATCGCCACCCGCGCGTGGTCGGCATGTTGTTTCTCGGCTTTTCGGCGGGGCTGCCGCTGCTGCTGGTCGGCGGCACCTTCACCGCCTGGCTGCGCGATCTCGGCCTGGAGCTGGCCACCATCGGCTTTCTCAGCTGGGTCGGCATGGCGCATTCGATCAAGGTGTTCTGGGCGCCGATCGTCGACCGGCTGCCGCTGCCGCTGCTGACCCGGTGGCTCGGCCGGCGCCGCAGCTGGATGCTGCTGGCGCAGATCTGCATCGCGCTGGCGCTGCTGGGGATGGCGGGTACCGACCCGACGCAGGGCTGGTGGATCGCCGTGCTGGCGACACTGGCGGCGTTCGGCTCGGCGACCCAGGACATCGCCGTCGACGCCTATCGCGTCGAGGCGCTGGAGGCGCGCCATCAGGGCGCGATGGCGGCCAGCTACGTCACCGGCTACCGGGTGGCGCTGCTGGCGGCGGGCGCCGGCAGCCTGCACATCGCCGCGCTGGGCGGCTGGTCGCTGGCCTATGGCGCGATGGCGCTGCTGATGGGCGTCGGCATGATCACCACGCTGATCGTGGCGGAGCCGGAACGGCATATCAGCGCGCGCACCTTCGAGATGGAAGAGCGCGTCGCCAGCTACCTGTCCGGCACCACGCACGGCGCGCGCCGCCAGCGCCTGACCGCCTGGTTCATCGGCGCGGTGGTCTGCCCGTTCGCCGACTTCTTCCAGCGCTACGGCCGCGCGGCGCTGCTGATCCTGCTGTTCATCGGCTGCTTCCGCATCAGCGACATCTTCATGGGGGTGATGGCCAACCCGTTCTACCTCGACCTCGGCTTCAGCAAGGCGCAGATCGCCAACATCGCCGCCGCCTTCGGGCTGGTGATGACGCTGACCGGCGCCGCGCTGGGTGGCGCGCTGGTCTCGCGCTTCGGCATCGCGCCGCTGCTGCTGTTCACCGCCTTCATGGCGCCGGCCACCAACATCGCGTTCGCCGTGCTGGCGACGCTCGGGCCGGTGCCGTGGGGGCTGACTCTGGCGATCGTCGCCGACAACATCACCGGCGGTCTCGCCACCGCGGTCTTCATCGCCTATCTGTCGAGCCTGACCAACACCGCCTACACCGCCACCCAGTACGCGCTGTTCAGCTCGCTGATGACGCTGCCGGGGCAGTTCGCCGCCGGTTTCACCGGGCTGCTGGCGCAGGCGGTCGGCTGGGTCGAGTTCTACCTGCTCACCGCGCTGACCGGGCTGCCGGCGATCCTGCTCGCCATCGTGCTGCTGCGGGTGGCCCACCCGGACCGGCCGCGACGGGAGCCACCGGCCGCGCCCGGTGCCGACCTCAATCCGGCCAGCCGAAACGCTTCCAGCTGACGCGGCCGCCGGCGCTGAATTCGATCCCCTCCGCCTGCAGCCGTCGCCGCTGCTCCCGCCAGGCTTCCGATTGCGGCGCGAACGAGATATGGCCGCCGGCGTTGATGACGCGGTGCCACGGCAGGGTGGAGTCGGTCGGCAGTTGCGACAGGATGCGGCCGACCAGCCGCGCCCGGCCGGGCAGGCCGGCCAGCGCGGCGACGCCGCCGTAGCTGCAGACGCGGCCGGGCGGGATCGACGCCACCACCTGCCAGACCGGGCCGTAGAGTGCGGTCATCGATATTCCCGTCAGATGCGGATGCCGCCGTCCATCTCGATGACGCGGCCGGTGAAGTAGTCGTTCTCGAAGAGGTAGACGGCGGTGTGGCCAATCTCTTCCGGCAGGCCGAGGCGGCGCAGCGGAATCCCTTCGGCCATCTTCTCCAGCATCTCCGGCTTCATGCTGGCCACCATCTCGGTGGCGATGAAGCCCGGCGCGATGGCGGCGGTGCGGATGCCGTGGCGCGACAGCTCCTTGGCCCAGGTGACGGTCAGCGCGATCACACCGGCCTTGGCCGCCGAATAGTTGCTCTGGCCCATGTTGCCGGCGCGCGAGATCGACGAGATGTTGATGATCACCCCCTCGTTGCCGCCGCGGATCATCCGCTCCGCCGCTTCGCGCCCACACAGGAAGACGCCGGTCAGGTTGACGTCGATCACCGCCTGCCACTCGGCCAGCGTCATCTTCTTCACCACCTCGCCCTCGCTGGCCTTCACCAGGAAGCCGTCGCGCAGGATGCCGGCGTTGTTGATCAGCCCGTGCAGCGCGCCGAAGTCGGCCATCACCTGGTCGAAGGCGGCGATCACCTCCTCCTCGCGGGCCACATTGCAGAGGTAACCGCGGCCGTCGCCACCGGCGGCGCGGCAGTCGGCGGCAGTTTCGTCGAGCCGTTCGCGGTTGAGGTCGAACAGCGCCAGACGCGCACCCCTGGCCGCCAGTGCCAGTGCGACGGAGCGCCCGAGGCCCTGGCCGCCGCCGGTGATGACGATCACTTTGTCCTTCAGATTCATTGGGTTGATCCGTTTCTGACCGAGATTGGCGAGCGCCCGGCTGGCCTTCGCCGTCTGATGCTTGGCATTGTATGCAACGACCTTGTCGGTCAGCGACCGACGGCTTTACCGCTGGTCACCGTACCGCGCCGGTTGAATTTTCTCCCCGCTGTCGCCATCTAACCTCTCCGTCTGCCCGCCCGGAGTTCCCGATGCACCCTGTCCCCCTGATGTTCCTGCTGTTCCCGCTGCTGGAACTGTGGCTGCTGATCCTCGCCGGCATGGTGTTCGGTGCTGCCGTCGTCATCCTGTGGGTGATTCTCTCCGCGCTGGCCGGTCTGGCCGTGTTGCGACGCGCCGGCTGGAAGAGCTGGCTGCGCGCAGACTGGCGTATGCAGCGCGGTGAATCGCCGGCGGCTGAGCTGGCCGACGGCGTGCTGCTCGGCACCGGCGGTTTCCTGCTGTTCCTGCCCGGCCTGATCACCGATGCCATCGGCCTGCTACTGCTGTTGCCTGCCACGCGCCGTCGTGTCGTCGGCGCGCTGGCGCGGGTGGCGTCGGTATCGCGCTGGTCCGGCTTCCAGGCTCACACCCGCTCCTCCCGTCGCGGCGAGGATGGGGAGACGCTGGAGGGCGAGTACTGGCGCGACGATGGCCGCTCCTCGTCGGATGATCGCCGCCTGCCGTGACGGTTTGGCGAATCGGTCCGTCGGGTGGCACGGTCATCGATACCCCTCCCTCTGCCGCCTGCAAATTTGACGCCGTCCCCCTTGAAACACCGTTTCGACCCCCCATATCGCCCGCCGAACCCTCGCTGCCAGTGCTGGCAATGAACGCTTGACTGGGGGTGAGTGGACACTATGATGGGCGCTCCCTCGGTTGGCACTCTCGTGACGGGAGTGCCAATGCTCGGCGAGAGAGGCCCATCGCAGGCTTCGTCGAGCGCCCTTGAAACTGCCCTGCGCGCCCCCATCTGGCGCGTCACCCGGCCGAGTGCGCTGCGCCGGGCATCCCGGATTCAACCCTCAACCATCAGGAGAATTGGCAAGATGAAAATTCGTCCTTTGAACGACCGTGTTGTTGTTCGTCGCAAGGAAGAAGAAGAGAAGACCGCTGGCGGCATCCTGCTGCCGGGTTCGGCCAAAGAGAAGCCGAACCAGGGCGAAGTCGTCGCCGTCGGCCCGGGCAAGCTGCTCGACAACGGCGAAGTGCGTCCGCTGAGCCTGAAGGTCGGCGACAGCGTGCTGTTCGGCCAGTATTCCGGCAACAACGTGAAGGTCGACGGCCAGGAGCTGATCATCCTGACCGAAGGCGAAATCTTCGGCGTCATCGAGAACTGATCGATACCCCGCGCATCGACCTTCAACGCTCAAGTACAGAGGAAACGAGATCATGGCAGCTAAAGATGTGAAATTCGGCGACTCCGCGCGTCAGAAAATGGTCAAGGGTGTGAACATCCTGGCCGACGCGGTGAAAGTGACCCTCGGCCCGAAAGGCCGCAACGTCGTGCTCGACAAATCCTTCGGCGCCCCGACCGTCACCAAGGACGGCGTCTCCGTCGCGAAAGAGATCGAGCTGAAAGACAAGTTCGAGAACATGGGCGCGCAAATGGTGAAGGAAGTGGCCTCCAAGGCCTCCGACACCGCCGGTGATGGCACCACCACCGCCACCGTGCTGGCCCAGTCGATCGTCAACGAAGGTCTGAAATCGGTTGCCGCCGGCATGAACCCGATGGACCTGAAGCGCGGCATCGACAAAGCGGTTGCTGCAGCCGTTGCCGAGATCAAGAAGCTGGCAACGCCGTGCACCGACAGCAAGGCGATCGCGCAGGTTGGCACCATCTCCGCCAACAGCGACGAGAACATCGGCCAGATCATCGCCACCGCGATGGAGAAGGTCGGCAAGGAAGGCGTCATCACCGTTGAAGAGGGTTCGGGCCTCGAAAACGAACTGGACGTGGTTGAAGGCATGCAGTTCGACCGCGGCTACCTGTCGCCCTACTTCATCAACAAGCAGGACAAGATGATCGTCGA
>CAYLRA010000025.1:0-36295 GCA_964386045.1 uncultured Verrucomicrobiaceae bacterium | reverse complement strand
GATGCTGCTGGCCCGCGCGGCCTATTTCGCGCTGGATACCGATCAGGCGCTGGCCGTCCTGGCCGAGGTGCACGCTGCGATATTGAACTGGCGACAACTGGCAACCAGTGCGGAGGTCGGACTGCGAGCGGCGGAGCTGGGCGACTTCGCGCCCGCATTCGAGCATGAGCAAATGGAGAGGGTCGCCGCGTTGCTCAGGTAACCGATGGCGCGTCTCGACAGAGAAGAGGGGCTTCGGCCCCAGGCTGCTAAGCCGTCTGCGCGTCCGCCGGCTCCTCCTCCAGCAGAAAACCATCCACCTGCCGGTTCCACAGCCGCGCGTAGGCGCCGCCGCGCGCCAGCAGTTCGGCGTGGCTGCCATCCTCGACGATGCGACCGCGATCGAACACCAGGATGCGGTCGAGGTGGGCGATGGTCGACAGCCGGTGGGCGACGACGATGACCGTCTTGTCCCGCATCAGTTCGTCGAGGCTGTTCTGGATCGCCTGCTCGGTGATCGAGTCGAGGCTCGACGTCGCTTCGTCCATGATCAGGATCGGCGCGTTCTTGATGATGAC
The DNA here is from genome assembly GCA_964386045.1 of uncultured Verrucomicrobiaceae bacterium. Classification (GTDB taxonomy): domain Bacteria; phylum Pseudomonadota; class Gammaproteobacteria; order Pseudomonadales; family CAMLJR01; genus CAMLJR01. The sequence goes on along the minus strand of CAYLRA010000025.1, from coordinate 35,738 downwards.
GCGCGCGATCGAGATGCGCTGGCGCTGACCGCCGGAGAGTTTGACGCCGCGCTCGCCGACCAGCGATTCGTAGCGGTGCGGCATCTGCTCGATGAAGTCGTGCGCGTCGGCGCGGCGCGCGGCGTGTTCGATCTCGGCGCGGTCGGCTTCGGGGCGGCCGTAGCGAATGTTCTCCAGCAGCGAGCGGTGGAACAGCCCCGGGTCCTGCGGGATCAGGCTGATCTGTCCGTGCAGAGACTGTTGCGTGACGTCGCGAATGTCCTGCCCGTCGATCAGGATGCAGCCCTGCTGCGGATCGTAGAGCCGCAGGATCAGATTCAGCAGCGTCGACTTGCCGGAGCCGGAGAAGCCGACCAGCCCGACACGCTGGCCGCCCTCGATGCGCAGGTTCAGCCCGTCGAAGACGCGGCCGTGCGTGTTGTAGCCGAAGCCGACGTCGCGCAGTTCGATGCTGCCGCGCGTGATCTGCAGCGGCTGCGCATCGGCGCGGTCCCGGATCTCGTGCTCGCGCACGATGGTGTGTACGCCGTTGGCGATGTTGCCGACGTACTCGAACACGTCGATGAAACGGCGGCTGATGTTGCGCACCTCGCCGATGATCGCCAGCGCAAGGCTGATGCTCATGACCAGCTCGGCGACGCCGATCTTGCCGTCGCGCCACAGCAGCAGCGCGAACAGCAGCGTGCCGACCTTCAGCACCAGCGCCGACAGGTACTGGAACCAGAGGATCTTCTCGTTCGACCAGAACCAGCGCCGCGACGCCGCCACTTCATTGCGCAAATAGTTGTCGAGATAACCGCGCTCGAAACCGAGCCGGGCGAACAGCCGCACGCTCGACAGGTTGGTCACCGCGTCGACCACCTTGCCGGTCGTCGTGCTGCGCGCCTCGGCCGACTTCTGTGCCAGCGGCCGGCAGCGCCGCGCGAACTCGAACGAGATGCCGAGGAACAGCAGCGCCCACACCAGCGTGAACAGCGACAGCAGCAGGCTGGCCTGCCACAGCAGCACAACCGAAACGATCAGCGTCACCGCGATCGGCAGGAAGTCGAAGATCAGCGCCCACATCGTCATGTTGACGCCCATCGACGTCTCCGAGATGCGGCTGGCCAGCGCGCCGGCGAAGTTGTTGCTGAGGAAGCGGTGCGAGTGGTGCTGCAGGTAGGCGAACAGCTCGCGCGTCACCTGCGCGCGCAGCCGCGGCGCGACGGTGATGCGGCAGGCGGAGCCGGCGCGGCTGAACAGCACCTCGCCGAGGTTGAACAGGATGTAGAGCAGCAGCGGCGTGGCGATCGCTGTGAATATCAGTTGCTGGCTGATGACCACGTCGGTGCCAATGAGGGTGTTGGTAACAGCCCCGACGATCTGGCCGACCGCATACGGGATCATGATCGCGCTGGTGGCCGAGCCGATCTCCAGCACGACGATCAGCGCGTACCACCAGCGGAAATGGTGGAAGAAGTGGAGTACGAACGGCAGCGGCTCGCCGGGCAGCGTTGGGGCGCTTACTGCATCGATATCGGCGGTTGTGCTCATCGCGCGGTGAACAGCGGCGCGACGGCGTATTCGGTGACGCGGGAGGGTGACGATGACATGAGGTTTTCTCCGTTGAGACTGAATCTATTGAGTATCGGCCTGCCGGCTGGGTTCCAGCAGGCGGGTGGCGAAATCGGCGGCGATGCGCGACGCCAGTGCGATGTTCCGTTCGCCGTGTCGCGGCGCCTCGAAGCCGTGATCGCCGCCGATGACGGCAATGCCGGAGGGTGATCCGCTTGCGGCGACGAAGCGGTAGAGCGTCGCGGTCGGGCAGGCAGGATCGGCATCGCCGAGCAGCCACAGGAACGGGCGCTTCTCGTCGGCGACGGCGGGGTAGTTGGCGCTCGCCGCCTTGGGGTCTTGCGGGCGGCTGCAGACCGGCGTCAGCAGCAGCGCGCCGCGCAGCTCGGGATCATTGCGCAGCACACGCCAGGCGATGATCGAGCCGAGCGACTTGCCGGCCACCGCGATGCGAGCGCGGTCGACATCCGGATCGTTGCGCGCCAGCGCCAGCACCGTGTTCAGATCCTCGATCTCGGCGACGCGGTCCTTCGGCTGCGCGGCGAACTCGCCGCCGGCGACACGATAGGCCCAGTCGAAACGATAGACGGCGATGCCCTGCGCGAGCAGTGCACTGGCCGTTTCCGCCAGCACCGGCTGGCGCATGTGATAGCCGGAACCCGAGGCGAGCACGACGGTGGGGAACGGGCCTGGTCCGGCCGGCTTTTCGGCGATGATCGCAATCGGCGCGCCGCGCGGTGTGCTGATGCGGATCGGTTCGGCGATGGCGACGGCACTGGCGAGCAGGGTGACGGTGGCAATCAGAAAGCGGGCGATGTTCATGGCGGTGGCTTCGATCGAATGAGAGTGAGAAAGGGAAGTACGGTGCGCCATTGAACGACAACGCCGGCCGAAGCCGGCGCTGCCTGCGGCATCGCTGCGGGTTACTCGCGCGGCAGCAAACCGAGTTCGCGTGCCTGTTCGGTCAGGCCGCTCATCTTGAACTGCTGCGCCAGCACGCCGGGGCCGTAGTCGCGCGAGCCGCCGAGCGCTTCCGCTTCGCGCTGGATCTTCGCCCCCTCTTCGAGGAGCAGGATGAACTCGGCGGTGTCGCGCAAACCCTTGGTGCCCCAGACGGTGGAGCCGCCGTTGGCTTCGAGGATCGCCGTGTGGTGCGGGTTCTCGCGCAGACGGTCGATGATGAAATCGACTTCGGCCTGGCGGCGGTCGATGTAGACCGGCAGTTCGCGGATCAGCTTGAAACGCTGCACCGGCACGTAGCGGATCGGCAGCGTGCGATGGGTCTGCGCCCAGGCGCCGAGTGCCGGCGAGTGGACGTGCGAGATCGTCGTCACCTCGGGGAATTCCTGGAACAGCTTGGTGTAGCGCCCCTTGCCCTCCGGATGTCCCTTGCCGATATAGCCGGTGCCGTCGAAGCCGGTCACGCTGACGCGCAGCTCCTGTCCTTTATTGAACGGACCGGGGTAGTTGACCGACACCAGTTTCTCTTCGCCCGGCACGCGCTCGATGAAGCCGACGGTGCCGTTGGCGGTGATGGTGTTGGTCTCGCGGAACACTTCGAAGGCCAGCGCGGCCTCCTTCCTGACCTGTTCGACGAAGTCGAGCACGGCGGAGTTGAGTGGCGATTGCACGGCGGTCATGACAATTTCTCCGGCGCGCCATGGCGCGCATTCCTGATGGTTTTGTGGTGTGTCTGTCAGCGGCCCTGTTTGCGCCGCTCTTCACGCAGCTTCAGCGCCGCTTCCAGCGGGCGCTGATCGGCCCACTCGGCGATGTCGAAGTCGTGCTCCTGAAAGCCGAACAGCCAGGCGAAGTTCTTCTCGCGTTCCAGCAGTTGCAGCCGCTCCTCGGAGAGGCTCGGGTGCAGGCTTTTGTGGAAGCTGTCGCGGTAGGCGACGCTGACGGCATCGATGCTGCCGCGCGTCTCCTGCTGCAGTATCTCGTGCACGCCGTCGAGATGATCCGCCGCCCACTCGGCCGCCTTCAGCGTGCGTTCGAGAAAACGCACCAGCACGTCGAAGTGGTCGTCGATCAGGCTCTGGTGCACGGTGATCGGTCGCGGCGTGCCGTTGTTGACGCGATAGCGGCGATCCGGCAGCAGGTCGAGATCGATGCCGACGACGGCGCCGACCGCGCGCGCCGCGTCGACGGCGGCGGCGCCCTTGACGTAGACGGCGTCGACCAGCCCCTCGGCCAGGTAGTGCAGGCCGGTCCACAGGTTGCGCACGCCGTCGCCGGCGCCGCTGACGGTCAGCGGTTCCAGATGCGGGTTGGCGCGGTTGGAGGGCACTTCGACGAACTGCACGTCATCGAGACTGAGCCCGGCGAAATCGAGCGCCCCCTTGTAGCCGTGCAGCGACATGCCGCGCGCGATGCTGCTGCCGCGCGAGTGGCTGTCGATGGCGCTCTGCACGTAGTCGGGCAGCGCCAGACGTTTGCCTTTCAGGTGTTTCGGTTCGGTAATGCCGGAGTCGGGGCGGACCAGGATGGTCTGCCACTCGTCGATCCAGGTCAGCCCGACCAGTCGCGTCGGCGCGCCCTGTGCGCGCGCCGCCAGCGCCAGCAGCGCGCCGCCCTCGCGAATCAGTGCCGGCAGGTCGTGATCGTAGTGGTGATGACCGAGCTGGCGGTTTTGCTGCAGCGTATCGACGCGAATGCCATCGGCGGCGAACTCGTCGTCGAACCAGCCGAGCTTGTAGGCGAGGCCGGTGGCGGTCGGCACCGGGCAGCGAGTGAACCAGAGTTCCTTCAGCGCGTTGCCGGTGACGGGTCTGGTGGCGGTGAGCGTGGACATGGCGAAATCCCTGGTGTTGTTGGTCTGCGCGCCGCGGCTGTTGCGCACGGGCGCCGACGCGGAGAGTCGGCGTTGCTGACGCACCCTGAGCAGAAACCATTCCAGTTCGGCAACGGTGAGCCGCGCACGCCGTTTTTCGCGGGCAAAACCCGGCGGCGGCCGCGAAAAACGGCGTGCGCGGCACGTCGTTCGCATCGTGTGCGACGGCCGCGACGAGCTTCTTTTCAGGAATGTGCTGTTTCTGAAACAACAGTCGGGTGGCAGCTGTGTTGGCTGGCGTGCAGTCGCGCGACGGTGTCGCCGCGCAGCGGCCGTGTCGCGGCGAGAAGCGGCGTGGAATGGCGGGGCCCGGCGCGGTGCGCACCGCCATTCTCGCCATGGCACGAATCGTGCCGGCAGCGGTCGGGCTGTATTGTCATCCGAGGTCGAGTCAAGCATGAAGAACATCTGGCGGGTCATCCGCCTCATTCCGGAATACCGAAACCGCACCGTCGGCGTTTTCTTCGTCGGCGCGCTGGTCGGTGCCATCGCCACCGCGACGCCGTATGTCTACAAGTACATGGTCGATGTCATCGCGCGGATGCTCGGCGGCACCATCACCCGCGACGAGGCGACGCAGGCCGTCATCGGTCTGCTGCTGCTGTTCGCGCTGCTGCGCGCCTTCGGCGTCGTCTTCACGCAGTGGCAGGAGAAGCAGGCCGACGATCTGTGGCTCGACGCGGTCAGCACGCTGCGCCAGCGCGTGTTCGACACGATGACCGGGCTGTCGATCGACTTCTACGAGAAGACCCGGGTCGGTGAGGTGATGGACCGCTTCAGCACCATCACGTCGATCACGCAGTGGCTGCGGTCTTTGACCGAAAGCAACCTCGCCAACATCCTGCAGATGTTCTTCACGATCGGCGTGCTGCTGTTCAAGGCGCCGCTGGTCGGGCTGATCATGCTGATCGTCATTCCGTTCAACCTGATCAGCTCCTACCGCAACCTCGCCGTGACGCTGCCGTTCCGGCGCGGCTGGGAGCGCCTCGCCGGACGGCTGGCCGGGCTGCTGGCGGAGATGGTCGGCAACATCTCGACGGTGCGCAGCTTCGGCGGCGAGGCGGCGGTGAAACAGCGCTACGACGACACCCAGGCGGAGTGGATGATCCAGCGCGGCGGCCTGCACATCCGCGAGTGGCGCTCGAACACGCTGCGCGCCATCGTCAACGCGATCGCCGTCGTCGGCTCGGTGGCCTTCATCACCCACGGCGCGCTCGGCGGCAGCTACACGCCGGGCGACATCCTGCTGGTGCTGACGCTGACGCAGAACCTGCTGAACACCATCGCGCCGATCACCCGCGTCATCAACCAGACCGGCGACGTCGAAACCAGCGCCGAGCGCCTCGTCGAACTGCTGGACGTGAAGCCGGACGTGGTCGACCGCGAGGGATCGATCGAGCTGACGCATATCGACAGCGTCGTCTTCGATCGCGTCAGCTTCTCCTATCCGGGCAAGAAGGATCACCGCGTGCTCGACGGCATCTCGTTCCGGCTCGGCGCCGGCGAGACGCTGGCGCTGGTGGGCCCGAGCGGCACCGGCAAGAGCACGATCATCAAGCTGCTGATGCGTTTCTACGACCCGACCGAGGGGCGCATCCTGATCAACGGTCGCGACCTGCGCGAGTACACGCAGGCGTCGCTGCGCGCGCAGCTCGGCGTGGTGCTGCAGGACGTGGCGCTGTTCAACGACGACATCACCGAGAACATCGCCTTCGCCCGCCGCAGCGCCACGCCGGAGGAGGTCCGCCACGCGGCGGTGGTCGCCCGCGCCGACGACTTCATCCAGCGCCTGCCGGAGGGCTACGGCACGATGGTCGGCGAACGCGGCATCAAGCTGTCGGGCGGCGAGAAGCAGCGCGTGGCGATTGCCCGCGCCGTGCTGAAGGATCCGAACCTGATCATCCTCGATGAGGCCACCAGCGCGCTCGACTCCGAGTCGGAGCATCTGGTGCAGGAGGGACTGGGCCGGCTGATGAAGGGGCGCACGGCCGTCATCATCGCCCACCGCCTGAGCACCGTCATGGCCGCCGACCAGATCCTGGTGATGCAGGGCGGCCGCATCGTCGAGACCGGCAACCACGACCGGCTCGTCACCGAGGTCAACGGGCTCTACGCCAGGCTGTATCGCCGCCAGGTCGGCGCGGTCGCCTGACGGCACGCGCGCCGGTTGCATTCGCGGCCAACAGCGAATACTGTATTTACGTACAGTATTCGCTGTTGCGGGAGGCGGTCGTGCAGCCGGTCGATGAAGAGAGGAATATCACCCCGGCGATCAAGGGGCGCGGCACCGCCTCGACGCTGCCGGGGCGCTTCGCCACGCGCATCACGCTGCTGGACCGGACCGATGACGACGGGGAGGAGACGCCGAGCCCGGTCACCGAACTGCGCCGGGAGACGGCGAAGACGCTGATCACGCGCAACGACTCGCCGGACGTGCCGTTCAACCTGTCGGTCAACCCGTACCGCGGCTGCGAACACGGCTGCATCTACTGCTTCGCACGGCCGACGCACGCCTATCTGGACCTGTCGCCGGGCCTCGATTTCGAGACGCGCCTGAGCGTCAAGCACAACGCCCCCGAACTGTTCGAACGCGAGCTGCGCCACCCGCGCTACCGCTGCGAACCGATTGCGCTCGGCATCAACACCGACGCCTATCAGCCGGTCGAGAAGGAGCAGGGGGTCGTGCGCCGGCTGCTGCAGATCGCGCTCGACTATCGCCAGCCGCTGACGCTGATCACCAAGGGCGGACTGATCCTGCGTGATCTCGATCTGCTGGCGGCGATGGCCGAGCGCAACCTGGTCCATGTCGGCGTCAGCGTGACGACGCTCGACAACGACCTGAAACGCATCCTCGAACCGCGCACCGCGTCACCGGCGATGCGGCTGAAGGTGATCCGGCAGCTGAGCGCGGCCGGCGTGCCGGTGTCGGCGATGGTGGCGCCGGTCATTCCGTTCATCAACGACGCCGAGCTGGAGTCGATCGTCGAGGCGTGCGCCGGTGCCGGTGTCGAACGGATGGCCTACGTCGTGCTGCGGCTGCCGCACGAGGTGGCGCCGCTGTTCGTCGAATGGCTGCGGAACCATTTTCCGATGCGGGCTGATCATGTCCTCAACACGCTGCGCGACCTGCGCGGCGGCAAGCTCTACGACGCCGCGTTCGGCCAGCGGATGCGCGGCCGCGGCATCTACGCCGACCTGATCCGGCAGCGTTTTCGCGTGGCGATCCGCAAACACGGTCTGCAGCGGCGCTCGACGTCGGGTCTCGACTGTTCGCAGTTCTCGCCGCCGGTGCGGTGCGGCGAGCAGTGGAGTCTCGGCTTCTGATCTCGAAGGAGGCGTATATGAACCATTTTCTTGTCAGATTGGTTGATGACTGATATTTTGATCTATATATAGATCGTATATGCATTAAATGATCCACCTATGAGACAAGGGTAAAGCATGGCCAAAACATCGGCACGTACCTATTCCCTCTATAACCGTGAGGCGATGACCCTTCTTGGCAATCTCATCCGCACAGCGCGAAAAGAGCGCCGGATGACGGCGCAAGAAGTGGCGGACCGGGCGGGTATTTCGCGCGGCCTCTTGCAGCGCATCGAGAAGGGCGATCCCAAGTGCGAGATCGGCGCAGCCTTTGAAGCCGCCACCATCGTCGGCGTCAAACTCTTTGATGCCGAGGCGACGACGCTCACCAAACATATCCGCCAGACCGAGGACAGGCTCGCGTTTCTCCCGAAGTCGGTTCGCAAGCCATTGAAGGCCGTTGACGATGCCTTCTGACAACACCGACAAAGAAGCCTATGTCTGGATATGGCTGCCCGAGGCGACTGAGCCTGTTGTTGCCGGAAAACTCGAAGCTGACGATCAGGGTAATGTCCAGTTCAACTACGGCAAAAGCTATCTGGAGCGTGTCAAAGAGACTCCCCCGGCTATTCCTGTTTACGAGCCGGAGCTGCCCCTCAAAGAGGGGAGGCTGCCGCTTCTTGAAGGGTTGAACATGCCCGGTTGTATCCGTGATGCCGCCCCGGACGCATGGGGTCGGCGCGTCATCATCAACAAAAAGCTTGGGCGGAAAAGAAAAGATGCGGATACCGAGGAGCTTGGCGAGCTGACCTATTTGTTGGAATCCGGTTCTGATCGTATCGGTGCGCTGGATTTCCAGCGCTCGCCAACCGAATACGTCCCGCGCTCTGCAAACAATGTCCCATTGGAGGAGTTGCTGGAATCCGCAGAGCGGGTCGAGCAAGGCGTGCCGCTGACGCCGGAGCTGGATCAGGCTCTCTTTCATGGAAGTTCTATCGGCGGTGCGCGTCCCAAGGCATTGATTGAGAATCACGGGAAAAAATACGTCGCAAAATTCTCTTCAGGCTCTGACCTCTACAGTGTCGTAAAAGCCGAATTCGTCGCCATGCGACTGGCGCTCGCAGCCGGAGTGAATGCAGCTCCCGTGAAGCTGGTTCGGGCCGCGAAAAAGGACATCCTTCTTGTCGAACGGTTTGATCGCGAAAAAGCTGCAAATGGCTGGACGCGCAAAGCCATGGTTTCCGCATTAACGCTCTTTGGTCTCGATGACATGATGGCGCGGTATGCCAGTTATGAAACTTTCGCGGAAATCATCCGGCATCGCTTCGACACCCCGAGGGAAACACTTGGGGAGCTGTTTTCCCGTCTGGTTTTCAACATCCTGTGCGGAAATACCGACGACCATGCGCGGAACCATGCGGCCTTCTGGAATGGAAAAACCTTATCTCTGACCCCGGCGTACGACATTTGCCCGCAAAGCCGCACAGGAAATGAAGCTGCGCAGGCGATGCTTGTTTCTGGCGACAACAACCTCAGCAAGCTCGCCTCCTGCCTTGAAGCGGCGCGTCATTTTCAGCTTTCGAAGAGTGAGGCCAAGGTAATTTTCGATAGGCAGCGCGAAGCGATTGAAGTCAATTGGGACAAGGTGTGCGATGAGGCAAAACTGAGCGCGGTGGACAGGAAGCTGTTTTGGAAGCGGCAGTTTCTGAATCCCTTCGCGTTTGAGGATTGACTCCGGTATCGAGAATATCGATGAAGCGAGAGAGGTACTCAGGGGGCTTGTTTGGCCTGATCTGAATCCAGCTCCGACGAGCAGTCGCTCACGTTGCCGGCGTCAACTCGAATCGCAGAGGCATGCCCACGGCCACACTGGCACGCGCCAAGGTGGCCAGCGTCACACTGGTGTCGTTCTCGTCCAGCAGCCGGTTCACCACCATTCGGCTGGTGTGCATCCGCTTGGCCATCTCGGTTTTGGTGATGTGCTTTGCCTTCATGGCTTGCGCCAATTGCCAAGCGATGACGCGCTTGATGGCGGCGGCCGTCACCTCTTCGCGCATCCCTTCTTCTTCGAGGAAATCATCGAAGTTGCTGCCAATGTGCTTGCTCATGAGTGGTCTCCTGACGTTACAGTTGGCGCTGCCGAGCCTGCGCGGTTTTCAGTTCGTTCGATGGGGTTTTCTGCGACTTCTTGACGAAGGCATGTAACAGCACCATCTGCCCATCGTGCACGGTGAACAGCACGCGAGCGATTCCATCGGCGATATCGCTGCGCACCTCCCACAAATCTGGACCCATCTTGCGTACCAGTGGCATTCCCAGTGGCCAGCCGAATTGCACGGTCTTGATGTCCATGCCGATGGCTTTCCGGTCCTCCACTGTCAGGTCGCGCAGAAAGGCGCGCACTGGCTCATTGCCAGCTTCGGTGCAGAAGAATGTCACGGTCAGGATTGGCGTGTTCATGATCCGCATTGTATCAAAAAAGATACGTCGCGCAAGTGTGGGTTCTGTCTTGCCTCCCCGGCGTGCAGGTTAGTAGGCACTTCGAAATCTCTCTGAGTCCCGACCCAAATCGGGTCGGGATTCCCGCAATTTCGATTTCTCTCTCGGATACGTTGGCATCTCACAACAACACCCGACAGAGGATGTATCGATGTATCTGTTATGGCTGCAACCGGCGCCATGATCAGGGCGAGGCAGTCTGTCGCGGTTTCAGTATCAGACGTGATGTGGTCGAAGCGCGGCTGTTGTCGATGGTGCGCGAGGGCATGCTGTCGCCGCAGGTTGCCGCCGAGTTCGAGGACGAGTTGCGCGGCCAGGTCGGAGCGTACATCGAGCAGCAAATGTCGGCGACCACGGCCGCACGCCGGCGGCTGGCGCAGCTCGACGACGAAATTCAGCGAATCGTTGATGCAATGGCTACAGTCGGCAGCTCGGCCGCGCTGGCCAGTCGACTGCAAGCGTCAGAGCGCGAGCGTGACCAGCTCGCTGCCGAAGCCCGAGAGTTTCCAGGGGTGGCGATCGAGTTGCCCGACGTGGCGAAGATCTACCGCGACCGCTTACTGACGCTGAACACGGCCCTGAAGAGGGAGGCGGTGGAAGCACGAACAGCCCTGCGCGAGATCCTCGGCAGAGTTGACATTGAACTGCGTGAAGGTGCCCAAGTCTGGGCAAAAATAGAAACGGCCCCAGCGCTTTTGATGGCGCTTGGGGCCGTCGCTAATGGTGGTAGCGGGGGCCAGATTTGAACTGACGACCTTCGGGTTATGAGCCCGACGAGCTACCAGGCTGCTCCACCCCGCATCGAACTGGTGGCTTCACACTTTGCCGTAAACGGTGCCGTGCTCAGCGGTAGGTGGCGCACTATACGGATCGATATTCGGAGGGTCAACAGGTCGACGAAAAAAATCGCCGGAAGCGATTTTTGGCGTCGCGCCGCGACGACCCGGAGGGTGGCCGCCACGGATGGCAGGCCACAAAAACAAGAAATGTCGTGCCCATGAAGGCCCATGGTCGGGCCACCTCGAAGGTGACGGTTTGGAGCGGTTCCGGTATGTTGCAGCGCCATTCGATCCTGTGGACCAGCCACCCCATGCAAGACCCGCAACAGCCGCTGCCCGCGGATGATCCGTTCGCCGATATTCGTCCCTATCGCGATGACGAAGTGCGAGCGGTGCTCGATCGGCTGCTGGTCGATCGCGAGTTCCTGGCCAATATCGCCCGGTTGCGGTTGCCGCGGATGAACGGGGTGGTGCCGGGGCTGAGTCGCTGGCTGGTGCGGCAGGTGCTGAGCCGCGAACTGCGCGGTGTCGACGCGGTCGAGCCGTTGCAGGCGGTGATCAAGAAGTACATGGACCGGATGATCGAGAAGAGCACCGATCGCTTCTCGGTCTCGGGGCTGGAGCGGCTGGCGCCGGAGCAGCCGTGGCTGTTCATGAGCAACCACCGCGACATCGCCCTCGATCCCGCCTTCCTCAGTTATGCGCTCTACCACAACGACCACGAGACGGTGCGCATCGCCATCGGCGACAACCTGCTGTCGAAGCCGTTTGCCGCCGACCTGATGCGGCTCAACAAGAGTTTCATCGTCAAGCGTTCGGCCAAGGGGCCGCGCGCGATGCTGGCGGCCTACAAGCAGCTCTCCGGTTACATTCGCCACTCGATCGAGGTCGATCGCAACCCGATCTGGATCGCACAGCGCGAGGGGCGGGCCAAGGATGGGGTCGATCGCACCGAGCCGGCGATCATCAAGATGCTGACGATGGCGCAGGACAAGCGTGCCGAGTCGTTCAGCGACTATGTCGGGCGGCTGCATATCGTGCCGGTGGCCATCTCCTACGAATTCGACCCCTGCGACGGCGCCAAGGCGCAGGAGCTCTGCGTGCGCGCCACCACCGGCAGCTACGCCAAGGCCGAGCACGAGGATCTGCGCAGCATCGGCCTCGGCATCGCCGGCGCCAAGGGCGATGTGCATGTCAGTTTCGGCGAGCCGCTGGTGGGCGAGTTCGCCGACGCCGATGCGGTGGCGGCGGCGATCGACCGCCAGGTGATCGAGCGCTACGTGCTGCACCCGACCAACTTCTTCGCCTATCGCGCGTTGCACGGCAGTGTTCCCGATCTGGCCTGTGGCGCCGAGGGGTTGCCCTTTGTCGCGGGGCAGCACGGTGATGTCGAACGGCGTTTCGAGGCGCGGATGGCGGCACTGCCGGCGTCGCATCGCCCCTACGCGCTGGCGATCTACGCCAACCCGATCGTCAGCAAGCTGGCGCTGGCCTGAGCCGCACCGCGCGGCGGGAACCGTTCTTCGATGTTGACCGATGCCCTGAAGGGAACCATCCAGCAGGCCTATCGCCGCTGGCTCGACAGCAAGGGGCTGAAGGCGCGCTACGGGCAGCGGCTGATGATTGCCGAGGTGGCGCGCACACTGGCCAACGCCGGCAGCGATGAGTCTGCCATCGCGGTGGTGGAGGCGGGTACCGGCACCGGCAAGACGGTTGCGTACGGGCTGGCGGCGATCCCGGTGGCGAAGGCGCTCGACAAGCGGCTGGTGATCGCCACCGCCACCGTCGCGCTGCAGGAGCAGGTGGTCTACAAGGACCTGCCCGACCTGCAGAGACACTCCGGCCTCTCTTTTACCTATGCGCTGGCCAAGGGGCGCGGCCGTTACCTCTGCCTGAGCAAACTCGACAATGCACTGAGCAGCGCCAACGCCGCCGATCCGACGCTGGCGCTCTATCCCGACGAGCTGCAGGTCAATCTCGACGTCGCCACCCGCAGCCAGCTGCAATTGCTGCTGGAAAAGCTCGGCAGCGACGAGTGGGACGGCGACCGCGACCGCTGGCCGGAGCCACTTGCCAACGAGGTCTGGGCGCGTGTCACCACCGACCACGCGCAGTGCACCGGGCGGCGCTGTCCGCATGTGCGCCAGTGCTGTTTCTTCAAGGCGCGCGAGGCGATCGAGAAGGTCGACGTCATCGTCACCAACCACGACCTGGTGCTGGCCGATCTCGCGCTCGGCGGCGGCGCCATCCTGCCGGCGCCGGCCGACTGCCTCTATATCTTCGACGAAGGCCACCACCTGCCGGACAAGGCGCGCGATCACTTCGCCTGCAGCGTGCGGCTGCGCAGCACCGACCGCGCGCTGGAGCAGAGCATTCGCGGGCTGGCCAGCGCGGCCGGTGAGCTGGGCCAGACCGGCGGCGTCGACCGCCAGTTCGAGCTGTTGCCGTCGATCATCCACGGCCTGCGCCAGCAGCTGGCGACGGTGCGGCTGCCGCTCGAACAGTTACTGGAAGCACATTCCGACGGTGCCGACAGCGCGCCGCACTACCGTTTTCCCGCCGGCATCGTCGACCCCGTCATCCGCGACATCGCCGCGCAGCTGCACGACGGTTTCGAGGAGCTGGGCGAACGACTGGGGCGTATCTGCGCGGTGCTGGAGGAGGCGCTGGAGGATGCGGCACTGATGTCGGTGCGGGCGGCGGCCGAGCGCTGGTATCCGCCGCTCGGCCTGCTGCGCGCCCGCGCCGAGGCCAATCGCGAGTTGTGGTTTCACTTCGCGCGCGATGCCGGCGACGAGAACCCGCCGCGCGCGCGCTGGGTCGCTGCCATCACCGGCGGCGGCCCGTTCGATCTCGAACTGAACTGCAGCCCGATCCTCGCCGCGGCGACGTTGCAGCACCATCTCTGGTCGACCTGCGCCGGTGCGCTGGTCACCTCGGCGACATTGACCGCACTCGGCAGGTTCGACCGCTTTCGTGTGCGTGCCGGCGTGCCGGACGAAGCGGCGCTGGCGGTGGTGCCGAGCCCATTCGATTATCCGAAGGCCGGTGTGCTGTCGGTGCCGGCGATGCGCAGCGATCCCGGCAACCCGGGCGAGCACACCGCCGAGTTGATCGAGCTGTTGCCGCAGCTGCTCGACCCGGCCGAGGCGAGCCTGGTGCTGTTCGCGTCCCGGCGGCAGATGGAGGAGGTGTACGAGGCACTGCCGGCGCAGTGGCAGGCGCGCATTCAGGTGCAGGATCATCTCTCCAAGCAGGAGCTGCTGCGCCGCCATCGCGAGACGGTGGATGGCGGCGAGGGTGCGGTGATCTTCGGCCTGGCCAGTTTCTCCGAAGGGGTCGACCTGCCCGGCGCCTACTGTCGCCACGTGGTCATCGCCAAGATCCCGTTCGCGGTGCCCGATGCGCCGGTCGAATCGGCGCTGGCGGAGTGGATCGAGGGGCGCGGCGGCAACCCGTTCATGGAGCTGGCGGTGCCGGACGCGGCGGTCAAGCTGGTGCAGGCGGCCGGGCGGTTGCTGCGCACCGAAAGTGACACTGGACGGGTGACGCTGCTCGACCGCCGCGTGGTGACGCGCCGCTACGGTCGCGCCATCCTCGATTCGCTGCCGCCGTTCCGGCGCGAGATTGCGCGCTGAAGAGAGGTGAGGGTATGAGCCTGCATATCGAGATCACCGCCGTGCTGATCGACATCGAGGCGGAGCTGCGCCGGCTGCAGCAGTGGCAGGGCGAACCGCCGCCGCCGGAGGCACTGGCCTCGACCGAGCCGTTCTGCGTCGACACGCTGACGCTGCCGCAGTGGCTGCAATTCATCTTCCTGCCGCGCATGCATGCGTTGATGTCGCAGCGTCGGTTGCCGCCGGGCAAGTGCGGCATCGCGCCGCTGGCAGAGGAGTATTTCCGGCCGCTGCAGCTCGACAGCGCGGTACTGCAGCGTCACCTGGAGCAGATCGACCGTCTGATCAGCGGCGAGTGAGCCGCTGCGTTCACGAGCGCGGGGTCAGCAGTCCGTCGTCGCCGACCGCCATCACCATGCGCACCAGATGGGCCAGCGATTTGGCCGCCAGCTTCTCCATGACCCGGGCGCGATGAATCTCGACAGTGCGCTGGCTGATGTCGAGGTCGGCGGCGATCACCTTGTTGGCGCGCCCCTCCACCATCAGCCGCAGCACGTCCAGTTCGCGCGGCGTCAGGCTCTCGACGCGCGTGCGGATCAGTTGCCGCTCCTGCAGCCCCTGGCGGTTGTCGCGGTCGAGCGCAATGGCGTGTTCGATCTTCTCCAGCAGCTCCTGCTCGCGGTAGGGCTTCTGTACGAAATCGAAGGCGCCGTGCTGCATCGCCTCCACCGCCATTGGCACGTCGCCATGGCCGGTGATGAAGATGATCGGCAGGATCGAGTTGCGTTCGTTCAGCTTGCGCTGCAGCTCCATGCCATTGATGCCGGGCATGCGGATGTCGAGCAGCATGCAGCCGCCCATGTCGGCGTGCCACGCCTCGAGGAAGGCGTTACCGGTGGGGTAGGGGAAAACCTTGTAACCGACCGACTCCAGCACCATCTGCAGTGAGTCGCGCACGGCGTCGTCATCCTCGACGACATAAACAGATGGGGTGTCGCTCATCTGCGGCTCCTTGGTTCACGTGGGGCGGCCGGTTTTGCGCGGGGCTGATGACCGCACGATGCCATGCTGTGCAGCTGCGTCAACTACGTATGGCTGCCGCAGTTGGCGCGACCTAAGCTCCGGTGGCTGGATCGCGCGTTTCGAATGGTGATCCGCGCAATGTGATTCACGTCAAATAACAAAAATGCACACTAGCCCAATCCTTGCGGGCTTGCCAATGCACTGACACGGAAGGAAGGGGGATGGCAGGTAATCCTTCGATGCGACGCGCTCTACTGCCGGCTTTTTGGCTGGCGGTACCGCCACTGTTGTTGCTCCTGTTATTGCAGCTGACGCGGCCGGCGCTGCTGGCAACGCCGTGGCCCTGGTTGCTGGCCTTTGCGCTGGTCGGCTGGGGTACGCGGCTGTTTGGTCGCTACCTCTACCGTCGGGCGGAGCTGGTCGGTGAGCAGCTGCTGGCGGCCAACCGGGGCGAGATCGGTACCGACCCGTTCGACGGTGATCCTCACGGTCCGGTGCAGCAGGCACTCAGCTCCATCCTCGATCAGCGCCGCCGCAGTGAACAGGCGCTGCGCGCCAGTGAGCAGCGCTTCCAGCTGGCGCTCGAGGCCAGCGATGCCTATCTGTGGGAGTACTGCCTGAAAAGCGGCAGGTTCTCCTTCGATACGTCGATCGCCCGGATGTTTCTCGACGACGAGACGGCGACAATCGAAACCGACATGCCGCTCGACCGCTACCTGACACTGGTTCATCCCGACGATCTCTCCCGCCTGCGACACAGCAGCGCGGAGTTCTATCGCAGCGGCGAGTTCACTTGCGAATACCGCTGTCGTCACAACAGCCGGGGCTATATCTGGCTGCGCTGTCGCGGCCGTGTCATGGCCCGCGACGACGACGGTACGCCGCTGCGCGCACTCGGCATCATATGTGACATCTCCGACCTGAAGCAGGCCGAGGAGAAGCTGCAGCAGGCGCTGATCGTCGCCGAGGATGCCAACCACACCCGCGCCCAGTTTCTGGCAGGCATCAGTCACGAATTGCGCACCCCGCTCAACGGGGTACTCGGTTATGCGCAACTGCTGCTGCGTGACGCGGCCATCGACGGTGAGCGGCGCGGCTACCTCGAAGCGCTCGAGCGCTGCGGGCAGCATCTGTTGCAGCTGATCAACGACATCATCGACCTGGCGCAGATCGACAGCGGACGATTCGAGCTCGACGAGCGCGACTGCGATCTGCACGCGCTGCTGGATAACGTTGCCCATGTGGCGCGACAGCAGGCCGAAGCCAAACAGCTGCAGTTCGATGTCGAACTCGCTTCCCGGCTGCCGACGCTGGTGCATCTGGACGAACTCAAACTGCGCCAGATTCTGCACAACCTGCTCAACAACGCGGTGAAGTTCACCACCACCGGTGGCGTGACGCTGCGCGTGGGACACAGCAGCGACGCCGGTCCGCGCCTGTTGTTCGAAGTCCACGACACCGGCGTGGGCATTGCCGAAGCGCAGCTGGCCGAGATCTTCGAGCCGTTCAGTGCGCTGGCGGTTGCCTCCCACGCGGCTGGCAGCGGCGTCGGCGATACCGGTCTCGGGCTCGCCGTCAGCCAGCGCCTCTGCCAGCTGATGGGTGGATGCATTGACGTGAGCAGCACGCTGGGGCGCGGCAGCTGTTTCCGTTTCACGCTGCCGTGCCACTGCCTTGATCCTTCGCTGTCGTCGGCCCTGAATGGCGCGACACGCACAGCGTCGACCGGGTCGCTCGCCAATCCGGCGCAACCTGTCCCGGCAGCGCTGCGCGCGCCGTTGCACACGCTGCCGGCGGAGACGCTGCAGCCGCTGCAGGCCGCGCTGGCACTGGGCGATCCGGAGGGATTGCGCGAGGCGCTGGCGAGACTTCAGGCCGAGCTGCCAGAGTGTCTCCCGCTGATCGAACGCTGCAATATGCTGCTGGACGGTTTCGATCTTGAGCAGATCCGCATACTGCTGGCAGATTCTCTCGAGAACGTTTAGAAAGCAGTTTCAGTGATTTCCCGCCCTCTCCACCGCTGGCCTCAGCGGTCGGGAGGGCCATTGCATGATGGAACATGGCCGTGGACCCAATCATCGAATACGGCGAGCAGATCCTGCTGGTCGATGACAATCCGATCAATCTGCAGATCCTCTACAAGACGCTGCAGGGCAATGGCTATCGGCTGTTGATTGCGCGCAACGGCGAGTCGGCACTCGACATCGCGCGCCAGGCACGGCCGTCGCTGGTGTTGCTCGATGTGATGATGCCGGGCATGGATGGTTTCGAGGTGTGCCAGCAGCTCAAGGCCGATCCACAGACGCGCGACAGCGCCGTCATCTTCCTCTCCGCACTGGGTGACAGCCAGGCCAAGGTGCGCGGCTTCGCGCTCGGCGGCGTCGACTACATCGCCAAGCCGTTCCAGGCCGACGAGGTGGTGGCGCGGGTGCGCACCCACGTCAAGATCCAGCGTCTTGAGCTGGAGCTGGCGCGCCGCAACACCGAGCTGGAGGAGGAGAACCAGCAGATTCTCAATGCCGTCGCCGAAGGGATTATCAGCCTCGATTCCGAGGGGCATGTGACGCTGGTCAATCCGGCGGCGACGGCGATCACCGGCTGGCCGGCAGCCGACGCCATCGGCGAGAGCGTGCAGCAGCTGCGGCTGTTTCGCGACGAGCGCGGTGGCGGCGTCATCGAAGAGCTGACGCCCCCGTACCGCGCCTATCGACTCGGCCAAAGTGTGATCAGTGACTTTGAGTTGTTCTATCGCCGCGATGGCAGCACGGTGCCGGTGGCATTGACCTGCTCGCCGCGTCGCGATGGCGGCGCCGTCATGGTGCTGCGCGACATCAGCGACTGGCTGGAGAGCGAGGAGGCGCTGCGCCATGCGCGCGAGGAGATGGAGTCGCAGCGCCAGCACATGGCGCACATGGAGCGTCTTTCCAGTTCGGGTGAAATGGCGGCCGGCATCGCCCACGAGGTCAACCAGCCACTGACCGCCGTGGTCAACTACGCTCGCGTCGGCAAGCGGTTGCTGCAGCAGCCGGAATTCGATCGCGAACGACTGACCGAACTGCTCGACAAACTCGATATTCAGGCGGTGCGCGCCTCGGAGGTGATTCAGCGCTTGCGCGGCTACGTGCAGAAGCCGCTGGGCGGGCGCTCGCGGGTCGATATCAACGAGTTGTTGCAGGAGGTGATTTCGCTGGCCGAGGTCGACTCGCGCATCAGCGATGTCGGTATCCACTTCGAGCCGGCGCGTGAACTGCCGCCAGTGCAGGTCGACAGCGTGCAGATCCAGCAGGTGGCGCTGAACCTGATCCGCAATGCGATGGAAGCGATGGCGGATTCGCCGCAGCGCAATCTCGGGGTGGTGGTGGAGAGCGGGATCGAGCAGGGGATGGTCGGCTTCCGCGTCGTCGATCGAGGTTGCGGTCTGTCAGCGGAAGCGGAGGCGCAGCTGTTCCACCCGTTCTTCACCACCAAGCGCAGCGGCATGGGGATCGGTCTGTCGATCTGCCAGGGAATCGTGCAGCGGCACGGTGGCGAGATCGGCTTTCGGCGCAATGCCGAAGGTGGTGTGACGTTTTTCTGCCGGCTGCCGCCGGCGTAACGCAATTACTGATCGTCGCCCGGTTGTCCGACCTCTTCCTGGATCCGGCGATAAACCTCTTCGCGGTGAACGCTGACCTCTTTCGGCGCGGCGATACCGAGCCGCACCTGATTACCGCTGATGCCGAGCACCGTGATCTTGATCTCGTCGCCGATGATCAGGGTTTCGCCAAGACGTCTGGAGAGTACCAACATGCCGAATTCCTCCCGGGGCAAATCAAAGGCCGCACCGGGCGATGCCGGCGCGGCTGCGGCGGGTTCAGTCGCCGTGGTGCCGCGGTGGGCACCGGTTAGTTGTTGTCCGCGAGCGACTGGTCAGCCGTTGGCGACGCGGTCGGCGCTGCTGCCGCCTTCCATGAGTTCCTCCTGGATACGGCGGTAAACCTCCTCGCGGTGCACGCTGATCTCCTTCGGAGCCGCAATGCCAATGCGCACCTGATTGCCGTTAATGCCGAGTACTGTGAGTTTGATGTCGTCGCCGATCATCACCGTTTCACCAAGGCGTCGCGAAAGTACCAACATGTCGTATCTCCGGTTTCCGTACAGGTGCGCTCAGTGTAGAAAGGGCACCTGCCTTGCGAAATTCGCTCATGTACCTATCGGGCTACGGAGTAATCCGTATGCTGGATGGCGCAGGGCGACGCGCGGGAGCGACGGCGGTTGGGCAACCGGGGCGGGCGGCATTGTAGGTAGCGGCTTCCATCATCGGTTATAGGTAGTTCTACCTAGCAATTTCTGCGCGCCGTATCGGCACTGGTAGCGCGGGATGACGATAACAACCGAGTAGGATGGCGACCCGGAAAGCTTCTGAAGAGGAATGTGAGAAATGTGGCAGCGATTGGTGGTGGCGTTGGCGGTTGTGGTCGGGCTGAACCTGGCGTGGGCCGACAACGCGCTGCGGGTCGGCATGGCGACCGATCGACCGCCGCTGAGCTTCCAGAGCGACGGTGAATGGGTCGGCATGGAGGCCGATTTCGCCCGCGTGCTGGCGGCGCAACTCGGTCGCCGTCTGCAGTCGGTGGCGCTGCCGCGAGAACAGTTGCTGGCCGCGCTGGAGCGCGGCGAAGTTGATGTGGTGATGGCGGGGCTGGTCATCGACCCGTCGGCACCGGCGTCGTTCACCCTGCCATACCAGCAGTCCGGGCTGATGCCGGTAATCCGCGTCGTCGACATCATGCGTTTCCGCGGTCCCGGCGCGCTGATGCAGCCGGGCTACCGGCTCGGTTACATCCGCGACAGCGGTGCCGCCCGTTTCTGCGAGCAGGTGCTGGGCCGCAGTGACGGCACCGGCTTCGCGTCGGCAGAGGAGGGGTTGCAGGCGCTGCTGGAGAACAAGATCGATCTGCTGATCGACAGTGCCACCACCAGCTGGCTGCTGCCGACAGAGCCGCGTTACGGCGACCTGATGAGCCTCGACCGGCTGCTGACCGAGGAGTCGCTGGCATGGGCGGTGCGCAAGGGGGATGAGACCTGGCGCCGCCGGCTCGACGACGAGCTGGCGCGGATGCGTCAGACCGGCGTGTTGCAGCATGTGATCGGTCGCTGGGTGCCGGTGCAGCCGCAGTGAGTACGGGTACCGCAATGCGTTGTTGCCACGTCGCAGATTGCAGTGATGGGCAGGGCGCGCAATGGCCGGCTCATCTACCATCTGCGGCGTGACGGGTGGCCGGAATGTCGGGAGAAGGTGTGGTGTTGCGGCGACTGGGCTGGATTCTTATCGCATTGCTGGTCGGCTGCCAGTGGGCGCCGCGCGATGTACTGCTGCCGCCACCGGGCGAGATGCCAGTGCTGCCGGAGGCCGGAGCACGTCTCTACAAGGTCAATGACACAGCCTCGGTGGTGACGCTGAAGGTCTACCGGGAGGGGATGCTGGCGCGTCTCGGCCACAACCATGTCATCAGTGCCACCCGCATCAGCGGCACGGTTTTCCTGCAGGACCCGCTCTGGCGCTCCGGTGCCCGCCTGTTGATCCCGGTGCGCGACCTGGTGGTCGACCGCCCGGCCGATCGCCGCGCCGCCGGCCGCGATTTCGCCGGCGCCATCGAACCGAAGGCGGTGGAGGCCACCCGCCGCAACATGCTCTCCGATCTGCTGCTCGACGCCGAGGCGCACCCGTTCATCGAGCTGCGGGTGGCCGGCCTGCGCGGCGATCCGCCCAACGTGACGCTGGTGGCGAGGGTGAAGGTGCGGGGGCGGGTCAGCGATCTGTCGATCCCGGCCCACCTGGAGGTGACGCCGTTCCGGATCAAGCTGATGGGGTCGTTATCGCTGTCGCAACGGCAATTGGGGCTGGAGCCGTTCAGCGTGCTGAGCGGCAACCTGCGGGTGCGGGATGCGGTGGATGTCGACTTCTATCTGATCGCGGATCGCCGCTGAACCGCGGCTCGTGCCGGTCGGCGCGGGTTACGGTTTTTCGTCCCGACGATCCTGTCCGGAGCGGCGCTCGGGTCCCTTGTAGGCATCTACCTCGCGCTTGCGCCGATCGTCGCGGACCTTCCGCTCCTCCAGCGCACTCTCGATCACTTTTACCTTGGTCGGGGTCAGTTTCGTTTTGCTCATATCCAGTCGCTCTACCACGATGGCGGCGCATCGGCGCCGTTAACTGCGTTTAGTTATAGCTCCGTATCACGGTTTATCAACCGTGCGGGGCGCGTTGGGCCGCGCTCAGCAGCGGCAGATGGCGGCTGAAGCCGCGCGCGGCGAGCAGGCAGGCCAGCCCGCCCAGCGCTATGGTCAGCGGCGCGCCCAGCAGTTCGGTCAGCGCGCCGGCACCCAGCGAGCCGAGCGGGCTGGCACCCATCACCGTCATGAAGAAGATCGACATCACCCGGCCGCGCAGCGCGTCCGGCACCAGCGACTGCACCAGCGCATTGCTGGCCGACAGCGTCAGCACCGTCGCCGTGCCGACACCGACCATCACCAGCGCGGCGAGCCACAGCGTCGGCGCCAGCGCCAGCAGCACCAGCAACATGCCGAAGGCGGCGACGGCGCGGCCGATCCAGCGTGGCAGCCCGCGCGCCGAGTGGCGCGAGGCGAGCAGGATGGCACCGAGCATCGCGCCGAAGCCGGAGGCGCCCATCAGCAACCCCAGCCCCTCGGCGCCGCTGCCGTGGACGCGGTCGGCGAGGATCGGCAGCAGCACCAGGTAGGGAGTGCCGGTCAGGCAGACCAGCGCCAGCATCTGCAGCACGGCGCGGATCGGCCGGTGGCTGCGCACGTAGCGAAACCCCTCCAGCATCTGCGCCGCCGGCGAGGCGCTGACCGGTGCCCGTCGTGTGCCGGCCACCCGCATCGCGTGCAGGCCGAGCAGTACCGGGATGAAACTGACGGCATTGATGAAGAAGCACCAGCCGACGCCGATCGACGCCACCAGCGCGCCGGCCAGTGCCGGACCCAGCACGCGTGCGCCGTTGAACACCGAGGCGTAGAGGCCGATGGCGTTGGGCAGGTCCTCGCGCTCGACGATGTCGGCGACGAAGGACTGGCGCACCGGTGTGTCGATGCCGTTGACGGTGCCGAGCAGGGCGGCCAGCAGGAACAGGTGCCAGACGGTGATCTGCCCGGTCAGCGCCAGCAGGGCCAGCAGCGCGGCCAGCAGCGCCGAGGCGTACTGGGTGACGATCACCAGTCGGTGGCGCGACAGGCGGTCGGCGATGACGCCGCCGATCGGCGCCATCAGGAACACCGGCAACATCTGCACGAAGCTCAGCAGCCCGAGCAGCGCCGCCGAGTCGGTCAGCTGGTAGAGCAGCCACGACTGGGCGACGCTCTGCATCCAGGTACCGGTCAGCGAGAAGAGCTGGCCGAAGAAATAGAGGCGGTAGTTGCGGTGGCGCAGCGCGCGCAGGGTGCGCGGCCAGGCGCCGTCGGCGGTGGCGGTCAAGGTCTGGCGTCCGGTGGTATGCCTCCCGGGATCGCGTGGTTACGGCGTCGCGGCGGTGGCGGGAGCAGCGATTGTAGCCGCGGCGGGAGCGCCCGGGTTGCCGCTGAGGAAACGCTGGCGCGCCTGCTGGCCCAGCGCCTCGGCCTCGCGCTCGACGGTCTGGAAATCGTCGACGTAGCGCTGCGCGAAGGCGGCAGTGCCGCCCCATTGCCGGTACTGCAGCAGGTGCGCCAGTTCGTGGCCCCACCAGCGCGCATCGGCGGCGTGGTGCAGCGTCGGTTCGCGACTGAAGACGATCAGGTCGGGCAGCGACACCGCGTGGTCCTGGCCGAGCAGCTCGCGGTTGCCGCGATTGAGCAGTGCCGGCAGCGTCGGCGCGTCGACACTGACCGTGAACCGCGCAGCCTCCAGCAGGTCGTCCGGCACCAGTCCGCGCAGCAGGGTTTTCACGGCATCCGGCAGCGGTCGGCCATCGGCGACATGGCGGGTATGGGCGTGGCGCAGCTCGGCGTCGAGCTGGGCAATCGCCAGCGCGCGCACGTTCTGTAGCCAGGCCGGCTGCGGCGGCGTGGACGAGGGCAGTGCGGGAGGCTGCTGCGCGGTGGCGGTCAGCGGCAACAGCGCGGCGAGGATCAGGGCGAGCTTGAACGGGCGTGTGGTGGGCATCGGTCCGGTGTCGAGAGGGGCGGAGTGACCAGTCTCCCGATCGCGACTGAATCGGCACTGAACACTGCCGCCGGGCGAGTGGCTGCGGTTGTGGGTGCCCCTGAATGTTGCAATGATCGCGGCTTTGCCGAGACCGGGGGACGGATGATGTCGGACAAGTTGGAGCGCAATGCATTCCTGCTGTTGCTGGTATTGGTAACGGTGCTCTTCTTCGGCCTGCTGGCGCCCTTTTTCGGCGCCATCTTCTGGGCGGTCGCGCTGACCGTGCTGTTCCTGCCGCTGCAGCATTGGCTGCGCCAGCGCTTCCGGCTCGGACCCAACCGGGCAGCGCTGCTGACGCTGCTCTGCTGCGTGCTGGTGGTGGTGGTGCCGGTGGTCATCGTGTCGATTTCCGGCGTGCAGCAGGGGATCGATCTCTACCAGAAGCTGGAAAAGAATCAGATCGATTACACCGTCTATGTCGATCGCGCCAAAGAGGCTTTTCCGCAGGTGATCGCGCTGCTCGATCGGGTGGGTATCGACCCCGACGGGTTGCGCAAGCAGGTGGGTGATGCGGCCGTTGCCGCCAGCCAGTTCATCGCCAAACGCTCGCTGGCGATTGGCCAGAATGCCCTCAACCTGACCATCAGTGCCGCGCTGATGCTCTACATGACCTTCTTCTTCCTGCGTGACAGCAAAAGCCTCATGGAGCTGCTGATCCGCGCGCTGCCACTCGGCGATACCCGCGAGCGGCTGCTGTTCGCGAAATTTGCCGAGGTGACTCGCGCCACCGTCAAGGGCAACCTGGTGGTGGCGATGACGCAGGGGGCGCTGGGCGGGGTGATCTTCTGGATACTCGGGGTACAGGCGGCACTGTTATGGGGGGTGGTGATGGCGATCCTGTCGCTGCTGCCGGCGGTGGGCGCCGCGCTGATCTGGGCGCCGGTGGCGATCTATTTCCTGGTGACCGGCGACTATGTCAGCGGCATCGTGCTGATCGTTTTTGGCGCCGGCGTCATCGGGCTGGTCGACAATGTGCTGCGACCGATCCTGGTCGGGCGCGACACGCGAATGCCCGATTATCTGGTGCTGCTGTCGACGCTGGGTGGCTTCGTCATGTTTGGCATCAGCGGCTTCGTCATCGGCCCGCTGATCGCGGCGCTGTTCCTCGCCTTCTGGGACATCTTCATCCGCGAGTTCAACCCCGAGACGGCCGGTCACGTGTGACGGATGTGACGCTGGTGAGGGTGATTCACCCGGAAACGTAAACGGGGCGCCCCCAGGCGCCCCGTTCCGTGTTGCTTGTTTGTACCGGTGTTACTTGCAGGCTTTCTTGGCGGCCGCGATCTGTTTCTTGTCACAGTCCTCCTTGGTGCCGATGCCCTGGCACCAGAGTTTACGGTTGTCCCAGGCGCTGACCGATTTCTCGGTACCGTCGGAGCACTTGACGGTGAACTGGGCGTAGATCTCGTCGTCTACCGGCACTTCCTGCACGTAGACGATGCTGGTCGGCTTGGCGGCGAACGCTGCGCCGGCGACGACAGTCAGGGCGGCGGCGAGCAGGATTTTTCTTTTCATGACATCTCTCCAGGAAGGGCGTCGGCGTCAGCCGATGCAAAGCTGTTTCTCACGCTCACAGTAAATATCGCCGCCGGCCTCAACGCCAATTACGCTTGCGTAACCCGGCCGGTGCGACTCACGGCGCTGCGCTTGCCCCGATGTCCGCTTCCTCGCCCTGCTCCCGTTGCAGTTGCCACATCTGTGCAAAGCGGCCGCCGGCCGCCAGCAGTTCGGCGAAGCGCCCCTGCTCGATCACGCGCCCCTGCTCCAGCACCAGGATGCGGTCGGCATCGACCACGGTGGAGAGGCGATGGGCGATCACCAGCGTGGTGCGGTCGGCCGAGATCGCCTTCAGCTCGGCCTGTATCGCGCGCTCGGTGCGCGAATCGAGCGCCGAGGTCGCCTCGTCGAAGATCAGGATGGCGGGCCGCTTCAGCAGCGTGCGGGCAATCGCCACGCGCTGTTTCTCGCCGCCGGAGAGCTTCAGGCCGCGTTCGCCGACCATGGCGTCGTAACCGTCCGGCAGTCGTTCGATGAAGTCGTGGATGTGGGCGGCGCGGGCGGCGGCGATCACTTCGTCGCGCGTCGCTTCGGGGCGGCCGTAGGCGATGTTGTAGAAGATGGTGTCGTTGAACAGCACGGTGTCCTGCGGCACGATGCCGAGCGCCGCGCGCAGGCTCTGCTGGGTGACGTCGCGGATATCCTGGCCGTCGATGGTGATGCGACCGCCGCCGACGTCGTAGAAGCGGAACAGCAGCCGCGACAGCGTCGACTTGCCGGCGCCGGAGCTGCCGACCACGGCGATGGTGTGGCCGGCCGGTACGTCGAAATCGACACCGAACAGGATCTGTCGGCGCGACTCATAGCCAAAGTCGACCCGCTCGAAGCGAATCGCCGCCCCGGCGCGGGTGTCGAGCGGTGTTGCCGCAGGTCGGTCGCGAATCTCCTGGTTTTCGTTCAGCAGTTTGAACATCCGCTCCAGGTCGATCAGCGCCTGCTTGATCTCGCGATACATCACGCCGAAGAAGTTGAGCGGTACGTAGAGCTGGATCAGCAGCGCGTTGACCATCACCAGATCGCCCAGTGTCAGTTCGTCGGCGACGATGCCGACCGCCGCGCGCCACATCAGCAGCGTTACCGTCAGCGCGATGATGGCGCTCTGCACCGCGTTGAGAATGCCGAGCGAGGTCTCGCTCTTGACCGCCGCCCCTTCGTAACGCTGCAGGTTGCCGTCGTAGCGCTGTGCCTCGTACTCCTCGTTGCCGAAGTACTTCACCGTTTCGTAGTTGAGCAGCGAGTCGATCGCCTTGGTGTTGGCGCGCGAGTCCTCGTCGTTCATCGTGCGCCGGTGGCGGGTGCGCCATTCGCTGATGGCGAAGGTCGCGACCATGTAGAGGGCGACACCGCCGAGCGTGATCAGCGCGAACTCGGCACCGAGCCGGGTGTAGAGCAGGGTGGTCACCAGCACCAGTTCGAACAGTGTCGGCAGCACGCTGAAGACCAGGTAGCTCATCAGCGTGGAGATGCCGCGCGTGCCGCGCTCGATGTCGCGCGAGACGCCGCCGGTCTGGCGTTCGAGGTGAAAGCGCAGGCTCAGTGCATGCAGGTGGCGAAAGACACCGAGCGCGATGCGCCGCGCCGCTCGCTGTGTCACCCGCACGAAGACGATGTCGCGCAGCTCGGCGAACAGCGTCGCCGACAGCCGCAGCAGGCCGTAGGCGGCGAGCAGCGCGATCGGCACCACGGCAATGGCGGCCGGGCCGCTGAAGCCGTCGACGATCTGCTTCATCAGCAGCGGCACGCCGATGTTGGCGAACTTGGCGACGATCATCAGCAGCAGTGCCAGCGCGACGCGGCCGCGGTATTCGCGCAGGTAGGGCAGCAGCTGGCGCAGTACGCTCCAGTCGCCGCTGCCGGCGCCGGGGGTACGGTCCGAGGAGGGGTGGTGCGGGTGCGATGCGCTCATCATGCCATCCGGAGTCGCGGCGACGGCTGGCCGCGAGGAGGGCGGATTGTAGCGATTGGGTGTCGGCGAAGCGATTGAGGCTTCAGGTCACCACTCAGCCCGCGTGCGACATGATGAAGTCGCGCACCAGCGGGTAGACCTCGTTTTCCCAGCGTTTGCCGCTGAACACCCCGTAGTGGCCGACGCCGGGCTGTACATGGTGTTTCTTCTTGTACTGGCGCAGGTTCTTGCACAGATCCTGCGCCGCCAGCGTCTGGCCGAGCGAGCAGACATCGTCGCGCTCGCCCTCGATGGTGAACAGTGCTGTCTTGCGGATCTTGCCGCAGTCGACCGTGCGTCCCTTCACCTCCATGGTGCCGCGCGCCAGGTGGAACTCCTGGAAAACCGACGCCACCGTTTGCAGGTAGAACTCGGCGGGCATGTCCATCACCGCCAGGTACTCGTCGTAGAAGTTGCGCACCGCTTCGGCCTCTTCGCGCTCGTTGCGCACGAAGCTGGCGAACATGTCGATCAGCGAGTGGGCGTGGCGACCGGGATTCATCGACATGAAGGCGGTGATCTGCAGGAAGCCGGGATAGACCTTGCGCAGCGCGCCGCGATAACGCAGCGGCACCGTGGTGACGACGTTGCGCTCGAACCACTCGATCGGCTTGCTGGTGGCGAGTTTGTTCACCTCGCTCGGGTTGATGCGGCAGTCGATCGGTCCTGCCATCAGCGTCATCGAGGCGGGTTGTGCCGGGTTGTTCTCCTCCGCCATCAGCGCCACCGCGGCCAGTGTCGGCACGGTGGGCTGGCAGACCGAGATGACGTGGGTATCGGGTCCGAGGAATTCGAGATGTTCGACCACGTGCAGGATGAAATCGTCGAGGTCGAAGCGGCCGGCGCGCAGCGGGATATCCCGCGCGTTGTGCCAGTCGGTGATGTAGACGTCGTGGTCGCGCAGCAGCGTCACCAGCGTGGCGCGCAGCAGCGTGGCGAAGTGGCCGGAGACCGGTGCCACCAGCAGCACCTTGGGTTGGGCGATATCGGCCTGCTTGCGGAAGTGCAGCAGGGAGCAGAAGGGGGTACGTTGCACCACCACTTCATCGATGGCGACCTCGCGTCGACCGACCCGCACCGAGCTGATGCCGTAGTCCGGGCGGTCGTGGGTCAGCCCGGCCAGCGCGGTGAATTCACAGGCGCCCGCCAATAGCCGCAGGGTCAGGCTGCGGTCGCGCCAGGGGTTGTCCAGCAGCGGTAGCAGCCCGCGAGCGAGACCGCGCATCGGCGCTGTCAGGTCCGCATAGGTCTGGTACGCCTGGTAGAGCGGTGAGAACATCTTGGCCTCGCGAGTGTCGATCATTGGGACGGTCAGCACGGCCGGTAGTCCAGGCAATGGATGATTCGAATGACGCAACATGCGTGCCAGCGGTTCGCGTCCGTCATCGGTCTGTCGCCGGTCGTTGCTGGTGCGCAATTTGCACTGCACCCGCTCAAGTGCTGTAACTCTCTGGTAACAGGTCGGGTTGTTGAATGCCGCGGCACGCGGCGAGTCGGTGGCCTGACCCCGGAGACCGGACTCCCGAGACGGTGAGCTGAACCGTAAGGCAGTGAAATGACACTAGCATGGCACCGCTCCCTGTCGACCCGGGGATGATACGTACCTCTTCCAGATAACCAACGGATATCCGCTATGGCGACGCTTACCATCAGCAGCAAGAACTACTCCTCCTGGTCCCTGCGCGGCTGGTTGCTGGCGCGTTTCGCCGGGATCGAGTTCGAGGAGAAGGTGGTCTCTCCCGATGATCCCGAAGTGCGCGCCGAGATTCTGCTGCTCTCCTCGTCGATCCGCGTGCCGCGATTGCAGTACGACGGCGTCGACTGTTGGGACACGCTGGCGATCGCCGAATTCCTCAATGAGCTCTGCCCACAGGCGCAGCTGTTGCCCGATGATCGCGCGGCCCGGGCCCACTGCCGCTCGATCTGCGGCGAGATGCACTCCGGCTTCACGGCGCTGCGTTCCGCGTTGCCGATGAACATCAAGGCGCACTTCAAGAGCTTCAAGATCTGGTCGCGCGCCCAGGCCGACATCGACCACATCACCGACATCTGGCGCGACTGCCTCGATCGTTACGGCGGCCCGTTCCTGTTCGGCGCCCGCCCCAGTGTCGCCGACGCGATGTACGCGCCGGTGGTGCTGCGTTTCAGGACCTACGATGTGGCGCTCGACGAACGCTGCAAGGCGTTCTGCGAGCAGATTCTGGCGCTGCCGGAGATGCAGGAGTGGATCGGCGCCGCGCGGCAGGAGCCGGATGACATCGACGAGCTGGAAGCAGAGTTCTAGTCGATCGGCGCGATGTTGGTGCCCGGTCGGCGCCGCCGGCACCAGCGCGGGGCGCACGGCTGTCGCGGCATGATCACAATTGGCGCGCGAGGATCAGGAGGGGACGATGCGACGGGTGGTGTTCAACCAGAAAGGAGGCGTTGGCAAGTCGAGCATCACCTGTAATCTCGCTGCGCTCAGTGCCAGTCGCGGCCTGCGCACGCTGGTGGTCGATCTCGACGTGCAGGGCAACACCAGCTACTACCTCGGCGTCGATGTGCACAGTGCCGACAACCGCGACGCCACCGAGAGCGTCGCCCACCTGCTGCGGCGCAGTGCCGGCGGCTGGTTCGATACGCCGGCGGCGGCGATCGGTTTCGTGCAGGAGACGCGGTTCGAGCGGCTCGACCTGCTCGCCGCCAGCCCGCTGCTGAACAGCATCGTCACCGAGCTCGAAAGCCGCTACAAAATCTACAAGCTGCGCGAGGCGCTCGATGAACTCGCCGCAGAATACGACCGCGTCTACATCGATACCCCGCCGAACTTCAATTACTACAGCAAGATCGCGCTGATCGCCGCCGATCGCGTGCTGATTCCCTACGACTGCGACAGCTTCTCGAAACAGGCGCTCTACCAGCTGCTCGACAACGCGCTCGACCTGAAGCAGGACCACAATCCCCATCTCGCGATCGAAGGCATCGTCGTCAATCAGTTCAACGGTCAGGCCAACCTGCCGCGCACGCTGATCGAGGAGTTGAAGGCGGAGCAGTTGCCCGTGCTCGATGCCTTCCTGTCGACCTCGGTCAAGATGAAGGAGTCGCATCGCGCCCAGGTGCCGCTGGTTTATGCCGCGCCCGGCCACAAGCTGACACGCGAGTTTGCCGCGTTGTACGAGCTGCTGGAGCAGGGGGCGTCAGCTCCTGACGGCGTGGCCGGCGCTCAATCGACCATGCGCGAGCCGAATACCTGCGCCCAGTAGTGGTGCATGTTCAAGGCGTCCTGCGCGATGTAGCCGTGGCCGAGTCCGGTTTCGGTGAAGTCGGGGTTGAGGATGCTGGCGCGGTGGCTGTCGCTCTGCATCCACCAGTCGAACACCGCGTTGATATCGTCGAGTCCTGCCGAGATGTTTTCGCCGGCCCAGCGGTAGCGATAGCCGCTGGCATTGAGCCGCTCGCCAACCCCGCGCAACTGCCGGTCGACATGGTCGAAATAGCCTTCCCGTGCCATCGCCTGCGCGTGCTGCCGTGCCACGGTTGCCAGCAGCGGTGACCAGGTGAGTGGCGCCACGCCGTGGTTGGCGCGTGCGGCGTTGCACAGGGCGAGCAGGCGCGGGCCGGTCGCGTCGTCCCGATTGGCGGATGCATCGTGCGCGGTCATTGTGGGCGCGGTCCCGGTTGGTGAATTTTTTTGACAACAGCCCCCGGTTTGGGCGGGGGCTGACTATCCTGAAGTTTGTAGTGACTCTATATAACAGGCACACCTATAACAGGCACTTGAAGTGCCAGGCGCGCGGTAATCCAGACAAGGCGTTGCCAGCGCTCGCGACTAACGGAGTGGTTTCATGTCCGGTGTCGGTCCAGATGGGCACGCCGATATCTCTGCCCGGCCGCAACTGCTGGCGGCGCTTGAAGTCTATGCGCGACAGGAGTCACAGGTGCTGCTGCTGCACCTGCTGGACGAGGGCGAGATCGCACTGGTGGATGCCGCCTTCCTCGGCAGCGGCACCCAGCAGCGGTTGCTGGCGCTGGAGGCGGTGGCGGTGCTGCGACGCTTCCGGCGCGATCTCCCCGATCTGTGTGGCGACGGCACGCTCTTCCAGCTGCCCGTGACAAGCGAAGCGGCGGCGCCGGCGGGTGAGCCGCTGGCGCTGGTCGGCTTTGACGAGATGGAGGTACAGCTGGCGCTGCGCAAGGCGATCCTGCACGGCGCCGAGCGGGGGGATCAGGCGCTGTTTGCGCTGCGGCGGCGGCTGGGGCATCTGCTTGGCAGCGAGCCTGACGACACGACCTTTGTCCTGGGGTTCACCGCGCAGCTGCGGCAACTGTGCCGCGAGTTGTTGGCCGTCGGTCTGTCGGTGGCGATGCTGCCATTGATCCTGCAGGTGGCCCAGCGCACGTTGGTCGACGGTCTGATCCAGCTCTACGACGAATTGAACGAGCGCCTGAAACGCGCGGGTGTGTTGCCCGATCTCGAAATCGAGCAGTGGCCGGAGTTGCGGCGGTTCCGCGAAAACTGGCCGCAGCGCACGGCGGCGACAGCGGAGCCGGAGGCCGTGCCGGGCGCACAGCCAACGCAGGCGCCCGGTGAGGAAGCTGCCGACGCGAGCGCGGTCGCGACGCCGGCTTCGCCAAGTCCGGCGGCCTATCGCGCCTCGCGCCAGCTGCTGCAGCTGCTGAACGAGACAGCGCCGCTCCACGCCGGCGAGGTGTCGTTGCAGCCTGAAGCGGTGATCGCGGCGTTGGCGGCGCTGCAGGTCCAGCAGGGGCAGCGGGCATCGGGCCAGCCGCTGCGCGAGCGGATCGAGGCGTCGCTGGCTGCGCAGGGGCTCTCCGGCAGCCTGCCGGCGCACAGTGCCAGCCAGATCCAGCTGTCGGAGCAGATCATCGAGATGCTGGCGCGACTGCTCAGCGACCTGCCCGAGCTGCGCGCGCTGGTGCGGCGGCTGGACCTGCCGCTGGCCGCCGCTTCGCTCGCCGACGATGCCCTCTATGAACACCCCGACCATCCGGCGCATCGGCTGGTCAACAGCATGGGGGAGCTGAGCGCCTTTCGCGACCAGATCGATGGCGCGCTCGGTGCGCGCATCGTCGACATCCTGACGCCGATCGCCGCGCAGGTTCCCTGCAGCGACGCGCAGTTCAACGACGCCAGCCGCGCGCTGAGTTCGCTCAGCCAGCGCCAGGCGAGGGCGCGCGAGAAGAGCATCCAGCGTCTGGTCGAGGCGTGTGACGGGCAGCAGCGGCTGTTGCAGGCCAATCTCGCCGTCGATCGCGAGCTGCACAAGCGGCTCGCTCATGTCGAGGTGCCGCGCCCGGTGGTTCAACTGGTGGAGAGCGGCTGGCGCGAGTTGCTGCGGCTGACCTGGCTGCGCAACGGTGATACCAGCGATACCTGGCGCGATTCGCTGGCCCTGCTCGACGAGTTGTTGTGGCAGTTCAGTCGCCTCCAGCATGAGGCAGACAGCCTCGACAGCGCGGAGATCGCCGGACTGACGACGCGGGTGCGGGATGCGCTGGAGCATGCCTTCCCCGCCGATTTTCGTCGCGACGAGCTGATCGAATCGATCCGCGCGGTGTTGAGCCGCGAGAAACCGTTGCAGCTGGAGCGCGAGGCTTTTGCCTTCCAGCCGCGACCCGCCCGGGTCAAGGGGCAGCTGCGCGGCGAGCTGGAGAATGCCTACCCGGAGCTGATGCCGTGGTTGCGCCGCTTGCGCGACTATCGGGTCGGGGATCTTTTTGCCCATGCGGATGATCGCAATGGCGTGCGTCACACGCTGGTCTGGATCAGCGCCGATCACCAGAACTTCGTTTTCGTCGACGGCGCCGGCAGCAAGTCGCTCGATCTCGACGTCGTCGATTTCGCCCGCGAGCTGTCGCGCGG
Source organism: uncultured Verrucomicrobiaceae bacterium (assembly GCA_964386045.1). Taxonomy (GTDB): domain Bacteria; phylum Pseudomonadota; class Gammaproteobacteria; order Pseudomonadales; family CAMLJR01; genus CAMLJR01. The sequence continues at coordinate 2,580 of CAYLRA010000025.1, read as the reverse complement.
CTTTGCACCGGTCGCCGACAGCGCGCGCCAGCCGCTGGTCAATCGCGCCATCGCCGATGTCGCCGAGCGCGCCTTCGAGGAGATCATCGACCGGCAGTCGATGGACGAACTGACCGGGCTGCTCAATCGCCGCAGCTTCGAGGAGAAGGTGCAGAGCGCGGTACTGCGCGCGCGCAGCCAGCAGCAGCGCTACACCTTGCTCTACATCGATGTCGACCGCTTCGCCGTGGTCAATCAGCTCTACGGCCATCTCACCGGCGACGAACTGCTGCGCCAGGTCGGCATCACGCTGGCGCAGATCGCCGGCAGCGATGCCGAACTGGCGCGACTGGTCGGCAACGAGTTCGCCGTGCTGCTTCCGCTCGAAAGCCTTCCCGCGCAGCGGCTGGCCGAGGAGATGCGTGAACGCGTGGCCGGCACGGTCTACCGACTGGCGGCGGGCAATGCGGATGTGACGTTGAGCATCGGTGCCGTCGAGATCGACAAGTTCGCGGCGAGCGCCACCGTTGTGCTGCGCGATGCACAATTCGCCTGCTCCGAGGCCAAGGCGCACGGTCGCGACCAGTTGCAGCTGTTCGAGGGCGGCGCCGAGGTGATTTCACGGCGCGATCGCATGCTGCACTGGATCAACAAGATGGGCGAAATGCTCGACGATGAGGCGCTGGCGCTGCGGGTGCAGCCGATCGTCGCGGTCTCCGATCGCACACGGATCAGCCACTACGAAGTGCTGCTGGGATTGCGTGGTGACGACGGCGAACTCGGTTCGCCGATCGAGTTCATCGAGGCGGCCGAGCGTTACGGCAGCATGCGCCGTGTCGACCGCTGGGTGATCGATCGCGCACTGGCCTGGCTCGGGCAGGCCATCCGCCAGGGCGCACAACCGCCGTCGCTGGCGATCAACCTCTCCGCCAACAGTCTCAACGATCCGGCGCTGGCCGACTTTCTGCTCGAACGTTTCGGTGCCCACGCGGTGTCACCGAAGCTGGTCTGTTTCGAAATCACCGAGACGGCGACCATCGACAACCTGGTCAGCACCGCCGATTTCATCCGTCGCGTGAAGCGGCTCGGCTGTTCGTTCGCGCTCGACGATTTCGGCACCGGGCGCTGCTCCTACGAATACCTGAAGCAGCTGCCGGTCGACTACCTGAAGATCGATGGCGCCTTCATCGAGAGCATCAACGACAGCACCGAAGATCTGCTCATCGTGCGTTCGATCAACGAGATCGCCCATGCGATGGGCATCCGCACCGTGGCTGAATATGTATCGAGCGAGCCGGTACTGGCGCGGCTGCAGGAGGTGGGGGTCGACTTCGCTCAGGGCTACGCGATCAGCCGCCCGGTGGCGATGGAGACCATCAACGTCGCTGCGGTGGTGCATTGAGTAGTTGCAGACGCTGCGATCACTCGCTGGCTGAATCCTTCTGCTGCAGTGAAGCGTGGTACTCCGCGATCAACGTGCGCAGCAGAGTTTCATTGCTGCGACGCAGTTTTTCCAGCTCGCTGCGCGCGGCATTGGCGCCGGCATCGGCGGCCGATTCGGTAATCCGGCGCACGTCCTCCGCCATCGCCCGCACCTCTTGCAGCGACTGCTTGTCCGCCAGCTGCGGCTCCAGCCGCTTGGCCATCTGCAGCACCAGTTCGGTCAGCTTGCCGAGCTGTTTGCCGGGGCTGGCGACGGTGCTGTAGATGGTCTGCTCCAGCGCGGCATTGCCGCGATAGAGCGTCGGCGCCTCCCAGGTGGTGTGCGGCTGGTAGGTGAAACCGCCGATATCGCCGCCGCCGGGGAAGCGTATCGTCACCGGCGAGCCGAGCGCGGCCGTCATCATCTGCATCCAGGTTTCGATCAGGTTGGGTGTGGACATCTCCCTATCTCCCCCCGGCCTGGTGTGGGAGTGGGTTACTCCCAGCTCAACGCCCCGCCGGTCTGGTACTCGGTCACCCGCGTCTCGAAGAAGTTCTTCTCCTTGCGCAGGTCCATGATCTCGCTCATCCACGGGAACGGGTTCTGCGCGCCGGGGAACTGCTCCGGCAGGCCGAGCTGGTTCAGGCGGCGGTTGGCGATGAAGTGCAGGTACTCTTCCATCATCGCCGCGTTCATGCCGAGCACGCCGCGTGGCATCGAGTCGCGCGCGTATTCGACTTCGATGGCGGTGCCTTCGAGGATCATCTGGATCACTTCGCGCTGGAACGCTTCGCTCCACAGGTGCGGGTTTTCCAGCTTGATCTGGTTGATCATGTCGATGCCGAAGTTCAGATGCATCGACTCGTCGCGCAGGATGTACTGGAACTGCTCGGCGACGCCGGTCATCTTGTTGCGACGGCCCATCGACAGAATCTGCGTGAAGCCGCAGTAGAAGAAGATCCCTTCGGTGACGGCGTAGTAGCCGATCAGGTTGCGCAGCAGCTCCTCATCCGTTTCTGGTGTGCCGGTAGTGAACGTCGGGTTGCTCAGTGCGTGGATGTGGCCAAGGCTCCAGGTGGCTTTCTTCGCCACCGACGGCACTTCGCGGTACATGTTGAACACTTCGCCTTCGTCCATGCCGAGCGACTCGACGCAGTACTGATAGGCGTGGGTGTGGA